>DASRBO010000202.1:0-4028 GCA_035653595.1 Acidimicrobiales bacterium | reverse complement strand
GGTGCCGAGCCCCCGCTGGGAGAGACATCTGCCCGGAGGCGGAGACCACGTATTGCTGGATCGCTGGCATGAGCCCATCATACTTGGTACAGATACCTTGCGCACCAAGTATCCCATACCAGCCACGCAATCGACCAGGGCGCCTATCCCAGAACGCCGGCTCAGACCGCAATACCCCAGTAACCAATCACTTCGGGTGGGGCTCGAAGGTCGCGAGGCTTTCGGCGAAGCGCTGGTAGAGGTTGATGCGGTTGCCATCGGGATCTGCGATGGTCGCGTTCCGAGGGACGTGGTCCGAGTCCTTCGGCGGACGGAGTTGGGCGCCAGGATGCGTCTTGGCCCTGGCCCATACCTCATCGACGTCGTCGACCTGGAACCCGAACTCGGCCCTGGTTGTCCACTCACCGGCAGGGAAGACAGTGAACAGGAAGAACCCTTCGGGGTCCCAGGCCCCGCCGGTGGCGTTGTAGTGCAAGGGAGCGTCCTCGTGGTCACTGGGCTGAAAGTCGAAGCCCAGGACGTCGCGGTAGAAACCGATGGTCCGCTCGACGTCGGCCACTCTGATGATGACCTCCATTGGCTGGAGGCTCTCGCTCGTCGAACTCACTCGTTCCTCCCGAATCAGTTGGTCCACCAGTTCGATCATTCGCTGGCCCGCCACCAGCCGGTCCTCGAGCATGCGCCGGTGCGCCAGCAAGACCCCCAGCCGGACGCTCGGGTCGGCCGACATTGCCGCCGCCAGGTCCTGCAGGGGCACGTCTGCTCGGCGGAGGCGGCTGAGCTCTCGAGCCTGGGCTAGCTGGGCTCGCCGATAGGTCCGGTATCCGCTTGAGGCATCCACATCGGCTGGAACCAGCAACCCGGCCTCGTGATAGCGCCGCAGCCTGGGGATCGAAATTCCGCTGAGCCGGGCAAAGGCGCCTATGCCAAGCACCGTTCGCTCCCGGTCCATGACTCCATCCTGGACTCTCACGCCGTGATAGGGTCAAGTAGGCACCTGTCCCAGAACGACACGCCCCAAGGGATCGAGGCTGCCCTCTACCGCCGGCCAGGCGGCACTCAGTACGGCAAGTCCTCCGGTCGGCAGTTTCGGTAGTCGGGCTCGGGCTTCTCCCAGCCGGACGGCTCGGATCGTGCTCTGGCCCTCGAGCAGGGCGCGAGCGACACGGTGCATCCCGTCCATGACTCGGTTGTTCGGTCCGAGGATCACCGGATAGGAGCCGTCGACGTCCCGGACGAGCCGGATGTGCGCGACGACCTCGCGCACTGTTGGTCGGTGGACGTCGTCGAACCAGTAGACGGTGTCGATCTCCGACAGGTCGGCCAGCTCGACTTCCTCGACCGGCAGCTGGCGGGCGAGCACGATCAGGCGATCGACGTCCCAGGCGTCGAGTCCGTGCTCACCGGGCCAGAAGTGGTACTGCTTGCGCACGAGGCCGTTACCGGTTCCTGCGAAAGACACCGGGATGGTGGCTGAAGTACGCCAAGTCCGGGTCCAGGGCCTTGAGGCGCCGGATGGAGAAAACGGCGGCCTCGCGTAGGTCCTCGGCATCCACGTTGGCGGGGCTGGCCTTCTCCCGATCGAACTCGTCGATGTCCCAGACCGCCTGGGCGCCCAGCACAACCCTCTGGCCGCCGCCCTCGACCAGCACCGACTGGTGGCCCCGGGTGTGGCCGGGGGTTGAGAGGATCGTGACTCCCTCCGCGATGGACTCGTCACCCCGGAGGGCACGGAGCTGGGCCGCCGGCACGGCCGCCCACTCCGGCACCGTGTAGAAGCGCTCCTTCGCCGCCTCGACCTCTTCGGCCTGGACGAAGACGGGGATGCCGCCTCCGTAGTAGGTGGGGTTCTGGCCGCAGTGGTCGAAGTGCAGGTGGCTGTTGACCACGGCCACCACGGATCCCGGGTCGACGCCGACCCCGGACAGGGCGTCGGAGAGGTCCCTCACCGTCGGCGCGTAGGCCTGGTCGATGAAGGCGTTGTCCTGCCCGACTCCCGTGTCAACCACGATTGCGCCCTCCGGGTGGTCGATCACGAAGCCGAACACCACCGCTTGGCCCCCGTCCCGAGCGGCCGGGTGACCCTGGGGGAGGACGAGGTCCGCTAGGTGGAGCCGTTCAATCCGTGGCAGTGCGGACAGGGCCATCGCTTCGCCTCTACGCGTCGGTGATGCCCTGATCGTGCCACTGTCCCCGTAACCCGTGGGATACAGCGGGCGCGCCTAGTCCCGACCGCCGGCTCGGTGTGGCGCTCCGGTGGTATCCGTACTCACAGCGGAGTCCACTGAGGAGCGTCGGGATCACCCATCCAGTACCGCATGCGTGTCTTGGCCTGTCTGCGAGCGCGCTCGTCCGAAGCACCGAGCCGGATCATGTTGATGGTGGGGCCAATGAGCCGGACTCGAGCAAGACGGCGCGCCAGGGGATCGTCGGAGAAGTCCTTCCCGTAGCCCATGGCGAAGTCGGAGTAGTCGGTGGGGCCGCCGCCCCAGCGCTCGGGCCAGGTAAGGAGGGCGGCGTGATCCCAGGCCGCGGGACCCAGACAGATCAGGTCCCAGTCAATGATCACCGGTTGGCCGTGATGCATGAGGACGTTGGCCGGGTGGACGTCGCCGTGGCACACGACGACTGGCTCGCCGGGGTCGACTCGATCCCATCCGCGCAGCTCCTCGCAAACCTGCCGGAGGGCTGCCACCTCGACCTCGCTCAAGATGCCCGTGGTGGCCGCCAGTTCGAGGTTGTGCTCGATGCGGAGCCAAGACGCCTCGGCATACCAGGGCAGGGGGACCACGTCGGCCAACCGCTCCGCGGGCACAGCATGGAGTCGAGCGATGCCACGGCCCAGCCCGGCGAAGTCGACGGGGGCGGCCAGGTCGGGCTCGATGTAGTCCCACAGGGTTGCCCACACACCTTCGACCACGCCCAGGTCAGCCCGGGGGGACAGGACCGGCACCCCGGCTTCGGCCAGTCGCTGAACGACCGCGATCTCGGACCCTCGGTATCCACTGGCCTCCGAGATCCTGAGGACGAGCTCCCCTGCCCGAAAGACGTGGTTCGATCCGCTCCGAAGTAGCTGTAAGGGACCGCCGATGACGCCTTGCTGTACGAGGCGCTGGGCCACCTGCAGTGCCCGTCCCTGGTCCAGGGCATCGCCGTTGTCCGTCACCCCTCCAATCTGTCCGAGCCGAGCCGGCGGGGTCGCGGATTTTGGGGGGTCGCCCCCACAGCAGAAGCCTCGACCGTCTCGCTGAGTCCGAGCATCCCCGAATGACGCGCGCCGCCCGCCGGGAGGACCGCCACATACCGCCGGACAGGTGGGACCCCGGGTCAGTCTTCGGCGGAGCTCTGGTTGTTCCTGTTAGGGCTTGGCGCAGGCGGTTGTGAGGCCCGGGCCCTACCCGTCGATCGCGGGGAACTCGCCCGACGGCATTCCGGTGACAGCACCGCATAAACAGCGGATTTCTTAGCGACGCGGGCGCGATTCGGTTCGCCGGGGCACCGACTCGGCGCTCCCTGACTCTTGACCGGGTTCGCAACTTCTTGGGGTTTTTAGGCAGGTAAGGAATGCCGGTCAGGGCGTGGACGCTGTCCCTCAAGGCCGCCAGCCCTCCCCCAGGATCGCGCCGACCCGCTCCTCGGCGAAAGGACGGTGCTCGTCGTAGCCGAGGGCCTGGGTGCCCATGGTCATGAGGAAGTTGAGCAGAGTCACATGGCCGCCGATTCCCCGCCGGGCTCCTATGGGGCGAGTCCAGCTGTAGCCGGCGAGGAGCCGGCCCGGAGTCAATTGTCTGGACGCCACCACAGCCGGCGGCCATGGTGTCGAGATGACCCTGGGGACCGGACCACTCGAAGGTGACGCCTTCGGCCAAGCCCTGCTGGCTCGCCAGGTGGAGATTCCAGTGAATTCGGCCACCTGTTCCGGCTGATTCCGGCCACCTGTTCCGGCTGAAAGCGGCCACCTCTGGTCGCAGTGGCGGCAGCGCCGGGATCAACGCGTCAGCAGCGGTGGATGGACATCACCTCCTGGG
>DASRBO010000201.1:0-14155 GCA_035653595.1 Acidimicrobiales bacterium | reverse complement strand
GCGGGCCTGATCGACGGTCGTGTACCCGTACACGCCCCAGTCACCCCCGGTGACCGCCAGCTCGATCTGGCGGGTCGCCTCGTCGGGCGCCATCCGATAGCGCTGTCTGAACTCATCGAGGTGGCTGTCGTCCCCAGCCAGCGGATCCGTCACCTTCATCCGACGACGAGCACGTCGAGTGCCTGGATCGAGTTGTTCCCGTATCCCCATCGGTTCCAGTCGGGCCCCTCAGGTTGGGTGATCAGTGCCGGCACTCGCGGCAAGGTGCCCCGCTCCTCCCCCCGGGACCGGGTAGGTGAGTGTCGGTGACCACCGGCAGCCCGGCGGAGGTCCACGCGCACATGCCGCCGGCCAGGTTGACGGCGTCGAACCCGCTGGCCAAGAGGGCGTCGGTGACGGCCGCCGACCTGCCGCCGGAGCGGCACACCACCACGATCCGCCGGTCTCGCGGCAGTTCCTCATGGCGGGCGTGCACCTCGCCCATGGGGATGAGGGTGGCGCCCGGGGCGTGACCGGACTGCCACTCGTCCAGCTCCCGGACATCGAGGAGCAGGGCGCCCCCCGCCACCGCCGAGGCGGCGGCTCGGGCCCCGACCTGCGGCGTCCCAGCCGGAGCCGGGGCGTCGTGGGATGTGGTGACGGGCAGCCCGGCGCTCGACCAGGCGGCGTAGCCGCCCAGCAGGTCCGAGACGTCGGAGAAGCCGGCCTGGGCCAGGAGGCTGGCGGCGACCTGCGAGCGGTAGCCGCCGGCGCAGTAGGTGACGACCGGCCGGTGAGGGTCCAGGGCATCGAGGGAGTCGGCCAGCACCGCCAGGGGGATCTCCCGAGCGCCCGGTAGGACCCCGGCCGCCGTCTCTCCTGGAGCGCGTACATCGAGGACCTGGAGGTCGGGGTCCAGCCCGCGCAGCTCGGCCAACTGGGCGATGGTGAGGCGCGAGCTCGCCTCCACCAGGTCGGGGCGGGACGCGAACACCGCGCCGAGGTCCGCCAGCTCGCCCACCACCCGATCCAGGCCGACCCGGCCGAGGCGGACCTTGGCCTCGCGGCTGATCGCCGGGTCACCGACCAGGACGACGTCGCGCTCGGGCGGGATGACGTCTCCCGCCCACTCGGCAAATCGGCCCTGCAGGCCGATGTTGAGCGCTCCTCGCAGGTGGCCGGCGGCGAAGTCGGAAGGCTCGCGGGGGTCGAGGAGCAGGGCTCCGCCTTGTTGTCGGGCGAGCACCTCCTCGATGGAGAGCGCCGTCGGCTCCGCCTCGTCGAGCAGTTGATGGAGGCTGCGGTTGGCGCTGGCATCGAAGGAGAAGTAGCGGGGCCGGACCGGCTGGCCCTCGGTGACGGCGGCGACGAACTGGTCCTCGGTCATGTCCTGGAGGGCGTAGTTCGTCCGGCGCTGCTCGCCGATGGTGGAGGTGGTCTCGCTCGAGAGGGCCTTGCCGCAGGAGCTCCCGGCGCCGTGAGCCGGCAGCACCCGGGTCTCGTCAGGTAGGACCAACAGCTTCTGGCGCAGCGAGTGGTAGAGCTGTCTCGCCAGGGCGTCGGCGGACAAGTCTTCCCCGGCGGAAGCCAGCAGGTCGGGTCGCCCGACGTCCCCGACGAAGAGAGTGTCGCCCGTGAGCACGCCATAGGGCACCTCGTCGGTCGGGTGCTCGAGGACAGTGAGACAGATCGACTCCGGGGTGTGGCCGGGGGTGGCCAGAACCCGGAGGGTGACCTCCCCCAAGGACAGTTCCTGTCCGTCGGTGAGCTCCTCGATGGGGAACTCCACCTGAGCGCCGGCCCCGTAGCAGATGGTTGCGCCCGTGCGAGCTGCCAGTTCCAGGTGGCCGGCGAGGAAGTCGGCATGGACGTGGGTGTTGATGACGCGCTCGATGCGAAGGCCGTGGGCCGACGCCTCGTCCATGTAGATCTCGACGTCGCGGCGAGGGTCGACCACCACTGCCCGACCGCTCTCCTCGTCGCCAACCAGGTAGGAGGCGTGGGAGAGGCAGGCCAGGTAGTGCTGGGTCAGGATCATCCGAGCTCCCTTCGCGCCCCATGGTGCCGCCCGGTCGCTCGAACGACAAGGTCCGTCACGCGGCGCCAGGCGCCAGGATGACCTGTTGCGCCCCTTGTGCACCGAAGCTCCCTTTGCCGGCACCCGTTCTACGTCGGGAACTGCGACAGGCACCTGGCGTCGCCACCCTTGGTAGCCCCGGCGGGCGAGACCAATGACCGTCTGTCAGGGGGCGGGTTCGGGCAGCCTCTCGGCTGTCGCAATGATCTCCTCGAACACCTCCTCGGGAATTCGGGCGCCTCCCTCGCGGGTGACATCTGCCCATGAGGCGACCTCGGCCTCGGCCCAGTCGGCCCAGTGTCGAAGGGCCTCGCGGTGGGCGTGAAGGAGCTTGCCCATGAGGGCGATGACATGGAGCCGCTCCGGAAACGGGCCTCCGTCGCTTTCGTACCCCCTGACCATCTCGGCGACCGCCCGTTCGGTCGCCTCGGCCTCCTCCCGCACCCCCCTGATCGTGCGACGCAGGTCGTCCAGGGTGCCGTGGTCGGCGAAGAACACCCGCACCAGGGCTTCGGACTCCATCGTGAGTGGGGCACTTGCACGGGAGAGCCACTCGCGTAGCGCCCGCCGTCCCTTGGAGGTGATCGAGTAGACGGTGCGGGGACGGCGGCCGGTGGGTTCCTGCTTGGTGCGCGCCAGGCCTCGCTCGGCCAGCAGTTTGACGTCGTCGTAGAGGTTGCGTTCCGCCCGCGGCCACACGTAGCGGAGGCTCCGGCCCATCTGCTGGGCCAGTTCGTATGCACTCCACCCGTCGGTCCGGGCGGCGAGCAGCCCCAGCAGAGCGTATGAGGTGCCGGTCAGCTCGGCGCGCCTTGGCATGCACCCCACCTCCTCCTTGACACTGACAATACCAGTATGAGATGGTGATGTTACCAGTATCCGAGGAAGGGCGGGTGGTGGGATGTTCACGACGACGGAGATCGCCGACCGGATCTACCGGATCAGCATGTTCGACGAGGACGATGTGACCGCGGCCGGGCTGGTCCTGCCAGGGTCGTACAACATGTTCGTCATCGCCGCCGAGGTCCCCGCACTCATCAACACCATGATGCGCAAGACCTTCGACCGGTTCTACAAGCACGTTGAGCAGATCATCGACCCGTCGGCGCTGCGCTACCTGGTGGTTTCGCACCAGGAGTCGGACACCCTGGGTGCCGTCAACCAGTGGCTGGACGTCGCCCCAGAGGCTGTGCCGCTCTCGACCGAGCTTTGCGCAGTGCTGTCCCTCAGGGATGTCGCCGAGCGGGACGTGCGTACGGTCGAACACGGCGAATTGATCGATTTGGGGAGCCACCGGCTGCGGTTCCTGCATACCCCCTACGTCAATCAGTGGGACAGCCTGATGGTCCATGAGGAGGTGACGGCGACCCTCTTCCCCAACGACCTGTTTGCCTGCCCGGCGCCGGGCGACACGCTCGAGGCCGATCCGACCGAGTTGTGCCTGATGGCAGCGCGCCAGTTCGGCTACATGCCCAACGATCCGGCCTGTCTGGAAAGGGCGCTGGCGGCAATCGAGGATTGCCGACCGCGGCGGATCGCGCCGATGCACGGACCCGTCCTTCTCAGCGACCTCGACAAGCTCATCACCGCCTTCCGCACCGAGGACCTCACGCCGGTGCCTCACTGAGGACGCCCTCCCGCTCCGAGGAGGCCGGCGATGTTCCTCGAGTCGCCCGGCCTGAGGCGCGCCTCGTGGACGCCCGGCCGACGGCAGGGCCCGGTAGGGCTCGGTAGGGTGGGACCGAGACGACGGAAGGAGAGGCCCGTGTTCGTGAGGATGACTCTGAATGAAGGTGTGTCCGACTTCGAGGCCGCCACTAAGCACCTGGAGAACGTGGTCCTACCAGCGGTCAAGGAGCTCAAGGGCTTCCGCGGGATCACCGCCAGCGCCGACCGGAAGTCGGGGGCACTGGGCATCCTCACTCTGTGGGAAACCGAAGCCGACATGGAGGCGAGTGCCGCCGCCGCGTCCAAGGTGCGCCAGGAGGCTGCCAGTGCCATCGGTGGCAAAGTCGTGGACGTCCAGTCCTACGAGCAGGTCTTGCAGGAGATGGCCGGCGGGCCACCTGCGCCCGGGTCCCCGCTGTTGATCACACCGACCAAGATGGATCCGGCCACCGTGGACGAGAACATCGCCTTCTTCAAGGCCAGCGTACTACCTGAGATCAAAGCGACACCCGGGTTCAGGGCGGTGCGGAACATGATCAACCGCAAGACGGGCGAGGGAATCGTCGGCATCGCCCTGGCGGATCAGGCATCCGTCGCCGGGGCGTTGTCCAGCGCCGCTGCGCGCCGCGAGCGCGCCACCCAGCGCGGTGTCGAGCTCGGCGACATCGCTCAGCGGGAGATCGTGTACATGGCCATGAGCTGACTGGCCGTCGCTGATCCAGGCGCACGTGCGGCGAACTTGGTGCCGGTACGCCCCGAGTTCGGGTCAGCACCTGCCAGGGGCGGTCCCGTTGTTACTCAGGGTGTTGGACGGCACCGGAGGCAGGTGCGAGCTGGCGGGAAGCTTTCAACGATCGTTGCCTGAGGGCCCCCGGTGTGGTTCCCTTGGGCTGGCGGGCCGACGAGGCCCCGGCGGCAGGAGGTCGAGAGTGAGTGATGTGACGTTCGAGATTCTCGCGGATGCGGCCAAAGGCGGGACCGTGCTGAGCATGGGCCCGGGTTGTCAGCTGGAGACGAAGACCGAGGACCGCGAGGTGTTCCAGGCCGGCCAACCGATCAAGGTGGAGCACCGTACAGGTCACCGGATTTCGGGATGTACCAACCCCAACCAGAACACCGACTGGCTATGGGGAGATTGGAGCTGATCTGTCGTCCGGATCGGAAGCGGACCCGATGGCGTGGATGGCGGACGCCGGTCGGCGGCTGACCGCGCTGGAGACCAGTTTCAACTCGCAGTCGGCCACCTTGGCATCGTCGGACATCCAGAGCAACTACCTCAAGCCGGCGGTTGACCTGCTGGCCCAGGCCCAGGCCTTCGCCCCCGGTCCGGATCAGAGCTCGCTGGAGCAGCTTCAGACGCTTGTAAACCGTGTCAGGTACGTGATCGATACCTTCACGCTGGCGTACAACAGCCGCGCCGCCTGGGAGCGCTACCAAGCTCAACAGACATAGCGCCAGCCGTACCACACCTCTGGTCAGGTGCGGCGTCGAGCGCGCCGAGCAGATCCTCGCATAGCGTCGGCCCGCCGCTGACGGTGGACACCTGGGGAGGACGAATGGTCTCGGTCGAGAGTCGCGATGAGTCGAGGGAGCCCTTGGCCGATGAGCTGCGACGGCTGGCGGACGAGCTTCGCGTGCTGGCGGACACCGGACTGCGCTGGACATCGGGGGATCCGTACAACCACGCCCGATACGAGCAGGCCCGGGGTCTCGCCGCCCGCATCTTCTCCCTGGCCGATGCGAGGGGTCACGAGGAGATCGAAGCGACTCTGTTCGATCAGCTGACCCACCTCGCACCGGTCCCCGTGGCCGACGCTGGCGTGATCGACGACCGGGCTCGAGTGCTCCTCATTCGCCGGGCCGACGATGGCCTATGGGCCATGCCCGGTGGCGCCTACGAGATGGGCGAGACCCCGGCGGAGGGAGCCGTCCGCGAGACCTTGGAGGAGACCGGCTACTTGGTGGAACCCATCGAGTTGGTAGGTGTCTACGACTCCCGCTACTGCGGAACGCGCTCGGCGCTGCAACTGTTCCATTTCGTCTTCCTCTGCCGCCCGTGCTCCCGGACGGAGGCGACCACACCGCACGAGGTCACCGACCTGGGCTGGTTCGCCGAGGCCGAACTACCGCCCCTGTCGCCCGGGCACGCCGTACGGGTCCCGGATCTCTTCCGTTACCTCAACGACAGGCGCGCCTTCTTCGATGTCTCGGGCACCCCGGCAACTGGGTCGTCGTGAGCTCCGGATCGCGCCACTCGCGCCGGTCCACATGCGGCCGGTTGAAGCGGGGCTCAGTCGGCTGTCACGAACGGGGCGCCGCGCTCGCCGGTCCTCGAGTCAGTCATCGACACGTCCTGTGGTGGGCTGGTCGGCCAGTGATGCCCGGACGGTGGGCGACGGGTGGGGGTCGGCGGCGATCTGTCACATTTCCGGGGCCGGCGGTGCCTTTATGGGACCATGGCCAAGGTGGAAGGCGGGCTCCAGCCCGGTGAGGGTGCGGCGGAGGAGGGCTTCGAGGCCTTCTTTCGGCGGCTCTACCCCCAGTTGGTCCGCATCGCCTACCGGGTGCTGGGGGAGCTGGACGCCGCCCAGGACGTGGCCCAGGACGCCCTCCTAGCCGCCTACGGCCGCTACCCCGACGGCCTGACCAACCCCACGGCCTGGGTCCGCTCGGCGGTGGTGCACCAGGCTCTCAACCAGATCCGGTCCTCCCGCCGGCGAACCCGGCGGGAGACCCTGGTGGCTCCGCCAGCGCCGCCGCCGTCGCCCGAGGAAGGGGCCGTGGCCGCCGAGGAGAATCGCCGCGTCCGCAGGGCCCTCGCCCGCCTGGGCGCTGACAAGGCGGCGGTTCTCGTGCTGCGCCACTCCGGGCTCTCCTACCTGGAGGTGGCCGAGGTGATGGGCATCAGCCCGACCAGCGTGGGCACCACGCTGCGCCGGGCGGAGGAGCAGTTCCGCAGGGAGGTGGAGCGATGACTCATCCCAGCGCGGGGGAGATCCGCCGGCTGGCCGACGACCCATGGGCGGTGCGGGAGTCGACGAGGCTGCACGTGCGGGCCTGTGACCACTGTGCCCGCCGGCAACGGAAGGCCGAGGCGGACGCCGGCGTCGTCCAGCGGGCGCTGCGGGACCTCCCCGAAGTGGACCCCGGAGTCGAGCTGGCCTGGGCCCGGCTGCGCCGGCGCCTGGAGTCGGGAGAGGCCGCTCCGGCCGGGGCGGTGCCGCCCCGGCTAAACCGTCGCTTGCGCCGGCGGACCGTGGCCCTCGGGCTGGGCGGGGTGGTGGTGCTGGGGGCGACCTCGGCGGCGGCGGCCGGGGTGGTGAGCGTCCTGTCGCCGTCCAAGGTGGCCCCCGTGCAGCTGAACGACGGCGATGTCTCATCCCTCCTGCACGCCCTGCCGGCCGCGACACTCACCCAGTCCGACGCCGGCCAGGCGTACCCAGTGGGAAGCGTGGCCGAGGCCGAGGCCGACACCGGCCTGTCGTTCCGCCTGCCACCCCACCTGCCCTCCGGGGTCGCGGCCAGCCCGCGCATCTCCGTGCAGCCGAGGGTGAGTCTCACGCTGAGCTTCGGTCAGTCCTCGGGCCGGCGGGTCGGGCGGGGGGCGGCGCCGGCGTGGCTGGAGGGCACGACCCTGCACATCGAGGCCGGCCCGGCCGTTCTGGTGAACTACCCGGGCGGCTCGACCCCGGCCGGCCTGCCGGGGCTGGTGGTCGGTTACTCGGCGGCGCCGGTCGTCACGGCCACGGGCGCTTCGCCGCAGAGCATCGAGGACTACGTGCTCTCCCAGCCCGGCGTGTCCCCGGCGCTGGCGGCTGAGATCCGTGTCCTCGGCGCCCCCGGCGCCGTCCTGCCCCTGCCGATCCCATCGGGAGCGTCGGTGCGCAACACCACCGTGGCCGGGTCGCCCGCCGTGGTGCTCACCGATCCCTCCGGAATCGCCTCCGGGGTGATCTGGGAGGAGGGCAAGACCGTCCGGGTGGTGGGCGGCCTGGTGTCGGCCGACGAAGCGGTGGCGGTGGCCGATGAGCTCGGTTGAGACAGCGGCGCGGGACGTGGCCCCCACGGCGGAGACCGACCGGCCTGTCATCTACGCCCGGGGACTGACCAAGGTGTACGCCGGCGGCAACAGCGCCCTGGCCGGGCTGGACCTGGAGGTCGGCCGGGGGGAGGTGTTCGGGTTCCTGGGGCCCAACGGCGCCGGCAAGACCACCGCCGTCAAGCTCCTGGTGGGGCTGTGCCGACCTAGCGCCGGGGAGGCCATGGTGCTGGGGGCCCCAATCGGCGACGTCGAGGTCCGCCGGCGCATCGGCTACCTGCCCGAGATGTTCCGCTACCAGCCTTGGCTGTCGGCGGTGGAGGTCCTCGCCTACCACTGCGACCTGCTGCGCTTGCCCCGGGCGGGGCGGGACGAGCGGATCGGCAGGCTTCTCGCCCGGGTCGGGCTGAGCGAGCGGTCCAAGGACCGAGTGGCTCGATTCTCGAAGGGGATGCAGCAGCGGCTCGGCTTGGCCGTGGCCCTGGTCGCGGAGCCGGAGCTGGTGTTCCTCGACGAGCCCACCTCGGCGCTGGACCCCGTCGGGCGCCACGAGGTGCGCGAGGTGATCCGGGGTCTGCGCTCGGAGGGGGTCAGCGTGTTCCTGAACACGCACCTGCTCGACGAGGCCCAGCAGGTGTGCGACCGGGTGGCGGTCATCGACCACGGCCGAACCTTGGCCATCGGGCCGCTGGCCGAGCTTCTATCAGGCAAGCACCGTCTGCGGGTGTCGGTGAGCGGCCTGGAGGAGCGGGACTGGATCGCCCTGGAGCGGTTCGGTCCGTGGGCCCGCGACCAGGGCTGGGCGGAGACCTCGGGAGTGGGGGAGGAGGAAGTCCCCGAGCTGGTCGCGGCCATGGTGTCCGCCGGCGGCCGAGTCCATGCCGTGGTCCCCACGACCCTCAACCTCGAGGAGCGGTTCCTCGAGATCCTCGGGGAGGCCCGATGAACACCATCGGGGTGGTGGCGAGGGTCACGGTGAAGGAGGCCTCCCGCCGCCGGCTGCTCGCCGCCCTCGCCGCCATCTCCCTGGCCATGGTGGGCTTGAGCGCCTGGGGCTTCTCCCGCTTCACCCGCGGCGCGGGGGTCCTTCCCTCGGGGGACGCCCGCGCCTCGACCGCCGCCGCCCTCATCGCCTTCATGTTCATGTTCAGCTTCGTGATCTGCCTGTCGGCCGTGGTCATCGCCGCTCCGGCGGTGTCGGGCGAGCTGGACTCGGGCGTGGGCCAGTCGGTCCTGGTCCGACCGGTCCGCCGTTGGGAGGTGCTCCTCGGCAAGTGGTGCGGGATGGCCGCGGTCGTGGCCGCCTACGGGGTGGCAGTCGGCGCGCTGGAGGTGCTGGTCGTGTGGGCGGTGAGCGGCTACCACCCCCCGAACCCCGCCGCTGCCATCGCCTACCTGGTGTTCGAGGGCCTGGTGGTCCTGACCCTGACCCTGACTCTCAGCACGGTGCTCGCACCGATGACGGCCGGGGCTGTGGCCGTCGCCCTATTCGGGGCGGCCTGGCTGGCCGGGGTCGTCGGCACCATCGGGTCCACCCTCGGCATCGGGTCCCTGCAGACCGCCGGTCGGGTGGCCAAGGTGGTGCTGCCGACGGACGGGCTGTGGCACGGGGCGATCTGGTACCTCGAGCCCGCCTCGCTGTTCGACCGGGTCCTGGGCCGAGGAGGCGGCCGAATCGCCGACCCGTTCACCTCGAGCGGCGGTCCCCCGGTCGCCTACGTGGTGTGGGCGGCGGCATGGGTGCTGTTGGTCTTTGCCGCCGCCGTGCACCGGTTCTCCCGAACCGAGCCCTGACCTCCTCGATGGCGAAGGCCGGGAAGGTCGCCAGGTTCCTGGCGGGTGCCCTGGGGCAGTTCGATGACGCCGGTGGTCGAGACCAGGTCGGTGCCGGGTGGGTTGAACGCCAGGTGCCCGCCGGACACGCCGCTGGCCAGCAGGAAGAGGTCGACCCCGCCGATAGCCCGGATCAGCTCCCCGTGGGCGGACGGGTCGGCCGGGTTAGGTAGGTGCACGTGGTCGGCGGGCAGCCCCCGCCTGCGCGAGGTAGACGGGCGTTGAGGACCTGCCGCAGGCCGCACGGCGAAGCGGGAGCAGCTGCAGCGGGCGTCGAGGGGCGGTTGTGGTGGTCCAACACCGCCGTCGACCCCCAGACCGGGGCGGGCGGCCCACGTCTGGGTCGATGGGGGTCGGCGCTGGCAGCGGGGGCAGCTGCCGAGCGATGATTCCCAGCTTCGAACGGCGGCATCACCTCGCCGCCGGGGGAGCGAGGTGACCTTGACTACCGGAGCTATAGGTGCCAGCCACGGCCTTACCGCGGCCGAGCGGGTCGCCTACCACGACGAGGGCTATCTGGTGCGCCGGGGGGTCTTCCGGTCGGCCGAGCTGGAGGTCCTGCGGCTGGCCTCCGAGGCCCTCGTCGAGAACCTGGTCAAGGACCGCCAGGGGCGCCGCCAGCGCATGGGCAGCTACGTGTTCGAGTCCGACCGGCTGGCCGATGTGGTGATCAAGTGGGAAGGCGACTCGGACGTGGTGCACGGCATCGAGCCGGTGTGCCACCTGAGCCCGGTGCTGGCGGCCTGGGCCGCCGACGCCCGCCTGATCGAGCCGATGGCCCACTGCATCGACGACCCCGGTCCCACGCTGTTCACGGAGAAGCTCAACCTCAAGCGGCCGGCCCACGGCGGCCCCAACCCATTCCACCAGGATCTGCCCTACTGGGCCGACATCGCCGACGATGCCGCCCGCATCGCCACCGCCATGATCTTCCTCGACGACGCCGACACGACAAACGGCTGCCTCGAGGTGGTCCCGGGCAGCCACCGCCGGGGGGTGTGGCCCACCCGGGCCGACAGCGACCCGTTCGGCGGGCTGGAGACCGACCCGGCGGCCACCGCCGAAGTGTCGACGGTCCCCCTCGAGGTCGAGGCGGGGGCGGTGGCGTTCTTCGGGCCGCTCCTGCTGCACAAGTCCAGCCCGAACACCTCGCCCCAGGGCCGGCGGGCCCTGCTCTACAGCTACCAGCCCGCCGGCCTGGCCCACGTGCGCGAGTGCCTGCGCCGGCGCCGGCCGGCCACCCACCAGAATCTCTGAACCACCACGACCATGGCGCAGCCCCAGGCCACCCCGGCCGACATCCCGTTCCGGACGGTGGAGATCTCCGATCCGGCCTTCGAGCGCGACGGCCTGCGCCATGTGACGGTACGCAGCCCGGCTCTGGGGCGCCGGGCCGACGTGACCGTGTGGCTGCCTGAGGCCGGCCCGGCGGACGGGAGGCCGCTGCCGCTGGTGATCCTGCTCCACGGGGTCTACGGCAGTCACTGGGCCTGGGCAGGGCTGGGCGGGGCGCACCTGCGCCTCGCCGCCATGATCGCCGAAGGGCGGTGCAACCCGATGGCGCTGGCGATGCCGTCTGACGGCCTGTGGGGCGACGGGAGCGGCTACCTGCCCCGCCCCGGTGAAGATGCCGAAGCCTGGGTGGTCCAGGAGGTTCCACGGGTCGTCCAGCTGCTGGCGCCCGAGGCGGCAAAGGGCGGCGTTGGTGTGGCCGGTCTGTCCATGGGCGGCTACGGGGCCCTGCGCCTGGCGGCGCTGCACCCGCAGTGGTGCGCCGCGGCGGCGGCCTTGTCCCCGATCACCCGCCGCGACCAGCTGCGCCACTTCGTCGCCGAGCCCCTCGACGCCTACCCCGAGGTGCCGAACAGCGCCGACGTGGGTGAGCTGCTGGCGGCGGCGGGGACCGATCTGCCTCCCCTCCTCGTGGCCTGCGGCACCGAGGACCCGCTGCTCGGTGCCAGCCGCGCCCTTCACACCCGTCTCGACCATGCCGGAGTGGCGCATGTCTACCTCGAGGGGAAGGGGGGCCACTCGTGGTCGTACTGGTCGGCCACCCTCCCCGCCGTGGTCGAGTTCATGGACCGCTGCTTCGCCGCCCGGTCGCCGGCCCGAAGCAAGGGCGCTTGAGCGTGGGCGGCCCCTCGATCGAGGGACACGCCGAGCCCGGCTTCGGCGGGGTGGCCGACGCCTTCCGGGCCAACCTGGCCGCCGGCCTCGACGGCGGCGCCGGCCTGTGCGTCTACGCCGGCGGGCGGCAGGTCCTCAACCTGGCCGGCTCGGCGGAGGGGGCCGGCGCCTTCGGCCTCGACTCGCTGCTCGGCGTGGCGTCCTGCACCAAGGGCGCCGCCGCCGTGGTCGTCCACCGGCTGGTGGAACAGGGGATCCTCGACCTCGACGCCCCGGTTTGCAGGTACTGGCCCGAGTTCTCCGAGGGGGACAAGGAGGCGGTCACCCTCCGCTGGGTGATGAGCCACCGGGCCGGGGTCCCCTTCCCGTCCCCTGAGGTCCGCCGCCCCGGTGGCTCCCTGCTCGAGGACTGCACCCGATCCGAGCTGATCGGCGCCAGCCGGCCGTGGTGGGAGCCGGGGTCGAAGTACGCCTACCACGCCGTCACCTACGGGACCATCCTCGGCGAGGTGGTGCGCCGGGTGGCCGAAAAGAGCCTGGGCGCCTTGTTCGCCGAGCAGGTAGCCCAGCCTCTGGGTCTCCGCTTCTGGGTCGGCGCCCCCGAGTCGGTGCTCGAGCACATCTCCGCTCCCGATCCTGTCCCGGCCTCGACCGTGGACGCCGCCGCCCTGGCCGGCGCCGGCCTGGCGCCCGACTCGCTGGCCGGGCGCCTGGTGCTCGACCTGGTGGCCGTGGTCGACGAGGTCATCGAGATCGAGACCAGCCCAAGACCTGAGCGCCGGCGGGAGTGGTTCGGGCGCGAGGTGCCCGCCTCCAACGGGGTGGCCGACGCCAGCGCCCTGGCCCGCCTCTACGGCGCCTGCATGGGGGAGCTGGACGGCATTCGGGCGCTTTCGCCGGAGACGGTGGCGGCGGCGACGGAAGACCAGACGGCGGGCGTCCCCCACGCCGGCGTCGGCGAGGGAGGGGCTTTCGGGCTCGGCTTCCAGCTGCCCCCCGAGGCCAATGCGATTGGACCGGGGTGCTTCGGCCACGACGGTCTGGGTGGCCGGGTGGGGTTGGCCAGCCCGAGCACCGGCATCGCCGTCGGCTTCGTCTGCACCAGGCTCTGGATGGACTCCGTCCAGCCCGATCCCCGCTGGGCGACCCTGCGCCGGGCGATCCTGGACGCCTCGTGACGACCGCCCGCATCACCGATGTCGCCCACCGAGCCGGGGTCTCGCCGGCGACCGTCTCGCGGGTGGTCAACGGCAGCGGTGAGGTGTCCCCCGAGCTGGTGCGCCGGGTACGGCTGGCGGTGGACGAGCTCGGCTACCAGCCGTTCGGGCCGGCCCCGGCCCTGCGCAGGCAGACGACCAGCGTCTGGGCCGTCATCGTGGCCGGCGTGGAGAACCCGCGCCCGGAGTCGCCTCGCCTAGCTTGAAGATGCGGTTGTAGCGCTCGTTCCTGCCAGTGTGTGTACATTTCGGGCATGGAGGTCGGGATCAGGGAGTTGCTTGACCGACTGCGTGACTTCCTGGCTCGAGTGCGCCATGGCGAAGAGCTGGTGGTCACCGACCGCGGCACCGCCATCGCCCGGATCATCCTCATCCAGGGAGGCCGCGCCCTGGACCGCGCCATCGCCGACGGGCTGGTCACCGCTGCCCGCGCTCCGGCACGGCTCCGGCCACGCCGCCGGGTCCGGAGCCGGGGGATGGTCAGCGAGCTCGTCGGCGAACAGCGCCGTTGATCGTCTAGTTCGACACGTCAGGCATTCTTCCGATCCTCGTCGAGGAGCCCTCCAGCACCGCCGCCTCACGACTCTGGGATCAAGCCGACCGGGTTGTGTCCTCGCCTCGTATTCGCCGAAAGGCCGGGCCGTGCTGGGTCTGGCCACTCGAAAGAACCGAATCGGTGCTGAGGACCTGCGTCCCGCCGTCAGTGAATTCGAGGCCCTGCACGACCAGCTGGACATCGTCGAAGTCACCGAGGCCCTGGTCAGGGAGGCTGGGGAACTGGCGGAGCAGTTGAGTCTCCGAGGTGACGACGCCATGCACCTGGCATCAGCCAGGGCGGTGGCCGATCCTGAGTTGGTGCTCGCCGCCGGCGACCGGCCCCTGCTCGATGCCGCCCGGGCCCTCGGGCTGGCGACCGCAGAACTCAGCGCGAAGCCCTGACTGTCCTATGGTCTGCCGGCCGCGGCCGCGTCCAGCCATCCTGGTCAATGACGGAAGCGGAGTCCGCTGACCGGCGAAGAAACGGGCTTTGAAATCGTTTCCAAACCGGCTTACACTGGCGGCGCCGGGAAGCGGGGATCGGGGGACTTGGTCAGTGACGAGCGGGTCAGCGCCATCGCACGCTCCGTCGGCGCAAGACCACGAATGCCGCCCATCCGACGAGCTACGGCCCCCGCCGGGCGGGAGACCCGTTCTTCGCGCCGGCGGACCCCGCAT
>DASRBO010000200.1:0-29339 GCA_035653595.1 Acidimicrobiales bacterium | reverse complement strand
CCACCGAGGCCGACAACCGCTGCCTCCCAGTCCTCGGTCAGGCGGCTCCTTGGCGACGGGCCCGCGCCGCCGTCACCGGTTCGGTTCCCCGTCGGCTCGCCGGCGCCGGTCAGAAGTAGCTCGCTCCGGCGCCACCGCGGTTGTGGCGGAAGGTGAGGATGATGCGCTCACCATCGGCCGGGGGCTCCACTCCGTGCATGGGACGGGGCAGCCCCGCCTCCGGCCACCCGTTGCCCCGGAGCAGGACCAGGTCGCCTACGCCGGTTTCCCACTCGGCCCGCCGGGGCTCGGCCCGACCGCCGATGAAGAACCGGGCCCGACCGGTGAGGGTGGCGATGGCGATGACCCCGCCGACGCCGAGCGGGTCGCGGTGGGCGGTGATGTGCCCGGCCCCCCTCGGGTAGAGGGTCCACTGCGCCTCGTTGAAGGGCGGGACGGCCGCCACCCCGTCGGGCCGGGCCGCTGTCAGGCAGGCGGTCACCTCGGTGGCCAGGTCCCGCACCGGAGCGGCGGCGCTCTCGAGGCTGGTCCAGCAGGCGAAGCCCGCCTGACGAACCCCGGCGTTGCCCTCCTCCTCGGGCAGCTCGTGCCACGGCCCGGGCATCGAGGCGATCAGCTCCTCCACCACCGGCGCCGGCAGCGCCCCGGCCAGACGGCACCAGCCGGCCGTGGCCACCGCCTCCGCCGCTCCCGTCCAGTCGGTCAGCCCCAACCCGACGATCGCCTCCACGGCCACCAGCCTAAGAGCCGACGCTCCGCACGACGCGGCGGAGGGGTCACTCCTGCCCAAAGGCGCGGGGTCAGCGGCCGGCGCTGCCAACATGGCGGAATGGCGGACAGCACGATCTGGGCGGTCGAGCCGAGCGGGCCACTCCACGGTGAGGTCGTCGTCGGTGGATCGAAGAACGCCGTCACCAAGCTGATGGCGGCGGCCCTGCTGGCCGACTCGCCCAGCTGGGTGACCAACGCACCGGCCATCGGCGATGTCGACATCACCGCCGCCATGCTTGGCTCGCTCGGCGTGGGCGTGGCGGTCGAGGGCGGCACGGTCTCCCTCGACCCCCGTTCGCTCACCGACTCGCGGGTGCCCGTGGGCTACAGCGGCCTCAACCGCATACCGATCCTGCTGCTCGGTCCCCTGCTCCACGCCCTGGGAGAGGCGACCGTTCCGCTGGCTGGGGGCGACCTCATCGGCAGCCGCCCGCTCGACTTCCACCTGCAGGCGCTGCGGACGCTGGGCGCCGAGGTGGAGCTCACCGCCACCGGCATCACCGCCAAGACGACCGGCCTGCGGGGAGCGAGGATCCGCCTGCCGTTCCCCAGCGTCGGCGCCACCGAAACGGTCCTGCTGAGTGCCGCCAGGGCGGAGGGCAGGACGGTGCTGGAGAACGCCGCCATCGAGCCCGAGGTGGTCGAGCTGGCGCTGTTCCTGCAGCGCCTCGGAGTGGGCATAGAGCTGCGCACCGACCGCCGCTTCGTCATCGAGGGCAAGCCCCGCCTGAGCGGCGCCCGCCAGCGCCTCGGTGGGGACAGGATCGAGGCGTTCTCCTATCTGGTCGCCGCCCTGGCCACCGGTGGCTCGGTCAAGGTGGTCGGCTGCGCCCACGACCGCCTGGTGACGGCGGTCGCCACCCTGCAGCGGATGGGGGCGACTTTCGAGATCGGCGACGACGACATCCTGGTCCGGGCCGACGACGGACTACGGCCCATCGCCGTGGCCACCAGCCCGCACCCGGGCTTCATGACCGACTGGCAGTCGCCGCTGGTGGTGCTGTTCACCCAGACCGACGGCCTGAGCGTGATGCACGAGACGGTGTTCGAGGACCGCCTGGGATACGTGGGGGCCCTGCAGGAGATGGGAGCGCGCATCCAGCTGTTCGACCAGTGCCTGGTCGGCGAGGCGTGCCGGTTCCACGAGGGCAGCTACCTCCACTCGGTGGTGGTCCAGGGCCGCAGCGCCTTGTCCGGGGCGGACCTGAAGATGCCCGACATCAGGGCCGGCTTCGCCTACCTGCTGGCGGCGGCCACGGCGTCGGGACCGTCGCGCATCACCGGCGTCCATCAGCTCGAGCGGGGCTATGACCGGGTGCTGGAGAAGTTCCAGAGCCTCGGGTTGGACGTCCGGCCGATCACCTGACGGCCGGCCTCACCGAGGCCGGCGCCTGCTCCTTTCGGCCCGGCCAGCCGCTCGAAAGTGCGAGGTGAACCATACGGGCCATGACGGCAATGGTCACTGGGCCAACAATCCGGTGCTGAGACCGAACAGGTTGTTGCGGTGTGCGGCGCGACTTCCTACCCTCGCCCTCAGTCGGGCCTCGACACCCGGCAGTTCCCATACATGCCACCAGTCCACACAAGGGGGACCAGGCGATATGAACAAGTGGAAGCTCGCAGGGTTAGGCGCTGTCTCCGGGCTACTGGCGTCCGCAGGCGCCCTCGGGATCGGGGCGGTGCCGGCGTCGGCCTCGGCCGCCACGGGGCACGGGGTGACCCTCACCTTCAACTTCACCGGCGGGGACAACATCACCAGCTTCGACCTCCAACCGGTCCCGCCGCCCCCCGAGCCGCAACTGGTCATCCCCTCCAACTGCCCGTTCGATCTCAACGCTGTCTTCACCATGGTCGCCAATGGCGTGAACCACCAGACGGGTAACAAGAACGGGTTCTGGGCCGGCGGCACGGCGACGGGTCCGACGGCCCTGTCCGAGGGAGCCGGGCCGGCGCTCTACACCGGGCAGGCCACGGTGTGGGGCGGCTTCGGCACCAACCAGAGCTTCACCGACACTACTGGCCAGGGCGAGGAGGGCGAGACCTTCCACTTCCACGGGACCAGCACCACCGGCCAGTCCCTTGATGTGCGAATCGACTACCAGTTCACTCTGAACAACCAGGGAGTCCAGACGGCCAGCCACGAGGCCATGACCTGCAGCTGAGCTGACCACCGAGGCGGTCCCCGCCCGGCGGGGACCGCCTCGGTCAGTGAGTCGGACGTCAGGCGGTGGCGGGAGCCTTGGGCGCCGGCGAGATCCGGTCCATGGCCGCCCCCATCATGTCGATGAAGTTGTCGGAGTAGAAGGCGTCCTTCTCCTCCTCGGTGCACTCCTGCATCGAGGACTCGAACCGCTTGAGCGGATTGCGTCCGCCCTCGTGGTGGGGGTAGTCGCTGCTGAACATGCACACGGTGGGCCCGGTGTTCTTGATGATCCACCCCGCCGGCTCGTGCGGGTACGGGGTCACCCGGATCTGGCGCTGGACGAACTCGCTGGGCTTGAGCGAGAGCTTCTGCAGGCGCTCCTCGTTCCGGTGGAAGGCGTCGGCGGCCGAGTCGAGCGACCGCATCCAGCCCGGAACCCAGGCCGCCCCCTGCTCGATCACTCCTATGCGCAGCTCGGGGAAGCGGTCCAGCACCCCGTCGATGATCATGGTGGCCAGGGTCTGCATGACCGGGTAGGAGATCGCCATGTACGACACCGAGGTGAAGTTGCCGTCGCCGCCGGTGAAGTCGGGCACCGGGGGCAACCCGTTCTTGAGGTAGGTCGGATCCATGAGCTTGCCGCCGCCGCCCACGTGCATGACCAGCGGCAGGCGGGCCTCCTGCAGCCGGGCCCAGATGGGGTCGAGGCCGACGTGGCTGGGCGAGTGGTTGCGGGGGCAGGCCGATCCGATCATGAGGGCCGCCGCCCCGGCGGCCAGGGTCTCCTCGGCGAAGCGGATGGACCGCTCGATGTCGGCGAGCGGCAGGTAGCAGACCGGCAGGAGGCGCGGGTCCACCGAGCAGAAGTCGAGCATGGCCTCGTTGTGCACCCGGGCGTAGTCGTAGGCCAGATCGGGATCCTCGCTGTACTCGACGTTGAGCAGCGAGGCCAGATGGGCGGTGGTGAAGACCAGCTGGCTGGAGAAGCCGAGCAGGTCCAGCGCCCAGGGGCGGTCCTCCTTGCGGTAGGCGCCGGCCGCCAGCCACCCCTTGGTGCCCATGATGTTCTCCTGAAGGCTGCGCCGGTGCTCGGGGTCCTCGTGGCGGCGGTCGAGCTCCTGGCGCCGGAGCCCCGCCGGCTTGAACCGCGGATCCGGCACCGGCCTCAGGCGGTCGCCGAGCTTGCCCGCCGCCCACTCATCGAACCAGCCGGGCGCCTCCATCACATGGGAGTCGGCGTCGTGGATGACCCTGCCCTCTGCGTATGCCATCGGTCCCCAATCTCCTCCAGCCACCTGGTTACGGCAGCGTAACATCGGCCGTCCGGCCGGGCCGGTTGACCGCTAACTGGTACTGAGGTTATCGTTACTTATCGCCAGCTGCCAGGAGGCCAAGTGACGACCACCGCCCCCCTGCCGGACACCTTTCCGGCCGTAGCCGCCCCCTACCGGGGCCGCATAGCCGATCTCGACTCCCATCTGATGGTCCCCACCCGCCTGGCCGGCCAGGCCCTCGGCACCTTCGGCAAGGTCGCCGGGGGGATCTCCTCGGTGCTCTTCCGGTTCAACAAGGAAGCGGCGGTGGCCATGAACCCCGAGGAGTCCCCGGTGTCGGCCGACAACGTGTGGACGGTCAAGGGGGCGGCCGCCCCGGGCGGCACCCATGCCGACACCCGGCTACAGGCCCTCGACCTCATGGGCATCCGGCGCCAGCTGGTGTTCCCGGACGTCATGTCGGCCTTCATCGCCTGGGGCCGCCAGCCCGGTGCGGTGGGCGCCATGAAGGCCCACAACGACTACGCCCTGGACTGGGCCAGCGACAGCGGGGGCCGACTGGTGCCCGCCGCCATCCTCAACGTCCGGAACCTCGACGTGGCGGTGGCCGAGGCCGAGCGCATGGCCGCCAAGGGGGCCCGCGCCGTCATGATCCCCGACGGCGTCCTGCCGGGCGGCAAGTCGCCGGCCCACACCGACGTCGACCGGCTCTGGGCGGTGCTGGCGGAGGCGGGCATCGCCGTGCTCCTCCACATCGGAGGCCAACACGGCTTCACCTCGGGCAAGTGGGAGCAGACCGAAATCCTGCGCACCAACGTCAAGAGCCTGGGCAGCGAGGGCGACCCGATCGGTCCCCACACCCTGGCCACCATGCACCTGTCCCCGGTCAACTACCTCTCCACCCTGATCTTCGGTGGCGTCCTCGAGCGTCACCCCACCCTCAAGCTCGGGGTCATGGAGCTGGGGGCGCTGTGGGTCGGTCCCATGGCCGAGCTGCTCGACAACCGGGCGAACTTCACGTCGCGGGTCTCCAAGGCCCTGTCGCTGAAGCCGTCCGAGTACATCCGCCGCCAGCTGCGGGTGACGGTGTTCTGGCAGGAGTCGGTCGGCGAGATCATCGACCGCTACGGGTTGGAGGAGGTCTTCTGCTTCGCCAGCGACTTCCCCCACCGCGAGGGAGGCACCGATCCCCTGGGCGAGGTGGCCGCCTCCCTCGCCGGTCAGCCCGACCCGGTGCTGGAGAAGTTCTTCGTCTCGAACGGTGACCTGATCCTCGGCGACGCCTGAGGCAGGCCCGGAGATGAGGACCCTCGACTGGATTGTGGCCCGCAACACCGCCGCCGGCCGCGGCATCCACGACGACGACGAGGCTCGGCGACAGGGCTTCCCGGGCGCCCTGGTCCCGGGCAACGTGCACGTGGTACTGGCGGGGGCGGTCCTCACCGAGCGCTTCGGATCCGCCTGGCACGAGCGGGGCGTGCTCTCCCACCGGTGGCGCAAGCCCGTCTACGACGGCGAGCGGGTCAGGGTCGAGCTGGACGAGCGCCCGCCGGGTCCGGGCGACGAGTCCTCGGTCGACTTCCGGCTGGTCAAGCAGGACGGCACCGTCTGCACGTCGGGCTACGCCGGCGTGGCCCGACCCGGAGCCCGTCCGGTGCCGCCGTGGGAGCGGGAGGAGGCCGCCGCTCCGCCCGAGGTGGGCGACTACGACCCCCTCCCCACCGATCCCATCGGTCACTCCTACGGGAGCCGGACGACCGTGCCCGACGCCCGGTGGAACGAGCACGTGCTGGCCGGCTTCGACCCCAACCCGTGGTACGTCGACGCCTCGCCGTGGGGCGGGCCGGTCGTGCCCGCCTTCGGCGTGCTCGGCAACACCAACTGGATCGCCAACCGCCAGACGCCCTCCGTCGTCTTCGGCGAGATGCGCAACGGCATGAACGCCGCCCTCGACCTGGTCATGCTCCGGCCCGTGCATCTGGGCGAGCCCATCGAGCACCGGGCCAGCCTGGTGGCCAAGGGCACCAGAGGCGACCTGGCCGTGCGCACGGTTCACATCGATGTCCTCGACCGGGCCGGGGACACCGTGGCCGTGGCCCGTTGGACCATCAAGTGGCGCACGGCCCGGCCCCTGGCCCGGTGACGCCTCAGCGGGAGAACACCCAGGCGGCCACCTCGGAGAGGACCCGGCCCGGATCCGCGCTCTCGACCCCCCGCTTGGCGAACCAGGAGCAGCAGTTCGCCACGTCCCGCTCCAGCAGCCCCATCCCGTCGGGGTTGAGGATCGGATCGACCGCCTGGGGGAAGTCGATGGCGTACAACCGGCCGTGCCAGACCAGCAGGTTGTAGGGCGAGAGGTCCCCGTGCACGACGCCCAGGGCGGCCATCCGGGCCAGGATCTCCATCAGCTGGGCGAACAGCGCCTCGGCCTCCGGCCCCGACGGCTTGGTCGCCACCAGGCGGGGGGCGGCGCCGGACTCGTCTCCCAGGTACTCGACCATGATCTCGTGGCCCAGCCGCTGAACCGGATAGGGGACCGACACGCCGGCGGCCCACAGCCGGCACAGGGCGTCGAACTCGGCCTGCACCCACTGGTCGGCCCGGAAGGCCATGCCCGCTCGGGTCCCCCGGGCCATGGCCAGGTCCACCCGGCGGATGCCGGTGCGGCGGGACTGGCGGTAGCGGGCGTCGTTGCGGAACATGCGCTCGTCGAGGGAGCGGTAGCGCTTGGCGGCCAGGATGTTGACCCGGTCGCCCACTCGTCGCTCGACCAGGTGGACGTCGGCTTCCTTGCCGGTCTTGAGCATGCCGAGCTCGCGCTGGCGGGCGGCGTCCTCGGTTATGACCCACGGAGGCGGGGGCTCGGGCCCGTGGGTGGCGAACAGGTAGGTGGATGCCTCGGGATCGACGACGTCGTCGTCCCAGCGCACCTTGGGTTCCTTGCGGTTGCGGACGAATCCGTCGGACGGGAGAGACAGCTCGGGATCGAGCGCGTCGGACATGCGGTTGCCTCCGGTGGGAGAAGGGGATCGGCGCGGCGTGCGCCGGCTCGTCCGCCCAGCCCGATGGTGAGCTCAGTGGCTCAGGGGGCGCTGACGGAAGCGATGCCGGCGGCGGTGTCGCTACTGGCCTTGGTCACTGACACCACCCCCTCCGGTCGCTCGACAGGAACAGCCTTGGGAGTAACCCACAAAGCCGGCACCGCTGTCAAGGCTGTGGTTGAGTGGGTCGATGGCTGAAGCACCGCTGGGGGGCTTGCGGGTCCTCGACCTGACCGACGAGAAAGCCGTCTTCGCCACCCGGATACTGGCCGACTTGGGCGCCGAGGTGATCCGGGTGGAGCCGCCCGAGGGCGGCCGCCTGCGCCGGCTGGCCCCCTTCCTCGGCGACATAGACGACGGCGAGCACGGGTACCTGCACCTTTCCCACAACGCCAACAAGGCCTCGGTCACCCTTGACCTGACCCGGCCCGAAGGCCGGGCGCTGTTCGTACGGCTGGCCGGCACCGCCGACGTCCTCGTCGAGTCGGGGAGGCCCGGTTGGCTCGACGAGCTGGGCATCGGCTGGGCCGACCTGCACGCCCGCTACCCCCGACTGATCATGGTGTCAGTCACCCCGTTCGGGCTCGACAACCCCTGGCGGGACCGCAAGGCCAACGACCTGGTGGCCTCGGCGGCCGGGGGCCTGCTGTGGGTGTGCGGCAGCCCGGAGGACCCGCCGACCCAGGCCGGGGGGGATCAGGCCTACAAGCTCGCCGGCCTGGCGGCGGCCACCGCCACCATGGTGGCGCTGACCGGAAGGCAGGCCGACGGCGTCGGCGCCCATCTCGACATCTCGATCCAGGACTGCGTGGCGATGTCGGTGGTGCAGACCTCGAACCCTGGCATCTACCTGGCTCGGGGCCGGATACCGGGCCGGCCGGGCATGACCGCCGTGCACCGGTGCCAGGACGGCCGGTGGGTGACCCTCAACGTCGCCGTCCCCCGTTACCGGGTGTTCCTGGAGTGGCTGGCCGAGGCCGGGGTGGAATCCGACGCCCGCCCCGCCGACCTGGGGGGTCCCAACGGAGCGGTCACTCTGCACGGGCTCGGCCGCCGGCTGGCCGCCACCATGGACCGGGCCGAGTTCCTGGCCGGGGCCTGGCGGCGCGACATCATGTCCTTGCCGGTCAACAGCCTCCCCGACCTTGCCGAATGCGACCACCTGCAGTTCAACCAGGCGTTCATCGACGTCGACGACGAGGTGATCGGCACGACCCTCGGCTTCCCCCGCAGCCCGGTGGATGCCCTCGGCGGGGTGGGCATCGCCGGGGCGCCCAGGCTGGGCGAGCACAACGCCGCCGTCTACGGCGCCCTCGGCTGCAGCGCCGACGAGCTGGCCGCCCTGAGCAAGTCGGGAGTGATCTGATGGACGCCGCCAAGCCGCTCGCCGGCATCCGGGTGCTGGACTTCTGCTGGGTGTTGGCCGGGCCCCTGGGCACGAGGATCCTGTCCAACTTCGGCGCCGAGGTGATCAGGGTCGAGCCCAGCGTCGAGCGGATGTTCCCCGACATCCTCCCCGACGGCCAGACCGACCGGAACCTCGGCTACTTCCACAACCTCGTCGATCCGGGCAAGCGCTCGGTGACCATCGACCCCACCACCCCCACCGGCCGGGGGCTCCTGCTCGAGCTGGCGGCCCAGTGCGACGTGGTGACCGACAACTACCGGCCCGGGGCGCTGGCGGCGATGGGCTACACCTACGAGGACCTGCGCAGGGCCAACCCGGCCATCGTCGTCCTGCACATGCCCGGCGCAGGCAGCAAGGGCCCCTGGGCCGGGCGGGGGACGCTGGGCAACATGGTCGTGGGCGCCTCGGGCATCAGCTATCTGACCGGCTTCCCCGGTCGCTCGCCGCGGGGCATGGGCGTTGCCTATCCCGACTTCACCTCGCCCTACCTGCTGGCCACCGTGGTGCTGGCCGCTCTTCAGCGAAGGAGGGCGACAGGCGCCGGCGAGGAGCTGGAGCTCAACCAGCTGCTAGCCACCATCTCCCTCATCGGCACCGAGTGGATGCAGTACCGCCACACGGGCGAGGCGTCCCCGCCCCGGGCCAACCGCGACCCGAACTACTGCCCCCACGGGGTCTACCCCACCGCTGGCGAAGACGAGTGGTGCGCCATCGCCGTGGAGGGCGACCACGAGTGGGCCGCCTTCTGTAGGGCGATGGGCCATCCCGAGGTGGCCGACGACGAACGCTTCGCCGACCACCAGCGGCGCAAGACCAACGAGGACGATCTCGACGAGCTGGTGAGGACCTGGACGGCCGGCGCCGACCGCTGGGAGCTGGCCGACCGCCTGCAGGCGGCCGGGGTCGCCGCTGCTGCGGTCGAGAACCTGCGGGACGCCCTCGAGGAGGATCCCAATCTCGCCCGCCACTACCAGCAGGTGGTTCACCCCTTCGCCCCCGACACCCCGGTCACCGTCCACGGGGAGGCGATCCGGGTCCAGGGGTACGAGCGCCGGGCCCTCCCCGCCCCGGAGATCGGGGCCGACAACCGCTACGTGGTCTGCGAGCTGCTCGGGCGGGACGAAGCCGCCTACCGGACCCTCGTCGACGATGGAACCATCCGGACGGTTGAGCGGAACAAGGACGTGCTGCTGGCCTGAGCCGTCCATGGCTCACCGGGCCGCCGCTCGGTACCCTCGACGGAGGTGAGCCAGCTCCTCTCCCCCGACGGGCAATGGTGGTGGGACGGGACCCGATGGGTTCGGGTGGACCGGGGCACCAACCCCCTCGCCATCGCGTCCCTGGGCTCGTCGCTGGCCTTCCTCCTGTGGCCGCTCAGCTCGCTCGCCGCCGTGGTGCTGGGGGTGATCGCCCTCAGCCAGATGCGGCCGGGCGAGGGGGGGCGGGGTCTGGCCATCGCCGGCATAGCCATCGGCGGGGTCGTGCTGTTCCTGCTGGTCCTGTTCATCGTGGTGCTGGTCTACTTCGGGATCGCCTGCCGCAACGGCTGCTGATTCGGCGGTGGGTCCGGCAGCGCCGCCCTCAGCGGGCCAGGTGGGCCTCGGCCAGCTTGGAGGGCGCGCACGCCAGCCAGGCGTCGAGGATCGCCTCCCGCACCGCCCGCTTGGTGGCCACCCGGAGCTGGATCAACAGCCCGGGGTAGCCGTCGAAATGCGGGATGGTGAAGAACCCCTTGTGGCCCTGCGCCAGCACCGCCTCCTTCTCACCCAGGTCGGCTACCCGCAGGGCGAGGATGGGGCCGTCGGGAGGGATGGCATCCCCGAACCGACGAAGGTCGGCCTTGGCGAACGGGCGCTCCCAGGCGAAGGCCTTGTCGGCCACGAACCAGGTCCGGGTCCCGTGCCTCTCGCCCTCGCGCACCTCGGGGAGGGCCATGGCAACCAGCGCGACGTCCTCGAGCCTCACCACTCCGGCCGCCCCTTCACCACAGGTAGGGGACCAGCCTCTTGCGCCCCCCGGCATAGGTGGCGTAGCGCTCGCCCAAAGTGCCAAGCAGGGCGGCTTCCTCGACCCGTATGCGGTTGACCACACCGATCAGGGGAACGACCGTCATCACCGCCAAGGCCGCCCAGTTGCCGAACGCCAGCCCCAGGCCGATGGTGGCGAGGGTGCCTCCGGCGTATCCGGGGTGGCGCAGCCAGCGGTAGGGCCCGCTGGTGACCACCTGCTGATCGGTGCTGGTCATCACGGTGAACGTGAAGTAGCGGCCGAGGGTGTGGAACGACCAGAACCGCAGGGCCATGCCCGCCCACATGGTGCCCATGGCCACGACGAAGAACAGCGCCCGGTCCCCACGAATGGCCAGCGCCGGGAAGTCGGCGGTCACCACGAATGAGACCAGCCACGCCCCGAACAGGGTCGCCCGGATGAGCTGCCTGCTGCCGCGGTCGGAGTCGGTCGCCTCCGCCCTGGTCTTGGCCCCCTGGCGGGCCTCGAGCACGATCCATCCGATCGCCGTGGCCCAGAAGACCAGGCCCGCCACCAGATGCGTCTGGAAGTAGGGCCGCATGTCGGCGAAGCATAAAGTGACCGGGCCGCCGACGGCGGCCCAAATGGGGGCACGATGCTCGAATGGCTCTGGGTGGAGACCGGGGACGGGGAACGTCTCCGGGCCTGGGTGGCCGGACCACCCGGGGCCGAGCCGGTCTTTCTGATCACCGGAGGAGCGTCCGATGGCCGGGCGTGGCGCTTCGTGGTGTCCGAGCTGTGCGAGGACCCCCTTGAGCTCGTCCACGCGACCAGCCACCCGTCCCTGGCCGAGGACCTCCGGGTCGCCGGCTACGACCAGCGAGGCACCGGGGCGTCCAGCGGGGCGGTGCCCCCCGAGTCCAGCGCCCTCGGCGCCGAGCACGCCGGGGCGGTGGGCAGCGCCGTGCTCGGCTCCCGCTTCCACCTGGTGGGCGAGTCCCTCGGCGGGATGGCCGCCATGCGCCTCGCCCTCGCCCGGCCCGACCTGGTGGCGTCCCTGGTGCTGGTGGCCACGTCTTCCGGCGGAGCCGGCCTCACGCCGCCCGACGACGCCTTCCTGGCCAACATCACCGGAGGGGGCCCGGTGGACCCACGCCAGCGGGCCCGGCAGAACCTGGCCCTGTCGTGCGGGGCCCGCTTCCCGGAGGAGCACCCCGATCTGTTCGAAGCCCTGGTCGACAAGTCGCTGGGCCAGCCGGCGTCCCCCGACGCCTGGGCGGCCCAGGCGCAGTGCTTCGCCACCCACGACGTGACCGACGCTCTCCCCTCTCTGGCCGTGCCGACCCTGGTGGTCTGCGGCACCGAGGACAAGGTGATGCGGCCCCCCAACTCCGACTACCTCGCCGCCGCCATCCCCGGTGCCGAGCTGGTGACGCTGGAGGGGGTAGGACACGCCGTGGACCTCGAAGCCCCCGACCAGCTGGCGGCGGCCGTGTCGGGCCACGTTCGCCGCCACCCCATCCGGCTCGGCACCAAAGCCGGGGCATGACCGCCCTGCCGCCGGTCGCCGACATGGTCGCCGCCCTCGAGGCGGGCGTGACCTTCCTTCCGCCCCGGCCCGACAACACCAGCGCCGCCCTGATCGAGCGCTACCCGGAGTTGGAGCCCGTGACCGTCGAGGAGCTGGCGATCCACGGACCCCACGGTCCCGTGCCCGCTCGCCTCTACCGGCCGCCGGCCCCGGCGGGACCGGCCCTGCTCTGGCTCCACGGTGGTGCCTTCATCGCCGGCGACCTGGACATGCCCGAGGCCAACTGGGTCGGCCTGTTCCTGGCCTCCCGAGGCGTGATGGTGGTGTCGGCCGACTACCGCAAGGCCCTCAACGGAGTGTGCTATCCGGTGCCGGCCGACGACGTGCTGGCCGCCTGGCGGTGGACCTCGGCCGCCCGGCTGCCGGGCACCACCACCCTGCACCTCGGCGGGGCCAGCGCCGGGGCGGCCCTGGCCGCCGGGGTCACCAAGCGCCTGCGCGACGGGGCCGGGCCCCTGCCGGGGAGCCTCATCCTGGTGTACCCGCTGGTGCACCCGCGGCTGCCCCCGCCCAGCGAGGCGCTGCGGCGGCGGCTCGACTCCATGCCCGAAGGAGGCCTCGTCTTCTCGGACGAGGCCATCGCCGAGCTGTCGTTGCACTTCGTGGGAGGCAGCCCGGCCGCCCTCGAGGACCCCTATGCCTTCGCCGGCAAGGGCGAGCTGTCGGGACAACCTCCGGTGCTCATCATCAACGCCGACTACGACCGCCTGCGCGCCTCGGGAGAGGCGTACGCCGCCGCCCTGCGGGACAGCGGCGTGGAGGTGGTGGAGATAACCGAGCCCGGCGCCGTCCACGGTCACCTCAACGAGCCCCGCCTGGCGCAGGCGGCCCGCACCCTGGAGCGCATGGCGACCTGGATGGTCGCCCGCTCCTAGCCGGGCGCCCTGCCGCCGAGCTGGGCCAGCAGGCGATCGACGATCGAGACGCTCCCGGCGCTTCGCTCCCACTCGTCGCCGATGACTTCGTGGTCGACCAGACCGCAGGCGTCGGGCCCGATGCCGATGGAGGTGGCCGTGGCCTGGGCCAGCTCGACCGGCTCGGCCTCGTCCCCGTAGGCGGGGAAGGCCTCCAGGCCGTCCCAGAGGTCCTCGGGGCGGGCCGGCGGTTCCCTCCCCGTCGAGAGGGCGAGGGCCACGGCGGTGAAGACCTCGTCGGTGGCCACGCCGTCCGGGCGGCGGTAACCCGGTACCGGGTGCAGGCGCCACTGCAGCATGATGCTGCCCGGCCCGTCGTCGCGCATCCAGACCTGGGAGCCGTTGACGTAGGCGTCGAGGGGCTCGCCGAAGCGCTCGTCGAGGCGGGCCACCAGATCGTCGGACACCCGCCACACGCAGCTGGGCGTGAGGCGACCGGCCACCCGGGCCATGGTAGGCGAAGGGCCCACCACCGGAACCGACTCGCTCGGCCTTGGGTTGGTGCTGCAATCGGCCAACATGGGCGCATGGCCGAGCCCACCCTCGTCATCGTGAGCGGCGCGCCCGGCTCGGGCAAGACCACCCTGGCCCACGCCCTGGCCCGGGCCATCGGCTGCCCGGCTGTGTGCCGCGACGAGATAAAGGAGGGGATGGTCCACGCTTTCGGCCCCGGCTTCGAGGCCGCGCCGGGTGATCCGCTCACCAGGCGGACCTTCGACCTGTTCTTCGCGGTCATCCGGCTCCTCGTGGAAGGAGAGGTGAGCGTCGTGGCCGAAGCGGCCTTCCAGCACCAGCTTTGGAAGGTTCAACTCGAGCCGCTGGCGGATCTCGCCCGGCTCAGGATCATCCGCTGTCGAACGGAGGCCGCCGTCGCCCGCCAGCGGGTGGCGAACCGGCCCAGGCGTCCCGCCCACGCCGACACGTCGGTCCTCGATCATGCCTCCTACTACGAGGAATTCGATCCGGTTACCCTGGCGGTGCCGACCATCGACCTCGACACCTCCGACGGCTACTCCCCCTCTCTCGACCACGTCCTCGAGTTCGTATCCGCGGAGTGAGCCGGTAAGCAGGGAGGGTTCCGAATCGGGCGCCCTCCGGCCGGACCGCCGTTAGCATCCCGCCATGGCGAGCGTCCCCACCGACCGCTTCCTGCGCTTTCCCGAGCTGACCGAGCGCCTCGAGGGGCTCGCCGCCGGCCGGCCCGAGCTCATGGATCTGTCCTCGATCGGGCAGTCCAGCGAGGGGCGGGACATCTGGCTGGCGACGGTCACCAACAAGGAGACGGGGCCGCCGCTGGAGAAGCCCGCCATCTGGATCGACGGCAACATCCACGCCACCGAGCTCACCGGGTCCCTGGCTGCTCTGTACCTCATCGCCAAGCTCCTCGACGAGTACGGCCAGGACGCCACCGTGACCCGGGCCGTCGACACCCGCACCTTCTACATCGTGCCCCGCATGGGACCCGATGGCGCCGAGCTCGCCATGGCCGAGCGGCCCAGGTATGTGCGCTCCTCGGCCCGTCCCTATCCCCGTGTCGACCAGCAGGATGGGCTCATCGCCTCCGACATCGACGGTGACGGACGCATCCTGACCATGCGCATCGAGGATCCGAACGGGACCTGGAAGCCGTCCTCGGCCGATCCCCGGCTGCTGGTGGCCCGCGATCCGATCGAGGCCGGCCCGGGCCCGTACTACCGGCTGCTCAGCGAAGGCGAGATTCAAGGCTGGGACGGAGTGACCATCAAGGGCGCTCCCCCGCTCGCCGGTCTCGACATGAACCGCAACTACCCCGTCGAGTGGCGCACGGAGGGCGAACAACGGGGTGCGGGGCCGTATCCGACCTCGGAGCCCGAAATCCGCGCCGTCGTGCAGGCGATCGTCGACCGGCCCAACATAGGCGCCTTCATCCAGTACCACACCTACGCCGGCGTGCACCTCCGCCCGTACGGGACGAAGGCGGACGACGCCATGGACACCTTCGACCTGCGCGTCTTCCAGCTCATCGGGAGGAAGGCGACGGAGCTGACCGGGTACCCGGCGGTCTCCGTGTACCACGGCTTCCGCTACGACCCCAAGGACTCGATCACCGGCGTGGCCGACGACTGGGCCTACGACCACCTCGGCGTGCATGCATGGACGACCGAGTTCTGGAACCCACTGAGGGCGGCGGGCATCGAGGACGCTCACCCGATCGAGTGGTGGCGGGAGCATCCCCTCGACGACGACTTCAAGCTGCTGGCATGGAGCGACGAGGAGCTCGGGGGCGAGGGGTTCGTCGACTGGTATCCGTTCGACCACCCCCAGCTGGGGCGGGTGGAGCTGGGGGGATGGAACACGGCCCACTGCTTCCGCAACCCGCCGCCCAGCCGCCTCGAGGCCGAGGTGGCACCGCACGCCGACTGGGCGATCTGGCACGTCCTCATCGCCCCAGAACTGAGGCTGCGCTCCGCCGAGGCGGCGCCGATAGGTGAGGACACCTGGCGAGTCCGTATGGTCGTGGAGAACGCAGGGTTCCTGCCCACCCAGGTGACCGAGCAGGCCGTCAAGCGCAAGGTCGTCCGGCCGATCGAAGCCGACATCTCCCTGCCCGAGGCCGCCGTGGCCAACGGCGCCGAGGTCGTCGGTGTGCCCACTCGACGGGAGCTAGGACAGCTGGCCGGACGGGTCCTCAAGACCAGCATGCTCGGCGGCTTCGGCGCCGGCTCCGACGCCACCTTCGATCGTGCCCTGGCCGAATGGACGGTGCGGGCCCCGGCGGGCACGACCGTGTCGCTGTCGGCCTGGCACCAGCGGGCCGGCGTGGTCCGGACCGAGGTGACCCTGGGGCGGTGAGCTCGCGGCCCAGCCCCTCGTCGATTCGGGGCCAGGACCCTCGAGAGCCGGTCCGGGGCCGGAGAGCCTGGCGGTCACTACAGGACCCGTCGCCCGGACGACGACCAGAACTAGGGTCGGGCCCGTGGTCGAGGGGCAACGCCGGCGGAAGGTGACCACCGCTGCCAAGGCGCCGGCCGAGCCGCCTGCGGTCCTCATCGAGGGCCTGCGCAAGTCCTTCGGCCGGAAGCCGGCGGTGGTCGACCTCAGCCTGGTGGTGCCGGCCGGCGCCTTCTTCGGACTGGTGGGGCCGAACGGGGCGGGCAAGTCGACCACCCTGCGCATGACGACGGGCCTGCTCCGACCCGACGCCGGCCGGGCCTCCATATGCGGTCAGGACGTCTGGTCCGACCCGGTGGGCGTCAAGGCCCTCCTGGGCCTGCTCACCGAGGACCTCCGGCTCTTCGACCGGCTGAGCGGGTCGGAGCTGCTCACCTACAACGGCCTGCTGCGCCAGATGCCCCCCGAGGTGATCCGGGCCCGCAGCGAGGAGCTGCTCGAGGTGCTGGATCTCGCCGGCGCCCGGCACACCCTGGTGGTCGACTACAGCCAGGGCATGCGCAAGAAGATCGCCCTGGCCTGCGCTCTCCTCCACGCCCCGAGGGTGCTGTTCCTCGATGAGCCGTTCGAGTCCGTGGACCCGGTGTCGACCCGGACGATCCGGACCGTCCTGCAGCGGTACACCCTGGGGGGCGGCACGGTGGTGTTCAGCAGCCACGTGATGGAGACGGTGGAGCGGCTCTGCGACCACGTCGCCATCATGAGCGCCGGTCGGGTGGTGGCGGCCGGCCCGGCGGACGAAGTCAGGGGCGGCCGGCGGTTGGAGGAGATCTTCTTCGAGCGGGTCGGGGCCCGCCCCGACGCACCGCAGGGATTGGAGTGGCTGGCCACCTCGTCCGACTGAAGTGGGCCCTCATGCGGGGGGGCATCAGGGCGCTGGGTCCCCGCGGCTCGGTGGCCGTCCTGGCCGGCTTCCTGTTCGCCGGGGGGTTCGGCGGCCTGGCCGGGGCGTTGCTGCTCTACCTGCGCCGCCTGGGCCCCGCCGCCGCCGAGAACTCCACTGCAACCCTGCTCACCTTCCTGGTGTTGTCCTGGGCCCTCGGCCCGGTACTGGCGCTCGCCTCGGACAACACCCTCGACATGGACAGCCTCGCCCTGTTCCCCCTGCGGGCGGCCCAGCTCATGCCCGGGCTGCTGCTGGCCGCTCCCGTCGGCTTCGGTGGCCTGTTCACCGTTCTGTTGCTGGTGGGCCTCCTCGCCGGCTCGGCCCCCCTCGGCGCCGGCGCCGTGCTGAGCCTGGTGGCGGTGCTGGCGACACTGGCGCTGTGCCTGACGACCAGCCGCCTGGTCTCGACCGCCCTGTCGGCCCTGAGGGGCCGGCGGACCTGGCGCGACATGGCGCTGTTCGCCGTCCCCCTCGTCGCCCTGGCCGTCAACGCCGGCATCCAGCTGGCCAACCGGGCCTTCGTGAGCCGGGTGGAGCCAGGCGCCCATGTGGCGGTGTGGGGGCGAGGGGTGGCTGTGGCCACCGCCTCGGTGCTGCGCTGGCTCCCCCCCGGCTGGCCGGCCCAGGCCCTGGCCGCCGCCCGCGCCGGTGACCTGCTGCGCTCCCTGGCCGCCTCGGCCGCCACCGTGGCCCTCACCGCCACATTGGTGTGGTGGTGGTGGCTGGCCATCCAGAAGGCCAACACCACCGCCATGGTGGCCAGCGGGACCGGGCACCGGCACCGCCAGCTGGTGCCGGGTTGGCTGAGGGTCTTCCCCGCCCAGGTGCAGGCCGTCGCCGCCAAGGAGCTGCGCTACGCCTGGCGCGACCCGCGGGTGCGGGCGACCATGCTCGGCAGCAGCGCCGCCGCCTTCGCTCCCCTGTTGAGCTTCCAGGCCCTGCACACCGGCAGCGCCCGCCTGCCGCTGCTGGCGGGATGGCCGGCGCTGGCCTTCGGAGCAGCCGGCACCAACCTGTTCGGCTTCGACGCCGCCAGCTGGTGGACCAACGTGGCGGCCGGAACCCGGCTCCGCGCCGAGGTGTTCGCCCGCACCATGGCGAGGATGACGGTGGGCCTGGTGGTGATCCTGCCCGTGCTCGGCCTGCTGGTGTGGCTCTCCCACAACTGGATCGGACTGCTGCCCGCCGCCGGCCTGGCCGCCGCCGCCGGCGGGGTGAGCATCGGACTGGGCGCCCGGGCCAGCGTCAAGACCCCGTTCCCCTATCCCCCGGCGGGGCGCAGCGGGGTGTTCAGCGGCGCCGGGGCCGGCCAGGGGGCGGCGGCGGCCGGAGCCGCCCTGGGGACGATGTTCGGCTCGGCCCTGATCGCCTCCCCGGTGCTGATCCTGAGCCTGGTCCTTCCCGCCCGTTCGCCCGCCCAGGCGCTGGCCCTGCTGCTTGGCCTGGCCATCGGAGTCGCCGGCTGGATCGTCGGGGTCCGCCTGGCGGCCACCCTGGGTCAGGGCCGCGAGGTCGACCTGCTGGCGGTCCTTTCGACGGCGCGGTGATCGGGGGCCTGGCGTCCGGCCGGCGCCGGGCCCCTGGGCGGGCTCAGCCGGCCTGGTTGGTCATCACCACCGTGCCGGCGGCGGCGAACATGCCACCGACACCGTGGGCCACGCTCACCTGCACGCCGGGGACCTGGGCCGGGGCGGTGCCGCGGACCTGGCGGACGGCCTCCTGCAGGGCGAACATGCCGTACATGCCGGTGTGGGTGTAGGACAGCCCGCCCCCGTTGGTATTGAGGGGCAGCTTCCCGCCCGGGCGGGTGTTGCCCTCCTCGATGAAGGCGCCCGCCTCGCCCCGGCCCACGAAGCCGAGGTCCTCCAGCCCGTAGATCGGAAGATGGGCGAAGGCGTCGTAGATCATCAGGTGGTCCACGTCGGCATGGGTTATGCCCGCCTCGGCGAAGGCCTGGCGCCCCGACACCCGGAAGGCCTTGGAGGTGGTGAAGTCCTCCATCTGGGAGATCATCGGGGTCTCCGAGGACTCCCCGGTGCCGAGTATGTATACCGGCGGAGAGGGGAAGTCCTTGGCCCGTTCGGCCCGGGTCAGGATCAGCGCCCCTCCGCCGTCGGTGACCAGGCAGCACTCGAGCAGGTGCATCGGGTAGGCGATCATGCGGGACGAGAGCACGTCGTCAACGGTGATCGGGTCCCTCATCATGGCCCTGGGGTTGTGCCCGGCCCACTCCCGCTGCACCACCGCCACCATGGCCAGCTGCTCGTGGGTGAGCCCGAACTCCTTCATGTAGCGGACCACCCCGATGGGGAACATGGTGGGCGGTCCGGTGGGACCGTAGGGGGCCTCGAACTGGCCCTGCAGGGTGGCCCCGCCGAAGCCTCCGCCGCCGAAGAAGCCGCCTACGCCGACGCGGGACCGGCCCGACTCGCCATGGGTGATGAGCACGGCGTCGCACATGCCCTCGGAGATGGCGGCGGCGGCGTGGCGGACGTGCAGCATGAAGGAGCATCCGCCCACGCTGGTCCCGTCCAGGTAGCGCGGGGTTATGCCCAGGTACTGCGCCACGGCCACCGGGCTCTGCCCGGCGCAGGCCACCCCGTCGATGTCGGCGAGGGAGATGCCGCAGTCGGCGATGGCGTTGCGGGCGGCATCGGCGTGCAGCTCGATGGAGGACAGGTTGGGGATGGTGCCGAGCTCGGTGGTCTCGGCGGCCCCGACGATGGCGACCTGATGACGGACGCTCATCGGGCCGGCTCGAACAGGGGAACCATCATGTCGCCCCGGCTCTCGAAGGTGACCTGCAGGGCCATGTCGAGCGGCAGGTTCTCCGGGGTGTTCTCGACCCCGACGATGTTCGACATCATCCGGGGACCTTCGTCCAGCTGGACCACGGCGATGGCGTAGGGGGCGTCCGCCTCGAAGCCGGGGGCGGGGCGGTGGTTGATCACATAGGTGTGCAGGGTCGCCCGCCCGCTCACGTCCTTCCACTCGACGTCGGTGGACAGGCACCGGGGACAGAACGGCCGGGGCGGGAAGTAGAACTGGTCGCAGGCGCGGCAGCGCTGCAGGCGGAGCACCCCGGCGGCGCACCCGTCCCAGAAGGGCTGGGTCTCCGGCGACGGTTGAGGCACGGGCTTGGATGGCACGGGCGGATGATTGCGGCTCGGCCGGCGGACTGGCAATTCCATCCGTGGCCCCGCCGGCGTTTCCTTCGGACGCCTTCGCCACCAGGGCATCGGTCCCCGTAGGCTGGCCGCCCGATGGCTAACGGTCGGGGAGAGGATCGGAGCCGGACCGGTCAGACCGTCGGGCTCAGGGCGGCGGTCGAGGCCTTCGAGCCCCGCACCCGACGGGAGGCGGCTTCCAGGACCCGGTTCCTGGCCGAGCTGGACCGCTTGGCCGACCCCTTCGACCGCCACGCCGACCCTGTCCACGTGACCGGCTCGGCACTGGTCATCGGGTCACGGGGCACGGTGCTGCACTGGCACAAGCGGCTGGGTGGATGGCTGCAGCCGGGCGGCCACGTCGACCCCGGTGAGTCCCCCGCCGAGGCCGCCCGTCGGGAGGCGGCGGAGGAGACCGGGCTGGCCGCCGAGCACCCGCCCGGCGGTCCGCAGCTGATCCATCTCGACGTGCATCCGGCGGCCGCCGGTCACCTGCACCTCGACCTGCGCTTCCTCCTGCTCGCCCCCCCGGTGGAACCCAACCCTCCCGCCGGGGAGAGCCAGCAGGTCCGATGGTTCAGCCTCGACGAGGCCATGGCAGTCGCCGACGACGGGCTCGTAGACGGGCTCCGGCGACTGGCCGAGCGGCCAGCGATTCCCGGGCTACGACCCGAGGAGGTCCCCGATGCCTCATGACAGCCGGGCCGGCACCAGTTGGCGGAGGGCCTGATGGCCGAGGTAGAGGTCTCCAGCGCTGAGGGGATCCGGACGGTGGTCCTCAACCGACCGGAGAAGCGCAACGCCCTCACCCTGGCCATGCTCGAGCAGCTCAGCTCGGTGTTCGCTGAGGCGCCTCCAGCCCACGAGCGAGCCACCGTCTTGCGGGCCAGCGGTCCGGTCTTCTGCGCCGGGCTGGACCTGACCGAGCGCCGGGCCTCGGCCGCCCCCGCCGGCGAGAGCCCCATCCACCACCTGCTGCAGGCGCTGCGCTCCTATCCCCTGCCGGTGGTGGCCGTCGTGCAGGGAGACGCCATCGCCGGGGGCAACGAGCTGGCCCTCAACTGCGACCTGGTGATCGCCTCCACCAGGGCGAGCTTCGGGATGTCGCTGGCCCAGATCGGCCTGGCCCCCAGCTGGTACCTCGCCGCCCGCCTCTACGACGCCGCCGGACCGGCCCTGGCCCGCCAGATGCTGCTGCTCGGGGATCCGGTGCCCGCCACAAGGCTGGCCGAGCTGGGCGTGATCCTGATGGCGGTCCCCGACCACGAGCTCGGCCCGCAGTCAGACCGGGTGGCCAGGCGGCTGGCGGCCAACGCCCCCCTCTCGCTGCGGGCGATCAAGTCGACACTGGTCCGTCTGGGCGAAGGCCACGACGGGCTTCCCCACGGGGACCTGGACGCCCTGGTGGCCGCCGCCGGCGGGAGCGGCGATGCCAGCGAAGGGATCTCCGCTCGACTGGAGCGTCGGCCGCCGGACTTCCGGGGGCGCTGAGTGGCCCCCGCCGTCCGCTCGCAGAAGCCGTGGCAACCCCTCGACGCCGAGCACGTCAGCGTCCTCGGCGGTCAGCTCGGGGTGTACGAGCTGGCCGGTGCCGACGGCCGCATCCTGCTCATCGGCTACGCCGGAGGAAGGTCCCCCTTCGGCTTGAGAGGAGAACTGGAACGCCGGCTGCGAGAGCACGCTGGTTCCGGCGTTCAGTTCCGGGTCGAGGTCACGATGGCCTACCTGACCCGGTGGCGGGAGCTGCTCATGGTCCACGTCGCTGACCACGGCGCGCCTCCGCCGGCCAACGCCGCCGACACCGCCGGCCTGGGCCGGCTCTCTCCGGCCTGAACCGAGGAGGACGGATGGACCTTCAGCTCTCCACCGAGCAGGCCATGCTGGTCGAGTCGGTGCGACGCTTCGTGCGGGAGGAGATCGCTCCGCTGGAGGCCGACCTCGACCCCGATGCCGACCAGCTGGACCCGGCCGACCATCAGCGCCTGGTCGCCAAGGTGCGGGAGATGGGCCTCTACGGCCTCGACATCCCGGCCCAGTACGGCGGGCCGGGCATAGACCTGGTCACCCGGTGCCTGATGGCCATCGAGATGGCCCAGCACCGGGCCGGGCTCTACGCCCCCTGCTACGGCGTGTTCGGCGGAGCGGGACTGGCCCAGCTCTATGACGCCAACGAGGACCAGAAGCAGCGTTACCTGTACCCGTTGCTGCGGGGCGAGCGGGAGGGCTTCTTCGCCCTGACCGAGCCCTCGGGTGGCAGCGACCCCGCCCGGGCCATCCGCACCACCGCCTACCGCGATGGTGACGAGTGGGTGCTCAACGGCACCAAGCTCTACATCAGCGGAGCCGACCGGGCCGACTTCGGCATCACCTTCGCCCGCACGGGAGGGCCCGGTCGGGAGGGCATCACCTGCTTCATCATCGACACCGACTCGCCCGGCTTCCACGTGCGCCGGGTGGTCCACACCCTGCGCTCGGCCCACTACGCCACCGAGCTCGAATACGACAACCTCCGGGTCCCCGACGCCAACGTCCTGGGCGAGGTCAACGGCGGGTTCCAGATCGCCAACGACCGGCTCTCCCGCAACCGCATCCCCTACGCCGCCGGGTGCATCGGGGTGGCCGTCAAGGCGCAGGAGATGGCCATCGCCTGGGCTCGGGAGAGGGAGACCTTCGGCGCCCCCCTCGCCACCAGGCAGGCCGTCCAGTGGATGATCGTCGACAACGAGATCGACATACAGCAGTCCCGCTGGCTCACCCTTGACGCCGCCGCACGCGCCGACCGGGGCGAGCAGTTCCGTACCGCCGCCGCCATGGCCAAGCTGGTCGCGACCGAGGCCGCCAGCCGCGTCGTCGACCGCTCCATGCAGATCCACGGAGGAGCGGGAATGACCAAGGACCTGCCCCTCGAACGGTGGTACCGCGAGTTGCGCATCCGTCGGGTGGGCGAGGGGCCCAGCGAGGTTCAGCGGATCATCATGGCCCGCGACCTGATCGGCGGCTCCTTCAAGTGAGCCCACCCCTGGCCGGCGTCAGGGTCCTCGACCTGGGCCGCATCTACCAGGGTCCGTGGGCGGGGCTGCTGATGGCCATGGCCGGGGCCGAGGTCGTCAAGGTGGAGCCGCCCGGGGGTGAGCCGGCCCGGGGGCGGGCCGGTACCGACGCCACCGTGCCTTTCGCCATGCTCAACTCGAACAAGTCCAGCATCACCCTCGACCTCAAGCACCGGCGCGGGCGCCAGGTGCTGGTGGACCTGGCGTCGGTGGCCGACGTCCTGCTGGAGAACTTCGCCCCCGGGGTGATGGACGGCCTGGGGCTGGGGCCCGACCTCCTCCTCGAGGCCAACCCGAGGCTGGTCTACGGCTCGGCCACCGGCTTCGGGGTGGACGGGCCCGACCGCGACCGGCTGGCCATGGATATAACGGTGCAGGCCCACGCCGGGGTGATGAGCGTGACCGGGTTCCCCGAGCAGCCACCGGTCAAGGCGGGGGTGGCCTTCGTCGACTTCCTCGGCGGCACCCATCTCTACGCCGGGGTGGTGACCGCCCTGTACGAGCGGGAGCGCACCGGGCGGGGCCGGGTGGTCGATGTGGCCATGGTCGACGCCGTCTACCCCACCCTGGCCTCCAACCTGTCGAGCCACTACCAGTTCGGTACCACCCCCCGGACGGGCAACCGTCACGGCGGCCAGTCGCTCGCCCCCTACAACGCCTATCCGACCTCCGACGGGTGGGTGGCGATAATCGTCATCACCGAGGATCAGTGGCGCCGCCTGACCACCGCCATGGGCCGGCCCGAGCTCGGTGAGGACGAGCGCTACCTCTCCAACGGGCGACGGGTCCACCGGATGGACGAGGTCGAGGCCCTGGTGCAGGAGTGGACCGCAGGCCTCACCCGGGCCGAGGTGCTCAGCCTGTGCCGCGACAACCGGGTGCCGGCCTCGCCGGTGCGGGAGGTGGCCGAGGTGGTGGAGGACCCCCACCTGCACGAACGGGGTGCCATTGCCCACGTGAATCACCCCGTGCTCGGCGATGTGGTGCTGCCCCGCTCCCCCATCCGCTACCGGGGCGAGGCCCTGCCCGACATCCGGCCCAGCGGCGCCCTGGGGGCCGACACCGACTCGGTCCTCCGGAGCTGGCTGGGCATGGACGACGCCGAGGTCGCCCAGCTGCGGGCCGACGGTGTGATCTCCAGCCCCGGCGCCGGGCAGGCGACGTAGGGGGCGACCCGGCCGCGGACCCGGCCGCTCGTCAGTCCAGGTGGAAGGTGCCGCCGGAGCGCCAGTACATCCCGTCCCGCCGGCCGAGGAAGTCCTCGTCGACGAGGTACCGGCGCAGCATGCAGTAGTCGGGATGGAACCGGCCCAGGACGGCGTTCACCTGCTCCTCGCTGTAGAGGATGCCCGGTTCGAACTCCGCCGCCAGCCGGTCCAGCAGCGCCAGGCGGGCCGGTCGGCGGCGGGGCACCGTCACCAGGCGATCCCCCTTGAAGTAGGGCCGGAGGTCCACCGGGCCGGTCACGAGCCCATAATCGCGCCGTGCCCGCCGCCGACCGCCCCCATAAACCCGGTCCCGCCCGGCTGGTGCTGGTGTGCGGCCTGCCCGGCGCAGGCAAGACGACCACCGCGACAGCGGTGGCGTCGGCGCTGGGAGCGGTGCGTCTGTGCCCGGACGAGTGGATGATCCAACTCGGCTGCGATCTGTTCGACCAGGTGGTGAGGGGCCGGGTGGAGGCCCTCCAATGGGAGCTGGCCCAGCAGCTGCTCGCACTGGGCACCCATGTGGTGATCGAGTGGGGCCTGTGGTCGCGACGGGAGCGTGACGCCCTCCGCCAGCGGGCCCGCGCCCTCGGGGCGGCGGTGGAGCTGCGCTACCTCGACGCCCCGGTCGAGGTGCTCTGGCACCGGATCGTGAGCCGGGGCCGCGAGGCCGCCTTCGCCTCGAGAACGATCACCCGGGCCGAGCTGGAGGAGTGGGCGGCCGCCTTCGAGGCTCCGGACCCAGCCGAGCTGACCCTGTACGACCCGCCCTCTGTCTGAGCGCCGCCAGCAGGGCACCGGGCGCCCGGTCGGCGGGTATGGGAGAGTTCGGGCCATCGCCGCCGGCGTCGTCGGGAGAGGAGTGGGATGGCCGACATCGAGCGGTATCTGCAGGCCCGGGTGGCCGTGCCCGCCGGTTGGAGCATGGACGGCTCCCGACTGCTGGTGGCCTCCAACTTGTCGGGCACCATGCAGCTCTACGAGCTCTCCTCCGAAGGGCTGGTGCAGCTGACCGACGAGGCCGAGCCGGTCACGGGTCGCTACGTGCCCGGCACCGACCGGGTGCTGGTCCACAAGGACGACCGCGGCAACGAGCGCCACCAGATCTACCTGCTCGGCGACCACGGCCGGCTCGATCCGGTGGTGGTCGATCCCCGCTTCATACACCTGGCCGGTGGTTCGACCCGCGACGGGCGCCTGCTGGCCTACCGGACCAACCGGGCCAACGGCGTCGACTTCGAGATCGTCGTGCGCGATCTGGCTGAAGGGACCGACCGCACCGTCTTCGGCGGCGGCAACTGCATGGCCGGGGGGTTCTCGCCCGACGGGAGGTGGCTCGGCGTCATCCGCAGCACGGAGAAGGCGGGCGACAACGAGTCGTGGCTCATCGACCTGGACAACGGCTCCGCCCTCGAGATCGCCGCCCACCAGGACGAGGCCTACGTGTCCTCGCCTTCGTGGCTACCCGACAGCTCCGGGTTCTACTTCGCCACCGATACCGGTCGGGACGTCGCCGGCATCGCCCACTTCGACCTCGCCGCCGGTAGCTGGGACTACGTCCTCGAGCCCGGATGGGAGTGCGACTGCACGATGGACTGGCAGGGCAAGCACCTCCTGGTCGTCATGAACGAGGACGGGGCGAGCCGGGCCGAGCTGAGGGCGCCGGGCTCGCTCGAGCTGCAGGCCGAGGTGCCGCTGCCAGGAAACGGCGTGGCCACCAGCTGGAGCTTCTCCCGTGACGGGGACCGGCTGGCGTTCCAGTTCAGCTCGGCGACCGTGCCTGGTGACGTCTGGTCCCTCGACATTCCCGACGGGGACCTGCTCCGGATGACGACCAGCCCCTGCTCGCTCGACCGGGCCGACCTGGTGGAGCCGGAGCTGCACCGCTTCACCTCCTTCGACGGTGAGTCCATCCCCGCCTTCCTCTACCGGCGGCCGGCAGGCACCGACGTCCCGGTGGTGGTGGTCGTCCACGGCGGCCCCGAGAGCCAGGCCCGCCCGACCTGGAACCCGATCGTGGGCTACCTGGCCGGCTCCGGCTACGCCGTGGTCGTGCCGAACGTGCGCGGCTCAACCGGTTACGGGAAGCGGTTCCAGCACCTCGATGACCGGCGCCGGCGGCTGGACTCGGTCGCCGACCTGGGAGCCCTGCACGACTGGCTCCAGACCCTCGAGGGAGTCGATGCCCGCCGGGCCGCCCTCTTCGGCGGGTCCTACGGCGGCTACATGGTGCTCGCCGGCCTGGTCTTCCAACCCGAGCGGTGGGCGGCCGGAATCGACATCGTCGGGATATCCAGCCTGGTGACCTTCCTCGAGAACACCTCCGCCTACCGGCGGAGGGCCCGGGAGCGCGAGTACGGCTTCCTCGACGCCGACCACGACTTCCTGGTGGAGGCGTCTCCCCTGACCCACATCGACCGGCTCCGGGCGCCGCTTTTCATCATCCACGGGGCCAACGACCCCCGGGTGCCCCTGTCGGAGGCCAGGCAGCTCCACGACGTGCTCGAGACCAAGGGCATCCCGTGCGAGCTGGTGGTCTACGAGGACGAGGGCCACGGCCTGCAGAAGCTGGCCAACCGCCTCGACGCCTACCCCCGGGCGATCCGGTTCCTGGCCCGGGTGCTGGCGGCCGAGCCGGAGCCGGCGTCGCCCAAGGACTAACGCAGCACCAGCGACGGGGGCCGGGCGGCGCGCCGTCGCTCGAGGGATCGGGAGGCGAGCACGGCGGCCAGGCTGATCACCGCCACCACCGTCACCAGGGCCAAATGGGTGGCGGTCAGCCAGATGCCGTCCGGGGCTCCCAGCAGGAGGGCGAGAGTCACCGCCAGCGAGCCCACCATGCCGGTGAGCCTCCACCGCCCCGCGCCGAGCACGGCGCACGGTCCGGCCACCAGGGCGGCGATGAGGATGAGGTGTCCGTCGATGGCGTCCACCCCCGCCGTCACCAGGCATAGGAGCAGCCCCAGCCGGGCGGTGGCGTCGAGAGGGACCCTGGAGCGGGGCGCCGGTCGCGAAGGTGGCGGCGGGGCGGCCACTGGCGTGGCCGGCCCGGGCGAGGGGGCCGTCAGCGGCTCGCTGCGCCACATGCTTCGCTGGGCCGACCCGGCCCGGCGCCGAGCCTGCTCGTAGAGCTCGAGGTCGACGGCGTTGTTCTCCAGGATCTGCCGGCGCAGCGAGGGAGCCAGGCGTTCGGCCCGGAGCCGTTCGGCGCTGACGTTCGACTGCGGGGGCGGCACCGGCTCGGAGATGTCCCACACCCGGGCCACCGATGCCCACAGGTCGTCCAGCCGCTCGGAGACACCGACGTGCTCGATGCCGTCGAGCGCCGCCCGGGCGGCCGGCCCGAGCTCGCCGGCCCCGACCGGCAGCGGGCCGAGGTCGAACAGGGACTGCAGGGGAAGGTTGGCGTGGACGGGAGCGTGCTCGAGGGCGGCCAGGCGCTCCTCGGGCGAGTAGTCCGTCCAAGCCCCCGCCAGCGCGATCCGCTGGACGAGGGAACGGGCCTGGAAGTTCGAGGAGAGCGGCTTCCACCGGCGGTCGGTGCAGAACTCCTCGAGGGACAGGCCGGCCGCCTCGCCTGACAGCGCTGGGTCGGCCAGCACGTGGGCGTAGTGGGACAGGGTCCGCTCCAGCGGGTCGCGCAGGACGGTGACGGTGACCGTGTCGGCGGGAAGAAGCTCGAGCGCCTCCATCCCCAGGTGGCCCGATACCAGGCTGGCCTGCCTCAGCACCACCGACGGGATCAGGACCAGGTGGTCGAGGAAGATCTGGGTCAGGCAGAAGCGGTCGCCGGCGACGGCGGCCATGGCCTCGACGAGGGCGGTGCCCCCCGTCTTCATGATGTGGCAGAAGTAGACGAGCGGCTCGCTGGTCCGCCTGACCCGGCCCCGCCACAGGTTGGGTCCCACCTCGGCCAGGTCGGCCGAGCGAAGGAAGGCGGCCGACACCTCCGGGGACCGGCGCATGCCCCTGACCAGGCTGGTGAGGTCGGTGCCCGCCTCCAGCAGCCCGAGGTTGTGGGCCAGGCCGAGGGGATCCGGAGCCCGGTCGAGCAGGCCCCCGTACAGGGCGCTCACCACCTCGGCGTCGGTAAAGGAGTGCCCGGCGGGTTGGGCCGGGCGCCTCCGCCTCAACATCGATGAATCATGGCACCGGTGCCGCGCCCGGGCAGGACCGTCGCCCAGGCGCCTCACAGGCCTGTCTCAGCGGCACGTGGTCGCCGCTGGCCGGGTCAATCGACGATGGCCGGATACACCAGCGACTTGAGCTGCCCCCGGAAGTTGAACGTGCCCGAGGGCATCAGCTGGGTCATGAGCACCACCACCAGGGACTCGGCCGGGTCGATCCAGAAGATCGTCGACGCCGCCCCGCCCCAGTAGTACTCGCCGGCCGAGCCGATGGCCTGGTTCTCCACCGGGCCCAAACCGACCGCCATGGTCAGACCGAAGCCCACCCCTTCGAAGCCGGTCTCCCCGTAGGTCCCCTGGGTGGCGAACTCCCGCAGCTCGCCGCCACCGGGCAGGTGGTTGAGGGACATCAGCTCCACCGTCTTGCGGCCGAGGATGCGGGTCCCGTCCAGCTCGCCGCCGTTGAGCAGCATGGTGGTGAAGCGCAGGTAGTCCTCGGTGGTGGACACCAGACCCCCGCCGCCGGAGAGGAAGCTGCGGGGCGTGCGGTAGGTGCTGGCCTGGGGGTCGTCGGATAGGACCAGCTCCTTGGCCTGGTTTCGACGGTAGTTGGCGGCGAAGCGGTCGATGCTCTCGTCCGGCACCGTGAAGCCGGTGTCCCTCATGCCCAACGGCTCGAAGATGGTCGTGCGCAGGTAGTCGTCGAAGCGCTGGCCGGAGATGATCTCGACCAGCCGCCCGCAGATGTCGGTCGACACCGAGTAGAACCAGCGGGTGCCGGGGTGGAACAGGAGCGGCTTGTCCGCCAGGGTTTCCACGAAGGTCTCAAGGGTGGCGCCCTCGCGCCCGCCCATGGCCGGAGC
>DASRBO010000199.1:0-3242 GCA_035653595.1 Acidimicrobiales bacterium | reverse complement strand
AGCAGGGCGGCGGCAAAAGCCACCACCAGGAGGCCCTCCACCCCCGTGACCGCGCGGTGGCTGAACTCGATCGCGGTCGCCACCGCGAACTGAGGGATGAACTGGCCCCGGCACAGGGGCCAGTCGCGCCCGCAGCCGGTGGCCGAGCCGGTTGAGGTCACGGTGGCCCCCATGACCAGGACCAGGAACATGCCCACCGCGGTGACGATGCCGAGCGTGACCACGGCCCGCCTGGCCGACCGCGACGACCTCACGCCCCGAGATTACTCTGCCGGCGGCCGGCGCGGCGCCCCGGGCGGCGCCGTTGACCGGCGCGGCCGCCGGTAAGCTGGTGGCCGAGATGAGGAACGCACGGCCCGTGATCGGCGTACCGGTTGGGAACGTTCAGACGAAGCCGGCGAAGCTGGCCATCAACCGCGCCTACGTGACCGCCCTCCAGCAGGCCGGGGCCGCGGTGCTGCTCCTCCCCCCCGGCCCGGAAGAGACGCTGGCCTTCCTCCTTGAGCGGGTGGACGGCCTGCTCTTCCCGGGCGGGGTGGACGTGCATCCCGGCCGCTACGGAGAGGAGCCACGACCGTGCCTGGGGGAGGTGGACGAGGACCTGGACGCGCTGGAGCTGCCGTTGGTGCGGGCGGCGGTCGACCGCGGTCTGCCGGTGCTGGGCATCTGTCGGGGGCATCAGGTGGTGAACGTCGCCCTGGGCGGCTCCCTGTGGCAGGACATCCGCGCCGACGGGGTCTCCGAGGCGGAGCACGCTACCTCCGTTGACCGCGGCCGCGACGCCCTCGTGCACCGGATCAGGGTCGAGCCCGGGACCTGGTTGCATCGGGCCATCGGCGAGGTCCAGGTGGAGGTCAACAGCTTCCACCACCAGGCCGTGCGCCGCGTCGCCCCCGGCCTGGTGGTCAGCGCCACCAGCCCGGATGGGATCGTGGAGGGGCTGGAGTCGGAGGACGGTCAGATCCTCACCGTCCAGTGCCACCCCGAGGAACTCACAGCCTGGGCGTGGGCGACCCAACTGTTCGGTGCCTTTGTCGCCAGGGCGGCGGCGCCTTCGTCGCCGGCCCTGGTCCGGTCCTGAGGGCGCTGTCCGGCCGCCGACGCCGCCGGTGGCGGGACGCTCGGGCCTCCCCCGCCGTGCCCCGGCGGCCACCGCAGAGGCTCCGGCCGGGGCGGGCTGCGACCGTCGCCGACCGCGACGCCGAACCGGGCGGCGGCCGGCGCGGCTCGAGATCGCTACGATCCGCGTGTGAGCTACGACCGGTGGGCGACTTTCGATTGCTATGGCACCCTCGTCGACTGGGACACCGGCATCCTGAGCGCGATCGAATCGGTGGCCCCGGGTCACGGCCAGGAGCTGCTGGCCAGGTACCACGGCCTGGAGCCCCGGGTGCAGGCGGAGCCCGGCACCTTCAAGCGCTACCGCGAGATCATGCGGGAGACGCTGAGCCGTGCCGCCGCCGAGGCCGAGGTGGCGCTGGCCCCGGGGGACGAGGATGTCCTGGGCCGGACCCTGCCCGACTGGCCGGTGTTCCCGGACGTGGTCCCGGCGCTGGAGGGGCTTCGCCGCGCCGGCTGGAAGCTGGCCATCCTCTCCAACGTCGACAACGATCTGATCGCGGGCACCTTGCGGCACATCCCGGTCGAGATCGACCTGATCGTGACCGCCGAGGACGTACGCTCCTACAAGCCCCACCCCGGCCACCTGCGGCGCTTCCAGGAGCTCACCGGCGCCACCGCCGACCGCTGGGTGCACGTCGCCGCCAGCATGTTCCACGACATCGTCCCGGCCAGCGAGCTGGGCGTCCGCGGCGTCTACGTGGCCCGCGGCCGGGAGAAGGAGCACTGCCGGCTGGCGGAGGCGGTGCTGCCCAACCTGGTGGCGCTGCCGGCCGTCCTCGAGAGCATCGTGGGCTCGGTCGGCTGAGCGCCGGCTTCGAGCCGGATCAGCGGGCCTTCTGCTGGAGCGCGTGGCGCACGGCCTGCTCCAGCTGAGGGACCGGCATCCAGCCGTCGTGCTGCCAGACGATGCTCCCCCTGGCGTCGGTCAGCGTCAGCCAGGGCAGGTCCTGGACCTGGTAGACATCGGCGACGCGACCGCTGACGTCGTCGCCGACCGGGTAGAGGAGGAATCCGACCTGGTCGAGGACGTCCTTGGCCGCCTGGGGGGAAGGCTCGGTGTTGCCCACGTCGACCGCGCTCAGCGGGGGAAGCGAGTTCCGCTGGGCGTCCTGGGCGTACTGGTTCAGGGCCCGCAGGTTGGAGCCGGCCTCGGGCAGCCAGCTGGCCCAGAAGACGGTGAGGCGCGGCTCGCCCTGGCCCAGCTCGACCGTCGCCCGGGGTCCGAACAACGCCGGCAGCTGGACGCGGTCGGCGGGCGCGTCGATGGCGGGGCCGCCGGGCCGAGCGGGGGGCAGCACCCGCGGGTGCGAGGGCAGCAGCCGGGAGGCGTCCCTGGCCAGGATCTGGGCCTCCTGGGGGAGCGCGGCATACTCCATCGGGGTCAGGTACAGGTATCGCTCCTGCCCGGCGGGGTCGATCACGTAGAGGGCGGGCGTGTGGTCGATCTGGCCCTGGTCGATCTGGGCGGCGATGTGGTAGGCCCGCCAGACCTCCTGCAGCTGCTCCAGGCTGCCGGTCAAGAAGTGCCATCGATCCATGAGCCCGTGGGCGACCGAGTAGCCCCGGACGTCGGCTACCTCGATCGCCTCGGGGTTGGCGTCGATCCCCAGGAGCTGGACCTGGGAGGCCGCCGGGCCCAGGAGCGACTGCGCCTCCACCATGCTCTGGGTGGTCAGGGGGCAGATGGTGGTGCACTCGCTGTCCACGAAGGCCAGCAACACCACTTTCCCCTTGAACTGGTGGAGGGAGACCGGCTGGCCGACCTGGTCGGTCAGCGTGAAGTCCGGCGCCGGGCCGTGCAGCGCCGTCCCTTGCATGGCGAAGCCGGGGGTGGCCGAGCTCTGCGGCCGGGCGCTCCCGCACCCGACCAGGACGAGCGCGGCCAGGGCCGCCAGCGTCCCGGCCAGGGCCCGAGACGAGGTCGCCTGCCGGGGCATGCGGCCATTCTACGTCCGGCCTCGCGTCCGCCCTCCCGGGCGCCGGATGGCCGCCACCTGGTCGCCGGCGTGGCGCCCGGCCGGGACGGCGCCGGCGCCCCGGGTCGCCGGTTCGCTACAGTAGACGGACCCACGGCCTCGGCCGTGGGCTGCAACGCAGCTGCCCGAGACGACGCGACCCAG
>DASRBO010000198.1:0-5168 GCA_035653595.1 Acidimicrobiales bacterium | reverse complement strand
CTGGAGCGGCTGACCCGGAAGCTGGAGGAGATGCGCTCCGCCCTCCAGGGCCGGGTCTACGACGTGATCGGGGAGATGCTGGCCAGCAACGGGCTGGACTTCGAGCGCCTGGTCAAGGAGACGCTGGCCAACCCCAAGCGGAACCTGATCGGCGCCGGCACCACCCGACCCGACCGGCGCCTGGTCAAGGAGACGCTGGCCAACCCCAAGCGGCGCCAGGCCTCCCTGGAGCGGATCGACGCGCTCTCGGCCGAGGAGCTGAGGCGCTACGAGGAGGCGGTGGGGATCGCCCAGGCCACCCGCAGCGTCGATCTGAGCTGGGTGCGCCGCCACGACTGGGAGTCGGAGGAGCGGCGGCTGATGCCGGAGTACGTGGAGTCGTTCTTCCGGGACGCGGCCGAGCAGGTGCGGCTGCGGGTGGAGCCGCGGGCCGGCGGGCGGTACCGGGTCGCGCACGTGCCGGCGGCGCCACCTCGACCATGGTCCGTCCCCACTCGGCGATCGCGGTGCTCGGATCACGGTGCACGTAGGTCTTCGCCTCGTGGCTCCAGGAGCCGTTACGGAAGCGGGCGCTGGTCGTGCCGTCCGAGGGCGGCGGCCGCCGCCGCACGGGGTGCCGTCGGCGGGGACTCGGGCGCGGGACGGCGGGGACGGCGGGATCCTCCTCCACCGTCATCCGTACCGCGCCGCTGCTCATCCGGAGGAGGTAATGGATCCCGCGCACGTCGAGCCGCCGAGGTCGCCGCATCGCAGCCCACGAGTTGACCGCCACGGGCGCGTGCGGCAGCGACATAGGCCGCATCGTGCACGGAGATGCGGTGCTCGACGGCGATGGTGGTCGCCGAGGAAAGAGTTTTATGTCTGCGCGGACCAGGCCGCCATCGTCCGCCAAGGCCACCACGCGCCGGCAGTGCCTACCGGCCGCGGCCGGATCCTGCCAGGACCTCACCGCCACGTTCGCGACCTCGGAACAGGCGAGGTCCAAGGTGGCCAGCGGATCGGCGCCTCTGAGCAACTGCCGGCGTCGGCGTGATTCGGGTCGTCGCCCTCATCGGCCAGCAGAACGCTGGCATCGACGGGCCACGGGGTCATCTGGCGGGACGAGTGGCCTTGACCAGCTCCGTTACCTTCCCCATGCCCAATGGCTGGAGCGGCGGCCGCGATCGAAGCCATCCGAGCTGCCCGAAGAGCGCTCCAGCGCTTCAGGCTCTCCTCGGCCAGCTCCCGCAGGTCCCGCTGCGGGTGATCCCTCGGCGGGCCGTCTCCGTGTCGACCGCGAACGACAAGTCGTCGGGAAGGGAGGCCATGACCTTGGCCACGCCGGGGGTATGCCTGGCATTGCTCCCCCCAACCCGGGTCGGCATGGTTCCGATCCGTCTCCGTGGGTTCGGAGGCGGGGAGCGGACCCCGCGCCGAGCGGAGGCCGCCGCGCGGCCTCGACCGGCGGTCGACCATGCTCGCGGCGGTGCTCGAGTGGGTTCGTGGTGCACCTCTCCCCCGGCCCGAGCGCCCCACCTTCCGATCCCCGACGCGTGCGGGGGGCGCGGGAGAGGCGCCTGGCCGAGCGGCGCGCGGTGGCGGGGCAGTGCCTGGGGGTGCAGCTGGCGGGGTGAGCCGGCGACCGCCGGTCGCGGACGCTCGGGGCGGCGTTCGGGTGCCTGGGGAGCCCCGGCCGGCGAGAAGGCATCCTGCATCGGGAGCCGGGCCGGGAGGGCGATGGGCGTGCGCGGGGTCAGCCGGAGGACGGCTGAGTCGGGTCCGCGAGGCCCGCCGAGACGGGGCGCGGGATCCCACCGCCCAGCCGGACACCATGGGCCGACCGCCGGTCCCGACCCCGCCTATCAACTTGGGACAGGTTCTGGCCGAAGCCAGGGGGCTGGGCACCACGAGTTCAGTCAGCGAACACCTCGAGCCGGTCGTCCGACTCCGGCGTTGCCGCTCGCGCCATGGCCGGTGGCGGTTCCCCTCGGCCGGGTCGTCGCCGGGCCAGAAGGCAGCTGAGGGCGGCCAGGATCAGGGCCACCACCGCCGCTCCCACCGCTGGCCGCATGGCGGCGACGTAGGCGCCGACGAAGACCTGATGGCCGAGGCCGACCAGCTGGGTCCGCAGTGCCGGCGGAAGGTCGTGTGGCAGCGCCACGGGAACGGAGCGCCCGGCGCCCAGCTCCAATCCTGCCGACGCCAGGTGGTCGAACGCTGCCCGGAACCCGGCGCCGATCGGGCTCGGTAGCGACGCCGCTGCCTCCGCCGCACGCTGCCGGAGGGCGGTCGCGAACTGGCTCTGCAGCACGGCCCCGATGACCGCCGCCCCAAGCACGCCGCCCAGCTGTCGAGTGGTGTTGAGGACGCCGGACGCGGCACCGGCCTGCGCGGGCACGATGCCCCGCATCGCTTGCGTGAGCATCGGGGCGAAGGTCAGGCCCATCCCGAGGCCAGCGACCACGTACCAGGGCACCAGGTCGCTGCCCTGCGCGTCGACGCGGGTGGCTGCGAGCAGGCCGGCCGTCCCGGCTGCGAACAGCCCCAGCCCGGCCATGAGGAGGTACGTGGCCCCCAGCCGGTCGGCGAGCCGGCCGGCGATCGGGGAGACGGCGCCGCTGGCGACCGAGAGCGGCACCGCCAGCAGGCCCGACTCCAGCGGGGTCAGCCCCAGCACCACCTGGGTGTAGATCACGATCGGAATGAAGATCGCCTGCATGGCGAATTGGACCGCACCCCGACCCAGCTCATCACCGAGAAGTCCCGGTCTCGGAACAGGTCGAGCGGGATCAGCGGCTCCGCCTGGTGACGTTCCCAGAGCAGGAACAGGCCAACCACGGCACAGCCGGCCGTGAGCAGGGCCCAGATCGTCGCCGACCAGTGGTAGCGCTGGCCCTCGATCAAGGCGAAGACCACCAGGAGCAGGCCCAGGCTGGCCAGGCCCACGCCGGGCAGGTCCAGCCGGTGCTGCCGCCCCGGTCGCAGATCGGGGATCCAGCGCAGGGACGCCACCACCGCCAGCAGCCCGATGGGCACGTTGATGAAGAAGATCCAACGCCAGTCGCCGAAGGTGACCAGGAAGCCGCCGAGGACGGGGCCGGCCACGGTGGCCACACCGATCACGGCGCCGTTGACGCCGAAGGCCGCCCCTCGCCGCCGAGGGGGGAAGACCGAGACCAGGATGGGCAGCGTCTGCGGGGCCAGCATCGCGCCCCCCACCCCCTGCAGGACCCGGGCTGCGATCAGCTGGCCTGCGGTCTGGGACACACCGCAGAGGGCGGAGGCGGTGGTGAAGACCACCAGGCCGGCTACGAAGAGGTTGCGAGGGCCGAGCAGGTCGCCCAGCCGGCCCGACGTGACCAGCAGCACCCCGAAGGCGAGCAGGTAGCCGTTGAAGACCCAGACGGCCTCGTCCAGGCCGGTGTGCAGGCCGGACAGGATGCTCGGGGTGGCCACGTAGACGATCGTGGTGTCGAGCATGATCATGAAGAACCCGAGGCAGGTGGTCAGCAGGACCAGCCAGCGAGATCCCGAGTCGTTCATCTCGCCTCCTCCCCGGCCAGCCGTCGGGCCAGGTCCTCGTACCAGCCGGCCAGGAAGTTGTTGAGGTCCACCCCCAATCGCAGCACCTCCTGGTGCATCGGCGTCTCACCGGGAACGGCGGCCAGCTGCCGGTACCTGTCCTGGAGCCTGTCCCGGGTCGCCCGGTGGCGGGCGGCCAGCCGGCGGGCAAGCTCCAGTCGAGTCTCCGGACCGGCCACGTCGGAGAAGAACAGCCGCACCAACATCCCATCGCGCAGCTCCAGCGGATGGTCGGCCGGATCGTCCACCCACTCCTCCAGGGCCTCCCGGCCGGCCGGGGTGATCCGCCAGACGGTCCGATGACGGGGCCCGCCGGGCTCGGCCTCGACCAGCCCGGCGTCGCTCAGGCGCCGCAGCTCCGGGTACAGCTGCCCGTAGCTGACCGCCCAGAAGTGACGGGCGGCCATGTCGGCGAAGCGCTTGATGTCGTACCCGGATCGGGGCCGCTCGGCCAGGGCGCCCAGGATCAGATAGGCGGTGTCGGTGAGTTCCATATATCGGCATGATACATCTCCGTGATATATCGTGGCGAGAGGTGTTGGATGGGGTCGGGGTGCCTGGCCGAGACCAGGCCGCGGACGAGCCGCGCCGCGGGCGGCTTGGGTGAAGCGCGACTTGGTCGAGAACCGCGACCGACTCCCAGACGACCGACGGCGGCCGGGCAGGACCCGCGGCTGCGAGGGCCTGGAGCCGCCGAGGCCAACGTGGACCGTTGTGGCCGCCCGGATGGGCGAGGTCGTGCCGGCGAGCCGGAACGGCGAGCGGGAGCGCGACCTCAGGGCCCGGCGGGGCCGACGTGACCGGGGCCGTGGCCGGGCCGGCAGGTGGCCGGCGGGGTCCGTCCTGCGCAGGGGCGGACCCCCGGAAACGGTCGGGCCGGCCTCGTGCCCGTCGGGGTGGGGTCTCGCCGCCGCCCAGCAACCCGGCGTGCCGCCCGATGGCGACGCCCCACGGCACCGCGATGCTGCCCACGAACCCGGCCAGGGCGCCCTCCCAGACGGCCCGGTTCCGGCGAAGAGGCTCTCGCCGACGAGACCGAGCACCCCCAGGACCAGGGAGAGCAGACCAGGCCGCCGGTCAGGTAGCGCATCGCGTCGCCGGCCCGGAGCGTGCTCCAGCCGCCCACGTAGGCGGCGACCGCGCCCAGGATCAGGCCTGGGGCCGACGTCCCGGTCGGGTCCTGGACGGAGGGCACACCGCCCCAGCTGAGGTGGCCGAGGCACGACACCACGATGGCGGCGACCAGGAGCGCCGCCAGCCCGTCCCTCCGGGTGCGCCCATGGCCCCTTCTTCCTCGCCTCGGCGTGGCCTCGGTCGGCTACCGTCGCCTCGGTCGGCTGCCGCCCTCCCGCCGCCGCTCCTTCCCCGCCCTCGGGCGGGCGAGCCGAGCCGCCGAGGGCACGATCCCAGGGCGAGGCGGCGTCGATCGCCTCACGGCGTCAGCTGGACCCTGCCCAGCGCGGCCAGCAAGACGGGGACGTGGAGCCCGCCGGCGAGCGACCGGACCGCGTTCCAGAACGCATCCGCGACCGGACCCTGCCAGAGCAGGAAGAAGACGACCAGGATCCCCAGGTTGCCGAGACGGGCCGCCGTCAGCCGCGTCTCCC
>DASRBO010000197.1:0-9516 GCA_035653595.1 Acidimicrobiales bacterium | reverse complement strand
ACCTGCCCGGCGGCCCCGCCCACCTCGACTGGGAGGCCACGCTCGCCTTCCGCCGCCACCTCTGGTCCTGGGGGCTGGGGGTGGCCGAGGCCATGGACACCGCCCAGCGCGGCATGGGCCTGGACTGGCCGGCCGCGGCCGAGCTGATCCGGCGCACCATCCGCGAGGCCCGAGCTACGGGCGGCGTCGCCGTCTGCGGGGTGGGGACCGACCAGCTCGCCCCGGGCTCGGCCCGCTCGCTCGACGACGTCGAGCGAGCCTACCTGGAGCAGTGCGAGGTGGTGGAGGCCGAGGGCGGGAGCGCGGTCCTCATGGCCAGCCGGGAGCTGTGCCGCATCGCGGCCGGCCCCCGCGACTACCTGCGGGTCTACCGGCGGGTGCTCTCCCAGCTGAGCCGGCCGGCGATCGTGCACTGGCTGGGGCCGATGTTCGACCCCGCCCTGGAAGGGTACTGGGGCTCGGCCGACCTGGAGGTCGCCACCGAGACCTGCCTCGAGGTCCTGGCCGAGAACCGGGCCCGGGTGGACGGCATCAAGCTCTCGCTGCTCGACGCCGGGCGCGAGGTGTCGATGCGGCGGCGGCTGCCACCGGGGGTGCGGATGTACACCGGGGACGACCTCAACTTCCCGGAGCTGATCGAGGGCGACGGCGAGCGCCACAGCGACGCCCTGCTCGGCGTCTTCGACGCCATCGCGCCGGCGGCCTCGGCCGCCCTCCAGGCCCTGGAGGCGGGCGACACCGCCCGCTACCGCGAGATCCTGGAGCCGACGGTGGCGCTCGGGCGCCACGTCTTCCAGGCGCCCACCTACCACTACAAGACCGGGCTCGTGTTCCTGGCCTACCTGAACGGTCACCAGTCGCACTTCCGGATGGTGGGTGCCCAGGAGGGGATGCGCTCGGTCCCCCACCTGGCCCGGCTCTTCGTCCTCGCCGACCGGGCCCGGCTGCTGGAGGACCCGGAGCTGGCCTGCGCTCGGATGCGCCGGCTGCTGGCCCTGGCGGGGGTGGAGTGAGGTGACGACGGCGCCGCCGCCGGCGGCCCCGCTGCCCGACCTCTCGGCCCTGAGCCTGAACCAGATCACGATCAACCGCTGGAGCCTGCCCGAGGCGCTGGAGGGCTGCCGCCGCCACGGCATCGGGTGGATCGGGGTCTGGCGGGACAAGGTGGCCGAGTGCGGGCTCGACCGCGCCGCGGCCCTGGTCCGCGACTCGGGCCTCCGCGTCTCCAGCCTCTGCCGGGGCGGCTTCTTCCCGGCCGCGACCCCCGAGCAGCGGCGGGCGCGGCGGGACGACAACCGGCGGGCGGTGGACGAGGCGGTGGCCCTGGGCACCGACCTGCTGGTGCTGGTCTGCGGGCCGCCGGCGGACGGGGATCTGGAGGCGGCGCGCCGGCAGGTGGTGGAGGGGATCGAGGAGCTGGCCCCCTACGCGGCCTCGGCCGGGGTCCGGCTGGGCATCGAGCCCCTGCACCCCATGTTCGCCGCCGACCGCTCGGTGGTCGTGACCCTGGCCCAGGCCAACCAGATCGCGCTCCGCTTCCCGGCCGATCAGGTGGGGGTGGTGATCGACGCCTACCACGTCTGGTGGGACCCCGAGGTCTACGCCGAGATCGAGCGCGCGGCCGGGCGCATCCTCGGCTTCCACGTCTCGGACTGGATCGTGCCGCCCCCCGACCACCTGCTCGGCCGGGGCCTGATGGGCGACGGGGTGATCGCCTTCCGGCGCCTGCGGGCGGCGGTCGAGGCCGCCGGCTACCGGGGCCCGATCGAGGTGGAGATCTTGAACCAGGCGCTCTGGGACCTGCCCCCGGACGAGGCGCTGGCGGCGGTCCGGGCGAGGTTCCTGGCGCACGTGTGAGGGGGCCAGGGCGGCCCCCTTTTCAGCCTGCGGCCCGCATCGAGCGCCGTCCGGGCATCCGGGGAGCCGGAGGGGAGGGACGTGGTCTGGCGCCGGGCACGTCGGGGCTGGTCATGGGCAGGCGAGATGTGGTAGGTAAAGGGTGCTTCGGAAAGTCCCCGTCTGGCGACAAGAGCCCCCGGGCTCTGCTCTCCGAGAGGAGAGGTAGCTGGGCGGGGCTTCCTCATATGAAATGATATGAAGTGTGAATTTGGTATCGCACCAACCCTACGGTGCGATGAGCTGGCGAACCCTGTCCGCATCCCCGCCAGCCTGCTCAGTGAAGATGCGAAGAAAGGTCACTTCGGGCCTCCACTCGATGGATAGAAGACGGGTCGACATCCCTGGCTTCTTTCATGAATGACGAGACATGATCGAAATGTCAACGGTCTTGCTGTAACTCAGAGAATTACGCCACGGACTTGAACTTCTTCTGATTGTGCCACTCCAGGAACTCTGGGTTAGGTGCGTGGGTTGGCTCAACCGGACTGCGCAGTGGCCGCCCGCTCAGTGCCATGTACTCCTCTCCATTATTGAAATCCGTGCGTAGCCGGCGGCTCACCCGTACTTCCAAGTCCGGCGTCACCGTTAGATAGCCTCGGTCGAACAGGGCATGGAGGTCTCGGCGGAGGAGCAGGCCGTTGTCGATGCGGTGCTCGCCACCTTCGGCAAAGGGTCGGATGTGAGCAGCTTCCAGGGTCGGGAGTACCTTCTCTCCCGTGACCGAGCAGCGACGATCATAGGCCTCGAGTACGACAGCTTTGAAGGTTGCCTGACCAAGGCGAGGCCGGAGGAAGATGGGCGTCCCATAACGCTGGGCTGGTGCTTCATGGACCGCGAGGATCCGGTCACCCTTAGCGCGAGCCGAGATCAATCCCTGGACTCGCGCCCACAGGCCGAGACCAGGTTCATCGACGAGGGGATACCGCCGGCCGACCTGGATGCTCGGATGCCAGCCCGGAACTGGGAACCGATCGGCCGGGTCGAAGAAGACTGGATTGGACAGCATCACGCAGCCGATCCGATAGTCCTCCAGGGGGTCGGGGCGAACCCGACGGTACCGCTCAACCCGATCGCGCATCTCGGCGAGCGAAGATGCACCGTTCGCCGGGCCAAAGTACTCCCAGGCGATGCTCACCGGGAGTTCGATGTACTTGACGAAGAAGGCAACGCCTGCCGCCAGCCCGCCCTGCTTGGCGTGGAGCTTGAAGATGAATGGCTCTCCTGGAACCAGAGCGCTGAACCCGTGCGGGCTCGGCTGCCAGAAGTTGACCTCGTCGAGATCGGAGAGCGTGCGGAGATGTTCGAGCCAATCGGCATCGGTGAGACCGACAAAGGCTGTCGGCAGTCGTGGCGAGACCATCCTCAGCTCACCTCCCTGAAGAGCTTATATGGCTCTGCCAGCAACTTTGGCTCCGATCACGGGTCCGATCATGTCAGACACTCTGGCGCTGGTGACTTCTCCCAGGAAGGCGACTGGCGTCAACCTATCGATCTCCTGGGGGACGTCACGACGTACCTCGATCACAAAGCGTGGGGGGATTCCAACAATCTGGGAATTCAACCTCCCATGGTGAACTTTGCGCATCGCTGGACCGTTGGACAGAGTTGGATCGTCTTGTGGATAACCTTTTAGTGATATGTGCTTGGCATCGAACGACTCTTGGTGCTGCAGGCGGCACGCCATGCAGACGTTGTCATAGACGGTGGCGACCGCTGGACGAAAGCGCAGTGGATGGAGACGCCCCTGCATTTCATATGCTAGGTGGATGTGCTGATCGGACTCAGCAGGGGACGGACGCGTCATCGGTCGCCGACCGTATCGGTAGGTAACTCGGCGCCATACACGTCGAGCCGGTGACCAAGGCGGTGCACCGAGGGCACCTGCCGCCACATTGCTTCTTGCAGCCCGATATTGTCGATGTGATTGCGGCCTACGAGCCCTCTCGGTAGTGGTGCCCGATTCGGTCGTAGCGAGAAGCCCTCGTCGGTATGACCAGGGCTTTCCCTTTACCTCGGGAGCGGTGATGATCCACATCGTCAACTGACGTGCCCTGTCGTACGGTTGGTCGGCGGCCGTCCGCTCGGTCAGCCCCCGGACCGCCTCGAACAGGGGGTGGCCGGGCGTGACCCACTCGGCGGTGGGGACCCGCTCCAGGTCCTTCTTGTCGAAGACGACGGTGCCGTACTGTCGGCCCAGGCGGCCGAACCGCTGCTCCTGCCGGATCCCCTCCTCCAGCACCGGGCGCGGCAGGCGCCCCAGTCGGTACCCCACCGTTGCCTTGCGCGGCGGCAGCTCGTGCAGGGGGGCAGCCCTGAGGAAGAAGTCCTCGACCACCTCGGGCACCAGCCGCCGCTCCTTCGCCTCGGCCAGCCGTCCGACCAGGTCGGAGAGGTTCATGTCCTTCCGGGCCAGGCTCTCCAGCGCTGACTGGGTGATGCGGCGGAAGCGCTCCGGGTCGACCTCGGCCGCCACCTCGTCGATCACCGCCTGCTCGCTGGTGCGCCCGGCGTAGCGGTCGCGGATCAGCTGCTCGATCCGGTTGCCACGCAGCACCTCCCCCACCACGTCGAACACCTGGTCGCTGCCCAGCTCCCGCCGGATCTCCTTGAGCCGGTCCAGCAGCTTGGCCAGCACCCGGCCCTCGAAGGTGTTGACGGCCACGAAGTTGAAGATCAGGCAGTCGTGGGTCTGGCCGTAGCGGTGGATGCGGCCCATGCGTTGCTCCAGCCGGACCGGGTTCCAGGGGATGTCGTAGTTGACCATCAGCCAGCAGAACTGGAGGTTGATGCCCTCGCCGGCTGCCTCGGTGGCCACCATCACCTGGGCCTCCTCCCGGAAGACCCGCTCGGCGTGGAGGCGGGTGCCCGGGGTGTCGCGGTCGCCCACCTTCATGCCGCCGTGGATCTGGGTCACCGAGAGGCCCCAGCCCCGGATGCGCTCCACCAGCCAGTCGAGCGTGTCCTTGTGCTCGGTGAAGACGAGCAGCTTCACGCCCTGGTCCTGGAAGACGCCCCGGTCCTGGAGCAGCCTGCGCAACCGTTGCAGCTTGGAGGAGACCTCGCCTTCCAGAAGCGAGCGGCCGTTGCGGAGCAGCGCGTCGATGGCCTGGATCTCGGCCGCGACCGCCGCCCGGTCGACGGGGAGCGACGCCTCCTCGATCGCCTCCAGGACCTCCTCCTGGCGGGCCTCGTCCAGCTCCTCCAGGTCCTCCCAGTCCACGCTGGGGACGGCCGAAGGGAGGGCGGGCCGCTTCAGCTGCCGGTGCAGCTTCTCCCGCCGGCGCTCCAGGCTCCGGACGGCGGCAGCGAGGCTGGAGGCGAAGCGGCGCTGGTACATGGCCATGGTGAAGCCGATGGCCCGCCCCCGAGCGCTGGGGTCCCGGGCCGCGCGCATCGACTGCTCCTGCACGTAGCGGGTCAGCTGCTGGTAGAAGGCGTGTTCGTCGTCCAGCAGCTGGAAAGGCACCGTCTCCACCTCCCGGGGCCGGAACAGGCGCTGGACCCGCCCCGTCTGGGGGTCGGGGAAGGTGACCATCACCTCCTTGGTGCGGCGCAGGTAGAAGGGCGCCTCCTGGCGCCGCATCGCCTCCTCCAGGCTGCGCACGTCCCCGTACACGTCACGGTCCAGCAGGCGCAGGAAGAGGCAGAAGTTGTCCGGGTCGCCTTTGTGGGGTGTGGCGGTGAGCAGGACCAGGTGGTCGGTGCGCTCGGAGAGCAGCTCCCCCAGCTGGTACCGCTCGGTCTTGTGCTCGGGGTCGCTGGCGCTCATCCGGTGGGCCTCGTCCACGAAGACCAGGTCCCAGCGCACCCGGCTCAGGCTCTCGCGCACGTCCTGGCGCTTGGCCCAGTCGATGGAGGCGATGACCTGGCGCCGGTCCTGCCAGGGGTTGGTCCCGTACGCGCTCTGGAGGTCGATGCCGCGCAGGATCTCGAACGTCTCCCGGAACCGGTCGCGCATCTCCCGCTGCCACTGGAAGGCGAGGTTGGCCGGCGCCACCACCAGCACCCGCTGGACCAGCCCCCGCATCTTCAGCTCCTTGAGCAGCAGGCCGGCCATGATGGTCTTGCCCGCCCCGGCGTCGTCGGCGAGCAGGAAGCGGATGCGAGGCAGCTTCAGGAAGGAGTCGTAGACCGCCTCCAGCTGATGGGGCAGCGGGTCCACCCGGGCGATGCTGAGCGAGAAGTAGGGATCGTACTCGTAGGCCAGGCCCAGGCGCATGGCCTCGATGCCGAGCTTGAAGCGCACCGCGTCGCCCCGGTAGTCGACCTCGCCTCCGAGGACGCGCAGCCCCGTCAGCTGCTCGGCGCTCAGGTAGAGGTCCACGAACTGGCCACTGTCCAGCCCCTTGCCCACCAGGCGCAGCAGGTCCCCGGTGGGCACGACGGCCACCACCTCGGTGCGCCCGGGCAGGCTGGGTCCCTCCAGCACCTGTCCCGGCCTCAATCCCTCCACCGTGCCCGACATGGAGTCCTTCAGGATAACTCCGTGGTGCGGAGATGGCGCACCGCGACATGACGCATCGCGCCGTGTCGGGTCGGGCGCGCGTCAGCGGTGCGGTGGCCGGGCTCACGACCTGCATGGTGGGAGTTGGAGAGGAGGCCGGAGCGCTCGCCAGGCCGCCAGCGACCTCGTCGGGGCCGGCCTCACCGTACGTGACGGGGCGGGTGCTGGGTGTCTCGTATCAGCGGGCGGCGCAGCTGCGGCGTGGGCGGACACCTCGCCCGGCCGCGGGCTGAGGCCGGTGGCCCGGGCCGGACGGCGACGCAGACCGCAGCCGGGACCTCGCCCGACCGGCCGCGTTCCGGCCCGGGGTCGCGGGTCGCGGCGCCCCGCCGGTCAGCCGGACCCGGTACCGGAGCCCATGCCCGAGGCCCCGGGGCCGGAGACCGCCGTCAACAGGTCGGGGTGGAGCAGGATGGCCAGGCCCAGGAGCGCCACCGCCGTCCCCGCGACCCGGGAGAGGCCCACGCCGTGGCGCCAGCTCTTCTCGGCCAGGAAGATCAGGGCCAGGATCGCCATCCAGACCAGGTTCATGACCCCGACCACGACCAGCACCGACATCAGGGCCCAGCAGCAGCCCAGGCAGTAGGCGCCGTGGGAGAGACCGGCGCGGAAGGCGCCGACCGCGCCGCTGCCGAAGTCGTGGCTCAAGATGAACCCCAGCGGTGAGCGGCACGCTCGAAGGCAGATCCGCTTCAGGGGCGTGAACTGGTAGAGCCCGGCCACGATCAGCACCGCACCGGCGACGGCCGGCAACCATCCCGACCTGGCCGCCTCCGGCGGCACCTCGCGAACCGCGAGCAGGACCCCGAGCGGCACTAGCCCGACCAGGGTCCACACCACCAGGTAGCCGAGCACGAAGGCGATGGTCGGCACGCCGCCCTCGCCGCGACGCGCGGTCACGGCCCGGTGGGCGAGCACGATGGGGCCGACGGTGGGGAACATCATGGCCACCATCATCGTCAGCCACATGGCCATGAAGAGGGGGACGGTCAAGTCGATGGGCATCCGCGTCTCCACCTGCCCCAGGCCCATGACCATGCCGGACATGCTCTGCGCGTTGCGCACGGTCAGCGCCCAGGCCACGGCAGCCAGGCCGACCAGGACCGCGAACGTGACCAGCGTGGGCCGGCGCCCGAGCAGGGAGAGCGCCGAGCGCGGCGTGTCCCCGCCGCCGACGGCGAAGGAGGTCGGCCGTGCCATGACCGCCTTACGCCGCGTCCGGGCCGCTCCAGTCGAAGGGGATGTGCTTGCTCGACTTCCCGGCCCGGCTCCAGCTGAAGCCCATGGCGTCCACCCGGTCGGCCCGGGCCACCCCCCAGGTGGCGATCCCCCCGGGGCCGACCTCCGATCCGGGCGGGTTCAGGGTCTGGACCCGCTGGCCGGGCGGGGTCATGGGCCCGGTCAGCGCCTCGGCGCTGGCCTCGACCTTGCCCGGGACGCTCGCCCGCCAGCGGGCGAGGTCGTCGGCGACCTCGAAGTCGATGGGCGCGAACTCGAGGCCGCGGATCTCGCCGATCAGCTCGGCGAACTGGGCCGGAAAGCCGCCCGCCCGACCGTCGAAGATGGTCCGGAGCGCCTCGCGCTGGCGCTCGTCGGCGCGCTCGTCGAGGAAGATGCCCATGGTGACCTTGGTCTCGCCGGCCCAGATGTTGCCCTCGAAGGCGCCCACGGCGACCACGTTCAAGCCGTCCAGGACCACGTCGCCGTAGCGGCCCTCACGGACGTGCCAGGCCAGCACCCCCTCGCACCGGTTGTCGGTGGGCGGCTGGGCGAACTCGCAGGGGCAGGGGATGTCGCACCTGCAGACGTCGAACCAGTCGCCGGTCAGCCGCCACTTCGGAATCTCCGCCATGTCCCGATCTCCTCCATGCCGCGGTGCCGGGGGTGTCGAGGGGTCCTCGCGGAGGGCCGGCCGCGCTCGGGTCCGGCCCTCGGACCCGGCCGGCGACCCTGGCCACCGCCTGCGCCCGCCCGGGCACGGCGGCTCCACGCCGGACGCCGCCAGTCTACGAGCCACGGCGCCGGCATCCTCCGTAGTGAATACGGGGTCGGGCTCCTCCTCCACTGACGGCACCGATGCGCCTCGGGCGGGCACAGCGGTGCCCGGCCCGAAGATGGCCCGGCTCGACCCGCGCCCAGAGACGGCCGGCGGCCGGCGGTCGGCCCGGGCTGTGGCCGGGCACGTCGAGTCGGCCGGCGTCGGTGGCGACGGGGGCCCGATGCGGGCGGAAGGCGCGGTCAGCTCGGGATGGGCGGGCTGGTGCGGCTGGCGGGATCGTCGGTGAGGAGACGGAGGTCCTGCCGGGGGTTGACCGCGGCTGCGCCCGCCCCGACGTCCTAAGGCCGGGCTGCCTCGGTCAGGGCATCCAGGATCCGGCCGGGCGCCTGGCTCGAGTCGGTCGGGGCGACCCCCACCGCGAGGGCTGTCCAGGGGGAATCGATGGGTTCCTCATGGTGTCTTCATCCCACTTTTTGGTGGAATCGATTTCCCATTTGAGATGGTAGCCTTGCTCCATGCGCGTAACCGTGGACCGTGCCGGGCGGGTAGTGCTGCCCAAGCCGATTCGCGACGCCGCCGGGCTGACGGCGGGCCAGGAGGTCGAGGTGCGGCTGGTTGGGACGGTGGTCGAGATCGAGCCGGTCCAACCTCCCGTACGGGTGCGGACCAGGCCCGGGAGGTTACCGGTGCTGGAGGTGGAGGGCGAGGTCCCGCTCATCACCGACGCCGACGTTCGGGCTGGCCTCGAGGCCCAGCGCGAAGAGCGGGAGCGGCGATGGCGCTGACCGCGCTCGATAGCAGCGTGCTCATCCCCGCGGTGGCGCCGTGGCACGCCGAGCACGAGCGCGTCGATCGTGCTCTGGGCGGGCTGGGCGAGCCGGTCATGATCGGCCACGTGTTGCTCGAGACGTACGCTTTCCTCACCCGCAATCGCCCGCGTGTTCCGGCGAAGGCAGCGGCGGAGCTGCTGCGGGCGATGCCGGGCCCGGTGGTCGTGCTCTCGGTGGAGGGGCAGCGCCGGTTGCTGGATCGGGTGGGTGCGGCGGGGCTGGCCGGCGGGGCCGTTTATGACGCGCTGATCGGGGCCACGGCGCTGGAGGCAGGCGCGCGCCTC
>DASRBO010000196.1:0-21050 GCA_035653595.1 Acidimicrobiales bacterium | reverse complement strand
AGTCGACGCCGAGGTTCAGGCCCCGCGTGCCGAGCGACACCAGGCCGGCCAGGATCACGAGGAGCGAGATGGCGTACCACCAGCGCCGGCGGCCGACGAAGTCGAACGCGGTCTCGCCCCGGTAGAGGCGGACGAGGGCGTTCGGGCGCTTGCCCTCCGGTGCCTGCCCGACGTCGGTGTCTTCGATGGTCGTCGTCATGCCGAGATCCCGCTGTCAGCCGCCAGTCCACGGGCGATGCCGATGATGCGCGCGTCGGTGACCGCCCGGTTCCGCCCGAGCAGGATCACGAGGGGACGCGTGAAGGAGAGCGTCATGGCCAGGTCGAGGATGGTCGACAGGCCGAGGAAGAAGGCGAACCCCCGGACAGCGCCCACCGAAAGCAGCCAGAGCAGTACGGCGGCGATCAGGGAGACCAGGTCGGCGGCCACGATGGTTCGGAAGGCTCGGGCGAAGCCGCGGTCGACCGAGGACCGCACCGTCTTGCCCGAGCGGATCTCGTCTTTGAGCCGCTCGAAGTAGACGACATAGGAGTCCACCGTGATGCCGATGGACACGATGATCCCGATCACCCCGGACAGGGTCAGGGCCAGGCCGTTGGTCTTGCCGAGCAGCGAGATGATCGGCCACAGCAGCATGCCGGTGAGCGCCAGACCCAGGAAGGCCACGATCCCGAGGGCCCGGTAATAGAACATGACGTAGAGCAAGACGAGCAGAAGCCCCCCGGCGGCGGCCAGGAGGCCGGCCTTGAGCGAGGTCTTGCCCAGGGTGGCGGACACGGTCTGGACGGTGAGTGGCTTGAGCGGCACCGGAAGGGCACCGAAGCGCAGGACCAGGGCCAGGCTGTTGGCACTGTCCTGGGTGAAGCTCCCGTTGATCACCCCCCGGCCCCCGAAGCTGGTGCTCTGGATGGTCGGGGCCGACTCCACGTTGTTGTCCAGCACGATGGCGACCTGCTTCTGGTAGTTCTTCTGCGCCATCTGGTCGAACTGCGATGCCCCCGGCCCGGTGGTGGTGAAGTCGACCTCCCACTGGCTGGTCGACTGGTTGAGGCCGGCCACCGCCGTCTTGATGATGGTGCCGGTCAGGACCACCGGCGCCAGCTCGTAGCGACCCACGATGTTGCCGTTGGTGTCCCGCTCGGGCAGGACCACCGCGGCGTCGTTCTTGACCTGGGCGGCCGGGGTGGTGGCGGGGGGGCCCGACGGGGCCAGGGTCTGCAGCACCGGCCGGAAGGTGAGCTGGGCGGTCTGGCCGACCACCTGCAGGGCCTTCTGGGTGTCCTTGACGCCGGGCAGCTCGACCACGATCGAGTTGCCCTGCCGACTGATATCGGGCTCGGCCACCCCGAGGGCGTCCACCCGGTTGCGGATGATGTTGATGGCCTCGTTGATGGTGTCGGTCGGGACGCTTCGGGTGGGCTGGAGCACGACCGAGGCCCCGCCCCGCAGATCGAGGCCCAGTATGGGGGTGACCCGGGCGGCCAGCACGGCGATCATGCCTCCGACGCCCATCACGACGACCAGCAGGAGCGGGGCCCAGTAGGAGCGACGCATCAGGCCTGTCCCTCCTCGGTGGGCTTGTCGGCGGCGGGCGAGTCGACGGTCCCCTCCGGCGCCTCGGTGGACTCCCCGGCCGGGGTGGGCGCCGTCCCCGGTGGCGTGGACGGGGCCCCCGCACCGTAGGGCGGTGTGACCGAGGGCGGTGTGACCGGCGGTGACGTGGAGGGCGGTGACGTGACCGGCGGTGAAGTCACCGAGGGTGGCGCCCCTTCCGGCCCGGTCGGGTCGTCGGAGCCGGTCTCGAAGGGGTCAGCGGGCATACCGGGCTCTTCCTCCGTGCCGACCTCGACAACCCGGGCGATGGCCCCCCGGACGAAGCTCAAGACCACCCCCGGCGCCACCTCCAGGCGGATGAGCTCGTCGTCGAGGTCGACGATGCGGCCCATGATCCCTCCGACGGTCTGGACCTCGGCACCGACCTCGAGGGAGGCGATCAGGGCCCGCTGCTGGCGCGCCCGGCGCTGCTGGGGGCGCACCAGCAGGGCGTACATGAGGACGAATATGAGGACGAGGAAGAGGATCTGCATCGGGCCGACCGCAGGGGGCTAAGAGCGGTCGGACCTTAGCGCGGCGGCCCCTCGACCCAGGGTCACCGGGCCCGGCGCTCCCAGGCCTTCTCCACCCGCTCCCGCAGGCCCGCCAGGGACCCCGCCGTCACCGCCGTCCGGATTGACTCCATCAACCCCGCCATCCAGGCCAGGTTGTGGATGCTGACCAGCCTGGCCCCGGTCGGGTCGCCGACCGCCAGGAGGTGCCGGAGATACGCCCGCGACCAACGCCCGCAAACCGGGCAGGGGCAGCCAGCCTCGATGGGGTCAGCCGAGTCGGCCCAGGCGGCGTTGCGGAGCTGGATCCGACCGTCCCACGTCAGGGCGGTCCCGTGGCGGCCGATCCGGGTGGGCAAGACGCAGTCGAACATGTCGACGCCTCTAGAGACCGCCTCGAAGATGGCGACCGGATCCCCGACCCCCATGAGGTAGCGGGGCCGATCGACGGGCAACTCGGCCAGGGCCGCCTCCAGTGCCGCCAGCATCTCCGGGCGGGTCTCGCCGACATACAGGCCGCCCACGGCGTAACCGTCGAAACCGACGGCCACGGTGCGCTGGGCACTCTCGGTCCTGAGGCCGACGTCGGTTCCCCCCTGGACGATCCCGAACAGGGCCTGGTCCGCCCGGCGATGGGCGGCCTTGGCCCGCTTCGCCCACTCGGCCGTGCGCTCCACCGCCAGGCGCAGCACGTCCGGGGAGGCGGGAAGGGCCGTGCATACGTCGAGCACCATCTGGATGTCGGCGCCGATCGCCTCCTGGACCGTCACCGCCGCCTCCGGCGTGAGCCGGTGCTTCGATCCGTCATAGACCGAGCGGAACGTGACCCCGTCGTCGTCCACCTCGGGGTCGAGGGAGAAGACCTGGAAGCCGCCCGAGTCGGTCAGCACGTGGCCGTCCCAGGCGGAGAACCCGTGGATCCCTCCCAGCTTCTCCACCACTTCGGCCCCGGGCCGGAGCATGAGGTGGTAGGTGTTGGCCAGGACCATCTCGTAGCCGAGGGCCTCCACGTCGACCGAGGTCAGGGCCTTAATGCCTCCCCTCGTACCGACCGGCATGAAGCACGGGGTCCTGAACGTGCCCCTGGGGGTGCTCACGACGGCCCGCCGGGCGGGCCCGTCGGTTGCCTCTATCTCGACGGTCAGGCTCACAGGGTCCTCCCCACCACCATGGCGTCCCCGAAGGAGAGGAAGCGGTAGCCCTCGGCCAGGGCCACCTCGTAGATGTGGCGCCAGCGGGGCCCGCAGAAGGCGGCCAACATCAGCAGCAGGCTCGAGCGGGGCAGGTGGAAGTTGGTCAGGAGCACGTCGACCACCCGGAAGGCGAAGCCAGGCCGGATGAACAGCTCGGTCCGGCCGGCGTTGTGGCCGGTTGCCGCCGCCGCCTCGAGGGCCCGGACCGTCGTGGTCCCCACCGCCACCACCCGGCGCGCCTGCCGACACGCCTGCATGGTGGCGGCGGGCACTTCGTAGCGTTCGGCGTGCATCACGTGGTCCTCCGGGCGCTCGGCCGTGACCGGACGGAAGGTGCCGAGCCCGACGGCCAGATCGACCGACGCCACCTCGGCCCCGGCCCGCCGGCAGCCCTCGAGCACCTCGAGGCTGAGATGCAGGCCGGCGGTAGGGGCGGCCACCGAGCCCGGTGAGCGGGCGAAGACCGTCTGGTAGCGCTCGGGGTCGGCCAGGGGACGGTGGATGTAGGGCGGCAACGGCACGACGCCGACCTTCTCCAGGACCGACGGATCCAGGAGGCGGACAGTCCGCCGTCCATCGTCCGAGCCGGCCACGGGCTCGCCCACCTCGACCACCGGCGCTCCCGAGGCGTAGAGGACGGTCCCCGGGGCGAGCCGCCTACCGGGGCGGACCAGGGCCTCCCAGTCGTCACCGCCCACTCGCTCCAACAGCAGGACCTCGGCCGCTCCGCCGGTGGCCTTCCGCAGGGGCAGGCGGGCGGGCAGCACCCGGGTCTCGTTGACCACGATCAGGTCGCCGGGCCCCACCAGGGTGGGCAGATCCGACACCGACCGGTGGTGCAGAGCCCCGCCCGGGTCGGTGGCGTCGAGCAGCCGGGCCGAGTGCCTGGGCTCGACCGGCTCCTGGGCGATCGACGACTCGGGCAGCAGGTAGTCGAAGGCGTCCACGGCGCCATCAGAGTGTCCGGGGGGCGTGCAGGCCGTCGAGCCGGCCCGTCACTCGGCAACGAACCGCACCGCACCTCACCGGAATCAGTCGAACAGGCCGCCGGGCGAGGTGGCCGGCGCAGCCAGCCCAAGGTGGCCCCAGGCCGCCGGGGTCGCCACCCGGCCCCGGGGGGTCCGCATGAGCAGCCCGGCCTGCAGGAGATAGGGCTCGTAGACGTCCTCCACGGTGTCGGTCTCCTCGCCGACGCTGACCGCCAGGGTCGACAGCCCGACCGGCCCGCCGCCGAAGCGCTGGCAGATGGCGCTCAGAATGGCGCGGTCGACCTTGTCGAGCCCCAGGCGGTCGACACCGAACAGGCTCAGGCCCTCCGACGCCAGGGGGGCCGTGACGATCCCGTCGCCCCGCACCTCGGCGAAGTCGCGGACCCGCCGGAGCAGGCGGTTGGCGATGCGGGGGGTGCCCCGCGAGCGTCCGGCGATCTCGACCGCCCCGGTCGGCTCGATCTCGACCCCGAGGATGCCCGCCGCCCGGTGGATGATGGCCTCCAGCTCCCCAGCGGCGTAGTAGTCCAGCCGGGCGACCAGCCCGAAGCGATCGCGAAGGGGTCCGGTGATGAGGCCGGTCCGGGTGGTGGCGCCGACCAGCGTGAAGCGGGGCAGGTCGAGCCTTATCGACCGGGCGGTGGGCCCCTTGCCGATGACGATGTCGAGCTGGAAGTCCTCCATGGCCGGGTAGAGGATCTCCTCCACCGCCCGCCCCAGGCGGTGGATCTCGTCGATGAACAGGACGTCGCCGTCCTGGAGGTCGTTGAGGATGGCAGCGAGGTCGCCGGCGCGCACCAGCGCCGGGCCCGAGGTCACCCGGAAACCCACGCCCATCTCTGTGGCGACGATGCCGGCCATCGTCGTCTTGCCCAGCCCCGGCGGCCCGGCGAAGAGCAGGTGGTCGACCGCCTGTCCCCGCCGGCGAGCCGCCTCGATCACGATCTGGAGGTGCTCGACCACCTCGGATTGACCGACGAACTCGGCCAACCGGCGGGGCCGGAGGGTCGCCTCCTCGGCCTGCTCGACGGCCGCCTCCGGATCGACCGCCCGGGCCGCCAGAATCTCCTCGCGCGGGCTCATGGCTCAGCGGGCGGCGGCCATCTGGCGGAGAGCACGGCGCAGCATCTCCTCGGGCGATTCGTCCTCCACGTCACGCAGGGCCTGGCGCACCTCCTCGGCGGTGTAGCCCAACCCGGCCAGCGCCGCCTGCACCTCGGCCCGGGCACCGTTGAGGGCCGCCGGGCTGGGGGGACCGGCCGCCGACAGAACGTCACCAAGGCCGTCGAGGCGACCCTTCAGGTCGATGAGGAGCCGGGCCGCCGTCTTGCGGCCTATGCCGGGCACCAGCATCAGTGCATCGACGTCCTCGTCGACGACGGCCCGGTGCAGGGAGGTCGGCGTGTGGGTGGAAAGCACCGCCAGGGCGACCGCCGGGCCGACGCCGTGGGCCCCGATCAGGGCCTCGAAGCAGTCCCGCTCCTCCCCGGTGGCGAAGCCGTAGAGGACGATGGCGTCCTCTCTGACGTGGGTGTGGACATGGAGGAACACCGGGCCGGTGGAGGACCCCACCGCCGCCATGGTCGAGGCGGGCACCTGGAGGCGGTAGCCCACTCCCCCGACCTCGACCACCAGCTCGCCCCGTGGCGATCGGTCGGCGACGGTTCCCCGCAACGACCCGATCACGAGCCGCCGCCACGGGGAGCGCCGGTCGCAGCCTCGATGCCGGCCAGCAGCGGCGCGGCGCTGAGGTGGCAGATCGCCAGGGCCAGGGCGTCGGCGGCATCGGGGGGTGAAGGCAGCTCGGCCAGGCCCAGGAGCAGCTGCACCATTCTCTGCATCTGGCCCTTGTCGGCCGACCCGTAGCCGGCGACGGCCTGCTTGACCTCGTTGGCGGTGTACTCGACCACCCGGCAGCCGGCCCGCTCGGCGGCGGCCAGGGCCAGTCCGCTGGCCTGGCCTACCGACATGGCGGTGCGGACGTTGGTTTGGAAGAAGACCCTCTCCACCGCCACCACCTCGGGGGCCAGCTCGTCCAGCAAGACGGCCATCTCGTCTCCGAGCCGGCGGAGGCGGCGGGGGAGGGCTTCGGCGGGCGAGGTGGTCAGGACACCGGCACAGACGGCCTCCAAACGGCCACCGGTGCGCCGTACGCAGCCGTAGCCGCAACGGGACACGCCGGGGTCGATCCCAAGCACGAACACCCGTTCGAGACTAGCCGGGGCCGGTCCCGGGGTGGTGGATGCCGGGCGGGGCCGGCCCCGGAGGCGTCAGTCCCGGGCGGTCAGACCTCCGCCTCCCGCACGGCCGCGGCGATGTCGGCGGCGCCCTTGAAGGTCAGGCCGGCGAGGGCCCGGTGGGCGTAGCGGATCACCCCGGCGGCGTCCACCACGAAGATGGAGCGCCGGTAGAACCCCATGGGGCCGATGACGCCGTAGGCCGCTCCGGCCGTCTTGTCGGTGTCGGCCAGGAGGGGCATGCGCAGGTCGTGGCGATCGGCGAAGTCCTCGTGGCTGGCGACACCCTGGGGGCTTATGCCCAACAGGACGGCCCCCACCTCGTCGAAGGCGTCCCAGTCCCGCGAGTAGCTGCGCAGCTGGGTGGTGCACACGGCGGTGTTGTCCCCCGGGTAGAAGGCCAGCACGACGGGCTGACCCAGGTAGTCCGACAGGGAGTACTGCTTGCCGCCCGTTCCCGCCAGGGTGAATCCGGGAGCGGGGTCTCCTACCTCCGGCCGGCGCATCAGGCTTCGACCAGCTCGAGGATCGAGTCCGGTATGTCGAAGTTGGCGAACACGTTCTGCACGTCGTCGTGGTCCTCGAGGGCATCCAGCAGCCGGAGGACCTTGCGGGCGTCACCCTCGTTCTCCAGCGGCACGGCGGTGGTGGGCAGCATGGTCAGCTCGGCCGAGTCGATGGGGATCTCCGCACCCTCGAGAGCGGTCCTCAGGCCCCCCAGGTCGGTGGGGGCACTGGTCAGCTGCCAGGTGTCGCCCTGGTCGGCGAGGTCCTCGGCCCCGGCGTCGAGGGCAACCATCATGATGTCGTCCTCGGTGACGGCCCCGCCGTCGCCCCTCCGCTTGGGGAGGATGATCACGCCCTTGCGCTCGAACTGCCACGAGACCGCCCCCGGCTCGGCCATGGACCCGCCGTTGCGGGTGAACAGGCTGCGGATGTCCGCTCCCGTGCGATTGCGGTTGTCGGTCAGGCACTCGACGATCATGGCGACCCCGGCGGGTGCATAGCCCTCGTAGGAGACGGGCTCGTACTTGACCCCCTCGAGCTCGCCGGTGCCCCGCTTGATGGCCCTCTCGATGGTGTCGAGGGGGACCGAGGCTTCCCGAGCCTTGGCGAACATGGTCCGGAGGGTGGCATTGGCGTTGATGTCGCCCCCGCCCTCGCGCGCCGCCACCTCGACCTGCCTGATCAGTTTGGCGAACAGCTTGCCTCGGGCCTTGTCCTGGGCACCCTTCTTGTGCTTGATGGTGGCCCACTTCGAGTGACCTGACATCTGCGCCTCGCTTTTCTGGTGCTCTACTCGGGGGCCGACAGGAACAGGGCGTGCACCCGGTTGTCGGCCGACAGCTCAGGATGGAACGCGGTCGCCATGAGCCGGCCCTGGCGACACAGCACCGGCACGCTGGCGCCCTCGCCGTCGGTGACCCGGGCGAGCACCTCGACGGCCGCACCGACCCGCTCGACCACCGGGGCGCGGATGAACACCGCCCGCAGGGTGCGCTCGCCAATGCCTTCTACGGCCAGATCGCATTCGAAGGACTGGGCCTGGCGGCCGAACCCGTTGCGGCGCACGGTGATGTCCATGGCCCCGAAGCCCCTCTGGTCATGGCGGCCCCCGATCACCTCGGAGGCCAGCAGGATCATGCCGGCGCAGGTCCCCATCACCGGTAGGCCGTCGGCGATCCTCTCCTCGATCGGGGCGCGCAGCCCTGAGGAGTCGAGCAGCATGGAGAGGGTGGTCGACTCGCCGCCCGGCAGCACCAGGGCGTCGATTCCGGCCAGGTGCTCGGGCCGGCGGACCTCGGAGGGCTCAGAGCCGAGTTCAGCGATGGCGGCGGCGTGCTCCCGCACGTCGCCCTGCAACGCCAGCACGCCGACCTTCACCTGGCGGCACCTCGAGGGCGCGACCGCCCACGCCTACCAGCCCCGCTCGGAGAGCTTGACCTCGAGCGTGCCCATCTCCAGCCCGGCCATGGGCGTGCCCAGGCCCTTGGACACCTTGGCCACGATCGAGGGGTCGCGGAAGTGCGTGGTGGCTTCGACGATGGCGCGCGCCCGGCGAGCCGGATCCTCGGACTTGAATATGCCCGAGCCCACGAAGACCGCCTCCGCCCCCAGCTGCATCACCAGGGCGGCGTCGGCCGGAGTGGCCAGACCGCCGGCGCAGAACAGCGGCACGGGGAGACGGCCGGTGTCGGCGATCTCGTCGACCAGCGAGATGGGCGCCTGCAGGTTCTTGGCCCAGGCGTAGCGCTCGGCCGGGTCGGCCTGGGTGATCTTGCGGATGTCGCCGGTGATCGACCGCAGGTGACGCACCGCCTCCACCACGTTGCCGGTGCCCGCCTCGCCCTTCGAGCGGATCATGGCCGCCCCTTCGGAGATGCGCCGGAGGGCTTCACCCAGGTTGGTGGCGCCGCAGACGAAGGGGATCGTGAAGGCCCACTTGTCGATGTGGTGAGCTTCGTCGGCCGGGGTGAGCACCTCGGACTCGTCGATGTAGTCCACCCCGAGGGCCTCGAGCACCTGCGCTTCGGCGAAATGGCCGATGCGGGCCTTGGCCATCACCGGGATGGTGACGGCCTGCTGGATCGCCTCGATGAGGGCCGGGTCGCTCATCCGGGCCACCCCGCCGTCGCGTCGGATGTCGGCCGGCACCCGCTCCAGCGCCATGACCGACACCGCTCCGGCGTCCTCGGCGATACGGGCCTGCTCAGGAGTGACCACGTCCATGATCACCCCGCCCCGCAGCATTTCGGCCAGGCCGCGCTTCACCCGCGCCGTGCCGTGCTCCCGCTGCTCCGCGTTGCCACCCGAGGTCGTCACGCAGTCGATTCTAATCGGCCCCCCCTCGAGCCCCGAGTGCCTTAGAGCTCCTCGAGGGCCTGCAGGCGGGCCCTGACCTGCGCCGACGAGCCGGCTGGGACCGCCCAGAGCAGGTCCAGGCCGCCCCCCAGGGCGGGAACCGGGTCGGCGCCGTCGGCGGCGCGCCCCAGGGCCCCGGCCAGGCCGGGCGGATAGCGGGTGAGTCCGATGGCGGCGAGATCGGCCCCGGGGAGACGCTCGACGGTCAGGCGGGAGAGGAGCCGTCCGACCGGGCCGAATCCCGCCATGGGCCCGAAGGCGGACACGGCCGCCGTGGCCGGGGCGACGTCGTTGGAGCGGATGCGGACCAGGCTCTGGGCCAGAAGGCCCTCCAGCTCGATGCGGCTGAGCCGGTCGAGGGCCCCCTCGGTGACCACGAGGTGGGCCTGGCGGGCGGACCGGCCGAGAGGCATGGCGTTGACGGCGGTCATGCTGGCGATCAGCAGGCCGGGCTTGGCCAGTCCACCGGTTACACAGAGGTTGTCGACCAGGTTGTGCAGGCGGGCGTGCGCCTCCGGATCAGCCGGTTTGGCGGCGACGCGGGCGAGGATCCGCTCGGAGGCCCGGCGCTCCTGCCAGGTGGCCAGGGCGATCAGCACCACCACCGTGGGGATGAGGGCAAGCAGCGGTCCCAGCACGAACAAAAGGGCCAACCAGACGATGATCGACGGCCCCGCCGCCCAGCCCACGGTCAGCGCGGCCGCCTGGCGGCGGTTGCGTCGGGGCGCATCGGAGCCCACCTCGTACACCGATCGGGGGGCGGGAGCGGCAGCCGGCTGGCGGCGGGCGGTGTCTGGGGACAGGGGTCTCTCCTGGGCTGGCCTGGACGGTGCCAATTGTAGGGACGAGCAGGGACTGGTCCGTCCGGATGACTCGGAAATGAGCATTTCTGGCCATGGTCCTGCCGCTGTCCGATGTGGCGAAATTGGACTGACAACGCCAGAGAGTCCAATGGGGGCAAAGTCATGCGCAAAGTCCGAGCCGGAATCGCCCTGGCCACCACGGCCAGTCTGACCGGCCTGTTCGTAACGGCGGCCGGTGCGGCCACCTCGCCGGCCCCCACCGGGGTCGGCACGGCGAGTAGCACCGCTCAGATCGTCGGCCTCAACCTCGGGACCAGCAACCCGGCCGCCACCACCGCCCCGGTGCTGGCCGCCAGCCTGTTGGGTGACGCCGGGTTGGCCACCATCGACCCGAACATCTCCACCCCTGCCTCCTACGTGCAGCTGGGTGGCCTGATCTCCAAGTCCGGAGTGTCGGCCCTTAACCTGTCGGTGCCGAGCCAGCCCGTCAAGGCGGCCGCCCCCGGCGGGCCGGCCTCGGCCGGAACGCCGCAGATCAGCCTGTCTAACGTCGCCGGCGTCACCGTGCCCTCGGCGGTCGCCACCGGCACCATCCTGCCGGCGGCCCTTACCGCCGGGGCAGCCAAGACCGGCTCCCATGCCACCCTGTCGGCCGGCATATCGAACGTCGGTCTGGCCGGAGGCCTGGTCAACGCCCAGTCGGCGACCAGCACCCTCAGCAACGACGCCACCCCCTCGTACTCGGACTCCATCCGCAGCGTGCAGGTGGGGCAGGTGACCGTGCTGAGCCTCGGCCAGCTGCTCCAGGGTCTGGGCATCCCGCTGGTCGACCTTCCCGTCAGCGTCCTGAACCAGCTCCTGGGCCAGCTGGGCATCGCCCTGCCTGCGATACCGGGCTCGAGCGGTCTGCCCAGCGGTGCCAACCTCACATCGGTGACAACCGCCCTCAGCGGCGCGATCAACCAGATCGCCGTGACCGTCACCGGCGCTGCCGCCCCGGCGGCTCGCAGCCACCTGACCGTCCCGGTCCCCGGTGGCTCGGGGGTCAGCACCAGCGGGCTCCCCGGTAGCGGCGGGACGGTGACCGTGCCCTCCCCCAGCGGGCTGCCGACCGGCTCCTCCACCCTGCCGGGCCTCACCACTGCTGGGACCGACAACCTCACCAGCACGGTGACCGCGGCCCTGCAGACCAACCTGGTGCCGGACCTGAGCGCCCTCGGGCTGCCCGCCACGCTGCCGACGACGCTGACCGGACTGCTCGGCCTGCTGACCAACCTGCAGGGTGATCTGAGCGGCCTGCTCACCAGCACTCTCAGCAGCCTCGACAACATCTCGCTGCTCGGGGTGTCCGGTGCCCAGGTGTCCATCGTGACCAAGGCGGCCGACAAGGTCTCCGACTCCACCGCCACCCTGACCGCCAACCTCGGCTCGGTCATCGTGGGCCCGGCCAAGACCCCGGCCCTCGATCTGACCTCGCCGGTCACCACGGTCAACAAGATCGTGGGCGGCATCAACGCCGGGGTGTCGAGCATCCTCAACACGGTGAGCTCCTCACTGGCCAACGTGGTCAACGTGTCGGTACTCAGCCAGGCCGCCGGCAACGGCGTCTCGACCGCCGGGCACTACGTCAAGGCCCAGGAGGGCGTCACCCTGCTGACCGCCACCGTCACCCCGCCGGCCAACCTGTCGAGCCTGGTGTCCTCGCTGACCTCGGCGGTCAACCTGCCGAGCACGGTCAGCGGCCTGCTGACGACCGCCGGGGTCAACTCGACCCAGCTCGGCGCCATCAGCTCGGCCCTGGCGCCGATCGCCGGCCTGACCCAGATGGCCCAGGTCAGCCTCGGTGCCCTGGCCCAGGGGGCGGTGCTCAAGGTGGGCACCATCACCTCGGCCTCCGACTTCACCCCGACGCCCGCCTCCGCCCCGACGGCCAGCGGCACGGGCACCTCGGGCCCGGCCCCGGCCAGCTCGCCCAGCCTGCCCCGCACCGGCGGTGACTACGGGCTCGGTGGCCTCGGCGCCCTGCTGGCGGCGGCCGCCCTCGCCGTGCGGCGAGCGGTGCGCCGGCGCTGAATCCCCCGGTCGGAGCGGCCCTCCGACCACGACGAGGCGAAGCACAAGCGACAGAGCCGCCCCTGCGGGGGCGGCTCTTCGCGCCGGACGTTCAGCGGCGAGCCTCGTCGTAGAGGTCAAGGTAGAGCTCGGCCAGCCTGCGCATGGACAGGCCCTCGGCCCGCTCGCGCCCCCTCGCTCCGAGGGCTTGGGCCAGGCCCGGGTCCCCCAGCACCTCCCGCAGGGCGGCAGCCAGTGCAGCGGCGTCGCCCGGCGGCACCATCAGGGCGTCCTTCCGGTCGGTCGCCACGCTCCGGTAGCCCGCCAGATCGCTGACCACCAGCGGACGGCCGGCCGCCATCGCCTCGAGGACCACCATCCCGAACGACTCCCCCCTGAGGGACGGTGCACACACCACATCGGCTCCCCGCAGGCGCGACGCCCGCTCCTGGTCGCTCACCCGGCCGAGCCACCGGATCCGCCCGTCGGCGCCGTAGCGGGAGCGCAGCTCCTGGGTCTGGGGGCCGTCGCTGGCGACCCAGAGCCGGACGTCGTCTGGGAGGGTGGCGAACGCCTCAAGCAGGATCCCCAGGCCCTTGCGGGGCTCGTGCCGGCCGATGAAGAAGATGGTGGGCCCCTCGGTCGGCGTCGGCACGGCCGAGCTGAACGGCTCGATGTCCACCGCGTTGAAGGCCAGCCGGTACTCGCCGCCCAGATGGTCCCGAGCCGTCGTCCGTGCCTGGGGTGAGACGGCGACCCGGAGCGACAGCCGGTCCAGAAGGCGGCCCAGGAGGGGGCCGAGCATGCGGTAGGTGGCGCCCGCCCCCGAGCGGTGGAAGGTCCCGATCAGCGGGCGGCGGCTGGCCAGCAGGGCGCTTAGGCAGGGGGCGGGCACCAGGGGCTCCTGCAGGTGGACGACGTCGAAGTCCCCGTCGTGCAGGGCCGCCACCGTGCGGAGGGCACAGGCGGGCGAGAGGGCCACAGGGGCCTGCGAGCCGTTGGCCGGGACCCTGACCGAGGTGCCGACCGGCCTCACCTGGGCGTTCGGCGGGGGCCCGTCGCACGGCGCCACCACCTCCACGTGGTGACCCATGCCGGCCAGCACCCTGCTCAGGCCGGTCACCTGGCCCTGCACGCCACCGGGCGAACTCAGGCTGTACGGGCACACCTGGGCTATGCGCACCGGTCGTCTCCCGCCGGCGGCCCGAGGGCCGGAGCCCACGGCGGGGACCGGTAACCTCGGAGACGAGCAGGGAGGTCGAACATGACCGACACGACCGAACCGGCACGGGGGCCCGAGGGGCCCCGGTGGCGGGGAATCAACCACTTGGCCCTGGTCACGGCGGACATGGATGCCACCGTCCGCTTCTACCACGGGGTGCTCGGAGCCCGCCTGGTCGCCACCCTGGGCACACCCTCGTTCCGGCACTACTTCTTCGAGTTCGGAGCTGAGAACACGGTGGCGTTCTTCGAGTACCGCGGCCTCGAGGTCCAGTCATTCGCCAAGCCCGCCGGCGTACCGGACCGGCGGGCGCCCCAGTTCGATCACCTGTCCTTCAACCTGCCGGACGAGGACGCCCTGCTCGCCCTGCGCGACCGGCTCAAGGCCGCCCACTGCGAGGTGACCGACGTGGTCGACCACGGATTCATCCGGTCCATCTACTTCACCGACCCGAACGGCATCGCCCTCGAAGCCTCGTGGTGGGTGCTCGACGCCACCGGACGCCCCGCCGACTACGGCGACCAGCGCCTGTTCGCCGACCCCGACCCGGTGCCGGCGGTGCGCGAGCTCAACGAGCTCGGCGAGGTGGCTTCGGTCCCCCACACCAAGCTGGCCTGACCACCGCCTGCCCCGGGTCCAGGACCGCACTCGGTCCGGCCCCCTAACCTGCCGGCATGGCCACCGCCGCACCGGCGCTCACCCGTCGCGCCGTGCGCCCGGGTGCGCCCCCGAAGGCCGCCGATGCCCAGCGCCGCCCGGCGCCGCGGTGGTGGTTGCGGTGCCTGGTCATCTACGCACTGAGCCGGGTGGTGGCGGTGGCCGCCTCGGTGGTCTCGTTCCGTACCGGGCCCCTCGCCCATGCCGCCCGGGCCCTGCGGATCAGCCCCGACCCCCGCTCCATCTGGGCTCCCCTCGACGTGTGGGACTCCGGCTGGTACGTCCATATCGCCACCCACGGCTACTCGACCCAGCTGGCCAATCCGGACCCCTACAGCCCGGGCATGGCGTTCTTTCCCCTGTTCCCGCTGCTGATCCGGGCCCTCCACGCCGCCACCGGGCTCGACCCGTGGGCGGCGGCGCCCCTGCTGGCACTGGCCGGAGGAGCGGTCGCACTGCTCGCCATCCACCGCCTGATGGCCGACGTCGGCGGACCCCGCCTGGCCGATCGAGCCGTTCTGGTATTGGCGTTCTTCCCCGGCTCGCTCTACCTGAGCTACGGCTACAGCGAGGGCGTGACCCTTGCCCTCGTCGCTCTGTGCCTCCTGTGGCTGCGCCAGCATCGGTGGTTGGCGGCCGGACTCGCCGCCGCCGGCGCCAGCGCTTCCCATCCGATCGGAGCGGTGCTGGGGCTGGCCTGCGCCTGGGCGGTGGTGCCCGAGCTCCGCCGACGGCACTGGAGGGCGCTGGTCGCCCCGGCCCTCGCGCCGCTCGGCATCTTCGGATACTTCGGCTGGCTGTGGGCCATGACCGGGGACCCCCGGGCATGGTTCGACGTGGTCCACAAGATCTGGCACGCACCCATCCGGCTGGGCTCAACCACCCTGGACATGGTCCACAACACCATGTTGTGGCCGGCCGCCCCGGACAACTGGATACCGAGTGTCGGCCTCCTGCTTCTGGTTTGGTTCGTGGTGGCCCTGCTCTGGTGGCGACCTCCGGGGATAGTCCTGTTGTACGGCCTGGTGGCCATGACCCTTCCCATGCTCTCGGCCCCCTCTGCCGCCCGCCCCCGCTACTTCCTGCTGGCCTTCCCGCTGGTCGTGGCGGGGGCGAGAAGCCTGCCCCGCTGGGCGGTCGCCCCGGTGACGTTCGTTTTCGCCGCCTGCATGGTGGGCCTGGCCTACCTCGAGACGACCGGGGTCGGCTTCACCCCCTGAGCGAGGAGCGGCGGGGGGACAGGAACTCAGCCGGCAGGAGCGTGGAAGGCGGCGTACTGGAAGCGGAACATGGCGGCGTAGCGTCCGTCGAGGCGCATCAGCTGCTCATGCGTGCCCTGCTCGGTGATGCGCCCGTCGCTCAGCACCACGATGTGGTCCGCCGCCCTCACGGTGGAGAACCGGTGGGAGACGATCAGGGTCACCGCCCCCACCGAACGGCCCTCGGAGGCGGCGTCGGTGTAGCGCCTGAACAGTTCGTCCTCGCTGGCCGCGTCCAGGGCGGAGGTGGGCTCGTCGAGGATGAGCAGCAGGGGCTGGCGCATCATCGCCCGGGCCACGGCGATCTTCTGCCACTGGCCTCCGGATGGCTCCACCCCCTGCCGGTAGCTCTTGCCGACGTGGGTCCGCAGGCCCTTCTCCCAGTGCTCCAGCAGATCGGCGCCGGACCCGCGCCCCAGGGCGGCGCTGACCGCCTTCTCGTCCTCGACGTCGTCCAGGCTTCCCACGCCCACCGACTCCTGCAGGACCGCCTCCAGCTTGGCGAAGTCCTGGAAGGCGCCGGACAGGGCCTCCCGCCACCTGCCGGTGTCGAAGCTGGCGATGTCGACGCCGTCGGCGGTGATCCGGCCGGCGGTCGGGGCGTAGTAGCCGGCCAGCAACTTCACCAGCGTCGTCTTGCCTGCCCCGTTGTCGCCCACCAGAGCGATGGTCGTGCCCGCCGGCAGATCGAGGTCGAGGTCGGCGAGCACGTCGCGCTCCGTGCCGGGGTAGCGGAACGAGACGCCCTCCAGCTTGATGCCGGTCGTCAGCCTGGCCGGAACCGCAGCGCCGGCTCGCGCCGGGCGGGCCGTCGCCGCCTCGGCATAGCGGTTGAGCCACGACAGGCGCTCCATCATGAGGAAGGCCTTGAAGACGTTCTGGACCGTGCCCGCCGATTGGGCGACCTGTGCCCGCACCTGGTTGGCGAGCTGGATCACCAGCACCACCTGACCGGGGCTACCGATTCCCCGGGTGGCCCGGACGCCCACCGCCGCCAGGGCGGCGCCGAAGGCGAGGGCGAAGGCCGACCAACCGACCACGCCCCAGGCTGAATTGGCCAGGCTGGCCTTCATGCGCGCCGAAGCCGTCGAGCGAGCCAGCGCCGTCGCCCGTTCGTCCAGAGCGGCCTCAGCACCGAAGAGGCGCAGCTCCTTGGCGGACGCGGGCTCGAGGAACAACCCGTGGACGTGGTTGACCAGGCGCTGGTCCAGGGCGGTCCTCGACTCCACCTTCTCCTGCAGCCGCTGGCCCTTGGTCGTGGTGAACAACGAGGGGACGGCGAACAGGGGCAGCAGCCCGAGGGGCGGGTAGATGGTGACGAGCAGCCACACCGCCACCAGCAGCCGGAGCGTGACCCCGACCGCGTCGGTGATCGCCCAGGTGGCGTCGGCGATGTCCCCACCCTTGCCCACCACCAGGCTGACCCGGTCGAGGTAGTCGGGCCGCTCGAAGTGCTCGATCGTGGGCACCGTGGTCATGAGCCGCAGGACATCGCGGTCGATGACCGCAGAGACCTCCTGGGAGAGGAGGTCCTGGTAGTTGCGCTGCACCCTCCAGACGGCGTGGTAGACGCCCTGGGAGGCGGCTATCACCGCCGCCGCCACGATGGCGATGCCGTAGTGGTGCCTCACCGCCGCGTCGACCAGCCACTTGAGGGCCAGGCTGAGGGCGCCCCCGACCAGGCTGTTGATCAACAGGCACACCACCACCGCCCGGGTGCGACCAGGATCGACCCGGTAGACCAGACGCAGGGTGTCGGCCAGCCTGGCCAGGCGCTCCCTCACCGGGTCCCCGCCTCGGCTGTATCACCTGTGCCCGGTCGGGGATCGGCGTAACGGTCGGCCTGGGTGTGGAACATGTCGGCGTAGAGACCGCCTCGGGCCAGCAGCTCGGCATGGGTTCCGTATTCGACGAGCCGGCCACCGTCGATCACCGCGATGTTGTCGGCGCGCCGGACGGTGGAGAAGCGGTGGGAGACCAGGATCACCGTCCGGCCGGCGGCCTGGTCCAGCAGCCGGTCGAACAGCTCGATCTCCGCCTCGGCATCGAGGTTCGCCGTCGGTTCGTCGAGGACGAGCACGTCTCGCCCCGAGTGCAGGCCGTAGAGGAGACGCGCCAGCGCCACCCGTTGCCACTGGCCCCCCGACAGCTCGATGCCGCCCGGATAGCCCCTCGAGAGGACCGTCGCCGCGCCCGCCGGTGCCTGCTCGGCGATGTCGGCGGCGGCGGCGCCCTCGAGGGCCCGTCGGACCAGCTCGGGATCCGCCGAGCCCAGCTGTGAGAGCCCGACGTTGTCCGCCAGTGGAAGGTCGTAGTGGACGAAGTCCTGGAAGATCACCGATATCCGGGCCCTCCAGTCCGCCCCCTCGAGGGTGGCGATGTCCACGCCGTCGGCGGTTATGCGCCCCGAGGTGGGCTCGTACAGACGGCCGAGCAGCTTGATCAGCGTGGTCTTGCCTGCGCCGTTGGCGCCCACGATGGCCAGCGACCGGCCGCCGGGGATGACCAGGTCCAAGCCCGAGAGCACCTGGCCCGAGCCGGAGGGGTAGGAGAAGCTCACCTGCTCGAACCGGAGCGTCGGTGACGGCCCCGGTCCGGCTGCTCCTGCGCTCGGCTGGCGCAGGGCCCCGAAGTGGGTGGCGTCGGCGCTGGCCAGGTTGGCCAGGCGGCGCATCGACTCGGCCGCCGGGATGGCGGACTGGATGGCGAACATGTCGAAGCCCGGGGAGCCGATCGAGCCGATGGCGATGAGGGCAGAGGCGACAAAGGCCACCCGCCCGGAGGACATGTGTCCGCCGGCCGTCCGGAGCGCCAGCCAGACCAACGGCGGGGCATAGGCGAGGGTGCCGGTCGTGAACGGGACCCACTGCTTCTTGTTGAACTGGTCCACGCCGTCGAAGATGGGCTGGCGGGACGCCTTGGCGGTCACGAACTGGCGCTCGACGAGCCAGTCCTGCAGGCCGAACAGCCGCACCTCCTTGGCCGCCACCGGGCCTCCGGCCACGTCCATCCAGTAGCGGCCCTCGCGCACCCCGCCGGAGACGGCGGCCAGGCCGCCCACATAGCCCGAGGACTGCCGCCAGAGCTGCCTGCGCTGGAAGACCATGACCACCAGGGTCCACGCCGCCGCCCACGGGGCCACGGCCGCCGCCACCAGGCTCGACAGGACGGCCCCGGCGATGTTGAACCAGGTGGTCAGCTGGGCTCCCACGCCTTGTCCGAGGGTACGGCCGGCCACCCCACGGCTCACCCGGTGGGCGTCGTTGCGGACCTCCTGCTCCTCGAGGTGCGAGATCCCCACCGGGCCGGATAGGACCTGACGGAGACGGGCCCGGGCCGCTCCGTCGATGCGGGCACTCAGGTAGCGGACGAAGGGGTCGGTGAGAGTGCCGACGACCTGCACTACGAGCAGGAGCCCGATCAGCACGCCGAGGGCTGCTTCCACGCGTGGTAGAGCGGCGTGGCCGTGGCGCAGAGCGGAGCCGACCTCGGCGACCAGCACCCCCGTGGCGACCGACAGCGCCGAGGGGAGCACCATGCTCACCACCAGGGCGCCCAGGACCGGTACCAGCGGTCTCCAGCCGGCGGCCGGCAGCCAGGACGCGAGCAGCCAGGACGTCCTGAGCCTGTCCCCCAGCCTCCCGATCATGCCGTCGGTACCCTCCGGCCGATCAGGGTAGTTGGGGACCCGCGGCGCGGGCCGGTGGTTTACGGCCGCCCGCCGGCGTCGGGTCTGCCCTACAGTTGGCGGCGATGGCCGGCTTCCTCTGAAACTGAGCCCGAGGACCTCCCTGCCGCCGGAACGCAATTCCGTGCCGGCAACCATTTAGGGAGGATTCCGTGTTCTCATCGCGCTTCGTCCGCTGGACTCGGCTCCGGCGGATCGGCGACGCCGCTCCTCTGTCGGATCGCGGCCTGTTCGTCGTCTTCACCGCCCGCTTCACCGACGAGCTTCTCAGCGGGGCCTGGACCGTGCTGACCCCGACCTTCCGTGCCGCCCTTGGCCTGAGCCTGCTAGGGGTCGGCCTGCTGACCCAGGTGCTCAGCTGGGTCGCGCTGGTCATCGAGCCGGTCACCGCCGGCCTGATCGACATCTCCTCGCGTCGGAGGCTCATCGCCCTGGGCGCGACGGCCCTGGCCGCCTCGCTGCTGGTGATGGGCGCCGCCCGGAGCCTGGGCCTGCTCCTGGTCGGCTTCGCTCTCTACGGCCTCGGCTCGGGGCCGGTCGCCCACACCGCCGACGTGGTGGTGGTCGAGACCTTCCCCGACGTCCCTGAGCGGGCCTATGCCCGGGCGACGTTCATGGACACCGTCGGCGCTCTGGCCGGCCCGGCGGTCATCGCCGCGGTCACCGCCATCGGGCTGTCGTGGCGGCTGGGCCTGCTCGCCCTGGCGGCTTGGGCGGCCCTCTACTCCGCCACTGCTGCCTCGACTCCCCTTCCCCCGCCGCCCCGCCGCCGGACTGACGGCACCACGGTGCTCGGCGAGGTCTACCGGGGCCTCAGGTCCGCCCTGGGCAACCGGCGGACCCGTCGGGCGCTGCTGGTCCTCTTCGCCTTCGACGCCTTCGAGGCCGCCTTCGTGCTCAAGTACATCTGGCTCCACGACGCCCTCGGCCTGTCGCAGACGATGGTGGCGTTATGGGCAGCTGCCGAGCAGGCGGTCGACCTGGCCGCCCTCCTGCTCCTCGACCGGTGGCTCCGTACCGTGCCGGGCAGGCGGCTGTTCCATCTGGCCGCCGGAGCGCTCGTGGTGTTGCCTGCGATATGGGTGGCCGCCCCGGGCGTCGCCGGTAAGGCCGTGCTCGCCGTTCCGTTGGCCTTCGCCCGGACTCTCATCTGGCCGCTGGCCAAGTCGGAGTCCCTGGTCGCCGAACCGAGCATGGCCGGGTCGGTCTCCGCCGTCACCACCCTGTTCCCGCTGGTCCCCTTCACCCTGGCGCAGGCGGCGCTGGCCCAGGCCATCGGCACCGGCGCCGCCCTCGCCTCCATGGCCGGGTTGGCGGCCCTGGCCATGTTGGTGGCCGCCTGGTGGCCGCGGCGACCGTACGAGGCTCCGCCGGTCCCGTCGGAGGTGAACAGCTGATGCCCAGGGTGACCCTGCAGGTCGCCCGACGGGCCGACCTCCCGCTGATTCAGGGCTGGTTCCACGATGAGGCGACCCGTCGGTTCCTCGGGGGACCGGGGTGGCCGGCGCTGATGTTCGACCTGCTGGAGCGTCCTCTGGGCGAGTTCCGGGGCATGCGGGAGACCGGGCGCCACCGCTGGCTGGCCTGGGACGACGGACGGGCCGTGGGTTGGATCGACAGCGGCACCTACGACCGTTGGGCCACCTGGGAGGGAGGCGCCGGAGGCAGGGGCGTCGTATCGAGCATCGCCGTGCCCAGCGCCTGCCTCGGCTACGTGGTCGACCCTGCGCTGCGGGGACAGGGCTATGCCACGTCGATGATCGAGGCGGTGCTGGAGCGTCCCGAGCTCAGCGAGATCGAACTCTTCGTGGCCGGCATCCAGCCCGAGAACGTCGCATCCGTCCGGGCCGCGACCAGCGCCGGCTTCGTCCCGCTCGATCCCGAGCCGGACTGGGAGGGATTCGTCTACTGGGCCCGGCACCGCTGAGCGAGGCCTCGCATCACCTCCGCCCGGCCGTGGCCCGGTCGGCCAGCATCGTCGAA
>DASRBO010000195.1:0-75280 GCA_035653595.1 Acidimicrobiales bacterium | reverse complement strand
CACGGCACCACCAAGAGCCTGTATGCCCGCGACCCCGACGGCATCGAGTTCGAGGTGGCCTGGATCATCCCCGCCGACCTGCTCGACGACTCGGCCCGCTCCGGCCGGTCGACCATCCGCCCCCTCGACATCGCCTCCGAGAAGGAGCGCTACGGGGCCTCGACCAGGGGCGGGGTGGGGATATCGGCTCCGGCCTAAAGTCGGCCCCTATGTGGTCGGTGGTCGAGGCGGCCGAAGCGGTCAGGTCCGGCCGGCTGAAGGCGACCGAGGTGCTCGACGAGTGCCTGGCCCGTATCGAGTCGTCGAACCCGGAGCTGAACGCCTTCGTCCACCTCGATCCCGAGGGTGCCCGCCGGGCGGCCGAGGCGGTCGACGCCGCCGTCGCCTCGGGTCGGGATCCGGGCCCACTGGCCGGGGTGCCCTTCGGGGTCAAGGACCTCGAGGACTGCGCCGGCATGCCCACCTCCCACGGATCGCTGCTCTACAAGGGCCGGGGCCCGGTGGCCGCCGACTCGGTCCACGTGGCCCGGCTGCGGGCCGCCGGCGCCGTGCCGGTGGGCAAGACCGCCGCCCCCGAGTTCGGCGCCGTCGCCTTCACCTCGACCCCGGCCTGGGGCACCACCCGCAACCCCTGGGACACCGCCGTCACCCCGGGCGGATCGAGCGGCGGGTCGGCGGCGGCGGTGTCGTCGGGGATGGTCCCGTTCTGCACCGCCAGCGACGGCGGCGGGTCGACCCGCATTCCGGCGGCCTTCACCGGGCTGGTGGGGTTCAAGGCCGGCTTCGGGCGCATCCCCCACCCCGGCTTCGGCGGCATGTCGGAGACGACCGTGCTCGGGGCTCTCACCACCACCGTCGCCGACGCCGCCAGGCACCTCGACGTGGCCGCCGGGCCCCACGACGCCGACCGGGCCTCGCTGCCGGCGTCGGGCTTCGGCTACGAGGCGGCCATCGCCGCCCTCGACGTGTCCGGCCTGAGGGCGGTGTGGTCCCCCGACCTCGGCTTCGCCCTCGTCGATCCCGAGGTGGGCGCCATCTGCGAGGAGGCCGCCGCCGCCCTGGTGTCGGCGGCCGGGCTGCGACCGGTCGAGCGCCGCATCGACCTCACCGACCCGGTGCGGGTGTGGCTGTCGAGCGGGGCCGCCGACGTCTGGGTCAGCCTCGAACCGGGCATGTGGCCGGAGCGGGCCGACGAGTTCGACCGTCCGGTGCGCCGCACGCTGGAGCAGACCGAGGCGTACCCGGTGAGCCGCTTCGCCCGGGCGCATCGGCGCCGGACCCGGCTGGACGCGGAATGGGCCGAGGTGTTCGCCGACGTCGATGTGGTCATCACGCCCACCACGGCCGTGCCCGCCTTCGACGCCGCCGGTCGCATGCCCCGTTCCATAGGCGGGGTCGACGTCGACCCGGTGATGGCGGTGCCGTTCACCATGGTCGCCAACCTGTGCTGGAACCCGGCGGTGTCGCTGCCGGCCGGGCTCACCTCCGGCGGGCTTCCCGTCGGCCTGCAGGTGATCGCCCGCCGCCACCACGACCACGTGGCCCTGAGGCTGGCCCGCATCTTCGAGGAGGCCCGCCCCTGGCCGCGCCTGGCCCCGGGGTGGTGAGCGGGGCTACTTGCCGTGCTCGCGCAGGAAGCGCTCGACCTCCTCGGCCAGCGACTCTCCTGCGGTCATGGTGATGCCGTCGGCCTCGGGCTCGTCGCGCTCCAGCTGGGCCACGTACTCGGCCACGTCCGGATCGGCCTGCACCAGATCGGTGACCTGACGCTCATAGGACGATGAGGCGATCTGCAGGTCGAGGGCGTCGGGGGGCACCCCGATGATCGACGACGCCCGCTCCAGCAGCGCCAGGGCCGCCTTGGGCGAGGGAGTCTGGGAGACGTAGTGGGGGACCGCCGCCCACAGCGAGGCGGTCGGGATGCCTGCACGGCCCAGGCTGTCGGAGAGGATCCCGAGGATGCCGGTGGGGCCCTCGTAGCGGGAGCGGCGCAGGTGCAGCCGCTCGGCCAGCTCGCCGTCGGCGGCGGTGCCTGTTACCCGGACCGGTCTGGTGTGGGCCACGTCGGCCAGCAGGGCGCCCAGCGACACCGTCATCTGCACCCCGAGCTCGACGGCGATGCCGACGATGGCCTCGGCGAAGGTGCGCCAGCGCAGGTTCGGCTCGGTCCCCGACAGCAGGACGAGGTCGTGGGGCCCGTCGGGCCGGTGGGCGGCCAGCAGCTCGTTGCCCGGCCACTCGATGCTGCGGTTGAGGTCGGCGTCGATGCGGGCCCGGGGCCGGGTGGCGGTGAAGTCGAAGAACTCCTCCGGGTCGATGGAGGCGAAGGCCTCGGCCTGACAGGTCCGGGCCAGGTGGTCGATGGCCGTCGAGGCGGCGTCGGCGGCATCGTTCCAACCCTCGAAGGCGACCACCATCATCGGCCGGCGCAGGCGCGGGTGGCTGTGCCAGCGGACGGGGTCCATCCGGGGAGGCTACCTCAGCGCCTATTCCGCTCCGAGGTGCAGGGGGATGTTGACCACATCCTGGCGGGAGCCGTCCTTGGGCGACAGGTCGTAGGCGACGAGGGCACCGTCCTCGGGGGCGGTGATGCCGTAGGGCACGGTGGCGGTGAAGGTTCCCCTGGTGCCGGTGCCTGAGCTGGCGTGGACGGTGACCGCCGCCAGGCTCTGGCCGGAGGAGTCCACCACCTCCAGCTGGAAGGTCGCCTCGAACACGTCGGCCGACCCGCTCACGTGCAGCGGGCTGATCACCGAGTCGCCGGCCGTCGGCGTCTCGACCAGGATCGCCGGCGTCAGGGCCTCGAAGCTGGTGCGGGTGGCGGGGTCGTCGACGGTGAGCCCGTTGGAGCCGAAGGTGGTGACCGTCCTGCCGTCCATGCGGAACTCGACGCCGCTGATGCCTGGGAACTGGGTGACCGTGTAGGTCACCTGGGCCAGCCGGGCGGATTCGGACTGCGACGTCCCGCCGGAGCCGAACGTCCCGTTCAGGTCGACCGTCGCCACGCTGCCGTGGACCGATATGCCGTTGAGCCGGGTGCCCGAAGGCACGGCGCTGGTCAGGCCGTCGGCGGCGTCTTGTGTCGTCGGACCTTCGAGCAGCGACTCCAGGGCCGCCCGGGCCACCCCGGAGCTGGCGGCGACCTTGCGGTGCACGGGGGCGACCCGGCCGTCGGAGAGGAGGTAGACCGCCACCGTCAGCGGGGTGCTCGCCGCGCTGGAGGAGGTGGTCGGGGCGGCCGCCGCTGTGGTGGTGCTGGCCGGGGCCGATGCCCTGGGCGGGGACCCCGAGCAGGACACCAGGGCAGCGGCCGCGGCGGCGAGGGCCAGCGCCCGCATCCGCCTGCCTGCCACCGGAGAGACGGTAACGGGTGACCTCGGTACGATGCCGACCGTGGCCGTGGAGGTGAGGGAGGCGACGACGGTCGATCGGAGCCTGGTCGAGGCGATGGCCCGGTTGGTCCCCCAGCTCTCCAGCACGGCGCCGCCTCCGGACGCCGCCGCCCTGCAGGAGATCGTCGACTCCCCCGCCACCGTCCTCTTGGTGGCCAGCGACGGGGACCGGGTGGTGGGCACCCTCACCCTGGTCGTGTTCCGCATCCCCACCGGGTCCAGGGCGATCATCGAGGACGTCGTGGTGGACGAGGCGGCCCGGGGCAACGGCGCCGGCGAGGCCCTCACCCGGGCGGCGGTCCAGCGGGCGGCCGAGCTGGGATGCCGCACGGTCGACCTCACCTCCCGCCCCAGTCGCCAGGCGGCCAACCGCCTGTACCAGCGGCTCGGCTTCGAGGCCCGTGAGACCAACCTGTACCGCTACAGCTCCTAGAAGCACCGGCCCTTGACCGGGGCGGTGCCGCCGGGCGAGTGTTCGGGATGCGCTATGTAGAGGTGGGCGGGGTCAAGGTGTCCTCCATCGGGCTGGGGGCCTGGCAGTTCGGCGCCCAGGGCTGGGACTACGGCGACGAGTACCTGGACAAGGAGTCCCAGAAGATCGTCGACCGGGCCCTCGACCTGGGGGTCAACCTCATCGACACGGCCGAGGTCTACGGCGACGGCCGCTCCGAGGAGGTGGTGGGCCGCACCATCGCCGCCCGGCGGGGCGAGGTGTTCCTGGCCACCAAGGTCTTCCCCGGCAGCGGCCTCGACGCCGACGAGGTGGTCAAGCGGGCCCGGGCCAGCGCCGAGCGGCTGGGTGTGGACCGCATCGACCTGTACCAGCAGCACTGGCCCAGCCCCGACGCCCCCGCCGAGGCGGTGATGGCCGGCATGCGCCGGCTCCAGCAGGACGGTCTGGTCACCCACGTCGGGGTGTCCAACTTCTCCACCAAGGCGTGGCAGGAGGCCGAGCAGGCCCTGGGCGGTGCCGTCCTGTCCAACCAGGTCCGCTACAGCCTGGTGGCGCGCCGGCCCGAGCAGAACCTCATCCCGCGGGCGGCCGCCGACGGCCGGATCGTCATCGCCTACAGCCCGCTGGGCCAGGGCTTCCTGTCCGGCCGCTACGACGGCACCACCAATCCGGGCGGGGTGCGGGCCCGCAACCCGCTGTTCCGGGCCGAGGTGGCCGACAAGGCCAAGGTCCTCACCACCGCCCTCTCCGAGGTGGCCGCCGCCCACGGGGCGACCGCCGCCCAGGTGGCCCTGGCCTGGGTGGTGCGCCGGCCCAACGTGGTGGCCATACCGGGTGCCAGCAGCGCCGAGCAGATGGAGCAGAACGCGGCGGCGGCCGACATCGAGCTGACCCAGGACGAGGACGCCCGACTGGGCGAGGCCTCGGCCGCCTTCGCCGAGGAGGCCGGTGAGCTCCTCCGGGGCTGACGCCACCGTCGCCGCCCTCTGGCGCTATCCGGTCAAGTCGATGGGCGGAGAGGCCCTCGACACGGCCGTGGTGGGGACGGCGGGGGTGGTCGGAGACCGGGCCTACGCCGTGGTCGGCGACGGCCTGGTGGGCAGCGCCAAGCACCCCCGCAAGTGGGGACGGCTGCTGCAGATGCAGGCCTGGTACCTCGAGGAGCCGGCCCCCGGGGCGCCCCCGCCACCGGTCGCCATCCGCCTGCCCGACGGCGAGGTCGTGCGCAGCGACTCGCCCGGCTGCGACCGCGCCCTGAGCGCCGCCCTGGGCCGGTCGGTGGGGCTGGTGACCGCCGGCGGGGAGCGGGGTCACTACGAGGCGCTGTGGCCCGACATCGAGGGCCTGATCCCCGACGAGTTCCGGGCGACGGTGAGCCTGGGCACCGAGGAGTCGGGGGACACCCTGAGCCGGCTGCCCCTGGCGGTGATGGCTCCGGGCGGTGCCCTGGTCGACGTGGCGCCGCTGCACCTGATGTGCTCTTCCACCCTGGACGAGCTGCGCCGGCTGGAGCCGGGCCCCGACTTCGACCCCCGGCGCTACCGGCCCAACGTCCTCGTCGACGGGTCCGGGTCCGGTTTCGCCGAGAATGGCTGGACCGGGCGGCGCCTGTGCCTGGGCGAGGTCGAGGCGTCGGTGAGCATGCCGACCATGCGCTGCGTGATGACCACCCTGGCCCAGCCCGGGCTGGAGGCCGACCGGCGGATCCTGCAGGCGGCGGCCAGGCACAACCGGGTGGAGATCGCCGGCGAGGGCACCTGGTCCTGCGTGGGCGCCTACGCCGGGGTGGAGGTCGGGGGCAGGCTCGGCGTGGGGGACGCCGTCACCGTCCACTGACGCCGCCCGGCGTGTGCCCGGCCGCCCGGAGCGGCCATAGGATGGCCCCGGTCCGGTCGTCGCCGGAGCAGGATCGCGAGCGAGGGGTGGTATGGCGGAGAGCGTCACGGTAACGGACAACCGGACCGGCGAGAGCATCGAGATCCCCATCCAGAACGGCGGGGTGTCCGCCGCCGAGTGGCACAAGCTCCTGCCCGACATCTGGTTCTACGACCCGGCCTTCATGCAGACCGCCGCCTGCGCCAGCGCCATCACCTATCTCGACGGCGACGCCGGAAAGCTGCGCTACCGCGGCTATCCGATCGAGCAGCTGGCCGAGCAGTCCACCTACCTCGAGGTGGCCTACCTGCTCCTGCACGGGGAGCTCCCCGATGCCGAGCAGTCGGCCAAGTGGCACCACGACATCACCCACCACACCTACATCCACGAGAACATGCGCAAGCGGTTCATGGATGGCTTCCACTACGACGCCCACCCGATGGGCATGCTCGTGTCCAGCGTGGCGGCCCTGTCCACCTTCTACGACGAGGCCAAGAGCATCTTCGACCGCGACATCCGCTACTGGTCGATCGTGCGACTCATCGCCAAGATGCCCACCATCGCCGCCTGCACCTACCGCTTCAGCGTCGGCATGCCGTTCGTCTACCCGGACAACAGCCGCAGCTTCACGGCCAACTTCCTGCGGATGATGTTCGAGCCCAAGGAGGACGTTCAGTGGGACGACCCGGTCCTGGCCCGGGCGCTCGACATCCTCTTCATCCTGCACGCCGACCACGAGCAGAACTGCTCCACCACCACCATGCGGGTGGTCGGTTCGTCCCACACCGACCCCTACACGGCCTGTGCCGCCGCCTGCGCCGGCCTCTACGGACCCCGCCACGGCGGGGCCAACGAGCAGGTCATCCGGATGCTCATGGAGATCGGCTCCATGGACCGGGTCGAGGACTTCGTTCGGGAGGTCAAGGCCGGCCGGGGCCGGCTGCAGGGCTTCGGCCACCGGGTCTACAAGAACTACGACCCCCGGGCGACCATCATCAAGCGCACCGCCGACGAGGTGTTCGCGGTGACGGGCAAGAACCCGCTGCTCGACATCGCCCTCAAGCTGGAGGAGGTGGCGCTCAAGGACGAGTACTTCATCTCCCGCCGGCTGTACCCGAACGTCGACTTCTACTCCGGGCTGATCTACCAGGCCATGGGCTTCCCCCTGAACGTCTTCACCGTGCTCTTCGCCATCCCCCGCACCGCCGGGTGGCTCGCTCACTGGTCCGAGATGCTGGACCAGGATTCCAAGATCTCCCGCCCCCGCCAGCTCTACATCGGTGAGGACGAGCGGGACTACGTCCCCCTCGACCGCCGGGGCTAGACCGGCGGGCAGGGCGATGCTCCGGCTCGCCCCGAGCCCTGAGCCCCGAGCCCTGAGCCCTGGTGCTACTGGTGCAGCCGGGCCGGGTCCACCATGCGCACTAGGCCCTCCTGGACCACCGACACGCTCAGGTGGCCGTCGGCGCTGAAGATGTGGCCGATGGCCAGGCCGCGGGCGCCGGAGGCGGTCGGGCTGTACTGGTCGTAGAGGAACCACTGGTCGGCCCGGAACGGGCGGTGGAACCACATGGCATGGTCGAGGCTGGCCATCATGATCCTGGGGTCGTCCCAGTCCAGCTGGTGGGGCAGCACCACCGAGTCGAGCAGGGTCATGTCCGAGGTGTAGGCGACCACGCAGGCGTGCAGCAGCGGGTCGTCAGGCAGCCGGCCGTCGGCGCGCATCCACACCTGCTGGTGCGGGGGCCGGGGCGTGCGACCCTCCATGCGGCTGATGCGGCCGGGGTCCTCGGCGTGGCGCTGGTCGATCGGCCGGGGCCGGTGGTACCAGTCGCCCATCTGCTCGGCATAGGGGGCGAAGCGCTCCTGGAAGGTCGGAAGCGACTCGGGGGCGGGGGCATCCGGCATCGGCATCTCGTGGTCCACGCCGGCCTCGTCGCGGTGGAACGACGCCGACAGGTTGAAGATGGCCCGGCCGTGCTGGATGGCGACCACCCGCCGGGTGGTGAAGGAGCGCCCGTCGCGGATGCGGTCCACTTCGTACAGGATCGGGACCGCCGGATCGCCCGGGCGCAGGAAGTAGGCGTGCAGCGAGTGGACCCGGGGACCGGGCTCGACGGTGCGGCCGGCGGCCACCAGCGCCTGGCCCGCCACCTGGCCGCCGAAGACCCGCTGGCGGGCCTCCTTGGGGCTCACGCCCCGGAAGATGTTCATCTCGATGGGCTCGAGGTCGAGGATGTCGAGCAGGGCGTCGAGCGCTTCGGTCACGGCCGGCTGTCTACCACCGGCACCGGACGGCCCCAGGCCGGCGCGTCTACGTTTCTGCGCCCATGACCGGCTTTGCGTTTCCCGACGGCTTCGTGTGGGGCACCGCCACCGCCGCCCATCAGGTGGAGGGCGGCAACTGGAACAACGACTGGTGGGACTGGGAGCACAACCCCGACAGTGGCTGCGTCGAGCCCAGCGGCGACACCTGCGACCACTACCACCGCTACCGCGACGACCTCGACCTGATGGCCGAGCTGGGCTTCAACGCCTACCGGTTCTCCCTGGAGTGGAGCCGGATCGAGCCGGAGGAGGGGGAGTGGTCCACCGCCGCCCTCGAGCACTACCGGCGGGTGTGCGCCGCCTGCCACGAGCGCTCCATGACCCCCATCGTCACCTTCCACCACTTCAGCTCGCCCCGCTGGGTGGCGGCATCCGGCGGGTGGCTGGAGCCGGCGACCGTCGACCGCTTCGCCCGGTTCGTCGAGCGGTCCGCCGCCCACCTGGGCGACCTCATCGGCTGGGCCTGCACCATCAACGAGCCCAACATCGTCTCCCTGATGGGACACCTGGCCGGGGTCTTCCCGCCCGGCCACCGCCGCTCCGACGAGCGCCGCCAGGTCAACCAGAACTTCATCGCCGCCCACCGCAAGGCGGCGGAGGCGATCCACGCCGCCCCGGGCACCGCCCCGGTCGGCCTGACCCTGGCCATGTCGGACTACCAGGCGGTCGAGGGGGGAGAGAACTACCTGCACCGCATCCGCTCGGCCCATGAGGACGTGTTCCTCGAGGCGGTCCGGGGCGACGACTTCATCGGGGTGCAGACCTACAGCCGGTCCCGCATCGGGCCCGAGGGCGCCGTCGGCCCCGAGGAGGGGGTGGAGGTCACCACCATGGGCTACGAGTTCTGGCCCGAGGCGCTTGAGCCCACCATCCGCCGGGCCTACGAACTGAGCGGGGGCGTGCCCGTGCTGGTGACCGAGAACGGCATCGCCACCCCCGACGACACCAGGAGGGTCGAGTACGTGCGCCGGGCCCTGGCCGGGGTGCGGTCGTGCCTGGCCGACGGGATCGACGTGCGGGGCTACGTGTACTGGTCCAGCTTCGACAACTTCGAGTGGGCCCTCGGCTACGGCCCCGAGTTCGGGTTGGTGGCGGTGGACCGGGCCAGCTTCGAGCGCCGCCCCAAGCCGAGCGCCCGCTGGCTAGGGTCGGTGGCCAGGGCCAACGCTCTAGAATTTCAGCCGTGAGGCTCTCCCCCGCCGGGCTGCGGGACTGGGGGCGCAGCGAAGAGGGCCGCAAAGCCATCCGCTACACGCTCGTCTCGGTCATCTCCGTCGCCGTGAGCCAGCTCGCCTTCGTGCTGGTCTTCGGCGTGTTCGAGGTGTTCGGCGCCCGCGGCTCGAGCATCTTCGCCACCTGCGTGGGGGCGGTGCCGTCCTACTACCTCAACCGCAACTGGGCCTGGGGCCAGACCGGGCGGTCGCACCTCTGGAAGGAGGTCGTGCCCTTCTGGGTGCTGGCCTTCGTGGGGCTGGTCTTCTCCACCTGGGCGGCGGACTTCGCCCACACCCACGCCACCGCCATCCGCAACCACGCCGAGCACGTCGCCGTGGTGTCGGCCTGCTACCTGGGGGCGTTCGGGGTGCTGTGGGTGGCCAAGTTCCTCATCTTCAACGAGCTCATGTGGCGGGACCGGCGCCACTCGGCGGCGGCGAGCGCCCAGGCCGCCGCCACCAGCACGGCCACGGTGGCCTCCGGGCCGGCCCGGCGCACGGCGTCGTAGGGGGTACGCCCCCTCCGCTCGCCCAGCTCCCCCTCGACCACCGAGGCCCCGCCCAGGCCGGAGCGGGCCAGCAGCCGGCCCCGGTGGTCGACCAGGGCGCTGTAGCCGGTGGGGGCGGACTGGACCAGATCCCGCCCGGTGGCGATGGCCCGCAGCCGGGCGGCGGCCACCTCCATGGCGGGGACCTGGTCGGTGCGGTAGGAGGCGGCGTTGGTCGGCACCACCAGCAACCTGGCCCCGCTGCCGACGGCGGCCAGGGCCCGCTCGTCGAAGAACACCTCCCAGGACACCATCAGCCCCAGCGGGCCGGCCGGGGTGCGGATGAGGCCCGGGCCGTGGCCGGGGACGGCGTCGTTGGGCACGACGGAGAGGTCGGCGAAGTGGCGGAGGAACGACCGCATGGGCACCCACTCCCCGAACGGCACCCGGTGCACCTTCTCGTAGGACCCGATCTGGCGCCCCGAGGGGGCCCAGGCCACCGCCTGGTTGAGGAACTGGCCCGGCCCGGCCGGCTGGGTCACCCCGGCGATGAAGCTCGCTCCGGCCGCCCGGGCCACGCTGGACAGCTCGGCCTCCTCCACCGAGCCGGCCAGGGGGTAGGCCAGCTCGACGACGTTCTCGGGCCAGACCACCAGGTCGACCGGGCGGCGCAGGCGGCCCTCCGCCGCCACCTGGGCCTCCAGGACCAGGGCCGGGTCGCGGTTGACCGCCCGCAGCCCCCGGGGCCCCCCGCCCTGGACCGCCGCCACCCGGACCAGGCGGGTGGCGCCGCCGCCGTCGGGGGAGAGGGCCGCCCCCGCCACGGCGACGGCGGCCACGGCCAGGGCCGCCACCCCCGGCCGCCACCGGTGCCGGGCCAGCCCGGCCAGCCCGGCCCCGGCCAGCCCGGCCCCCAGCGTCACCGCCGCCGCCCCTCCCAGCCGGGCCAGCTCGGCCAGGGGACCGCCGACCTGGCCCAGGTAGATGTCGGCCACCGGCACCCCGCCGAAGGGCCAGGCGTCCCGCAGCATCTCCGCCCCGGCCAGGGTGGCGCCGAAGGCGAGGGTTCCGCCCCATCCGGGCGGGGTGGCCAGGGCGGCCAGGGCGTAGAAGGCGGCCTCCACGACGACGGCGATCGGGTAGCCCGGACCGGTGAAGTCGTGGATCCAGAACAGGCCGGGGACGAGCAGGCCCAGGGCCGCCACCGAGCCGCACAGGGCCCGCCGCCCCGGCCCGAGGCCCCGGAGGCGCCAGCACCACAGGCCCAGGCCGGCCAGGCCCAGGGGCCACAGCCCGAGGGGGGGGAGGGACAGGAACACCGCCACCCCGGCGAGGGCGGCCGGCGCCAGCAGCCGGGGCCAGCTCACCCAGCGGCGGCGGCGACGCCCAGAGCCTCGAGGACGCGGCCGGCGGCGGCCTGGCCCTGGGCGATGCAGGCGGGCAGCCCCACCCCCCGCAGGGCCGAGCCGGCGACCTCGAGGCCGGCCACGGAGGCCAGCGCCGTCTCCACCCGCTGCAGCCGGGCGCCGTGGCCCCGGCCGTACTGGGCGAAGGCGTCAGGCCAGCGGGTGACGGCCGCCTCCACCGGCGACGACCCCAGCCCCACCGCCTCGGACAGCTCGGAGTGGAGGGCGCCGATCAGCTCGGAGTCGGTCATGGCCATGGCCCGGCCGTCCCCGTTGCGGCCGGCCGACACCCGGATGAGGGCCAGCTCGGGATGGTGCAGGTGGGCCCACTTGGACGACAGCCACGTCGAGGCGGTCATGAGGCGGCCCTCGGGCCGCGGGACCAGGAAGCCGCTTCCGTCGAGGGGGTGGCGCACCGAGGCCCTGTCGTAGGCCAGGGTGGTGACCACCACCGAGGAGTGCTCGATCTCGCCCAGGGCGGCGGCCGCCTCGGGGGCGTGCGGGCCCAGCAGGGAGGCGGTGACCGGGGCCGGGGTGGTCAGCACCACGGCGTCGGCGGCGACGTCGGGGCCGGCCTCGGCCACCCACGACGACCCCTGGCGGCGCAGGCGCTGCACGGGCCGGCCCAGGGCGACCTCGGTCCCCGCCGCCCGCAGGGTCCCCACCAGCGCCTCCACCACCGCCCCGAGGCCGCCCGGATGGGTCAGGAACACCGGGCCGTCGACGGCCGGGGCCTGCCTGGCATGGCGGCGCAGGGTGAGCACCAGGCTGCGGCCCGACCGGGCCGCCGCCGCCAGCTGGGGCGACGTCGACTCGGCACTGAGCAGGTCGCTGTCGCCGGCGTGGATCCCGCCGAGGAGGGGGTCGACCAGGCCGGTCTGCACCGCCGGGCCCAGCCGGGCCCGCACGATGTCGCCGACCGACGGGTCGGCGGCGAAAGAGCTGCGGGGCAGCACCAGATCGAGGGCCGCCCGGGCCAGCCCGGTCGGGCTCAGCAGACCGGAGCGGGCCACCGCAGGCAGGTCGGAGGGGACCCCCAGCACCAGCCCGGCCGGAAGGGGACGCAGGCCGCCCCGGGCCCACAGGAAGGCCCGCCCGGTGGCGGGGGCCACCAGGTCGAGGCCCAGGCGCCGGCACAGGTCGGCGGCGTGGGGGACCCGGGCGAGGAAGGCGTCGGGGCCGGTCTCCACCGGCAGGCCGGCGAAGGCCATGGTCCGGATGCGTCCACCGGGGTGCTCGGCCCCATCGAGGACCGTCACCGCCGCGCCGGCGTCGGTCAGGGCCAGGGCGGCGGCCAGGCCGGTGATGCCGGAGCCGACCACCACCACCCGCGGGCTCACGGGACCGCCCGGGCCACCACCTCGGCCAGCATGGCGCAGAAGGCGGGGTCGTCGTTGAGCGAGTCGGTGCGGGCGAAGACCAGGCCCTTGGCGTGGGCGACGGCCCTGGCCTCGATGTCGAGGTCGTAGAGCACCTCGAGGTGGTCGGAGGTGAACCCGGCCGGGCACACCACCACCGCCTCGGCACTCTCGGCGGCCGCCTCCTCGATGGCCTCGGTCACGTCCGGGCCCAGCCACTCCTCGGGGGTGCGCCCGGCGCTCTGCCAGGCGGTGCGCCACCGGGTCACCCCGGCCGCCTCGGTCACCGCCCGGGCGGTCTCCTCCAGCTGGGCCGGATAGGGGTCGCCGGCGGCCACGATGCGGCTGGGCAGGCTGTGCGCCGTCACCAGCACCTCGGTGGCACCTGGGGGCCGGCCCACCCGCTGCAGGGCCCGCCCCAGCCGGTCGGCCAGCAGCCCGACCAGGGCCGGCTCGAGGTGCCAGCTGCGCACCTCGTGCACGGTGATGCCCACCTCGTCGGCGGCCACCCGGGCCCGCTCGAGGTACTCGCCCACCGACAGGGCGGAGTAGTGGGGGGCGAGCACGGCCGCCACCGCCTCGGTCACCCCCTCGCCGGCCATGGCCTTGACCGTCTCCTCGATGAACGGGGGGGCGTGCTTGGTCCCGAGGAACACCCGGAACCGTCCGGGGTGGGAGGCGTCGAGGGCGGCCTGCACGCCGGCGGCCTGGTCGGCGGTCCGTGCGGCCAGGGGCGAGGTCCCCCCGATGGCGTCGTAGCGCCGGTGCAGGTCGGCCAGCTGCTGGGGGCTGGGCTCGTTACCCCGGCGGATGTGGGTGTAGTAGGCCTCGACGTCGGCGGCGGTGGCCGGCGTCCCGTACGACATGAGCAGCACCCCGATCACGCCGGCCCCTTGTGCACCCGCTCCACCACCCGGGCCAGCACCTCGGGGTCGGTGTCAGGCAGGACACCGTGGCCGAGGTTGAACACGTGGCCGGGCGTCCGCTGGCCCCGGTCGAGGATGTCGGCCACCTCGGCCTCCACCACCGGCCAGGGGGCCAGGCACAGGGCGGGGTCGAGGTTGCCCTGCACGGCCCGGTCGGGCCCGATGCGCCGGCTGGCCTCGTCCAGCGGGATCCGCCAGTCCACCCCGACCACGTCGGCCCCGGCCTCTCCCATCAATCCCAGCAGCTCGCCGGTACCCACCCCGAAATGGATGCGGGGCACGCCCAGGTCCGCCACCCCGGCCAGCACCTTGGCGCTGGCGGGCATCACGTGGCGGCGGTAGTCGGCGCCAGACAACGCCCCGGCCCAGGAGTCGAACAGCTGCACCGCCGAGGCCCCCGCCCCCACCTGGGCCCGCAGGAAGGCCACCGACAGGTCGGCCAGGCGGTCAAGCAGGCGGCCGAAAAGCTCGGGCTCGGAGCGCATGAGGGACTTGGTGAGGGCGTAGTCGCGCGACGGGCCACCCTCGATGAGGTAGCTGGCCACCGTGAAGGGGGCCCCGCAGAACCCGATCAGCGGCACGTCCAGCTCGGCGGTGACCAGCTTGACGGTGTCGATGACATGGGGGATGTCCGCCTCCGGTTCGAGGGGTCGGAGACGGTCGAGGTCGGCCCCGGATCGGAACGGCCGGTCCACCACCGGGCCCCGCCCGGCCACGATGTCCACCCCCACCCCGATGGCGGCCAGGGGCACCACGATGTCGGAGAAGAGGATGGCGGCGTCCACCCCGTAGCGGCGCACGGGCTGGAGGGTGATCTCGGAGGCCACCTCGGGGTCGGCGACGGTGGCCATGAAGGGCCGGTCGGCCCGAAGGCGGCGGTACTCGGGCAGGGCCCGACCCGCCTGGCGCATGAACCACACCGGCACGGTGTCGACCGGCTGGCGGCGGCAGGCCCTGATGAAGGCCGAGTCGTCGAAGCCCACATCGAACCCTACCTACGGGGCGGTAGACTCATCGACCCCCTGTACGCAGGCGTGGAGCGATTTGTCGAGCCATCCGGACCTACCCGCCGAGCAGTCGTACATCGACAGGGCCTACGAGGGTCTCGAGGCCATGCGGGAGTCGGCCCGCCAGATGCTGCGCTCGGTGATCGCCCTGGGCAAGGGCGGGACCCCCCAGGCCCGCGAGGAGCGCGACGTCATCGTGCGCACCAGCCTGCACCGGCTGGAGCAGCTCGACATCGGGCGGGAGTCGCTGTGCTTCGGCCGCATCGACCTGGAGGACGGCCCGGAGACCTTCTACATCGGGCGCCTGGCGGTGTCGGGGCCCGGCCAGGAGCCCCTGGTGGTGGACTGGAGGGCCCCGGTGGCCGAGCCCTTCTACCGGGCGACGGGCGCACACCCCATGGGCCTGGCCCGCCGCCGGCACTTCCTCACCGACGGGCCGAGCCTGCTGGCCATCGAGGACGAGGCCTTCGGGGAGGGCGAGCTGGGCGAGCCGACCCTGGGCGGCGCCCTCATGTCCACCCTCGAGCGGGCCCGTACCGGCCGCATGCGCGACATCGTGGCCACCATCCAGGCCGAGCAGGACGAGATCATCCGGGGCCCGCTGGCCGGGGTGCTGGTGGTCCAGGGGGGCCCGGGCACCGGCAAGACGGCGGTGGCCCTGCACCGGGCGGCGTACCTGCTCTACACCCACCGCTTCCCCCTCGAGCGCCAGGGCGTGCTGGTGGTGGGGCCGAACCAGCTGTTCCTGCGCTACATCGAGCAGGTCCTGCCGTCCCTCGGCGAGAGCGGGGCCGTGCTCACCACCATCGCCGGCCTGGTCCCCGAGGTGCGGGCCAGGGCGGTGGAGGCGCCGGCCACGGCCGCCCTCAAGGGGGAGGCCCGCATGGCCCGGCTGCTCAAGCGGGCGGTGAGGGACCGCCAGCGTCCCCTGCGCCACGACCTGGTGGTCGGCATCGGGCCCTACCGGCTCAGCCTGACGGTGGCCGACACGGAGGCGGCGGTGGCGGCCGCCCGCCGGCGCCACGGCCCCCACAACCTGCGCCGGCGCTTCTTCGAGACCCATCTGGCCCAGACCCTCCACCGTCGCTACCAGGTGGCCGCCGGCCGGGCCCGGCGGACCGGTCTGGCGGGCCCCGACGAGGGGGAGCTGAGTCCGGAGGACCTCCGCCGCCAGCTCCGGGCCCGGCCCGACTGGACCGAGGCCCTCGACCGCATGTGGCCCCGGCTCCTCCCCCAGGAGCTGCTCCACGACCTGTTCGGGGCGCCCGCCCTGCTGGGCCTGGCCGGGCGGTCGCTATTCAGCCAGGAGGAGCTGGCCCTCCTGCACCGCCCCCGCAGCACGGCCCTGGCCGACATCCCGTGGACCTCGGCCGACCTGGCCCTGCTCGACGAGGCCAGGACGCTCCTCGGCCCGGTGCGGGCCGGGGCGGACCTCGACGGGCCCCGGGCCTACGGCCACATCGTGGTCGACGAGGCCCAGGACCTGACCCCGATGCAGCTGCGCATGCTGGCCCGCCGCTCGATATCGGGGTCGATGACGGTCGTGGGCGACGTCGCCCAGGCGACGGGCGCCCAGGTGTCGGGCTGGGAGTCGGTCATGGCCCACCTGTCGCCCAGACGGGCCCCGGTCGTGGTCGAGCTGAGCGTCAACTACCGGACCCCGTCGGAGGTGATGGACCTCGCCGGCCGGCTGCTGGCGACCGCCGCCCCCGGCCTGCGCCCGCCCCGGTCCGTCCGCTCCACCGGGGAGGAGCCGGTGGCCGTGGCGGTGGAGCCCGGCGGGCTGGAGGACGCCATCGCCATCATCGCCACCCGCGAGGCCCAGGCCCTGGGGGGCGGGACGGTGGCGGTGGTCTGCCCAGACGGCTGGGCCGACCGGCTGGCCGCCGGGCTGGCCCGGGCCGGGCTGGCCTTCGGCGTGCCTGAGGTGTCCGGCCTCGACGAGACGGTCACCCTGGTGCCGGTCGGGGTGGTCAAGGGCCTCGAGTTCGACTCGGTGGTCGTGGTGGAGCCCCGCTCGATCTCCGACGATCACGGGCCCCGGGCCCTGTATGTGGCCCTCACCCGGGCCACCAGGCGGTTGACCGTGGTCCACTCGCGTCCGCTGCCCCCGGAGCTGGACTCCATGGTCCGGGCCCCGGCCCCGGCCGGCTAGGGGTCGGCCGGAGGCGCGGGAGGGGTGGCGGCCGCCGGTAGGTCAGCCGGCGGCGGGGCGGTTCAGGACGCCTGGGCGGCCCAGGGCCGGGCCGGGTCGACGGCCAGGCGGCTGCGCCAGTCCGAGCCGGCGCCCACCGCCTCCACGTAGGCGGCCGTGCGCTTGGCCGTCCGGGGCGACAGGTCGACCAGGGCGTCGCCCTCGTCGAGGTGGGCGGTGATGGCGGTGCGCAGCAGCACCATGGCCTCGCCCCGGATCTGGGAGATGCGGGACTCGGTGACACCCAGCTCGTCGGCCAGCTCCTTCATGGGCCGCTCGTCGAAGAAGTAGCCGACGATCACGTGCCGCATGCGCTCGGGCAGGTTGGCCACGGCGTCGACCAGGTAGGAGCGCCGCTCGCGGTCCAGCAACTGGATGTCGGGGCCCTTGTCCTCGGTCGGCAGGAGGGAGGCTCCGTCACCCTCGGTGACCAGGGAGTCGAAGTTCAGGACGACGGCCCGGTGGACGTCGCCGGTGAGGCCGTCCAGGGTGGCCCGGTCGACCCCGATGTGCTGGGCGATCTGGTCCGGGCTGGGGGCCTGGCCCATGGTGGCCGTCAGGTCGTCCACCGCCGCGCTGAGCTGGCGGGCCCGCGAGCGCACGGAGCGACTGGCCCAGTCTCTGCTGCGCAGCTCGTCCAGGAGCGCGCCGCGGATGCGGGCGGAGGCGAAGCGGTCGAAGGCGATGCCCCGGGCCGGGTCGTAGCTGCGGGCGGCCTGGGCCAGGCCCGCCATGGCGGCCGAGGTCAGGTCGCTGCGGCTCACGTGGCGGGGCACCCGCTGGAGCATGTCGGAGACCGCCCTATGGACCAGGCCGAGGTGCTCACGCACCAGCTGGTCCTCGTCCACGCCGGAGTCGTTGAGGTGCTTCTTTGAGGTGCTGCGCCTTTCTGCCATGTCTACCGTTATCGGACATCCGGGACCGTCCACGCATCGGCCGCGCGGTTGGTCCCTCGCCGGCGGGTGACACGTAGGGACCATGGATCGCGGCCCCATCGGGCCGGCCAAAAAGAACTAGTCAGTCGGCTCGGACCGGACCGGCGCCTAGCCTCCGGGCGTGGCCCAGGCCAGCGGCGCTGTGGTGGTCGATCCGTGGCCGATCGTCCGGCTTGGTATCGGCCGGGTGGTGGCCGGGCTTAGCTATCGCATCCTGGGCGAGGCCGGCACCGCCAGCGAGGCGGTGGGCCAGCTGCGCCGGCTGTCGCCCCGTCTGTGCCTGGTGGGCGCCCACCTCGAGGGCGACGCCGCCGGGGTGGTGGAGGTGGCCAAGGACGTCGGTGCCCGGGTGGTGGCCATGGTGCACCGGCCCGGCCGCGAGGAGCTGGCCGCCCTGGCCGGTGCCGGGGCCGACGCCATCCTCGAGGCGTCGGTGGGACCCGCCGAGCTGCGGGGGGCCGTCGAGAGGGTGATGAAGGGCCAGAGGGTGCTGGCCCCCAGCCTGGCCACGGTCCTGGTGGGCCTGGTCCACTCCGAGCGCCCCCCCGGGGCCATGCTCGACCTGCTGACGGCCCGCGAGCGTCAGGTCCTGGCATGCCTGGTGGAGGGGGCGGCCAACGACGAGATCGCCCGCCGGCTGTTCCTGTCCGGGGCCACCGTCAAGACCCATCTCAACCACATCTACGCCAAGCTCGAGGTCCGGAACCGGCAGGAGGCGATGGCCCGGGCCATCCAGCTCGGCCTGGTCGGCTGAGGGCCGCCGTCGGGATGTGCCTGGTCCGGCGGATATGGACTAGGAAAAGGGGCTGTGACCGAGGCCATCGCCGCCCAGACGAAGCCGCGCCTGCACGCCGACGGGATGCCCGGTCGCCCCGGACTTCTCAACGTCGGGGTGATGATCTGGCTGGGCTCGGAGCTGATGTTCTTCAGCGGCCTGTTCGCCGCCTACTTCACCGTCCGGGCCAACGACACCATCAACGGGGTCTGGCCGCCGGCGGGCATCCACCTGGACGTGCTCCAGTCCGGCATCTTCACCGGCATCCTGGTCGCCTCCAGCTTCACCATGCAGCGGGCCCTGTGGTCCGACGAGCGCCGCCACAACCGTTCCCAGGCCCGCCGGTGGGTCGTGATCAGCTTCATCATGGGCTCGCTGTTCCTGGCCAACCAGGGCTACGAGTGGTTCCACGTCGAGTTCCACATCTCGACCAACGCCTTCTCCTCGCTGTTCTTCCTCATGACCGGACTGCACGGACTGCACGTCTTCGTCGGTCTGGTGGCGATGGTGGCGTTCCTCGGCCGCATGGCCGGGCCCGGAGGTGACCCGGGCGAACGCTCCGTGTTCCAGGTGGTGACCTACTACTGGCACTTCGTCGACATCGTGTGGGTGTTCCTCTACAGCGCGATCTTCCTCCTCAAAGGATGACCACTCTGCCCCCCAAGCGTCTGCGCTCCCTGCTTCCCCACGCCCTGCTGGTCCTGGTCGTGGCGGCCATGACCGTGCTGCTGTTCGGACGGGGCGCCGGTGCCGCCACCGGCGGCTCCAGCCCGCCCACCACCAACGCCTACGGCAGCAGCGGGGTGGGGTTCAACTCGCCCCCCAACCCCAGCGGGGCGGCCCAGTTCGCCGCCCAGCAGGCGGCCGAGGCCGGCAACGCCTCGGCGGTGGCCAAGGGCCACCAGATGTTCCTGCAGTCATGCGCCTCCTGCCACGGCGTGCAGGGCCAGGGCACCGTCCGGGCCCCGACCATCGCCGGCCTCGGGCCGGCGGCGGTGGACTTCTGGGTCTCCACCGGGCGCATGCCGCTGGAGATCCCGACCGCCCAGGCCATCCGCAAGCAGCCCCTCTACGACGAGAAGCAGGCCGGCGAGATCGCCGCCTACGTCGGATCCGTGGCCCCGGGCGGGGACGGCATCCCGTCGGTCAACACCAGGGGGGCGGACCTGCAGCGGGGCGGGGAGCTGTTCCGCGACAACTGCGCCACCTGCCACAGCTACCTGGCCGTGGGTGGGGTGCTCAGCTACGGCGCCTTCGCCCCGTCGCTCGCCCCTGACACCCCCCGCCAGATCGCCGAGGCCATCCGCACCGGCCCGGGCAACATGCCCCGCTTCGCCGCCTCCACCCTGTCGGACAAGGACGTGGCCGACATCATCCGCTACGTCGGGTACATCACCAAGCCCCAGGACCACGGCGGGCTGGCGCTGGGCCACATCGGGCCGGTGACCGAGGGCCTGATCGGCATCGGCATGGGCGTGGGACTGATGATGCTGGCCGCCTTCTGGATCGGGGACCGGGCATGAGCGACAAGACCGACAACGGCGGCGAGGCCACCCCGCCGGCGCCGCCCGCCCCGGCGGTCCCGCCCTCCACCCCGGTGGCCGCCCCCCTGGACGCCGAGGGGGAGCGCTGGGCCGAGCAGATGTCGATCACCTCCGAGCACCCCGGCCGGGTGGAGTTCTTCGTCGGCCTGTGCTTCATCGTGAGCGTCCTGGCCACCATCGGCCTGGGCTACACCTACGCCATCGGCGGCCAACCCCAGGCGGAGGGGGCGCTGCTGTTCGTGATCTTCGGCGGGATCGGCGTCGGCATGGCCGCCTGGGGCAAGTACCTCATGCCCCGGGGCCCCTTCGTCGAGGAGCGCGAGGTCCTCACCACCCCGGAGAACCAGGAGAAGTTCGCCCGCACCTTCCGGCGGGGCCAGGTGGCCGTGGAGGGCCGGCGCAGCATGCTGGTCAAGCTGTTCCTGGGGGCGGCGGGGGCCATGACGGCGGTGCTGCTGTTCCCGATCCGCTCCCTCACCGACAAGAACCCGGTCGACCAGAAGTACTTCTTCGGCTCCGGCTGGAAGAAGGGCGACCTGCTCATAAACGAGCAGGGCAAGGCGGTGCACGTCTCCGACCTGGCCGTGGGCGACTATGAGACCGTGTTCCCCCGCGGCTCCACCGACATCGCCATGGACCAGACCCTGCTCATCCGGGTGGCGTCGGAGCCGGTGTACCCCCCCAACCAGCCGGAGAAGGCCTCGTGGTCGCCCCAGGGCTACATCGCCTTCTCCAAGGTCTGCACCCACGCCGGCTGCCCGGTGGGCCAGTACGAGGGCCAGTTCGCCACGCTGCTGTGCCCCTGCCACCAGTCCACCTTCGACGTGCTCAACGGGGCAAAGGTGATCTTCGGGCCGGCGCCGCGGCCGCTGCCGCAGCTGCCCCTGATGGTCGACGACAACGGCTATATCCGGGCGGCGTCCAGCTACGGCGTGCCGCTCGGTCCGGGCTTCTGGGATCGGGGAGGTAGGCAGTGACCACGACGCTGTCGGACCGAGGCAGGGAGCTGGGGAAGAAGACGGCGGTCGGCCAGGCCCGCCACCTCGACGAGCGCCTCGGCCTGTCCGGCGGCGTGCGGTGGCTGCTCAACTACATCTTCCCCGACCACTGGTCCTTCATGTTCGGGGAGATCGCCCTCTATTCGTTCATCATCCTCATCATCACGGGCATCTACGTCTCGCTGTTCTACAGCGACTCGGCCCGCGAGATCATCTACCACGGCGCCTACGTCCCCCTGCGGGGGATCCACATGTCGGAGGCCTACGCCTCCACCATCAACCTGAGCTTCAGCGTGCGGGCCGGCCTGGTCATGCGCCAGATGCACCACTGGGCGGCGGTGCTCTTCATCGGCGCCATCGGCGTGCACATGTGCCGGGTGTTCTTCACCGGTGCCTTCCGCCGGCCCCGCGAGGTCAACTGGACCATCGGCCTGCTGCTGCTGACCATGGCCCTGCTGAACGGCTTCTTCGGCTACTCGCTGCCCGACGACCTGCTGTCCGGCACCGGCCTGCGCATCTTCTACAGCGTCTTCGAGTCCATACCGGTGCTCGGGACCTGGGCCATGTCGTGGCTGTTCGGGGGCCAGTACCCGGGCACGCCCGACCTGTTCGCCCGCATGCTGGTGCTCCACATGTTCGTGGTGCCGGTGGCGATACTCGGCCTGCTGACGGCGCACCTGATCATCATCATGCGCCAGCACCACACCCAGTTCCCGGGCAAGGGCGCCACCGAGACGAACGTCGTCGGCACCCCCATGTGGCCGGGCTACGCCGCCAAGAGCGGCGGCTACTTCTTCATGACCTTCGCCGTCACCGCCGCCCTCGGCGGTCTGGCCCAGATCAACCCCATCTGGCTGTACGGGCCCTACATCCCGTACCAGGTCACCACCTACGCCCAGCCGGACTGGTACGTCGGGTTCCTCGAGGGGAGCCTCCGGCTGATGCCCAACTTCGAGACCCACCTGCCGGGTCACATGATCGCCAACGCCTTCTGGCCGGGGGTGATCGTGCCTGGCCTGCTCATGACCCCGCTGTTCGCCTGGCCGTTCCTTGAGGCGTTCTTCACCCGCGACAGGGCCCATCACAACCTGCTCGACCGGCCCCGCGACAGGCCGGTGCGGGCCGCCATCGGGGCCGGCATGCTCACGTTCTTCTTCGTGCTGCTGATCGCCGGCGGCGACGACGTGCTGACGGTCTTCTTCGACACGTCGATCCAGGCCATGGTCTGGACCCTGCGGGTGATCCTGATCTTCGGTCCCATCCTGGTGGGCGGGGTGACCTACCTGCTGTGCAAGGAGCTCCAGGCGGTGCCCGACGCAGGCAAGCGCCGGCGCGCCAACGTCATCATCCGCACCGCCGAGGGCGGCTACGCCGCCGTCCCCAGCGAGACCCATCCGTCCCAGGCCGGCCACGCCGAGCTGGCGCCGGCCCCGGTGGACGAGGCGGCGCACGAGCCCGAGCCCGAGCTGGTCATGAGCGGGGCGCCCGGGCCGGCCGCCTACCCCTCGACCGGGCCGTCGGGGATACCGGGGGTGGCGGTGGTCCAGCGGGAGGACCCGGCGCCCACCATGCGCCCCGGCCGGGGCCTGCGCCGCAACCGGCGATCCCCCCGCAACGGCGCGTCCTGAGCCCGGCCGCCTCACCGGCGGGTGGGCCCGGCGCCGACCCGCCCTTTCCCACCCCGTCCTGAATCGGGGCGGCCGGTCCTGACCGGGCCCGCCGACCCCCTCCTCGTGACCGCCCGGGCGCCGGGCCGCCGGCTCAGTGGGGGACGGTGGTCGGTGTCGTCCGGGGCAGGGTGACCGGCGGCTGGGTGACGGGGGGCGCCGGCGAGGGCGACGGTGACGGTGACGGCCCCGAGCCGCCCGAGCCTCCGCTGCCCGATCCGCCCGATCCGCCCGATCCGCCGGAGCCGCCCGATCCGCCCTTGGACGGACCGCCGGTTCCGCCCGATCCCGCCGACGGGGCCGAGGTCGTCGGGCTCGGGGAGGATTGGGCGGTGCTGGGGTTGGCCGGTCCGGCCTGGTAGTCCTTCACCGCCGGGGCGTGGCCCAGCAGGGCGGCCATCATGGCCGGGTCGTTGCCGTCCATTCCGAGGGCCCAGATCCCGACTCCGGCCAGGTGGGCGCGGTCGGCCAGCTGGGCCTTGAGGGCCAGGGAAGACGGGTTGTCGAAGTAGGCCTCGAACCACTGGCCCGACGGATCCTCGAATGCGGTCCACGGCACCTGGGCCTGGGGATCCCAGTAGACGGTGGAGCCCAGGCCGCGCAGCTGCGCCCAGGTCACCGGGGCGGGCCCGGCCTGGGCCGGGGAGCGGGGGGCGTTGCCCTGGGTCTGCCATTCGTAGCCGTAGAAGGGCACCCCCAGGATGACCTTGCCGGCCGGCACCACCGAGGTGTAGCCGGCCACGGCGGCGGCGTCGCTGGGCTGGCCGCCCTCGAGCGGGGCGTTGGGCGAGGCGTTGCCCGAGCGGTACATGTCGTAGGCCATGACGAAGAAGGCGTCGACGTTGGGCGCCATGGCGGCCACGTCGAAGAAGCCCTGGGAGTCGGTGGCCGATCCGGTATAGGTGTCCACCGTCAGCTGCCAGTGGGGGTTGGTGGCGTGCACCTTCTGGCTGACCACCGCCACCAGGCGGGCCATGCCGGCCCGGTCGGCCGCCCCGGTGCCCTCGAAGTCGATGTTGGCCCCGTCCATGGCCTTGGCCCCCACCGCGGCCACCACCGCGTCGGCCAGCCGGGAGGCGGCGGCGGGGTCGCTGGTGAGGCTGTCCAGGGCCGTCTGGTCGAAGCACTCGAAGCTCAGCACCACCCGGTCGCCGGCGGCGTGGGCCCTGGTGATCAGGTCGGCCAGGTCCTGGCTCTGGTAGCCGGCCCAGCCGGGCCCGGTCTGCACCAGGCTGCCGTCGGCGGCCACGTCGAGGCCGAAGTAGGACACGGTGGTGAGGTCGGCCAGGTCGAACCCGGATGCCACCGGCAGGGTCCAGTAGGGGGCGAAGCCGAACACCTCGTGGGCCCGCAGGGTGGCACCGGCCGCCACCGCCGGCGGGGCGGGGGCGGGCGGGGTCGTGGCCGGGGCCAGGGCCACCGGGGCGGGGGGCTGGAAGGCGGCAACGGCGGCACCCGGCCGGCGGACGGCCTCGGCGGTGACGTGGTGGCGGGCGGGTGACGCCCCCGGTGACCCGTAGGCGGACAGGACCACGGCGGCGGCCACCAGGCACAAGTTGGCCCCCATGGCCCGCTGGGCCGCCCGGGTGTCGACCAGGTCGGCCAGGGGCCGGAGCCCCGCCGGTCGGGGGCCGGCGACCGAACGGCTCAGCCCGGCCACGAAACCGGCCATCCGACGGCCCGGCCGGCCCATGAAACGGGTGCCCGAACGGCCCAGCCCGACAACGGCGCGGGCGACCGAGCGGCCCGGGTCGGCCACAGGGCGGCCGATCGAGCGGACCAGGCTGGCGACGGCACGGCCGATCCAGCCGACCAGGCCGGCGACGCCACGGGCGCCCCAGCGGACCAGGCTGGCGACGGCCCGGGCGACCGAGCACAGGGCCGCCACCAGCGCGACCGGCAGCGACCACACCGCCGACCCGACCCGGTGGAGACCCCGGCCCGTGGCCCGGGCGAGCGCCCCGGCAGCGGCGAGGGGGCTCAGGCGGAGCCGGCGGCGGAAGCGGACGCGATCGACCAGGGTCGCCCCGGACATGGCCAGGCGCGACCGGAGCGACCAGGAGGGCTCGGCCGGAGCCGGCACCCCGCTGCCCCTACGGCGCAAGGTCCCCCAATGCCGTACCACAACGGGTGACTCCTTCGACACTGACGCGGGTGGATCCTGCCGTCCGGGGGTTCCGGAGGGGGCGTCAGGCGACCTCGGCGGCCGTTCCGCTGAACTGGGCGTTGTGGAGGCGGGCGTAGGCCCCGCCCCGCTCGATGAGGTCGCGGTGGTGGCCCTGCTCGACGATGCGGCCGCCCTCCATGACCAGGATGGTGTCGGCGTTGCGGATGGTGGAGAGCCGGTGGGCGATGACGAAGCTGGTCCGCTGGGAGCGCAGGGCGGCCATGGCCTCCTGGATCAGCACCTCGGTGCGGGTGTCGACCGGGCTGGTCGCCTCGTCGAGGATGAGGATGCTTGGGTTGGCCAGGAAGGCGCGGGCGATGGTCAGCAGCTGCTTCTCGCCGGCGCTGATGGCGCCGCCCTCGTCGTCGACGTAGGTGTCGTAGCCGTCGGGCAGGGCGTGCACGAACCGGTCCACGTAGGCGGCCCGGGCGGCCGCCATGATCTCCTCCTCGGTGGCGTCGGGGCGGCCGTAGGCGATGTTCTGCCTGATGGTGCCGCCGAAGAGCCAGGTGTCCTGCAGCACCATCCCGATCCGGGACCGCAGCTGCGCCCGCGGCATCCGCGAAATGTCCACCCCGTCGAGGGTGATGCGGCCCGAATCCAGCTCGTAGAAGCGCATGATCAGGTTGACCAGGGTCGTCTTGCCCGCCCCGGTCGGGCCCACTATGGCCACGGTCGTGCCCGGCTCGGCCACCAGGGACAGGTCGGTGATCAGCGGCCTCTCGGGGTCGTAGGAGAAGTCGACGTGCTCGAACTCGATCCTGCCCCGGGTGGCGCCGGCTCCCGCTGCCTCGTCCGGGGACCCTCCGGCCGCCACGGCGGCGGCGGCGCTGACCTCCGGCACCTGCTCATCGGCGTCGAGCAGCTGGAACACCCGCTCGGCCGAGGCCAGCGAGGACTGGAACACGTTGAACATCGAGGCGAGCATCTGCAGCGGCTGGGAGAACTGGCGGGAGTACTGGATGAAGGCCTGGATGCCGCCGATCGTCATGGCCCGCGCCGCCACCTGCAGGCCGCCTATGACGGCGATGGCGACGAAGTTGAGGTTGCCCACCAGCACCATCGAGGGCTGGATGCTGCCGGAGAAGAACTGGGCGGCGAAGCTGGCCTCGAACAGGTCGTTGTTGATGGAGCGGAAGGCGGCCTCCGTCTCCCGCTGGCGCCCGAAGGTCTTGACGATCGAGTGGCCGGTGAGCGACTCCTCCACCAGGGCGTTGAGCCTGCCCGTGTTGGTCCACTGGGCGATGAACCGGTTGCGAGAGCGCTTGGCGATGGTGCGCATCAGCACCACCGACAGGGGCACGGACACCAGCGCGACCACGGCCAGCATCGGTGAGATCACGAACATCATGACCAGGGTCCCGATCAGCATGAAGGTGTTGCTGAGCAGCTGGCTGATCGTCTGCTGCAGGCCCTGGGCCAGGTTGTCGATGTCGTTGGTGACCCGGCTGAGCAGATCGCCACGGGCGGCCCGGTCGACATAGGACAGGGGGAGGCGGTTGAGCTTGTCCTCCACGTCGGAGCGCAGCCGGTACATGGTCCGCTGCACCACCCCGGCCAGCATGTAGGCCTGGGTGTAGTTGAGGGCGCCGGCCAGGACGTAGAGAACCACCACTTCCAGCAGGGTGTGGTGGAGGGCCCCGAAGTTGATCCCCCCGGCGTGGCGGAAGCGGGCGATGAGGCCGTTGACGATTATGTCGGTGGCGCGGCCGAGCAGCTTGGGCCCGATGACGGTGAGCACGATGGCGGTGAGGGACAGCACCACCACCGCCCCCAGGCGTAGGGCCTCGGGCACCATGCGCCCCGCCAGCACCCGCAGGGTCCCCCGGAAGTCGCGGGAGCGCTCGAGGGGCATCCCGAACGAGCCCATCCGCCCCATGGGACCTCCGGTGTTGGGCGGGGGCATATGGGTGGGGCTGGACTCCTCGTCGCTGCCCTGGGGTAGGGCGGCGGTAGGGGGGCCGGGGGCGGCCCCGTCGGCGCCGGCCGGCGGACGCCCGGGGTCGGGGCGGAAGCCGTCGCTCATGCCGGGGCCCCGGCGGCCTGCGAGGCGACGATTTCGGCGTAGGTGGGACAGGTGTCCACCAGGGTCTCGTGGCGGCCGAGGCCGACCGGCCGGCCCCCTTCGAGGACGAGGATCTGGTCGGCCTCGGAGATGCTCGAGACCCGCTGGGCGACCACCAGGACGGTGGCCTCGGCGGTGAAGGGGGCGAGGGCGGCCCGCAGGCGGGCGTCGGTGACCAGGTCGAGGGCGGAGAAGGAGTCGTCGAAGATGTAGACGTCGGGCCGGCGCACCAGGGCGCGGGCGATCGAGAGGCGCTGGCGCTGGCCCCCGGAGACGTTGGTGCCGCCCTGGCTGATGCGGGCCTCCAGCCCGCCCATGGCCAGCACGAAGTCGGCCGCCTGGGCCACCTCGAGGGCGGTCCACAGGTCCGACTCGGAGGCGTCGGGCTTGCCGTAGCGCAGGTTGCTGGCCACCGTCCCGCTGAACAGGAACGGGCGCTGGGGCACCATGCCGATCCTGTTCCACAGGACGTCGGGATCGAGCTCGCGCACGTCCACCCCGCCCACCAGCACCGACCCGGCGGTGACGTCCATGAGCCGGGCCACCAGGTTGGCCAGGGTCGTCTTGCCCGAGCCGGTGCTGCCGACCACGGCGGTGGTCTGGCCGGGCAGGGCGAGGAAGGTGACCCCGTCGAGCACGGGCGCCTCGGCGCCCGGGTAGGCGAAGGTGGCGTTGCTCATCTCCAGGGTGCCCGGGGTGGGCATCTCCCGCACCGGCCGGGCCGGCGGCACCACCGAAGGCTCGGTGTCGAGCACCTCCTGGATGCGCTCGGCGCTGACCACCGCCCGGGGAGCCATCACCACCACGAAGGTGGCCATCATCACCGCCATGAGGATGAGGGTGAAGTAGGTGAGGAAGGCCACCAGCGAGCCGATGCTCATACGGCCCTGGGCGATGCGGTCGCCGCCGAACCAGACCACGGCCGAGTTGGAGCAGTTGATGACCAGCATCACCATCGGGAACATCAGGGCCATCAGCCGGCCGGCCACCAGCGAGGTGTGGGTCAGGCGCTCGTTGACGACCCCGAAACGGTCGACCTCCCACGGCTCCCGCACGAAGGCCCGCACCACCCTCATGCCGGTGATCTGCTCCCGCAGCACCTGGTTCACCCTGTCGAGGCGCTCCTGCATCAGCCGGAACTGGGGGATCATGCGGCCGATCACGATCCCGAGGAAGACGGCGAGCAGCGGTGCGCTCGCACCCAGCAGCCAGGACAGCCCGGCGTTCTGGTGGACGGCCATGAAGACCCCGCCGATGATGGTCACCGGGGCGGAGAGGACCATGGTGCAGCACATCACCACCAGCAGCTGCACCTGCTGCACGTCGTTGGTGGCCCGGGTGATGAGGGAGGGGGCGGTGAGCTGGTTGACCTCGCGGGCCGACAGCTGGACCGAGCGGTGGAAGAGGTCGTTGCGCACGTCGCGCCCGAAGCTCATGGCCACCCGGGCGCCCAGGTACACCGCCGCCACGGCGAAGCAGGCCTGCACCAGGGCGACTCCGAGCATCACCCCGCCCAGCCGCCAGATGTAGCCGGTGTTGCCCTTGAGCACCCCGGTGTCGATGATCCGGGCGTTCAGGTTGGGCAGGTAGAGGTTGAGGAGCGCCTGCACCCCCTGCAGGCAGAGCAGGACCAGGAGCAGGTGCCGGTAGGGGCGCAGGCGGGAGGACAAGAGTCGGATCAGCACCGGCCGACCCCCTCGTTCACGCCTGCCTCGAGACCCGCCGTCCGTCCCGCGCCGGTGCGCACCAGGCAGGCCCGACCGGGCCGGCCCGGCAGGTGCCGCCACGCGCCGGAGCGGCGGGGGAGGCTCCCCCGTTCGGGGCCGGCGCTCACACCCACCGGCCGCCCCCCTGACCGGGGCCTATACGTAGCCGCCGCGGCGGCTTTCGACCGTGTAACCGACGAGGCCCCCCAGCCCCAGCGCACCGCCGAAGATGGCGAGCCACGCTCCGAATACGAAGGCCAGGGCCACCCCGGCCATGCCCATGCCGAAGACGAAGGGCCAGATGCTCGAGCTCGGGAAGGCGCCGACGGTGCCGGCGGACTCCTCGAACGTGGCCGAGTCGCTGTCCTCGGGACGGGGCTTCATGTGGCGCCCCCACCACCACAGGTAGCTACCGGGCAGGAACCCCAGGAACACGGTCATCACCAGCATGGTGGAGCCCGAGTTCTCCTTGGAGGTGAAGAAGTAGACCCCGTCCACGAGGGCGAAGAACAGGGCGACGCCGAGGAAGATCCGGGCCTCGATGGCGTAGCCGCGGTAGGTCTTGGGGCCGCCCCCGCCGTGGCCCATCAGGCGACCGTCACTCCGCTGGGGCCCTGCCGGGCCAGCTCCGGCTCGCCGTGGTTGGCGTCCCACACCGGCCGCTCCGACCGGATGGGGGGCAGCTTCTCGAAGTTGTGATGCGGCGGGGGCGACGCACAGGCCCACTCCAGGGTGCCGCCGTCCCATGGGTTGCCGCCCGCCGGCACCGGCCTGCGCCACGAGACGTACATGTTGATTAGGAACAGGAGCCCCGACAGGCCCAGCAGGTAGGCGCCGCCGCTGGAGAAGCGGTTGAGGGTGGTGAATCCGTCGCTGACCTGGTAGATCGAGATCCGCCGGGGCATCCCGTGCAGGCCGACCAGGTACTGGGGGATGAACGTGAGCCAGAAGCCGAAGAACATGGTCCAGAAGTTCATGGCCCCCAGCCAGCGACGGGTCATCCGGCCGGTGTACTTGGGATACCAGTAGTAGACGCCGGCGAACCCGGCGAAGACGGCCGTGCCGAACAGCACCTGGTGGAAGTGGGCCACCACGAAGTAGGTGTTGTTGACGTAGAAGTCCAGAGGCGGGGAGGCCAGGATCACGCCCGACAGCCCGCCGGCCAGGAACACGACGAGGAAGCCGACGGCGAAGAGCATCGGCGTCTCGAAGCGGATGGCCCCCCGCCACATGGTCCCGATCCAGGCGAAGTACTTGATGCCGGTCGGGATGGCGATGAGCATCGTCATGCCGGAGAAGAACGGGAGGAGGACGACCCCGGTGGTGAACATGTGGTGGGCCCACACCCCGGTGGACAGGCCGGCGATGGCCAGGGTGGCGAAGACCAGGCCCTTGTAGCCGAACACCGGCTTGCGGGAGAACACCGGCAGGATTTCGGTGACGATGCCGAAGTAGGGCAGGGCGAGGATGTACACCTCGGGGTGGCCGAAGAACCAGAACAGGTGCTGCCACAGGACCGGCACGCCCCCGCCCGACACCTCGAAGATGTGGGTGTGGAAGTGGCGGTCGAAGTACAGCATCACCAGGGCGCTGGTGAGCACCGGGAAGGCGATGAGGATCAGGATGGCCGTCACCAGCATGTTCCAGGTGAAGATCGGCACCCGGAACATCGTCATGCCCGGCGCCCGCAGGCCGAACACGGTGGCGGTGATGTTGATGCCGGTGAAGATGGCCGAGAAGCCGGTGAGGAACAGCGCGACGATCCAGAGGTCGGCGCCAGCACCCGGCGAGTTCACGGCGTCGGACAGGGGGGCGTAGGCCACCCAGCCGAAGTCGGCCGCCCCGCCGGCGACGAGGAAGCCCGACATCATGATGATCCCGCCGGAGAGGTACAGCCAGTACGACAGGGCGTTGAGCCGCGGGAAGGCCATGTCCGGGGCGCCGATCTGGAGCGGCACGATGAAGTTGGCGAAACCGCCGAAGGCGAAGGGCCCGGCGAAGAGGTACAGCATCAGCGAGCCGTGCATGGTGAACAGCTCGTTGTAGGTCTGCTGGTTGACGAAATGGTTCTCCGGCGACAGGAGCTGGGTCCTCATCAGCATGGCCATGATGCCGGCGAGGAAGAAGAAGACCAGCGAGGTGTAGGTGTAGTTCTTGCCGATGACCTTGTGGTCGGTGCTGGTCAGCCAGTACAGCAGCCCGCTGCGGTGTCCAGCCTCGTGCTCGTGCAGCTCGGCCTCGTGGCGTTCGGCGAGAAGGGTCATGTGGCCGCCTTTGCGTGCTGGTGGACCCAGGTCTGGAACTGTGCCGGGGGAACGACCTTGACGTAGAAGATCATGAGGTCGTGGTGCAGGCCGCAGAAGAAGTCGCAGCGGCCGATGTAGGTGCCCGTCTTGGTCGGGGTGAAGTCGAACACGTTGGTGACCCCGGGCTGGGCGTAGCGCTGGAAGTTGAACGCCGAGACCATGAAGTTGTGCACCACGTCGGCCGACACCAGGTTGACCCTGGTGGTCTGGCCCTCGGGGAGCTCGATGGTCTGGAAGTGGCTGGGGTCGCTGACCACCACGGCGTGCTGGCCGTTGCCGACCGGGAAGTCGAACCGCCAGCCCCACTGGAACGCGGTGACGGTCAGCTGCTGGTCGGGGTTGGGCACCACCTTGTCGACGAAGTTCTCGCCCACGACGGTCACACCGAACAGGGCCGCCACCACGAAGACGGGGGCGATGGTGTAGGCGACCTCCCACGGGATGTTGTAGCGGGTCTGCTTGGGCCACTGGTCGTTGGACCGGCGCCGGTAGCGCAGGACACACCAGAAGATGAGGGCCCAGACGAAGCCGCCGACGGCCAGGGCGGTGATGTCGAAGCCCACGAACATGTGGGAGATGCGCTGGCCCTGGGTGGTGACACCGGGGTTGTTCTCGAACCGCCAGCTGCGGCAGCCGGTGAGGGCCACGGCCAGGGCGGCCAGGGCGCCCATGCGGCCCACCCGCCGGGTCAGCCGGGTCCCTCCTCCGGCTCCGGTGGCGGTGGTCTCGACCGGGCCGGCCGCCCCCCCGACCAGGCCGGATGCCCTTCGGGACGGCCTTCTACCGCCGCGGGGATCGGTGCTCACGACGGAGGAATCTAGCGGTGCCGGGTGGCCAGCCGGCAACCCGGGCCCCCGCCTACGCTGGCGGCCCGAGGAGAGGAGGCAGCAGTGGCGGACGAGTTCAACGTGAGTGACCGCGACGAGCTGGCCAAGCTGGTCGAGGGCCGCTCGGACGAGGAGATAAACGCCGCCGTCGGCGACGGCGCCGACGGCGTGCTCGACCAGATCTTCGAGGCCATGAAGCAGAGCTTCCAGCCCGCCCGGGCTGCCGGGCAGAGCGCCGTGGTCCAGTGGGACATCGCCGCCGCCGACGGCACCCGGACCTACCAGTTCAAGGTCGACGGGGGCTCCTGCGAGGTGCTCAAGGGCGGCACCGAGGCCGCCCGGGTGACCCTGGGCCTGTCCCTGCCCGACTTCCTCCGCTTCATCGGAGGGGTTCTCGAGCCGATGCAGGCGTTCATGACCGGCAAGCTCAAGCTGTCGGGCGACATGATGTTCGCCCAGAGCATGCAGGCCTGGTTCGAGACCTGAGCCCGGGCCCGGGACCGGATCCGGGCCAGTTCCGGGGCCCGGATCCAGTCCGGCTCAGGCCTGTGCGGCCGCGGCGATCTGGTGGTCGGGGGCCCGGCGGGGAGGCTCCTTGCGGGCCAGGGCCGCCTCGATGGCGGGGGCCAGGCGCTCCATTTTGGCCTTCTCGCGGGCTGCCTCCTCCTCCTTGAACTCCGGCAGCACCTGGTCGGCGAACAGCTCGAGGGACTCGCAGATGTGCTCGTGGCGGTTCTTGCCGGCCTGGCTCACGAAGATCAGCTGGTCGACGCCGGCATCGGCGTAGCCCCTGATCAGCTGGCGGATCTGGTCGGGGGTGCCGATGGCCCCCCGCAGCGAGCCCAGGCCCTGCTGGAGCAGCTGGGCCCCCAGCACCTGGCCGGTCTGGGCGGCCACGTTGCGGTCGAAGCCCCAGTTCGACCGGTTGGCCTGAAACTCTTCCCAGACGTTGGTCGACCCGGGTACGTGGTTGCCGAAGACGTAGTAGTGGGCCAGGGAGTAGCCGAAGAAGTGGCCCCCGTCGAGGCCCCGCTCGATGGCCGTCTCCTCGTCCTCGTGGCACATCAACGGCAGCACGCAGGCCACCTGGGGGTTGACGGCGAAGCCGCCGGGGACGCATTCGGGCGACGCCAGGGTGGCGTAGTAGTCGTCCACCCAGGCCTTGGCCTCGCCGGGCTCGATGAAGGAGAACGACAGGGCGCCGATGCCCTTGGTGGCGGCCAGGTGGATGGTGTCCCGCCGGCTGCAGGCCACCCACAGGGGCGGGTGCGGCTTCTGGAGGGGCTTGGGCACCACGTTGCGGGGCGGCATGGACAGGTACTTGCCGCTCCAGCCGGCGAAGGGCTCCTCCACCATCATCCGGGTGACGGCGTCGAGGGCCTCGCTCCACTGCTCCCGCTTGGTCGAGCGATCGATCTCGAAACCCCCGAGCTCGGCGTTGGACGACGACTCGCCGGTGCCGAATTCGACCCGGCCGTCGGAGATGAGGTCGAGGGTGGCGATGCGCTCGGCCACCCGGGCGCTGTGGTTGAAGCGCTGGGGCAGCTGGACGATCCCGTGGCCGAGGCGGATGCGGCTGGTGCGCTGGCTGGCGGCGGCCAGGAAGACCTCGGGGGCGCTGGAGTGGGAGTACTCCTCGAGGAAGTGGTGCTCGACCTCCCAGACGTAGTCGATGCCGAGGCGGTCGGCCAGCTCCACCTGCTCGAGGGCGTCCTTGAGGAGGCGGTGCTCCGAGTCGGCCTCCCAGGGCCGGGGCAGCTGGTGCTCGTAGAAGATGCCGAACTTCATGTCGTCCTCCTGTGCGATCAGGGCTGTGCGATCAGGGCTGTTGCGATCAAGGGATGGCCTCGACGGCCTCGTCGAAGAGCCGGAACAGAGGGGGCAGGCCGCTGGCCTGGCGCATGGCGAGGGCCTGCCGCCGGCTGGTCACCACCAGCTCGCGGGCTTCCCGCCCGGGCCAGGGCCGGGGCAGCAGCTCGGGCGGCAGCAGCGGGTCCCGCCCGAAGCAGTCCTGGAAGGCGACGGCCATGGACAGGGCCAGGGGCAGGAAGGTCTCGTCACCCAGGCGGAGACGCTGCTGGCGCAGGGCGGCCAGGTCGAGGGGGACGTGGGCGAAGGCGTTGGTGAACTTGCGGTACCGGTCGGCCAGGTCGTCGAGCTGCCAGAGGTGCCGGGCCAGCTCGCGGGGGTCGCGCTCGCCCCCGATCTCGAGGTCGTCGGTGGTGGCCACCGTGACCTGGTCGGCCACCCCGAGGCGTTCGGCCACCGCCTTGACGTCCTTGTGCCAGTTGTGGGGGGAGACGTAGAGGGCGGCCTGTATGGCGCTGCCGCCCAGCTGGCGCAATCGCTCGCGGAAGGCGTCGCGGGAGGACCGGTTGCGCTCGGGCACGGCGAAGCCGACCAGGCGCCACTGACGGTCCCAGCCCCGGCCGGCGGCGTCCTGGGCGTAGGCCAGGCGGGTCCGCTCCACCGACGCCCCCAGCGCCGCCAGGCCCCGGGGGGTGGCCTCGTATACACCGGAGCGACCGGCCCCCCGGCGGACGAACAGGCCCTCGGCTACCAGTCGCCGCAGGCAGGAGCGGATCTGGTCCGGGCTCTGACCGCAGGCCTCGGCGACCGGCAGGACCTCGCTGGGCTGGATGGTGCCGTCGGCCCTGGCCATCCCGAAGACCAGGACCCTGGTCGGGACCTGTACGGTCGTTCGCGACACGACCGCAGCCTACCGCGGTCGGTCGGGCGCCTATCCAGCGGCGGCGGTCACGCCGCCCGCTCAGGACTGCTTCTTTTCCTCCGCCGCCTCGGCGGCGTCCTGGCCTTCCTCGACGCCCTTCTTGAACTCGTGCGAGGCCGAGCCCAGCGCCCGGGCGAGTTTGGGCAGCTGGCTGCTGCCGAACAGCAGGGCGACCACCGCCAGCAGGATTGCGCCGTCGACGCCCATCAAGTTGGCGAGAACCACTGCAGCTCCCTTCCTCCAGGCCCGGTCCGTAGGGGGCCCCTCCAAGGGTAGGCCCAATTCCGGTCCCCGCCGACTCGCCCGGCCCCGCTCCTCCTCCCGCCGACCCGCCGGGCCCCCGCCGGCGCAGGGTCAGGGGGGTCAAAAGTTGACTGATCTGGTCAGGAATGATGGGATGGGGGCATGACGACCACCACCCTGCCGGGCGCAGCCGAGCTGGAGGAGTTGTCGGCCCGCTTCGAGCGACTGCCGGCCTCGTCGGTGGTCCGCTGGGCGTGGGAGCGGTTCGGGTCCGGCCTGGTCCTGACCGCCTCGTTCCAGGACTGCGTGATCATCGACATCGCCACCCAGGTGGCCCCGGACATCGAGGTGGTCTTCCTCGACACCGGCTTCCACTTCCCGGAGACGCTGGCCTACGTCGACGAGGTCGCCGCCCGCTACCAGCTCAACCTGACCGTGCTTCGCCCTGAGATCGGCGCCGACGAGTGGCCGTGCGGGACCGAGCGGTGCTGCGAGCTGCGCAAGGTCGCGCCCCTCGGGGGGGTGCTGGCCGAGCGCCAGGCCTGGATGACCGGCCTGCGCCGCTCGGAGTCGGCGACCAGGGCCGGCGCCCCGATCGTGTCCCTCGACGAGAGCCGGGGGGTGGTCAAGGTCAACCCGTTGGCCACCTGGTCCGACCTCGACGTCAGCGGCTACGTCGCCGACCATGGGCTGCCGGTGCACCCCCTCAGCCTGAGGGGATACCTGTCGATCGGCTGCGCCCCGACCACCCAGCCGGTGACCGACCCGTCCGATCCCCGCTCGGGACGATGGGCGGGCAGCGACAAGACCGAGTGCGGGCTGCACCTGTAGAACGCGCTTTCGGCGGCGCCAAACGGAGGGGCAGCTGACCGGCCCCGGGCCGAATCGCTTCAGGGAAGTGGGCTGACCGCCGGCGGGCCCACCATTCCGGCGGCCACGGTGGCGTTGGTGGCCTCGTCGATCAGGACGAAGCTGCCGGTGGTCCGGTTGTCGCGGTAGGGGTCCACCGCCAGCGGGGTCGCCGTCACCAGCCGCACCACCCCGATGTCGTTGGACCCCAGCTCCGACGTCGGCCGGATGTTGAGGGTGTTGACGTCGAGGCGGCCGTCCAGCTCACGTACGACCGCCGGCGCCACCCGGGTGGTGTGCTTGATCCGGCAGCGCCAGCCCGGATCGAGGGGGCGCTCGGCGAACCAGCACACCGTCGCCTCCAGCTCGGTCACCAGCTCGGGGGCCCCCTGGACATGGGCGATCATGTCGCCGCGGGCGACGTCGACGTCGTCCTCGAGGGTGACCGTCACCGACAGGTGGGGCGAGGCCTCCAGAAGGGGGCCGTCGAAGGTCTCAACCTTGGACACCCGGCTGCGCCGACCGGCGGGCAGCACCACGACGTCGTCGCCCGGTCGCAGGAGGCCCCCGTTGATCATGCCGGCGTAGCTCCGGCCGCCCCCGGGCAGGCGGACCACCCACTGGACCGGTAGCCGGGCCGGGCCGTCGACGGTCTCCGACGACGGGGCCGCCTCGAGGGCCTCAAGCACGGTGGGGCCGTCGTACCAGCCGGCCCGGTGTGACCGTTCCGCCACGTTGTCGCCGTGCAGGGCCGAAATCGGCACCGGCACCACGCTGCGCAGGCCGAGGCTGGTCGAGAGGGCCTCCACTTCGGCCGCCGCCCGCTTGAACGGCTCCGGCGACCAGTCGACCAGGTCCATCTTGTTGACGCACAGCAGCACCTGGTGCACGCCGAGCAGGGCGGCGATGCAGAGATGGCGCCTGGTCTGCTCCTTGAGACCGCTGGCGGCGTCGACCACCACCACGGCGAGGTCGGCCGTCGACGCCCCGGTGGCCATGTTGCGGGTGTACTGCACGTGGCCGGGGCAGTCGGCGATCACGAACTTGCGGTTGGGCGTGGCGGCGTAGCGGTAGGCGACGTCGATGGTGATGCCCTGCTCCCGCTCGGCCCGCAGGCCGTCGGTGACGAAGGCCAGCTCGACCTCGGAGAGTCCACGGCGGCGGCTGGCCGTCTCCAGGGCCTCGATCTGGTCCTCGAACAGCTGCCGGGTGTCGTGGAGCAGGCGCCCGATGAGAGTCGACTTCCCGTCGTCGACCGAGCCGACGGCGGCGAAGCGGAGGAGGTCCACCGCTAGAAGTAGCCCTCCCGCTTGCGGTCCTCCATGGCCGTCTCGGAGAACTTGTCGTCGGCTCTGGTGGCGCCCCGCTCGGTGACGGTGGCGGTGGCCACCTCGGCGATCACCTCTTCCACCGTGCGGGCCGCCGAGCGCACCGCCCCGGTGCAGGTGGCGTCGCCAACGGTGCGGAACCGGACGGTCTCCTCGAACACGACCTCACCGGGACGGGGCTGGATCCACTCGCCGGCGGCGAGGAGCATCCCGTTGCGCTCGATGACGGGCCGGCGATGGGCGTAGTAGATCGAGGGCAGCTCGATCTCCTCGCGGGCGATGTACTGCCAGACGTCGAGCTCGGTCCAGTCCGACAGGGGGAACGCCCTCAGGTGCTCGCCGGGCCGGACCTGGCCCTGGTAGAGGTGCCACAGCTCGGGGCGCTGGTTGCGGGGCTCCCACTGGCCGAAGGAGTCGCGGAAGGACAGCACCCGCTCCTTGGCCCGGGCCTTGTCCTCGTCCCGCCGGGCCCCGCCGATGCAGGCGTCGAGACCGTGGGCGCTGATGGCGTCCAGCAGGGTCACGCTCTGGAGCCGGTTGCGCGACTCCCCGTGGCCCGGGTCGTGCACCCGCCCCGAATCGATGGACTCCTGCACGGAGGCCACGATCAGGCGCTCGCCCAGCTCGGCCACCCGCCGGTCGCGGAAGCTGAGCACCTCGGGGAAGTTGTGGCCGGTGTCCACGTGGAGCACGGGGAAGGGGAACCGGCCCGGGCGGAAGGCTTTCTCGGCCAGGCGCAGCAGGACGGCGGAGTCCTTCCCGCCCGAGAAGAGCAGGGCCGGGTGCTGGCACTCGGCGGCCACCTCGCGCATGACGAAGATGGCGTGGGACTCGAGGGCGTCGAGGTGATTGAGGCCGCTGCGCCGGAGATCGGGGGCGATGGTGGTCAGCGTAGGCTCCTTGATAGCGCGGTCGTGGCCCCGACCATGCCGGCGGCGGCCTGGTCGAGGCCGAGGGCGGACCAGATGCGATCGACGCAACCGTCGACGCCGAGCTCGTGGGTCGGAAGGACCAGTTCGGGCGAAAGCGGCGGCTCGTACGGGTCGTCGGCGCCGGTGAGCCCGGTCAGGGCGCCCGAGGTCTGCTTGGCGTAGAGGCCCTTGACGTCCCGCTCGGCGCAGACCTCGGCCGGGGTCGAGACCCACACCTCGAAGAAGCGCCCGCCGTGCCTGGTCCGCACCTCGTCGCGGGCCCCCCGGTACGGGGAGACCACCGCCGCCACCGCCCACACGCCGTTGCGGGACAGCAGGTCGGCCACGAACCCGATGCGGCGGACGTTCTCGTCGCGGTCCTGGCGGCTGTAGCCCAGCCCCGACGACAGGACGGGGCGGAGCTCGTCGCCGTCGAGCACCTCCACCGCCGCCCCCGACCCCTCCAGCCGGGCGGCCAGGGCCCGGGCCAGGGTGGTCTTGCCGGCCGAGGGCAGCCCGGTCAGCCAGACGGTCCGGGCCGCGACGGCCCGAGGGGTGGGAAGGCCGGAGGTCACGCCCGGCATGCTAGATTTCCTGACTAATCCGATCAACTTTTGCAAGTTTCATGCCTCGGGCCCCCTCGGGCCCGGCTGTCGATCGGATATACGCCCGGATCGGCCCCGTCTGGCGGAAGCTGTGCCGTCAGCGGGCGGCGTCGCCCAGCCGGTACTCGGCGGTCAGGTCGTCCATGCGGGCCTTGAGGTCCCCGTCCAGGGCCAGGTCGGCGGCGGCCAGGCTGGCGTCCAGCTGCTCGGGCCGGCTCGCCCCCACGATGGCCGAGGTGATCGCCGGGTTGGCCAGCACCCAGGCCACGGCCAGGGTGACCAGCGAGGTGCCCGCCTCGGCGGCCAGCGGGGCCAGGGCCCCCACGGTGGCGAACTCGCGCTCGTGCCAGTACCGGCCCTGGTACATGGCCCCGGCCGTGCCCAAGGTGAACCGGGTCCCCTCGGCCGGTGAGCCGCCGGGGTCGTGCTTGCCCGAAAGCAGGCCGCCGGCCAGCGGGTTGTAGGGGATGACCCCGACGCCCTCCTCGGCGCAGAGGGGCAGCAGCTCCCTCTCGATCTGGCGGAACAGCAGGTTGTAGCGGGGCTGCACGGAGTCGAAACGGGCCAGGCGGAGGGCCCGGCTCCAGCCCAGGGCCAGGGCCACCTGGTAGGCGAGGAAGTTGGAGCAGCCCACATAGAGGACCTTGCCCGAGGCGACCAGGTGGTCGAGGGCGAGGATGGTCTCCTCGATCGGGGCCTGGGGATCGGGGGCGTGGAGCTGGTAGAGGTCGATGCGGTCCGTCCCCAGCCGGCGCAGGGACGCCTCGACCGCCTCGACGATGTGCTTGCGGGAGTTGCCCCGGTCCCAGCGCGACGGGCCCATGACCCCCGAGCACTTGGTCGCCACCGCGAAGCGGTCCCGCTTGCCCTTGAGCCAGCGACCGAGGATCTCCTCGGTCCGCCCGACCGTCTCGAGACCCCCGCCCAGGGGGTAGACGTCGGCGGCGTCGAGGAAGGTCACCCCGCCCTCGGCGGCCCGGTCGAGAATGGCGAAGGACGTGGGCTCGTCGCACTGGAGCCCGAAGGTCATGGTCCCCAGGCAGATTCTCGACACCTGCAGGCCGGTGCGCCCCAGCCGGCTGAACTCCATCCGTTCCTCCTCCCCGGGGTCCGGCACGCCCGTCCCCGCTCCACCCGCCCCCCGGACCGGGGACGGTAGCGCCTGGGGCCCGATCAGCCGCCGGCGAGGCGCTGGCGCAGCAGGGCCTTCTCCACCTTGCCCATGACGTTGCGGGGCAGGGCGTCGACAACGGTGATCGCCTTGGGGACCTTGTAGGGCGCCAGCCGCCGGCGGGCGTCGGCCCGCAGCCGCTCCGGGTCGAGGTCGCAGCCGGGGTCGGCGACCACCACCGCCACCACCTTCTCGCCCAGGTCGGGATCGGGGAGGCCGACCACGGCGCTCTCCCTCACCCCTTCCAGGTCGTCCAGCACCGCCTCCACCTCGCCCGGATAGACGTTGAGGCCGCCCGATATCACCAGGTCGCGGGCCCGGCCCACGATGCTCAGGTAACCGTCGTCGTCCCACCGGCCGAGGTCGCCGGTCATGAACAGGCCGTCGGCGCCGACCTCGGCCTGACCGGGACGGCGCCAGTAGCCGGCGAACGGCGGATCGGTGCCCACGGCGATCTCGCCCACCTCGCCAGGAGGCAGGGGGGTGCCCCGTTGGCGGTCAACCACGGCCACCGTCACCCCCCGGAGGGGCCGGCCGACCGAGCCCGCCCGGCGTTCGCCGTCCAGCGGGTTGGAGGTGATCATGAGCGTCTCGGTCATGCCGTAGCGCTCGAGTATCCGCTGGCCGGTGCGCTCCTCGAAGGCGGCGTGCGTCGTCGCCGCCAGCGGGGCCGAGCCGGAGACGAACAACCTGACCCGCCGGCAGGTGTGCCGGTCGAGGCGAGGATGCGCCAGCAGGCGGGTGTAGTAGGTGGGCACGCCCATGAACACGGTGGCCCGGCTCAGCTGATCGAGCACCGCGTCCGGGTCGAAGCGCGCCAGCATGATCAGCCTCGAGCCCGAGCCCAGCGCGCAGTTGAGGGCGACGAACAGGCCGTGGGCGTGGAACAACGGCAGGGCGTGGAGGAGAACGTCGTCGGGGCCGAAGCCCCAGCCGTCGATGAGGGCGGAAGCGTTGTTGGCCAGGTGGGCCTGGGTGAGCATCGCCCCCTTGGGCCGGCCGGTCGTCCCCGACGTGTAGAGCACGGCGGCCAGATCGTCGTCGCCGACGGGTGCATCGCTCCCCTGCGGCCGGGCGGCGGCGGCGGCATCGGCCAGGCTCCCGCATCCGGTGTCGTCGGCAGTTAGCACCGCCGGGGCCCGCACCCCGTCGATTCGCCTCGGGTCGACGACCACCACCATCGGCTCGGCATCACCGATGAGAAAGGCGAGCTCATCGTCGGTGTAGGCCGGGTTGGCCGGCACCAGCACCATTCCTGACCGGACACAGGCCAGATACAGCGCCACGGCCAGGGCCGACTTCTCCATCTGGACCAGCACCCGGTCGCCCTTGGCCGCCCCGGCGTCCCGCAGGACGGCTCCCAGTCGCGCCGACCAATCGTCGATCTCGCCGTAGGTCAGGCTCTCGCCCGACGGCAGGTCCAGCAGGGCAGTGGAGGGATCAGCCGGGCGGGCGGCATCGAGCAGCGCCACCAGCGTCGTCACGGGTAGCGGCTCGGGGCGCCGGGGTAGGACCCGGGTGAACGGCTACCACGAGGAGGCGATCGATGTCCGTCATCGAGCAGGCCGTCGAGGTCGACGTACCGGTCAGGACCGCATACGACCAGTGGACGCAGTTCGAGGACTTCCCCCACTTCATGGAGGGGGTGGAGTCGGTGGCCCAGATCACCGACACCAAGCTTCACTGGCGCACCAAGGTGGGCCCGGTCGTGCGCGAGTTCGACGCCGACATCACCGAACAGACACCGGACCAGCGCATCGCCTGGTGCAGCACCAGCGGGCCAACCCACTCGGGGGTGGTGACGTTCCACCGCATCGCCGATGCCCGGAGCCGGATCATGCTCCAGCTGGAGATCGACCCGGACGGCTTCGTCGAGCAGGCGGGGGACAAGCTCGGTCTGCTCAAGCGGCGCACCAAGGGCGACATGGAGCGGTTCAAGGAGTTCATCGAGTCCCGCGGCTCGGAAACCGGCGGCTGGCGCGGAGAGGTCAAGCAGGACAAGACCTAGTTCTCCGGTGCCGGGGCGTCGGCCCGGCGAGCCAGCGCCAGGGCCGCCGCCCCGGCGGCAGCGGCGGCACCCGCCCCTTCCTGCCATCCCGCTGAAGCCCCGGTGGCGGGCAGTCGAGGGGCGCCGGCCGATTTCGTGGCTCCCGGAAGGGGCACTCCCAGCAGCCGGTGGAGGCTGTGCATCGCCACCGCCATGATGGTGAGGGTCGGGTTGTGCCCCGAGGACGTGGGGAACACCGAGCCGTCGGTGACCACGACGTTGTCAGTCCCGTGGATACGGCCGGCGGGATCGGTCACCGACGTCCTCGGGTCGTCGCCCATGCGCATGGTCCCCATGACATGGTCGCCGGAGGGGACATTGGACAGCCCGGGCGGGGCGGGGCTGCCAGGCACCCCGGTGGGCGGGGCGGTGACCGATATCCATCCCGAGTACAGGGCGCCCGCCTTCTTGATGATCGCCGCCAGCTTTGGACCGATGTAGGCCTGCGACTGCAGCTCGAAGTTGGTGGGCGAGTAGGTGACCCGGGCCACCGGGAAGCCGTAGATGTCCTTGACCACCGGATCGAGATCCACCCGCTTGTCGGCGGTGGGCCAGTCCTCGGCCCCCATGGTTATGGCCAGTATCCGGTCGCGGATCGGCGACAGCCGCATCCAGTCCTTGGCCTCCTTGCCCTTGAGGGCCGGGTTCAGGTAGGTCGCCTCGGCGATGGGCCAGGTGGATCCTCCCAGCTCCAGGTTTCCGCCCCGCAGGTAGGGAAGCCCGACCGCCCGGCCGGCGGTGGTGTCGGGGATCACGAAGTCCTCGAGGGTCTGGGTGGACGCCCGACCCCGGTAGGCGTGCATCCTCGTCGGTGCGGTGCCGAACCCGTAGGTGAACCAGTGCAGCATCAGGTTCCGGCCGACCAGGTCGCCGCCGATGCCGCTCATGAGGGCGAACCGGGCGGTCTCGACAGCGGACAGGGCCAACACCACCAGGTCGGCCGCTTCGAAGCGCTCCCGCCGTTGGGGCCAGCCTGAGACGTCGAGGTAGTGCACGCCTGTCGCCCGGCTGCCGGCGGTCGCCACCCGGTAGGCGAATGCCTCCGTCACCAGCCGGGCCCCCGCCTCGAGGGCCCGGTGCAGGAAGGTGACGGCGGCGCCCCCGCGGCTCTGGTTGGGACAGCCGAAGCTCGAGCACATGCCGCAGTTCACGCAGGCGGGGCGGCCGTCGCGGGGCACCGAGTTGGCTGCCATGGCGAAGGGGAACGGCTGGTAGCCGAGCGAGCGGGCCGCCTCGGCCAGCAGGGTGGAGTCCAGCTGCTGGGGACCCGGCGCCATCGGATACGGGCCCGAACGGGGCGCCTGGGCGGCTCCACCGGGCACCCGGCTGCTGGGCTCCCGCATGAAGTCGGGATGGGAGGCGGCGTCCCCCTGCACGCCGATGACCGACTCGACGGCGGAGTAGTACGGCTCGAGCTCGGCGTAGGACAGGGGCCAGTCCGCCAGGGTGGTTCCGGCCGGCACGCCGAAGGTGGTGGCCAGGTGGAAGTCGATCTCCCAGAACCGGGGGGTCTTGGCGTCCCAGTGCATCGTCCCGCCCCCGACGCCGGTGGCCAGCTGGTCGACCAGGCCGACGAAGGTCCGGTCGCCGTCGGACGCCGAGGGGCGGAAGGTACGGGGCTCGGCGAAGGTGTCGGCGTCGGAGAAGTACCGGACGGTCTCCTTGAGCTCGTCGTTGGCGAAGAGGGGAGGACCGAGGCCGACCAGGTCCCCGTAGCGGTCGACCCCCTTCTCGAGGACCACCACCTCCCAGCCGGCCGCGGCAAGGACGTAGGCAGCCACGCTGCCCCCGGCCCCCGAGCCGACCACGACGGCCTTGCCGGCGCTCACTGGCCGTCGCCCTCCGGGCCGGCGGGGATCACAGGCCCCTCCCGCCGATCCAGGGGCGCACGGCCGAGCGGGGCACGCCCCCCAGGGCGCGGGCGGCCGATCTGAGCCGGGTCAGGTCGACGGCCGCCGCCGTAATCGGAGGGCCGGTGTCCGGGGCCAGCATGTCGGCGGCGGTGTAGCCCCGGGGCTGGCTGTCGCCCGGGAACCCGATGTAGGTCCAGCCCACCCGGTTGCGGTTGCCGCCGTATTCGGGAGCGCCGTACATGCCCTCGCAGGCGTTCTGAAAGGCGGTGGCCACGAAGCCGGCCAGCAGGTCGGGCCGGTTGATCACCAGGTCCTGCTCCGGGCCGGACAGCTCCACGAAGGACTTCGCCGGCGGGAACATCTGGGCCGCCGCCTGATCGAGCTGGACGACACCGTTGACGTAGGTCTCCTGCAGTCCGACGAAGCGGGCCGCCCCGCCGGCCTGGGCGGCCACGTCGGCCCACCGCCGCTCGGGCAGGCCCCTGGTCCCCTCCAGGAGGGTGCGCCAGGACAGCACCTGGCTGGCCGACAGGGGGGCGGACCGGGCGAAGTCGTCGCCGTATACCCCCCGGGGGCCGGGCTCATCGAAGGGCCAGGGAGGGGGCCCGGCCCGGCCCGAGAACGGTCCCGCCCCCCAGATCCGGGGGCCCAGGGGAGCGGGCAGGTTGAAGGCGCCCAGGAGGAGGTCGACGTAGGCGACCACGTTGGCCTCGCCGGCGCCCGGGTCGGGCTCGGTCGGGTCGTCCTCGGGCCCTGGGATGAGCCGGCGGCACAGGGCGTCCACGGTGGCGTACTGGTGGGCGTCGAAGAAGTAGTGGGCCTCGGCCGCCTCGGCCCGCCGTCCGGTGACGGCGTCGACCAGCCCAACCGGCAGGGCCGACAGCACCGCCGCCCCCATGCCGGCCATGAACCGCCGCCGCGTGATCCCCTCTCCCACCGGGGCCGAACATAGGCGGCGCCGTCGTCCCGGTGCCTGGCGCCCCATCGCCGGCAGCGATGACCAGCATCATCATTTACTGTTGGACAGATGGGGGAGGCGCCGCCACAATGGTGACTGCTGGTGCGGTCCCGGAACCCCCCTCCGGTAGACCCCCAGGTACTGCGAAGGGCCGGCTCCCCCCGCCGGCCCTTCGTGCTTTTTGCCCCTAGGTCGGGGTGAAGGCGCAGGGCATCCGCTTGATGCCGTGGATGAACGGGGAGATGAGCATGTCGGGCGGCCCGGTTATCTCCAGATCGGGCAGGCGCCGGAAGATCTCCTCGAACATGACCTTGATCTCCCGCCGGGCCAGATGCGCCCCCAGGCAGAAGTGGGGCCCCCCGCCGCCGAAGCCCAGGTGGTCGGTCGGCTGGCGGCGGACGTCGAAGGCGTAGGGGTCCTCCCAGTGATCCTCGTCGCGGTTGGCGGAGTTGTACCAGAACACCACCTTGTCGCCCTCGGCGATGGGGACCCCGGCTACCTCGGTGTCGCGGCTGGCGGTGCGCCGGAAGTGGATCACCGGGGTGGCCCACCGCACGATCTCCTCCACCGCCGTGGGTGCCACCCCCTCGAAGTCCTCCATCCAGATCTCCCGCTGCTTGGGGAAGTCGGTCAACGCCTTCATGCCGTGGCTGATGGCCGTTCGGGTGGTCTCGTTGCCGGCCACCACCAGAAGGATGAAGAAGGAGCCGAACTCGGTCGTGGTGAGGGTCTCGCCTTCCACCTCGGCGTGCATGATCTTCGACGTGAGGTCGTCGGTCGGATCCTTGCGTCGGGCCTCGCCCAGCTCGATGGCGACGTTGTTGAGCTCGAGGGCGGCCGACATGAGGTCCTCCAGCGACGTCACGTACTCGGGGTCGCCCACCCCGAGGATGACGTTGGTCAGCTCGAACACGCGCTCGTGCAGCGAGACGGGGATCCCGAGCATGTCGCAGATGATCCGCAGTGGGAGCCGGGCGGCGATGTCGCTGACGAAGTCGCACTGGCCGAGCGGCGCCACCTGGTCGACGATCTCCGAAGCCACCCGCTCGACGTTGGCGGTCAGGTCGTTGACCGTCTTGGGAATGAAGCCGCGGTTGACTATCCCCCGCAGCTTGGAGTGCCTGGGAGCGTCCATGTTGATCATCGAGCCGAGGAACTCGGCCAGCTCGATGGGTATGTCACCAATGTTGGTGCCCCTGCCGGAGATGAACAGCTCGGCGTTGCGGCTGGCCGTCCAGATGTCCTCGAACCGGGTCAGGGCCCAGTACCCCGGTCCGGTCGACACGCCTTCGAGGACGAGCTCCTGATGGAACGAGACCGGCTTGTCGGCCCGCAGCCGGCGGAAGGCCGCCTCCCGGACGTCGTCCGGGGCCGCCCACAGGCCCGGATCGGAGAGGTCGATGTCGTCGACTGAGGTGAAGGTGGTGGCGGTCACCGTCCCAGTCTGGCCCAGGCCCCCCCGGCCTCGCCGGTCGCCGAGGGGTCCCCGATGGTGAGCGCCGGCCCGAGTTGTCGGGGCAAGCTCCTCGTCGCCAGCCCGCTGCTGGCCGACCCCAACTTCGCCCGCACCGTCGTGCTGATCATCGAGCACAACGAGGAGGCAGCCATGGGGGTGGTCCTCAACCGTCCCAGCCACACCCCGCTGTCCGAGCTCATCGAGCCCCTGTCCGATCTGGCCGCCCCACCCGGGCTGGTCCACCTGGGCGGCCCGGTGGCGCCATCGGCAGCAGTGTGCCTGGGCCGGCTGCAGCCGGGGCGCTCCCCCGAGGAGGCGTCGGGGGCCCAGGTGGTGCCGCTCTTCGACGGCCTGGTGTCCGTGGACCCTGAAGGCGATCTCGCCCTGCTGGGGGGGCTGGTGCAGGACGTGCGCCTGTTCGCCGGCTACGCCGGCTGGGGACCGGGCCAGCTGGAGGGCGAGCTCGAGCTGGGGGGCTGGTACGTGGTCCCCAGCCTGCCCGCCGATGCGGTGACCCCCCGGGCCGAGGATCTGTGGCGGGCGGTGCTGCGCCGGCAGGGGCCGCCTCTGGCGCTGCTCTCCAACTTCCCCCTCAAGCCCAGCCTCAACTGACCCCGGCCACCGACGCGGCCCCCCGTCGAGCGAGCAGAATCATCCGCCATGGAAGGCGAAGCCGGGGCGCAGGCCCGGATGTGGCTGGAGCAGAACTGGGATCCGGACCGGCCTCTCCTCGAGTGGCGGGGGATGCTGGCCGACTCCGGTTGGGGCTGTCCCACCTGGCCGGTCGGCCTCTACGGAAGGGGACTCTCCGCCGGCGATGCGGCGCTGGTCGCCTCGGCCTTCACCGAGGTCGGGGCGGTCGGGCCGGCCGCCGGCTCCGGCATGGGCCTGGCGGCCCCCACCATCCTCGAACACGCCGCCCCCGAGCTGCAGCGGCGCCTGCTGCGGCCGATCCTGACCGGCGAGGAGAAGTGGTGCCAGCTGTTCAGCGAGCCCGGCAACGGCTCCGATCTCGCCGGCCTGACCACCACGGCCGTGCGCGACGGAGACGAGTGGGTGGTCAACGGCCAGAAGGTCTGGACCACCGGGGCCCGCCACGCCGCCTTCGGAATGCTGCTGGCCCGAACCGACTGGGACGTCCCCAAGCACTGGGGCATCACCTACTTCGCCTTCCCCATGGACCAGCCGGGCGTGGAGGTGCGGCCGCTGCGGCAGATGAACGGCCACGCCTCCTTCAACGAGGTCTTCCTCACCGACGCCCGGGTGCCGGCAGGCAACGTCATCGGGGCGGTCAACGGGGGTTGGGCGGTCGCCCTGACGACCCTGGCCCACGAGCGGGGCCTGGGCATCCAGCGCCTGGCCCCGGTGCCGGCCGGCAGCGCCGGACGCACCGTCGCCGAGGCCGCCGAGGAGGCCTCCGAGTACTTCAGGACCTACGTCTGGTATCCGCAGCGGGCCGGGCGCCCCGACCTGGTGCGCCCCCAGGCCCAGTCCACCGGGGCGGGGGCAGACCCGGTCCGGCGCCAGGCCGTGGCCGACATCGAGATCCGCGAGCGGACGGCGCGCTGGAACGTCGAGCGGGCCCGGGCGGCCAGGGCCCGGGGAGGCCAGCCCGGCCCGGAGGGCTCGCTGGCCAAGCTCACCGGCACCGACATCGCCCGGCGCTCGGCCGCCGTCCACGCCGCCATGGCGGGCCCGTCGGCCATGCTCAGCGGTCCGGACTCGCCCCGCGACGGGATCATCGCCGAGATCATCGTGTCGGTGCCGGCCGGCTCCATCGCCGGGGGCACCGACGAGATCCAGCACAACATCCTCGCCGAGCGGATGCTCGGTCTGCCCAAGGAGCCGGTGGTGGACACCGACGTGCCCTTCCGCTCGGTGCGCACCAACGTGGCCCGGGGCTAGGGCGATGGGCCTGGTGGAGTCGCCCCTTCAGGGCACGGTCGTGCGCATCGAGGTCGAGGCGGGCGGCGTGGTCCGCCAGGGCCAGGACGTGGTGGTGCTCGAGTCGATGAAGATGGAGCACGCCGTCGCCGCCGACGCCTCCGGCTACGTGATCCGGGTAGCTGTCGCGGTCGGCGAGACGGTGATGCCCGGCCAGCCGCTGGTCGAGATCGAGGCGGCCGAGGTGGCGGCGACGCAGGAGCTGACCGTCGAGCGCACCGATCTGGACACGGTGAGACCCGATCTGGCCGCCGTGCTCGACCGTCACGCCGTTGGCCTCGACCCCGCCCGCCCTGACGCCGTCCAGCGCCGGCGGACGACCGGACAGCGCACCACCCGGGAGAACGTGGACGACCTCTGCGACCCGGGCACGTTCGTCGAGTACGGCCCGCTCGCCATCGCCGCCCAGCGCCGCCGCCGACCGGTCGACGAGCTCATCGCCCGCACGCCCGCCGACGGACTGGTGGCGGGGATCGGGGCGGTGAACGGTCACCGCACCGTGGTCATGTCCTACGACTACACCGTGCTCGCCGGCACGCAGGGGATGCAGAACCACCGCAAGAAGGACCGCCTGTTCGAGCTGGCCGAGCGCCTCCGCCTGCCGATCGTCTTCTTCACCGAGGGCGGCGGGGGTCGCCCGGGTGACACCGACGCCGCCGGGGTGAGCGGCCTCGACGTCATGGCCTTCGCCCTCTTCGCCGAGCTCAGCGGCCTGGTGCCGCTGGTGGCGGTGAACTCGGGTTACTGCTTCGCCGGCAACGCCGCCATCCTCGGCTGCTGCGATGTGGTGATCGCCACCGCCAACTCCAACATTGGGATGGGCGGTCCGGCCATGATCGAGGGTGGCGGGCTCGGCGTCTTCGACCCCACCGACATCGGGCCCATGTCCGTGCAGGTGCCCAACGGGGTGGTCGACGTCGCCGTGGCCGACGAGGCCGAAGCGGTGGCCGTCGCCCGGCGCTACCTCGGCTACTTCCAGGGCCGCACCGAGTCCTGGGACTGCGCCGACCAGCGCCGGCTGCGCCAGGTCGTGCCCGAGAACCGGCTGCGCATGTACGACGTCAGGCAGGCGATCGACCTGATGGCCGACACCGACTCGGTGCTCGAGCTCCGGGCCGGCTTCGGCCCAGGCATGGTCACCGCCCTGATCCGGGTGGAAGGGCGCCCCCTTGGGGTCATCGCCAACAACCCTGCCCACCTGGCGGGCGCCATCGACGCCGAAGGCGCCGACAAGGCGGCCCGGTTCATGCAGCTGTGCGACGCCTTCGACCTGCCGATCCTGTTCCTGTGCGACACCCCTGGCATCATGGTCGGTCCGGAGTCGGAGAAGCAGGCCAACGTGCGCCATTGCAGCCGCATGTTCGTGACCTCGGCCAGCCTGACGGTCCCCTTCTTCACCATCGTCCTGCGCAAGGGGTACGGGCTCGGCGCCCAGGCCATGGCGGGCGGGAGTTTCAAGGCCCCCCTGTTCACGGTGGCCTGGCCGACCGGGGAGTTCGGCGGCATGGGACTCGAGGGTGCAGTCAAGCTCGGGTATCGGCGGGAGCTGGAGGCGATAGAGGACGAGGCGGAGCGCAGCCGGGTCTTCGACGAGATGGTGGAGCGGATGTACCAGCACGGCAAGGCGCTCAACACCGCCACCTACTTCGAGATCGACGACGTGATCGACCCGGCCGACTCCCGCCGGTGGATCACCACCGCCCTCGACGCCGCCCCTCCTCCTCCGCCCCGCACCGGAAAGAAGCGGCCCTGCATCGACACCTGGTGAACGAGGGGCCGGCGGGAGGGCGGCCGGCCTAGACATCCCACGGCCCTGAGTGCGAGTGGTCGACCCCCATTAGGGTTCGCGCCCATGGATCTGAACCTCGCCTCACTGCTCGAGGTGGTCGCCGGCGCCGTGCCCGACAAGACGGCGCTGGCCCACGGCCCGCTCCGGCTCAGGTGGACCGCCTTCGACGAGAGAGCCGCCCGGCTCGCCTCCGCCTTCCAGGAGCTGGGGCTGGGCCCGGGCTCCAAGGTGGCGACCTATCTCTACAACTGCCCCGAGTACCTGGAGGGCTGCGTGGCGGCTCTCAAGGTGCGCGGCGTGCAGGTCAACGTCAACTACCGGTACCTGAAGGACGAGCTGTGGTATCTGCTCGACAACAGCGACGCCGAGGTCCTCCTGTTCCACGGGGCGCTGGCCGAGCGGGTGGCCGAGGTGCGCGACCGGCTGCCGCGGCTGCGGGCCGTGGTCCAGGTCGACGACGGTGAGGGCCATCTCGACGGGGCCCTGCGCTACGACGAGCTGGTCGCCGCCCACGCGCCGATGGAACCCATCGAACGCTCCGGAGACGACATCGTGATGCTCTACACCGGGGGGACCACGGGCATGCCCAAGGGCGTCATGTACCGGTGCGCCGACGTATACGGGGCGACCCTGGTCGGCCTGGCGACCGCCGCCGGCGTGCAGCCGCCGTCGGACCCGGCCGGGGTGGCCGCCCTGGCCCGCTCCCTCGACGAGAAGGGCCTGTCCCCTGTGCACCTGCCGGCCGGCCCGCTGATGCACGGCGCCGCCATCGCCTCATCGATCAACGCCCTCCTGTCGGCCGGCACGGTGGTGACCCTGACCTCGCGGCACTTCGACGCCGACGAGCTGTGGGAGGCGGTGCAGGCCAACCGGGTGACCCGGATCTCGATCGTGGGCGATCCCTTCGCCCGACCGATGGCCGAGGCGCTGGAGAGCGCCGCCGCCGCCGGCCGTCCCTACGACCTCGCCAGCCTGCGGGAGATCGACAGCACGGGAACGATGTTCAGCGCCCCGGTCAAGGAGCGGATACTCGGCTTCGCCAACCTCCGCCTGGTCGACAATCTGTCCTCCAGCGAGGCGCCGGGCATGGGCCAGTCGGTCACCAGCCGGGGAGAGGCGGGCAGCACGGCGCGCTTCAAGCTCGGAGCGTTGGCGGCGGTGTTCACCGAGGACGACCGCCGGGTCGAGCCCGGCTCGGGCGAGGTCGGGATGCTGGCGGTGAGCGGGGTGGTGCCGGTGGGCTACTACAAGGACCCCGAGAAGTCGGCCCGGACCTTCCGCCAGATCGAGGGCCGGCGCTGGGCCATCCCGGGCGACTACGCCACGGTGGATGCCGACGGGACCATCAGCCTGCTGGGCCGGGGATCGGTCTGCATCAACACCGCCGGGGAGAAGGTGTTCCCCGAGGAGGTCGAGGAGGTGGTGAAGGAGCACCCGGCGGTGGAGGACTGTCTGGTAGTGGGCCTCCCCGACGACCGCTACGGCGAGGCGGTGGTGGCGGTGCTGTCCGTCCGTCGTGACGGGGAGGGGCCGGGTGAGGCCGAGCTGTCCGAGTGGGTCCACCAGCGGCTGGCGGGATACAAGTGCCCCAAGCGCTACGTGGTCGTCGACCGCGTCCAGCGGGCCCCCAACGGCAAGGCGGACTACCCCTGGGCCAAGGAGGCGGCGAGGGCGTCGGTGCCGTAGGCGGCGCCGGAGAAGCGCTCGATCGGGAGAGAGAACTCGGCGGTGAGGGCGGCCAGTAGGACCCAGCCCAGGTCGAGGGGGGAGCGGTAGGCAACGTACCGGGGGAGCCAGACGGGGTGGAACTTGGCGTTGAACCGGTAGAGGCTCTCGATCTTGATCCAGCGGTCGATCCGGTGGACCAGCCAGTACTGGATCCGCTGGAGCCGGTTGCGCTCCGACCCGAGGTCCATGAGGTCGCGGAAGGCGGCGAAGTTGAGCGAGATCTGGTCGACCTGGCGCTCGGCCGCCCAGGCCACCACATCGGCGATCATGCGCTCGTTCACCCCGTTGGGGGCGGCGGGGACGCGGCGCATGATGTCGAGCGACAGCGCCCGTCCTCCCCGACACGGGGCGTAACGCTGGAAGCCGACGGGCTCGCCTTCCGAGTCGAACGCGACCACGACCACCGAGTCACCGTGCCGGCCCGACAGGGGATCTCCCAGCGTCATGGAGAACCCCCGCTCCGGTGCCCGGCCCCGCCCGACGAAGGCGATGCTCAGCAGCTGTTCGCGGAGGCGCCCAGTCAGGTCCGACTCCCGCTGGACGGAGGTGGTGACCCCGAAGTTCCGGGTGCGTTTCACCGCCTGACGGACGTTGCGCATGGCCGGGGTGGCCAGGTTGAAGGTGCCGACGTCGATGACCGCCTCGTCCCCGATATGGAGATGCCGAAGGCCCAGGCGGTCGCACGCCTCCAGCTCGGGCGGACCCAGCCCGATGATCGCCGGGCGCCAGCCGTGGGCCTGGCAGTGCTGCAGGTAGTGGGAGAGGGCGCTGAAGGCCGCGCCCGGCGGGCCCACGGGCGGCCCCGAGGCCAGCGCGACGCCGAACATGGGCCGGTAGCCGATGGCCGAGCCGCTCACCGGATCGATCAGGTGCAGCTTGTCGTGGCGCAGGGCGAAGGGATCGAGCGTGCTGCCCTCGATCCGGTCGGCCAGAGCCCTCACCAGGCCGGCCCGCGACCGGGTTCCGTCGAGGGGGACGGCCGGTGGGGCGATGACGGCGGCCAGCAGCACGACGACGGTGACGCAGCCCACCGCCGTGAGCAGGGGAAGGGCCCAGTGGGCGCTGTAGGGATCCGCCATGGTCACCCGGCGCCCGACGAAGCCGTCCAGCATCACCCGACCGGCCGCCAGAGGGTGCTTGTAGGGGTGAGGACCACCCCTCGCCATGGCCATGACCAGCGTTCCGCACACGGCGTCGGCCGCCGCCGCCACGAGGAGCACCCTGGTGAGCGAGGGGGTTAGGCGCGGTGAGCCCGGAACGGGAAAGGCCTGGCGGGCGAGGTAGAGGCAGGCGGCCAGGACGGCCAGACCGATGACGTGGCGGGGCGCCCGCACCCAGACGGTGACCACCACGGTCATGCCGGCCAGGTAGGCCAGACCCACCCGGTAGGCGTTGTGCCTGCGCAGCAGCAGTCCCCGGGCGATCACCACCAGCGCCACTCCGATGAGGGCGTCGGAGCCAGGGTCGAGATGGGGCTGCCAGAGGCCTGCCAGCACCTCCCAATGTCCGGTGCGGGAACCGGCCGCGCTGGCCAGGTCGGCCGCCCCCAGCAGGGCGAACGCCCCTGCCAGGACGGCGGCTAACGCCTTCGGGAGGCGTGGCTCAGCTGACCGACCGGCCATGGGACCAGGGTACGCCGGACTGCGGCGAAGATTGGTTCCATGACGACCTTCATCACCCGCCTCGACGGCCACGGCGCCGGGATCCGTCTGGCGGTCAAGGACCTGATCGACATGGAGGGCATACCAACTACGGCCGGGTGCAAGGCATTGGCCGACCGGGCGGAACCGGCATCCGCTGACGCCGCCTGCCTCGCCGGGGCCAGGCAGGCGGGAGCCCGGATCGTCGGCCGGACCAACCTCCACGAACTTGCCCTGGGGGTGACCGGGGTCAACCCGTGGTTCGGGACCCCGGTCAACCCCCTCGACGCCAGGCTGGTGCCGGGGGGCTCGTCCAGCGGGTCGGCGGTGGCGGTCGCTACCGGCGAGGCGGATGTCGCCTACGGAAGCGACACGGGCGGGTCGGTGCGGATCCCGTCGGCCTGCTGCGGCACGGCGGGGCTCAAGACCACCTGGGGCCGCATCCCCCTGGCCGGAGTGTGGCCGCTGGCGCCCAGCCTCGACACGGTCGGCCCGATGGCGGCCGACGTCGCCGGCCTGGTGCGGGGGATGGAGCTGCTGGAGCCGGGCTTCACGCCCGCTGCCCAGCGGGCGTTCCGGGTCGGTCGGCTGGCGGTGGAGGCCGATCCGCTGATCGACCAGGCCATCGACCGGGTCCTCGCAGCCGCCGAGTGGGAAGTCGTGCCGGTGTCGGTGCCGGGGTGGGACGCCGCCACCGCTTCGGCCGGCGTCCTTCTGGTCGCCGAGGCATGGGAGGCCGACTCGCGTCTGGTGACCGAGGCCCCTGAGTCCGTCGGGACGGATGTGCTCCAGCGTCTGGAGCTGGGCCACGGCATCGGTGTCGAGGCGCTTGCCGAAGCCCGGAAGGCCCAGTCCGCTTGGAAGGAGGAGATCGCCGACGTGCTGGCGCGGGTCGACCTGCTGGTGACGCCAACCTTGACCATCTTCCCCCCGCCGCTCGACGAGGGGGAGGACCTGCTCATGGCCCGCTGCACGCTGCCGGTGAACTTCGCCGGGCTGCCCGCGCTGGCCCTGCCGGCACCAACCGCCGGGCCGCTGCCGGCCAGCGTGCAGGTGATCGGCTCCAGCGAGGAGGAGCTGCTGGCCGCAGGCTCGGTGCTCGAAGCCGCTGCCGGCAGTCTCTGACTCCGGCGGCTGAAGCCCCACGGAGTAAGGATGAAGGCCGCAGGGGAGCGGCCGGGGCAGCCGCCCCCCTGGCGCCTTCAGGAGGCAGACGACGTTGTCTGTCTGTTCTGAATATCGGCCAACGCGCCGGAATTCTTGATGGGTCCCCCCTTCGGGGTGGAGATCACCCCCGCCGTCGTTGGGTAGGACATCGTCATGGGCGCAGGAGTGGCGCGAGCAGCGGTGCCAGTGACCACCGACCTCGATGCCCTCCGGGCGGCGGCGGCCGGATGTCGGGGCTGTGACCTCTGGTGCCGGGCCACCCAGACCGTGTTCGGGGAGGGCCCGCGCACCGCTTCCCTCATGCTGGTGGGCGAGCAACCAGGGGACCAGGAGGACCGCCGGGGCGAGGCCTTCGTCGGACCGGCCGGACGGGTCCTGGATCAGGCGCTGACGTCGGCGGCCATCGATCGCGACGCCCTCTACGTGACCAACGCGGTCAAGCACTTCAAGTGGGAGGAGCGGGGCAAGCGGCGACTGCACAAGAAGCCCACCTTGTCCGAGGTGTCCGCCTGCCGGCCCTGGCTGGAGGCCGAGGTGCAAGCGGTCCGACCCGCGGTGGTGGTCGGCCTCGGTGCCACCGCAGCGCAGTCGTTGCTGGGCTCCTCGGTTCGGGTCACCCGGGACCGGGGACGCCCGATCCCATGGGGCTCGCGCACGGTTGTCCTGACTATCCACCCCTCCGCCATCCTGCGCGTGCAGGACCAGGATGAGCGCCGCTCCGCCATGGACGGGTTCGTCGCCGACCTCGCCCTGGCCTGGGCGGAAGCGTCGCACGGCAGGGCCTGAGCGCCAGCGCTCGGCGCCAAGCCCCACCCGCAAGGGATGCGGACCCGAGACAAGAACTCGTCTGTCCGGTTCGCGCCATAAGGCACTCCGGACCGCCGGCCCGCCCGGCCTGGGCCTTCCGGCCCATTTCGGGGCGGGATGAGGCTCATCAACTCAAGTCCGAAGACCGGCCTTCCGACCACCAGGGTGACCACTCAGGTCCACTCGCCGGGGGGACGTCATGGGCTTCGGGAATCGGAGAACACGGCGAGCGATTGTCTTCATCGTGACCGGCCTGGCCGTCTTCGCCGGCTGGGGCCCCCAGACGGTGCAGTTGACGGCGGCCGCAGCTGCCAGCAAGGGGGGCAGCGCCAAGCCCGGCAAGGGCGGCTCATCCACCACCACCTCGACCACCTCCACCTCCACCTCGACGACCTCCACCTCGACCACGTCCACCTCGACCACGTCGACCACCTCGACATCGACCACCTCGACATCGACCACCTCGACCACCACAACCCTGCCGGCGCTGAACCCGTACGCGGGCCACGTGGGCTTGTCCAGCAAGTTGGTCTGGTCCGATGAGGCAACCGAGCAGTCCCAGCTCTCGACGATCGCCGCCGGGGGGGTCACGTGGATCAGGGAGGACTTTCTCTGGGCGGCCCTCGAGCCCCAGGCGGGGACCTGGAACTGGACGGACACGGACAACCTGATGACGGCGGCGGCGTCGACCGGGGTCCACGTCCTCGCCATCCTCGGATACTCGGCACCGTGGGCGTCGTCGGACCCGACCGGTGGGGGCAGCCAGTACTACCCACCGAGGAACGACAGTGACTACGCCTCGTTCGCCGGCGCGGTGGTGGCCCGCTACGGCCCGGGTGGGACCTTCTGGGCCGAACACCTCTCCCTGCAACCCGACCCGGTGACGGCGGTCGAGCTGTGGAACGAGGCCTACGGCTACTGGGACTGGCTGCCGAACCCCGACCCCGCCGCCTATGACCGGCTCGTGCGGGCAGCGGTCAGTTCGATCCGGGCGGTGGTCCCGTCCGAGAAGATACTCGCCTCCGGAACACTGAATGACGTGCATTCCGACGGCACCTCGGTCGGCTGGATCTCGACTCTGCTGGCCGACGACCCCGGCCTGGGTTCCGTTATCGACGCCTGGGCCATCCACCCCTACCCGGACCCGAACAACCTCGGGCCCTACGACACCAGTGAGGACGTGCAGTGGGAATACGGGCGGGTGGCAACCATCCGCCAGGCCGAGTTGAACGCCGGTGTGTCCCTCCCGCTGTGGATCACGGAAGTCGGTTGGAGCACCGCCCCCGGCGCTTCGAGCGCAGTCGACGAGACCACACAGGCCCAGTACACGCACGACGCCATCTACCGGGCCCGCAACGACTGGGCCGGCTACGTCCCCATGATCTTCATCTACGACTGGGAGCGGTCGACGGGCACGACCGGCGACGTAGAAGGCAACTACGGGCTGATGCGGTCGGACGGATCCCTCAAGCCGGCGTGGTCCTCGATCGTCGGGCTGATCAAGAACGGCACCTGACTCGGCTCTCACTGCCGGGTGATTCGCGGCCACGGCCGTTCAGATCAGCACCCGAGGGTAGGGTGCCGCGCCCCCGGTAGGACTCGAACCTACGACGCACGGTTTAGGAAACCGACGCTCTATCCTCTGAGCTACGGGGGCAAAGCCTGGTTACGGGTCATCTCTTTCTGACCTGATCGCCCAGGACCTCATCGTACCTCGCGGCCCTGTCGTGGCCCGTCCGCGGCCAACTGGCGACGCCCGACTGGGAAGGACCAGCGGAGTGAGGGCGCTATACAAGCTGAGCACCCGGCCACACACCGAGCCGGATCGTAGTGCTGGCGGTTCAACGTCGGCGCACTAACTCGGATGCACATCCACCCCACGCCGGCGCAGCCACGGCCAAGGAGGCCGTGAGCACTTTGCCCAGAACGGGCTCCCCGGTTCGGCGCGAGTTATCGAGCGGTGGCTCCGAGAGAATGCGACTACGCGTCTGTGTTCCTCTACTCGAGACCGCTCAGGAGTCAGCGGGGCGCCCTGTTCCGGGCCGGGGTCTGGAGTGCCACAAGGCCAACCACCAGTGCGACCAATTGGATGACGGCCACGAAGATTTCGGCTGACGTTGCTGAGCGGTCATACAGCAGGCCGATGAGGGCGGCTCCAGCCAGCCAGGCCACGCCGTACACGGCGGTGAACGTTCCGTAGGCTTCGCCCCGCCGGGCCGGAGGCACCATGTCGGCGACAGCGGCGCGCATGGTGGATTCGTGCAGGCCCATGACGACGCCCCAGAGCAGGGCACCCAGCCAGACCAGGGACGCCCGGCCCGAGAAAGAGAGAAAGGGCACCCCGGCGGCGGCCACCGGGGCGGCGAAGAGGACCCGGAGCCCGGCTCGGTCGTAGGCCCGGCCGGAGGCGAGCGCGGCCAGGGCAGCGGCTCCCATGGCCACGGCGTAGATGACCGGGATCTGGGCGGTCGGCACGACGTGGCGGACCTGGAGGTGGAAGGCGAGCACGGCGTAGGTCGAGAACCCGAGCATGGTGACGCCGGTGAAGACGGCGTAGGCCCAGAACTGCGCCGATAGCCCCCGCCCGAGCCTCACTGCTTTCGTCGGGGGCGCCAAGTGGTCGGCCTCATAGAGGGAAGGGTCGGGCACCGCGGCGCGCAGCCTGGTGATGGTGGCCACGACCAACACGCCAGGTATGGCGAGGACGGCGAATGAGGACCGGTAGGACCCGGTGAGCCACAGCATGAATGCCACCAGGAGCGGCCCCAGGAGGGCCCCGGACTGGTCCAGGGCCTCGTGGATGGCGAAGGCCCAGCCCCGGCCCATGTCGGTGGCCGCCTGGGCCAGCATGGTGTCCCGAGCGGGAGTGCGCACCGCCTTTCCGAACCGCTCGGTGTTGACGAGCAGGGCGGCAGGGGCAAGGGTGCGCGCCACCGCCAACAGAGGCACTGAGACCACAGTCAGGACGTACCCGGCGATCGACAGCGCCCAGTGGCGGCCGCTTCGGTCCGACAGTCGACCGGTGAACAGCCGAGAGACGAGGGCCACCGCCTCCCCCGCCCCGGTGATCACCCCTACCAGCGCGGCACTGGCACCTAGGGTGGCGAGATAGGGGCCGGTCACCGCCCGGGCACCTTCGTAGACGAAGTCGGCCAGGCAGCTCACGATCCCGAACCCGACGATGAAGCCGACCGGGGACAGGCCGGGCGCTCGGCCAACCTGGCCCGGATCCGGGCGGTGGGTGGCCTCGGTCACCCGCCCCTCCGCCACCGGCGTAGGGCGAGGCCGTTCCAGACCGCTTCGACCGCACCAAAAGGCCAGGCCGCGGCCGGCAACCCGTAGGTGCTCGACAGGGCGCAGCCAAGAACGAAGGCAGCCACGACCCGGCGGTCCCGGTGCTCAAGCCCGTACATCACCATGAAGCTAAGCGCCCGCCATGCCGAAGGCCGTTAACACCGCGCCGATGTTCAGGCGGCTCCGTGCTCTTCGGGTCGGGCCAGCACGTAGAGCCAACGCTCGGGGCCCGAGGGCTCGCCCTGATCGACGATCTCGACCACCTCGGGAACCAGTCCCGAAGCGTGGAGAAGGCGCTCAGTGGTGGTGACGTCGCAGCTGTTGGTCCAGTTCTTCGCCCCGAAGCCGAGTAGATCTTCCTCCAGCCACCCCGCGCTGTCCCCGGTGCCCAGGCTGGCCAGGAACCAGCCCTCCGGAGTCAACCATCGGTGGATTCGCTCGAAGAGGACCGGATAGTGCCGGCGGGGGACGTGAATGATCGAGTACAGGGCGACCACGGCGTCGAAGGAGCCCGGTTCGAGCTCGAGCGCCAACATGTCGGCCTCGATGAAGGTGGCCCCGGGGACGCTCCGGCGGGCCAGGTCGAGTTGCCGGGGAGAGATGTCCACACCGACCAGGCGGTGCCCGGCCTCAGCGATGTCCCTGGCCGTGGGGACTCCGGGCCCGCAGCCGAGCTCAAGTATCCGGCTACCGGGCCGCAGCACGTCGAGAAGTCGCCCCAGCCACTCGTGGCGAGGGTGGCTGTGCGCTCCAGCGGCGTAGCGGAGGTAGCGCTCGGCGATGGCGTCGTATCCGCTCCTGACGAGCGCCGCCACCTCTTCGTCGCCGAGGTCCACCTCAGGACTCAAGGGGCTCAGAGCTCCCGCACCATCCGCAGCTCCTCCTTGCAGGGGTCTGAAGGGAGGGGCTGGAACTGGCCATCGGGCTCGAAGCCGGCAGACTCGTACAGCCGGACGGCGGCCTCGTTCCCACGGGTCACCCACAGCCCGACCGACCTGGCTCCGGCTTCGGCCGCCCAACCGAGCACGGCCTCGACCAGCCGGCGTCCTGCTCCCGAACCTCGGGCCCCGGGGTCCACCCACATCGACAGGAGATCCACCTGACCGGCGCCCCGGTCGGACCAGTAGCCGCCGGCGATCCCCACCGGGGTCCCGTCGTGCTCGGCCACGAAGGTCACCCGGTCGACTCCCGCGGCGCCCCATCTCGCCCGGGCATCCCAGTCCTGAGGGGCGCGTGGTGCCTCGTCCGCATAGGTGCTCGCAAAGGCGGAGGGCGAGTCCAAGAGGGCGCGGAGGCGGAGGTCTCTGAGGAGGGCACCCTCACCAGGTCTGATCCGGCGGGTGCTCGTCGCCACACCAGCATCATCCGACGCGGGTGGCCGCCTCGACAAGCAAATTCGACGCCATCCGTCGTGTGCCCGGCGCGGACAACCGGTTGGTTGTTGGGCCTCGCCGGCTCCCAGGACGGCTCAGCGGCGGGTTCAGACGCCCTGGAGCTCGTCCACGGCCGCCCTCACCGCCCGCTCGAAGCGAGCCCGGACCTGGAGGTTCGGCTGCTGGACCATGAACACTCCGGACAGCCGGCGAGCCGGATCACTCCAGGTCATGGTGCCGAAGGCGCCACCCCAGCCGAATGCACCATCGGAGCGCTGGCTGCGGGCCTTGGCGGCGTCGAGCACCACCTGCACGGTGAAGCCGAAGCCCAGCCCCTCCACCGGCTCCCGGAGGCCCCGAAACAGGTCGCCGACATGGTTGGAGGCCATCAGCCTGACGGTCTCCGGCCTCAGAACCTGGCGACCGTCGATGCTGCCGAGGTTGGTGAGCATCCGCTCGAAGCGCAGATAGTCCGATGCCGTGCTCATGAGGCCTCCGGAGCCGGAGAAGTACGTCGAGGACGTCATCCGGTTGGCGCCCCTGCCCTCGACCTTCTCCAAGCCCTGCTCGGTCCTGCGGTAGAGGGGCAGCAGCCGAGGTGCCCGATCGTCCGGGAGGGAGAAGAACGTGTCCACCATTCCGACCGGCTCGAAGATGTGCTCCTGCAGATAGCGGTCCAGGGGCTGCCCTGACACCAGCTCGACGATGTGCCCGAGGACATCTATGCCGGTGCCGGGGCTGTAGCGCCAGCGCGTGCCGGGCTGGAAGTCGAGAGGCACCGACCCGAGCCGGGGGATGTAGGAGGCCAGGGTGTCACCGGGCTGGCGGCGGACCTCGTTCACCTGCGATCCGGCACCCCCGCTCAGCAGGCCGGAGGTATGGGTCAACAGGTCACGCACCAGTATGTCGCGATGAGCCGGCACCAGATCGACCTCGGGCCGGGGCCCGTCCGGCGCCCCCCACGCTCCTGCCCTGGCCCCCAGGTCGACCATGCCTTCGGCGGGCCCGGGGGAGAACTCAGGCAGATCGTCATCGGGAGCCTCAGCCGGTGGCCGGCGCCTGAGGGCGACCTGGGTGTCGCGGAACTCCGGGATGAACCGGTTGACGGGGTCATCAGGACTCACCCGACCCTGCTCGATCTGCTGCATGACTGCGACGCCGACTACGGGCTTGGTGGATGAAGCCATGCGGAAGATGGCGTCGGCCGGCATGGGCTCGGCGGCCTCGATGTCACGGAAGCCGTGGGTGGCGAAGTGCACCACGCGGTCGTCCAAGGCGACCGCCGTTATGGCGCCCGAAATTTCGCCCGCCGCGACCTGCTCGTCCATCACATCGCTGATCCGTGACAGCGTCGGTTCCGACACGAGTGCCCCCAGTTGTGCTCGTTTCGGCGCGAAGTTAGCTGATCTTGGCCCGGCGGCGCCGGTGCTGGGGCACCCCCATGGATAACCTGGCCGATCGTGGGAGCGGCCGATTACCGCTTTGCTGCTCATGGGTTCGCGGCCCGGGGTGACGGCGGTTCCTGAGCACCAGGCGGCCACTCGGATGCTGCTGATCGACGCCGCCAACGTCATCGGCTCGCGGCCGACGGGCTGGTGGCGAGATCGCGCCGGCGCGACACGGGCATTCGTGGAGCGGGTGCGGGCCGCCGTGGTCGCCGGGCAGCTGTCACCACCCGTCGCCATCGTTGTGGAGGGCCGAGCCCGGGCCGGCGCCGATCCGGGGTGTGTCGGCGGCGTGGAGGTTGTCCACGCGCCGGCCGCAGGCGACGACACCATCGCCGCCTTGGCCGAGGCCAGCCATGAGGTGGTCGTGGTCACAGCCGATCGTGGCCTGGCCTCCCGGGTCCGAGCCTGCAACGGGGAGGTCGTCGGACCTGGCTGGTTGCTGGGTCGTCTCCCCGACGGAACCGAGGCGTAGGCCACGGGAGTCCGCCCCTGGTCAGATTCGGCCTGAGCCCGTCCTGGGCCCGTGGACGCCGCCCCAACCCCCCGGAATGGCCTCGTCCAGGATGTCAAGGCAGAGGGCCACGCACTCGTCGCAGATGGTCACGTCCGTCACTCCGGCCCGGATGAGGTGGCCGACCTGTGATCTGAGCTTGCCGCAGAAGGTGCAGGTCGTCGGCTCCGCCACCAGGTCCACGGTAGTGGTCGCCGTCGCGGCGGTCACTCCAGCAGGCGCCGTAACCAGCTCAGCGCCTGGCGACCTTGCGCCGCCTGGAACGTCCTCAGGTTGGGCAGCCCCGGTGGGGCGGGCTGGCTCGAGCCGTGGACGAAGAAGCCGGCGATCCCCGCCAGAACCCGGGCGGCGTCGTTTCGGTCGGCTCGACGGCTCACAGGATGAGCCCAGAACGTCTCGTTCGGCTCCGGACCGCCCTGCATGGCGACGCTCGGCAGCAGGAACATCAGATCGATCCACTCCGCACCGATGGCGGCGTGCGGCCAGTCGACGAAGACGACGCCCTTTCCGGTGATCAGCACATTGTCGGCTCGGATGTCGGTGTGCACGAGGGTCTCTCCGGTCGCGGCCTCCCCGGCAAGGGCCTCCAACTCGACCAGTTGATCGAGGTCTTGCCGGACCCAGGTGTCGACCCAGGGGAGGCCGTCGAGCAAGGCGGGGCGGTCCTGGAGCGAGCGCCAGTGTCGGTTCCCCAGCACCGGGACGGGCGGAGCGTCGAAAGGGGCCGGGGTGAGCAGTTCGGCCAGCACGGTCAGCCCGTCGAGCACCCGCGCCAGCTCATCACTGCGCCAGGGAAGCATGGGCGGCCGCCCCTCCACGGCCTCGAAGACCAGCACCACCCACCCCTCGAGCTCCCAGCTCCCCAGCAGCCTGGGTGCCGGCACCGCCTCGGGCAGGCTGGCCGCCGCCCGCGCTTCGCGGCGGTAGAGCTCCTGCCCGCCTGGTGCGCCGCTCAGGTGATCGGGTCCGATCGCCTTCACGAAGACCCGACGGTGATCGGCCAGCTCGAGGCGGGCAGCAACAGCGGGAGAGAACCCCATCTCCGATGTGAGCGCCGAGGCGACCGGCGCGCCGAGCCGGGTCTCCACGTCGATCCGCACTGCTTCGGGCACGGCGCCCCAGTCAAGGCGGGTCCCCGCTCGACCGGTCAGGACCGGGTCGAGCGGCTCAGATCCCTTCATCGGTCCCGGCTCGGCTGGCGACCATCGCCCGGCCCCATCCGCATCGCCGCTCACCCGGGCCTGCCGACGCCGCTACCGGCCGGGCTGCCGTCGTCGCGCTCGCGCAGCAGATCGACATGGCCCATGTGGCGGGCGTACTCCTCGGTGAACACGTCCGCTGGCCCGACGGCCTGCGTCATGGCGCCATGATCGCAGCGACGCTGGCCCGCGACCAGAATTGGGCCGCAGGGTCCCGCTCACCGCGGCCACACGTTGCCGGGCACGAGCAAGGTCCTAAAGCCGTCCTCAAGCTGAGCACGTTCCCCTTGACCTCAACCGGGGTTCAACTCTTACGGTGGTCGGAGTGAGGTGAGGGGTCAACAGGAGGGCAGGGGATGCAGGAGGCGAGGATCGGAAGCCTCGACGAGCTCCGAGCGAAGGGGTGTCTGGCGGGCAAGGTTGGTTCCCAGCCGGTGTGCGTGTTCTGGTCCGACGCCCAGGCCTACGCGGTGGACGATCGCTGCCCCCACATGGGCTTCCCCCTTCATCGGGGCAGCGTTCAGGACGGGCTGCTGACCTGTCACTGGCACCACGCCCGATTCGACCTCGCATCCGGGGGAACCCTCGACCCGTTCGCCGACGACGTGCGCGCCCATGCCGTGGAGATCCGGGGTGACGACGTCGTGGTCACCCTGAGGGCGGATGTCGATCCGGTCGCCCACCACCTCCACCGGCTGGAGGAGGGATTGGAGCAGGGCCTCACCCTGGTGATGGCCAAGGCCGTCCTCGCCCTCGTCGACCTCATGGGCCCCGCCGACGGCGCAGCAGCGGCCCTTAGGGCCGGGGTCGACTTCGGCATTGCCAACCGCGCCACAGGCTGGGGGGCCGGGCTGACGGTTCTGACCGCCATGGCCAACGTCCTGGACCTTCTCGACCCGTCCGACCGCGTGCTGGCCCTGGTGCACGGGCTCGGGTTCGTCTCGCGCGACACCCGCGGGCGTCCGCCCCGGTTCGCCCTGGCACCACTGACGGCCGACATTCCTCTCGCCCGCCTCGGTTCCTGGTACCGCCGTTTCGTCGACACCCGCAACGGCGACGCGGCCGAGCGGGTGGTCGCCACCGCCGCCGGCTCCGGCGCGGGTCCATGGGAGCTGGCGGACCTCGCCGGGGCGGCGATCACCGACCACGTCTTCGTCGACGTCGGGCACACCATCGACTTCACCAACAAGGCCTTCGAGGCTCTCGAGCATCTGGGCTGGGAGCGCGCCTCCACCGTCCTTCCAACCCTCGCTCAGCAGAGCGCCGCCGCCTCCCGCTCCGAGGAGACCGGCTCGTGGCGCCATCCAAATGACCTGGCCGAGCTGCTGCGGCCCGTTCAGACCGCCGGGGCTCCTCCGGTCGGTGCCGGTGATTTCACCGACGAGGACGTCGACTCACTCGCCTGGCTGCTCCTCGGGGACGAGCCCCGTCAGGTGGTGGAGGCCCTGGACACGGCGGTCGCAGGAGGGGCGAGCTACGAGCAGATCGCCCGGGCGGTTTCCTATGCGGCGGCGCTGCGCCTGGTCCGCTTCCACACCCAGAACGACCATGGGGACTGGGACGAGGTCCACCACGGGTTCACCACTGCGAACGCCACCCACCAGATGATCGGGCGCGCCCCGACCCCGTCGCTCGCCCGCGGCATCTACCAGGCGGCCCTGAAGGTCTTCCTCGACCGCTTTCTCAACATCCCCGCCGCCCGACTGCCCGCCCACCACCCAATGGCGGCGGAGGAGCCGGACCTCGACCGGCTCTCGTCCTGCTGGGACCAGGAAGGCATGGTCGACGAGGCCGGGGCCATCGTCTACCGCTGGGTCCGTTCGGGCCGCGACCAGGCCGCGGCGGTGGCCGCCCTCGGCTCTGCCCTCCTCGCCGAGGACGCCGACTTCCACTGGTACCAGCCTACGAGGCGGCGGTGCGTCAGGCCGGGGCGTGGCCGGCCGGCTCCGAGCAGGCCGCCCTCATCCTCGCCGGAGCCGCCCGCTTCCTCGCCGCTCACACACCGACGCGTCGCGAGCTGTCTCAGGTCGTCCGTATAGCCACCCGCCTGCGGCGGGGGGAGGCCCTGTACGAGGAGATCTGAACCCCGGCGGCAGCCAGCCGGGCACAAATTGGGCCGGACGGGTTGACCTTTCCCCCCGGTGAGACTCCAAGCTGGCTCCCGTGGATGACCTCTTGCCGATCGGTGAGTTCGCCCGGCGGTCGGGCCTGTCGCCCAAGCGGCTCCGGAGCTACGCCGCCGGCGGCGTGCTCGTTCCGGCCGCGGTCGATCCGGCCAGTGGCTACCGGTACTACGCCACCAGCCAGCTGCACCGGGCGCAACTGATCGACGCCCTGCGACAGGCGGGGATGCCGCTGGCGGACGTGGCCGACTTTCTCGGCCAGCCGTCGGCCCGGCGGCTGGCCCGATGGGCAAGGCATCTCGATGAGCAAGCGCTCGAGCGCCACGAGGCTCTGGAACGGGTCGGGCGCCTGCTCGATCTCGACCGAGCGGCGGCGACGGGCGAGGCGGGCGTACGGCGAGGAGACAGACCAGAGGAGGAGGGCCCCATGTTCGAGTTGCGGGTGGCGACGAGGAGCGAGACCGGGCTGGTGCGGGAGAACAACGAAGACTCGGTGGCCGCCAGCGCTCTCCTCATGGCGACGGCCGACGGAATGGGCGGTCCACCCGGCGGCGAGACGGCATCGCTGCTGGCGGTGAGCCTGGTGGAGGCGGCATTCAACGGAGCTTCGGTCCACGAGCTGGTGGCCTCGGCGCGGGCTGCCAACCGTGCCATCTGGGAGCGGGCGTCGGGGAGCCCGGGCCTCGAGGGCATGGGCACGACGCTCTGCGCTGTCGGCCTCATCAGGGAAGGGCAGCTCGGGCTGGTGAACGTCGGGGACAGCCGGGCCTACTTGTTCCGCGACGGGACCCTGTGCCAGCTGAGCGAGGATCACACCGTGGTGGCCGACCTGGCCCGTCGAGGAGAGCTGGGGCCCGAGGAGGCGCTGTCACATCCGCACCGCCACGTGCTGACCAGGGCGCTCGGCGTCGCCCCGACGGTCGAGGTGGACTGGTCGGTCCACGACGTGGCAAGCAGAGATCGCCTCCTCCTCTGCACTGACGGGATCTTCCACGAGCTCAGCTTCGACGACATCGACGAGTTGATGGCCTCGGGCGCCGACGTCGGGTCGCTCGCCGACGCGCTGGTGGACGAGGCTCTGGGGCGGGGCGGGCGCGACAACCTGTCGGTGGTGGTCGGCGAGGTCGCCTCCATCGGCTGACTCGGGCCGTCTAAGAAGGCGGCGGCCCGCGACGCTTGTCCAGGTGAGCGGCCCACTCAGCGGCCCAGGGTGAGGCTCGTCCTCATGAGGTACACCTCGTACGACCCGAACTGGGACATGGTGAAGTAGACCTTCGAGCCGGTGTCCATGGGCAGCATGTAGGGGGCGTACAGCTCGGGGTACTGGGCCGCTGTGGTCACCACCTGCTCGGCCGACCAGGGACCGGTCAGGCTGGAGGCCGACCTCAGCACGATGGCGGCCCGACTCTCGTCGAGGTACATCATCAGCCACCGGTGGGCGAAGGCACTCCAGCGCACAGACAGCTCGCCTACCGGGGCGGTCACGACGGTCGCCGCCGCCCGGCTGCGCGCCCACGCCCGACCGCTCCAGTACCGGTAGGCCTCCGGATCGAGCATCTGGCTTGGGGCCACCCGGGCCAGCGCGACCCCGCCGAAACGCCCGGCGGCGATCCCGAAGAGGTAGACGTAGCCGCCCGAGCGGACGAAGGCCACCTGGCCGAAGTTGCTGTCCGCCCCCCACCTGGTCACCGGATCCTTCACCCAGGTCCTGCCGCCGTCGTCGGAGTAGGCGAGGCCGGAGTAGTTGATGGTCCACCGCCCGGGGATGACCCACTGGCGCACCGACATGTAGTGCAGGTACATGCGGTCGCCGACGGCTATCCCGTTGGTGGGGATCACCGTCTGCTCGATGCCGGCGACCTTGAGCGAGCCAAGCAACTCGGCGGCGCCGCCGCCGCCGCGAGCGGTGAGCATGGTCGTGAAGCGCAGGCCGCTGGCCGGCCGGGGTGAGTCGATCCGCGCCATGGTGTTGCTGCGCCAGTTGGTGGATGACGGGCCGAAGGTGTCCCCGAAGACCATGTACAGCGAGCCCCGGTACCAGAAGGAGTGGCCGAGGTCGGCGCCGGCGATGTCCCAGCGGGCCAGTGTGTGGTTGGACGAGGCCGCCCCGGTCACCTGAGCGACCATCTGCGCCCTGCCAGCGACCGCCATGGTGGGCAGAGAGGCCGGTGTCGACCGCCGGTCCGGTGTCGACCGCCGGACCCCGGCGGCGACGGCCACACCGGATGAGGCCAGGTTGGCCACCGTGAGAGCCAGGGCGAACACCCGGATCGGTCGTCTGATTGGGAACTCCTAATGCGGAGGGCGGCCCGGACCTCGGGCCCGACCCACCAATCGGCGGGGCGGGGCGGGGGATGAGTGGGAGGTTTGAGACCGGTTTGGGCGGAGCGTCGGACTGGTAAAAGCCGGTAGCCATGACGGCCACCCTCCTCACCGATGGTCGGTCCGCGCCGGCGGGCCGGCGGCCCTACCCACCCCAGTTCCGGCGCCTGGCGGTGCGCCAGGTCCTCGACGCCATCGAGGACGCCGGTGGCAACCCCTTCGGGATAGTGCCGAGCGTGGCCCGCGAGCTGGGGATTCCCACCGCCACCCTGCGCACCTGGGTGCGGAGAGCGGACCAGATCCTCGCCGAGCCGGCCCCGAGGAACGTGCCGCCCCGGGCGGAAGTCTGGGAGCGTCCCCGCCTGACCCTGGTGCGGGAGGCGCCGGCCCGGGCGGAGGCGCCGGGCCGGGCGGAGGCGCCGGCGACCGGCCGCCTCCGGGCCCTGGCCCTCGAGCTGCGCTGGCCGCTTTCGGTCTATGCCGTCTCGCGGCTGTTGGTGCTGGTGGCCATGGGGGTGGCCGTGTCGAGGCCCGGGGGAGGCCTCACCGCCGGGCGGGTGCCGGTGCCCTGGCCCCTGGCCGGCTCGACCAGCCGTCTCCTCGGGTCATCGGGCATATGGGATGCCGCCTGGTACGTCCACATCGCCGCCCACGGCTACGCACCCCCGCCCCTGCCCGGCTCCCCCCTCGGCTGGGACATGGCCTTCTTCCCCCTCTTCCCGGGCCTGGTGCGGGGACTCAGCGTCCTGACCGGGCTCACCCCCCTGGCCGCCGGGCTGGCACTGGGTCTCCTGATCGGAGCGCTGGCGGCGGTGGCGGTGTGGATGCTCGCCCGCCACCTGGCGGGCGAGGAGGTCGCCGACAGGGCCGTGCTGCTCTGGAGCGTTTTCCCCGGGGCCTTCGTGCTGTCCATGGCCTACTCGGAAGGCCTCACGGCCCTGGCCGCTGCCGCCTGCCTGCTGGCCCTGCTCCGCCGCCGCTGGGTGGTCGCCGGCCTGTCCGCTGCCGTCGCCACCGCCACCGCCCCCTCGGCGCTCGTACTGGTCGCCTGCTGCGGATGGGCAGCTTTCCGGCACCTGCGAGAGGCCCCGCCGGAAGCGTCGGAGGAGCGGCCCTGGGCCGCCCTGTCCGCCCCGGCGCTGGCTCCCCTGGGAGCCGTGGGCTACTTCGCCTATCTCTGGGTCCGGACCGGGGATCTGCTGGCCTGGTATCACAGCGAGAAGCTGTTCTGGGACCACGGCGGTGTCCTGCGGGGGCTGTACAAGACCACCCTGTCGCCCATCGGCTACGTGGTCGGCCACCCCCTGCAGCTGGACAACGCCGTCATGCTGGTGGCCGGGCTGGTGGTGGCCGCCGTCGGCGGGGCGCTGTTGTGGCGGTGGCGGCCACCCGCCGTCCTGTCCATCTGGGTCGTCGGAACTCTCGGGCTGACCCTCATCTCCGCCCCGGTGGGGATCCGGCCCCGCTTCCTCCTGGTCGCCTTCCCTGTCACCATCGCCATGGCCAGGCGCCTCGGTCGGGGCGGCACCTACGCCCTGGCCGCCGTGTGGGCCGCGCTCCTCGCATGTCTCACCTACTTCACCGTGACTACCCTGAGCCTCGTCCCGTAGAGGCTGGGCGGAGCCCGGAGACACCCCGAGGTGGGTTCATGACCGAGGTGAGCGTCGACCGGCTGATAAAGGCGGCGCCGGAGTCGCTGTACCGGTTGGTGAGCGACGTGACGCGGATGTCGGACTGGAGCCCGGAGACGACCTCCTGTCGGTGGCTGGGCGGGGCGTCCGGCCCGGCCGTGGGAGCCCGCTTCCGGGGGGCCAACCGGGCCAATGGCCGGCGCTGGAGCACCACCTGCACGGTGGTGAGCGCGGATGAGGGCCGGCGCTTCGCCTTCGACGTCGCCGCTGGCCCCTTCCCGGTTGCGCGCTGGACCTACGAGTTCGCGCCGGAGGACGGCGGCTGCCGGGTGACCGAACGCTGGCAGGACCGGCGCCAGCGATGGATGCAGGTGCTCAGCAGCCCGGTCACGGGTGTCAGGGACCGCTCGGCCCACAACCGGGTGACGATGCTCGCCACCCTCGAGAACCTCCCGCGCTTCGCCGAGTCGACCTCGGACTAGCAGGGCCCTCATTCGCCCGGGGGCCACCCCTTGGCGTTGCGGAGGCGTATCCCGCTGGCGTGAAGGGTGGTCGTCCACACCCCGCGAAGCGGTGTCAGGCTCTCCATCACCCGCAGCTCCACACCCTCGGCGGCCAGGGCAGCCGGCAGATCGGCGACCACGTCCCTACCGATCGGGGTGACCACATCGGGCGATACCCACATCCAGGCGTCGTCGAGGGCCACGAAGGACTGGGGCGGGAGCTCATACCGATACAGGCGGTGGCGGGTGATCTCCGCCAGCCACGCCCATTCGACGTGGGCGATCATCGTCGCCGTCCGATCGCCCCACCACCGCTCGAGGTCGCCCGCCGATGTGGAGCTGGTCGGCCAGAGGAGGATCCGGGGGCAGTCCCGCGGGAAGAGATAGGTGGCCTGTCTCGACTCGTCCACCGCCCACACCAGTGGACCGTTCAGCCATTCGCTGCCCGGCTGGCGCGGTGATGGCACCTGCACTGGGCGGGGGACGAAGACGTCGATCCCCGGGTCGTCGCTGAAGTGGAAGAGCCGGCTCCGTGCCGCTGGCGAAGCCATCGTCAGGGCACCCAGTACTCCGCCGGAGGCAGCCCCCGCTCCTGCCGGGCCCGGGTGAGCAACTCGGCCACCAACGCCGCCTTGGCCGCCACGTAGCGGTCCATGTCCCCGGCCACGGTGGCGGCGTTGTGGCGCTTCAGCTCGCCGTAGGCGTGCCTCGCCTCCGGGTCCGTTCGCAGAAGGTCACGCAGGAGCACGTGGTCGAGATGGGCCTTGCTGTTCTCGACCACCAGGTAGAGGTGATGGCGGGGAAGGTCGGCCGGTTCGGCCAGGTCGAATGCCTCCCGTCCTTCGACCCCGAGGTCCCCGCGCCAGCGGTATCCCAGGCGGGCCAGCGCCTCGATGACAGCGGGGAAGTCGTCGGCCGAGGCGACCACCACGTCGAGGTCTATGACCGGCTTGGCGGGAAGGCCGGGCACGGCGGTCGACCCTACGTGGTCCACCCGGAGAGCAACGCCCTGCACCGCCGGCCACAGTCGCGCCTCGAGGACGGCAAACCAGCGCGGCCAGTCCTCGTCGTAGTCGGCCACCACGATGTCCTGGGTGACCGCCATCGCCCGGACGTCGAAGCTTCCCTCGGCCAGCACGGCGGTGCAGCCGGAGGCGCTGGAGAGCCGGGCCCGCTCTCCCGCCTCCCACACCGCTCCGTAGCCCACGGTCAGATCGCGCCGGGCCGGGGCCTGGTCCCCGACGGCGGACACTGTCCCAGCGAGGACGGCCACGAGCAGGCGAGCGGCGCAGTTCCGATCCAGACCCCCGCCCGGGCCCATGTGCAGGACGCTCACCCTGACCTCGGAGCCGTTGTCGACCAGATGCCCGAGCCGGTGGGATCCGCCCCGTACGCTCGACGGTACGGAGACCTCGGGGTCGAAGCGGATCACGCGCACGCCGTCATTCTCGCCCCCGAGCGGATCCCCCGCCCGGGCCTGGCGGCGGGGACGGTCCTGGAACGGCTCCCGGCGTGCTGGCAGCCTTCGGTCATGGCCGAGTCCCCACCGCGGTCAGCGCTGGTCCGCCTGTCGGTCGCCGGGCTCGTGTCCCCACTGGGTGACTCCATGGCGGTGCTGGCGCTCATCCTCTACGTGCAGCGGGCCGGCCGCTCCGGTCTGGCGGTGGGACTGCTGCTGCTGGCCGACAGTGCCGGGCCGCTGTTCTCGCCCCTAGCCGGCGCCCTGGCCGACCGAGTCGACCGGCGCCGCCTCCTGGTGGCCACGGCCGGGGCGCAGGCGGTAGTGGTCGCCGTCATAGCCGCGTGGCTCCCCCCCTGGCCCGTCCTGGTGGTGCTGGTGGTGGCCCGGAGCCTGGGCGGCGCCGGCATGCACCCGGCCCTCATGGCCGTCGTCCCTTCGTTGACCTCCCCGACGCGCCTCCCGCGCGCCAACGCCCTGCTGGCCGGCGGCGCCGAGCTGGGAGCCGTGCTCGGACCGCCATTGGCCGGCTGGCTCCTGGCGCCGGTCGGGACCCGGGGGGTGATGGCCGTCGACGCCGCCAGCTTCGTGGTCGCGGCCGCGCTCTTCGCCGGCCTGCGGCCCCGGGGTCGGGCGGACGCTGAGGTCGGGGCGACGACGGGGGATAGCGGTCCGGGCTCGACGTGGTCCGACCTGCGGGAGGGTGTCCGCTACCTGTGGTCGGACCGGCTGGTGCGCGCCGTCACCCTCGGGTTCTGGCTGGTCGTGCTGGCCACCGCCGCCGACGACCTGGCGCTGCCGTTCCTCGGGCGCGACACGCTGCACACCGGTCCGGTCGGCATAGGCCTGCTGCTGTCGGGGGCTTCGATCGGAGTGGTCGCCGGGCTGGCGAGCATCTCTGTGCGCCGGGCCCGCCGGACGGCGGCGCCTCCCCGCCGCCTCGACGCCCAGGACGGCGGCGGCCCTGGGGGTCGTCGTCTTGCCGGCCTGTACGCCGGGCTCGGGCTGGCCAGCGCCGGGAACCTGTTGACGGCACCGGCGTCGGCGGTGGCCGCCGCCGTCGCCGCCCAGACAGTGCGGGGGATAGGGCTGGCCCTGGTCGACACCGACCTGCAGACCTTCCTGCAGCGCCGGGTGGACGACCGGTTCCTGGGTCGGGTGATGGGCAACGTCTGGGGAGGGGTGGGTGTGGCGGCGGCCATCTCCTACGCCGCCGGTGGCCCCGTGCTCGACGCCACTTCGCCTCGGACCCTCTTCGTCATCATCGGAGCGGCCGGTCTGGCCGCCACCGCCGGCTCGGGCTGGTTCGCCTACCGGAACCGCCGCCTGCCGGCTCAGGCGGCGGCCCCCGGTCCGACCTGCGCCCCTTGACCTATGGTCTGGCCGGCTCGGCGGGCGGCGCCCGAGCGAGGAGGCCGGTTCCTTGACTGTCGAACTCATCCCGCTGGAAGTCCTCTTCGGCAACCCGGAGAGGGTCAACCCCCAGCTCTCGCCGGACGGATCGCGGCTGGCCTACCTGGCTCCCCTCGAAGGGGTGCTCAACGTCTGGGTGGGTCCGGTGGGCGGGGAGATGCAGGCGGTCACCTCGGACACCGGTCGGGGCATCCGCATGTACGGGTGGGCCCACAACGGCCGGCACCTCTACTACGTCCAGGACCGCGATGGCGACGAGAACTGGCACGTCTACACCGTCGATCTCGACTCCGGCGAGGTGGTGAACCGCACCCCCTTCCCCGGGGCCCAGGCCCGCCCCCTGGCCTCGTCGCGGCGCCGCCCCGACGAGCTGCTCATCGGCATCAACGCCGACGACCCGCGGTATCACGACGTGTACCACCTCGATCTGCCCAGCGGGGCCCTGGACAAGGTGGTCTCCAACCCCGGCTTCGACGACTGGATCATCGACCACGACCTGACGGTCAGGGGCGGGACCAGGATCACCGACGACGGCTCCGAGCAGTACCTCATGGGGGAGGGCGATCCGGAGGACTGGCAGGTCGTCCTCACCATCGCCGCCGAGGACGCCACCCTCAACACCTCTGGGGTGGTGGGCTTCGACGGGAAGGGCGAGCAGCTGTACCTGCTCAACCCGGTCGGCTCCAACGCCACCCGCCTGGTGCGCTTCGACCCGTCCACCGGCAACAGCGAGGTGCTGCTGGAGGATCCCGTCAACGACGTGGCCGGGGTCGCCGTCCACCCCGACAGCTACGAGCCCCAGCTGGCCGCCATCGTGCGGGACCGGGTGGAGCTGGTCGTTCTGGACGAGGCGGTGTCGGCCGACGTGGAGGCTCTCAAGGCGGCCGACCCCGGCGATCTGCACATCCTGAGCCGCGACGAGGCCGACCGGCGCTGGATCGTGGCCTACGTCCACGACGACGGGCCGGTCGACTATTACACCTACGAGCGCGGGCACCGGCCCTCGTTCCTCTTCCACCACCAGCCGGCGCTCAAGGAGTACCGCCTGGCGCCGGTCGAGCCGTTCTCCTTCAAGGCCTCCGACGGGCTCGAGATCCACGCCTACGCCACCGCCCCGGCCGAGCTAGACCGCAGCCGGCTGCCTGCGGTGCTGAACGTGCACGGCGGCCCGTGGGGCGCCCGGCACAGCTGGGGCTACAACCCGACGGCCCAGTGGTTGGCCAACCGGGGCTACCTGTGCCTCGAGGTCAACTACCGGGGGTCGGGCGGCTATGGCAAGGACTTTCTCAACGCCAGCGCCCAGGAGTGGGCGGGCAAGATGCACACCGACCTGATCGAGGGCTGCCGGTACGCCGTCGACGCCGGCTGGGCCGACCCTGAGCGGATCGCCATCTTCGGCGGCAGCTACGGCGGTTACGCCGCCCTGGTGGGCGCCACCTTCACCCCCGACTTCTTCCGATGCGCGGTGGACATCGTCGGGCCGTCGAACCTGATCACCCTGCTGGAGACGGTGCCGCCGTACTGGGTCGGCATCCGGCAGGTCTTCTACCGCCTGCTGGGCCATCCCGAGCGCGACCGCGAGTTCCTCTGGTCCCGCTCCCCGCTGTCGCGGGTGGACGAAATCCGGATACCGATCCTCATCGCCCAGGGCGCCAATGACCCCCGGGTCAAGCAGGCCGAGTCGGAGCAGATCGTGGCGGCCATGAAGGAGCGCGGCATCGAGTACGAGTACATGCTCTTCCCCGACGAGGGCCACGGGTTCGCCAAGCCTGAGAACAACCTCCGGTTCTACCGGGCCGCTGAGGAGTTCCTGGCCAAGCACCTCGCCGGCTAACCACCGGCGGAGCGCACCGCCTTCCGGAGCGCCGGAGCGAAGCCGCCCCGGCCCGCCACCGACACATTCTCGAGCCCCAGCCACCGGGCCAGAGCGGCCAGCTCGTCGGCGGCCGCCCCGGCCACGTCCAGCGGCTCCTGGCCCGGCTCGAGGTGGGCGCTTTGGACCAGCAGGGTCGATCCGGCCCGGTCGGACTTGAGGTCGAGTCGCGCGACCAGGCTGTCGCCCAGCAGCAGCGGCAGCACGTAATAGCCGTGGGTCCGCCTGGGCGCTGGAACGTAGATCTCGATCCGGTAGCGCACCCCGAAGAGGCGCTCGGTCCGCTCGCGGGCCCAGATGAGCGAGTCGAAGGGCGACAGGAGGGTGGCATGGGCCCGACCAGGCCGGCGGATGCGGGCGCCGGCGGGCAGGTAGGCGGGCTGCGCCCAGCCCTGCACGTGCACCGGCGCCAGGGATCCGGCCCCGACCAGCTCGTCCACCGCGGTGCGCACCTCCGAGCGGCGCAGCCAGAAGTAGTCCGCCAGGTCGGCCGCGGTGGCCACCCCCAGGTAGCCGGCCGCCCGCTGGACGAGGGCTCGGTGGGCCTCGGCCCGGTCCGGTGTCGGCAGCTGCAGAACCTCCTCCGGCAGGACCCGCTCGGTCAGGTCGTAGACCCGTTCGAAGCTGGCGGTGCGCCAGGCGGCCAGGCGGCCGCTGGCGAACAGGTACTCCAGGGCCCGCCGGCCGTCGCTGCGCCGATCCCACCACTCCCCCTGGCGCCGGCGGGGATCGGACAGCTGCGACGCGGCGAGGGGGCCCCTCTCGCCGACCTCCTCGAAGACGGCTTCGATGTAGGCGGCGTGGGCCCGGTACCAGGCCGCCCGGCGCTCGTCCACCACGTCGCCCTCGCCCCGCCACTGGGCCATGCGCCAGCGGAACAGCGGGTGCAACTCGTTGGGCAGCAGCGAGGCGGCGTGGCCCCAGTACTCGAACCACGGCCCGCCCGGGCCCGTCAGGGACCGGAAGGTCGCCGGGTCGTGGGGGCCGAGGCGGGAGAAGCTCACCAGGTGCTGAGTGCGGGCCAGGACGTTCACCGCGTCCAGCTGGATGGTTCCCAGACGGTCGAGCAGCCGGGCCAGCTGGGCCCGCCCCGGCCGGCGGGCGGGCCGGGCCCGTCCCAGCCCCTGGGCCTCGATGGCCAGCCACCTGGCCTCCTGCAGGGAGATGGAGCTCACCGCCGCTCCGCCAGGCCGCGGCTGATGCCGGCAAAGCTCAGCTCGCCCACCACAGCTCCGTGGTCGCCGGTCACCAGCACGACGTCGGTGCCGTGGT
>DASRBO010000194.1:0-18077 GCA_035653595.1 Acidimicrobiales bacterium | reverse complement strand
CCCCATCCCCTCGACCAGCGCCTTCTTGGCGGACCGCAGGGCCCGACGGGGCTTGGTCGCCATGGGCCCGACCCACTCGAGCACGTGGTCCAGGAAGCCTTCGTCGGGCAGGACGGCCTGGGCATAGCCGCGTTGGAGGGCCTCCTCGCTGCGCATCACCCGGCCGGAGAGCACCAGCTCGGCCGCCGGCCCGGGCCCGATCAGCCGGGGCAGGCGCTGGGTGCCCCCGGCACCGGGGATGATGCCTACGTTGACCTCGGGCTGGGCCACGTGGGCGGAGTGCGCCATGACCCTGAGGGTGCAGGCCAGGCTCAGCTCGCATCCCCCTCCCCAGGCCTGGCCGTTTACGGCGGCCACGACCGGCTGCGGCATGGACTCGAGGAGGGCGAGGACCCGCCACCATGAGCCCGGATCCCCCTCCACCGGCTGGCCCCGGCCCAGGGCGGCCAGGTCGTCGAGGTCGGCGTGGGCCACGAAGTAGCCAGGCACGCCGCCGGTGAGCACCAGCACCGACACGGCGTCGTCGCCGGCCACCCCGGTGACCACCGCCTCCAGCTCGGTCATGGCGGCGAAGCTCATCATGTTGCGGGGCGGCCGGTTGAACACGGCCACGGCGATCGACCCGTGGGTATCGAGTTTCCAGAACATCCGGGGGAGGCTACGGCCCCGTCCGGGCCAAAATCGTTGCCCCGGCCGTCGCCTGACCGTACAGTCGGCTCATGCGTTGATGCGCCGGCACGGATCCCTGGCAGCGCGTGGCCTGTCCCCTGCCGTCCGTGCCCGCCCGCGGCCGTCCCGCCCGGGCCCGACCTGCGTGCCGATGACGGCGCGCCCCGATCCACCAGAGGGAGGAGAACCCATGCCAGGCAAGGTGCCGGCTCCCAACCAGCAGAAGAAGAAGGGCAAGAGCCTCAAGGAGAAGAGGGCGGCCAAGAAGGCCAAGACCGCCAAGCAGTAGGGCCCCGACGCCGGCCAGACTGCCGCCATGGTTCTCATCGAGGGAAGGGCGTTTCTCGAAGGGCCGCGGTGGCGTCATGGCCGGCTGTGGCTGTCCGACGTGCCCACCGGCGAGGTGCTCAGCGTGGACATGGACGGCAAGGTCGAGGTGGTAGCGGCCATCGACGGTGCCCCCTCCGGCCTGGGCTGGTTGCCGGACGGGACCCTGCTGGTCGCCCGGGGCGAGCCGGCCGCGATCATGGCCGTCTCGCCCGGCGGTCAGGTCGGCGTCTACGTCGACCTGACCGGGGTGGCGTCCTTCGCCCCCAACGACATGGTGGTGGACCCATCCGGGCGGGCCTGGGTCGGCACCTGCGACCTGGCCGGCATTCCGAGCCCCCGTCCGTCCCAGGTCCTCCTGGTGGGCCCGGACCGGTCGGTGTCGGTGGTCGACGACTCCATGCGGTTCCCCAACGGCTCGGTGGTGACCCCCGACGGGCGGACCCTGATCGTGGCCGAGACGTTCGGGGAGGGCCTGGCCGCCTTCGACATCGACGACGACGGAGTGGCCGGGGCCAAGCGGGAATGGGCCCGGGTGCCCGGGTCCTATCCCGACGGGATCTGCCTCGACGCCGACGGGGCGGTGTGGTTCGCCGACGCCCTCGGCCAGGCGGCGGTCCGGGTGAGGCAGGGCGGGGAGGTCCTCGACCGGGTCCCCACCGAGCAGGGCTGCTACGCCTGCACCCTGGGAGGCCCGGACGGTCGGACGCTGTTCCTGCTCACCGGCCGGTTCGGACCCGCCCAGGCGCAGCTGGCCAATCGGGTCGGGCGGGTGGAGACGGTGTCGGTGGAGGTGCCGGGCGCCGGCTCGCCCTGAGCCTTCAGGTGGGCGAGGCGTAGACGAGGGACCGGATGGAGCTGCCCTCGTGCACGCACCGGGGGCTGCACGGTGACCGGAACTCGATGCTGACCTCGCCGAGCCGGTGCCATCCCATGGCGTCGTAGAAGGCCACCGTCCCGGCGAGCTCCACCCAGACGTCGAGGACGGCCAGCCGTCCCATCCCCTGCGCCTCGGCGCGGGCGTCCTCCAGGAGGGTGCCTCCCAGCCCGGCCCGGCGCAGCGACCGGCTGACGAAGAGCCGGGCCACCGCCACCAGGGCGGAGGCGTCGAGCCCGGTGGAGGCGCTGGCCAGGTCCATCACCGAGCGGGCGCTGTGGTCGTTGAGGGCCACGTGGCCCATGACCACGCCGTCGGCCTCGGCCACCCGGGCCCACCGTTCGGCCGCCGAGGCCAGGAACCCGTTCCGGCCGGCCGGGCGGTGGGGCGGGTAGCCGTCGGCGGCCGACTCCTCCAGGATCGCCTCGAGGGCGGCCAGGTCGGCGTCGGAGCGGGGCCGGGTGGTGGGCAGCACCCGGCCATTTCAGGCCAGAAGGGCGCCCCCGTCCACCACCACCTGGCTGCCTGTCATGTACGACGCCATGTCGGAGGCCAGGAAGAGCACCACCTTGGCGATGTCGTCGGGATCGCCCATGCGACCCATGGGGATGCGGGCGAGGAACGCCTTGGTCATGGCGTCGAGGTCGACGCCTTCGACGGGGGACCCGGCCTGGGCGGCGGCACCGGGGGTGAGGATGCCGCCGGGGGCGATGGCGTTGACCTGGATCCCGAAGGGGGCGAGCTCGATGGCCACGTTCTTGGTGAAGCCCCACATGCCGTGCTTGGTGGCGTCGTAGGTCGCCAGCCCGACCATCGACGGGTGAACGGCGTCGATCGAGGTGACGTTGATGATCCGCCCCCCTCGGCCCTGGGCCTTCATCGTCTGCGACGCCGCCCGGGTGCACAGGTAGACGCCCCGCAGGTTGACGGCCACGATGTGGTCGAAGGCGTCGGGCTCCAGCCGGGCCAGCGGGATGTTCGGGTAGATGCCGGCGTTGTTCACCATGATGTCGAGGCCGCCGAACAGGCCGACGGCCGCCTCGACCATCCGGGCCACCCCGTCGGGCGAGGAGACGTCGGCCGCGGCGGACTCGGCCCGGAACCCGTCGTCGCCGAGCGCCTTGGCCGCCCGGCCGGCGGCGGCCCCGTCGATATCGGCGACCAGCACCGCCGCCCCGGCCTCGGCCAGCCGGCGGGCGATCCCGAGGCCGATACCGGCGGCCCCACCGGTGACTATCGCCGTCCTGCCGTTCAAGTCGAGCAATTCGGACAGCGGCTTCATGCCCTCTCCTTTCGGACAACCGGGAACGTAGACGCCGCCCTTCCGGACGAGCAGGGGCTCGGTCCCGACCGGGTGGTGACACGTTGTCGACCGGGCGGTGCCGGCGACCGGAAAGAGCTGTGGACGCTGGGGATGGAAGTGACCTTCACGGGCCTTTGGTCTCTGGCGCCGGCGGCCGGGCCGGCCCACCATGGAACAGAACCGGAGGGGCACATGACGGCAACGCGGCACAGGGCACCGACGCTGGTGCGCCGGGGGTTGGCCGTGGCGGGCGTTGGCCTCCTGGCCCGGCACTACCTCGGCGCCGGCACCCGGGGGCGCCGCCAGCTGGCCCGGCGGGGCGACCGGATGGCCGGGCGCGTGCGCCACCTGGCCGGGCGGTGGGAGGGCACCTCCTACCGCCTGCAGGGACGCCACCCCGACCTGGGGGTGCCCGACAACGTGCTGGCCGACCGGGTCCGCTCCAGCCTGGGCCCGCTGGAGTCCCGGCTCGATCTGCCCCGGCTCCACGTGATGGTGAACGACCGGGTGGTCGTCCTCCACGGCGAGGTGGAGACGGCCGACCAGGCCCTGGAGCTGGAACGGGCGGCCGCCCGGGTGGCGGGGGTGGCCGGGGTGAACTCGTTCCTCCACGTCGGGCTGACCGCCGGCGACAGCCGACCCTCGGATGGCCAGTCGGTGCCGTCACCGTCAGCGGCCCTGCGCCGGCTCACCGGGGCGGCGGTTGCGGCGGGGGCGGCCCCCGAGGTGGCCGGAGGGGTCGTCGGGGTGGTGGTGGGGGTGTTCCTCGAGCGCCTGCCCGAGGGCGAGCGGGACCAGCTGGCCGGCCACCTGCCCGCCGACGTGCGGGCCCTGGCGGCGACAGGCACCGCCCGCCGCAACGGCTCGAGGCGCATGCGCCGGGTGGGCGAGTTCATGGTCACGGTGTCGGCCATGTGCCCGGGCCTGCCGCTGGGGCGGACCGAGCACGTGGTGGAGTCGGTCCTGGGGGTGCTGCGCTCGCTGGTGCCGGAGGAGGCGGCCGACGTCGCCGCCGTGCTGCCGGCCCAGCTGCGGGCGCTCTGGGAGGGATCGGTCCCCGACTAGTCCCCGGGCTCGGGCGGGACCACCAGGGCGGCCAGCTTCTTGGGCGCCATGATGCGGTACGACTCGGTGAGCAGCTCGGCCACCTCCTCCCAGTCCGGCGCGCCGTCGAGGACCATCCCGACCACATTGCTGCCCCACCCGGGGCGGAAGAACGGATGGCCGCTGGCCCACAGCACCTCGAGCTCGGGGCTTTCGGAGCGGAAGCTCATGACCGTGCTCGGTCCGTCGGCCGAGTCGATGGTCAGCACGTGGGCGAAGGTCCGGCGCCGGATCCGCCAGCGCCGGCCGGCCCAGGCCTGCTCCTCGGTCGACTCGGGTAGCCGCTCGCAGATGGACCGCAGGCTGGCGAGCACAGGCTCGGGCAGGTCGGCGGGCTCGATCACAGGAGGCCAGCCTTGCCGGTCGGGCTCCGCCCCGTCACCTGGAAATGAGCCGGGGCCGGGCCCGGCGGGACGGCGACGGTGAGCCGGTCGCCGGCAAGAGCGGCCGGCCGGCGCCGCCGGCCCCGGTCGTGAGTGGCGCGAGGCCGGGGCCCCCGGCCGGGTCAGCCCGGCCCGGGCGGAACCGGGTCGCGGGTGAGGGCCCACACCGGCGGGCAGGGCGGGACCCGGAACTCGCCGGTCTGCCTGAAGCCGCTGCGGCCGTACCAGACGACGTTCTCCGGCTTCTGGGTCTCGAGGTAGGCGGGCACGCCGTCCTGGTCGGCCCGGTCCAGGCCGGGCTGGAGCAGGGCCGTGCCAATGCCCCGGTGCTGCACCAGCGGGTCCACCGCCAGCAGGGCCAGGTACCAGTGGCGGTGGCGGGGATGGGCCCTCTCGATGGCCAGCGCCAGGCGGATGCCGGTCGGCGAGCGGTCCGACGGTGGCAGGAAGGCGGGCAGCGCCCGGGCCGCCAGCCTGGCGTCCCGCCGGGGGGAGCGGGGGTAGTCGCCGGGGGCCAACCACGAGGCCACCCCCCGCACCCGGCCGTCGACCGCCGCCACCCAGGTCGTGGCGAGGGAGTCGGCGACGACGGCGGAGAAGACACCGGGGAAGCGGCGCTGCTGGCGCAGCAGGCTGGGCTGCACCCAGCCGAGCACCGGATCCTCGTAGAAGGCGCGGGCGGCGCACACCGCCGCCGCGTCCACCTCCTCCATGGCGATGGTGCGGATGTCGGCCCCCGGCCTCTCGCCCACGCTCATGGCCCCATCCTGGCTCTGTCTAACGTGGCGCGGCATGGCGGACGTCGCGCAGGCCGGTCCGGAGGAGGCCCTGGCCCTGGTCGAGGCGGGCGCCTACCTGCTCGACGTGCGCGAGGACGACGAGTGGATCGCCGGTCACGCCCCCCAGGCGGTGCATCTGCCCATGTCGGCGCTGTCGGAGCGGGCCGGCGAGGTGCCCAGCGGGCGGACCGTGGTCTGCGCCTGCCGTTCCGGGGCCCGCTCGCAGGCGGTGGCCCAGGCGCTGGTCGGCGCCGGGTGGGACGCGGTCAACCTGGCCGGGGGGATGCAGTCATGGGCGGCGGCCGGCCTGCCCGTGGTCGCAGAGGGCGGCGGCCCGGGCACGGTCATCTGAACGGGCTGGCAGGATCAGGGGATGACCGAACGATTCGAAGTGAGCCGCACCATCGCCGCCGAGCCGGCCGCCATCTTCCGCGTCCTCACCGATCCCCAGGGCCATGTCGCCATCGACAGCTCGGGCATGCTGCAGGACGCCACCGGCGAGCGGGTTCGGAAGGTGGGTGACACCTTCGTGGTGCACATGGACCGCCAGTCGCTCAACGACATCCCCATGGGCAAGTACGACGTGCAGGTGACCATCGAGACCTTCGAGGCCGACCGCGAGATCGCCTGGGGCATCGGCGGGGTGGGCATGGACCGGATAGGCCATGTCTACGGCTACCGCCTCGAGCCCGCCGACGACGGGACGCTGGTCACCCAGTACTACGACTGGTCGCGCATCGACGAGTCGTGGAAGCCCCGCTTCCCGATACTGCAGGAGGGTGCCCTGCGGGCGACCCTGGGGATCCTCGACCGCACGGTGAGGCGGGGCTACCCGAACGCCGCCCCCTGACCGGTCAGGGCGACGGTGGGATTAGGGCCGCTCCCAGGACAGCCACAGCTCGTCCGGCCCGGGGAAGCGGGGGTCGGGCGTCCAGGGGACCACGTCGGCCGTGTCGGCCAGCCACTCGAGGACCTGACGCTCGAGCCGGCGGAGGACCGGCTGGCGGGCGGGGTCGGAGACCAGGTTGGTCGTCTCGGCCGGATCCGACGGCCGGTGGTAGAGCTCGTCGGTGTCGTGTACCCGCATCACGTAGGTCCACTCCTCTGTGCGCATCGCCACCGCCTTGCCCAGGGTGCTCGGGTCGTCCTGCTGGACCTTGGCCTTCAGGTGGTACGGGCGGGGGGCGCGCTCGATCACGTGGTCCTCGTCCACCCGGTGGCCGCCCTCGCTGAAGGCGGCGCTGCGGTGGGTGGCGGAGGGATCGGCCAGCACCTTGGTCAGGCTGCGGCCGAACTGGGTGTAGCCCGGTGAAAGGCCGGCCAGCTCGAGCAGGGTGGGGGTGAGATCCACCATCTCCACCAGGGCCTCGCAGCGTCCGCCCTCCTCGCAGCCCGGCCCGGCGATCACCAGCGGGTTGCGCACCAGGCAGTCGTCCAGGCCCGCCGGCCACTTCTCGATCAGCCCGAAGTCGCCCAGGTACTCGCCGTGGTCGGTGAAGTGCACCACCACCGTGCGCCCGGCGGCGCCGGAGGCCTCCACGGCGTCGAGCAGCCGGCCCAGCTGCCAGTCCACCCGGCTCACCATGCCGGCGTAGACGGCGCGGATTTCGGCCCAGTCCGCCGGCGCCAGGCGGTCGAGCCCGTAGGTCGAGCGGATGGCGCCCATGAACCTCGGCTTGGTCGACAGGTCGGCGGTCACCGGATCGGTCATGGCGGAGCGGTCGTGCATGGAGAACCACGGCTCCTCCACCGTCCAGGGGGGATGGGGGAAGATCAGGGGGACGAACAGGACCCACGGCTCGGGCAGCCCCCCGCCCAGCAGCTCCTCGGCCGTGCGCACCGCCGCCTCGTCGTAGTCGACGGTCGGCTCGCCGGCCCTGACCCCGGCGTAGAAGGCATCGGCCAGGGCGGAGCCGTCCCACGTGGCGGCTGGGACGCGGTGCTCGGGCCTGACGGTGAGCCCGTGCCAGTCGAAGCTGGCCGAGGTGACGCCGGGGGCGGCCATGTCGCCGCGGGGGCCGGCCTGGGCCACGTACCAACCGGCCTCCCGCAGCTGGCGGAAGACGTTGGGCTCCCAGGCCTTGATGAGGTTGTCGAGGGTGCGGTGGCCGTGCACGTGCGGGTACCAGCCGGTGAACATCGATACCCGGCTGGGCCCGCACACGCTGTGCTGGGCGTAGGCGTTGGTGAAGGTGACACCGCGCCGGGCCAGCCCGTCCAGTACCGGGGTGCGGCCTTCCGGAGCGCCCAGCGGGCCGATGGCGTCGGCCCGCAACTGGTCGGGCATGAACAGCAGCAGGTTCGGTCTATCGGCCCCGGTCATGGCGGCGGATGCTAGGGGGTGGGTGCCCTCCGCCTTCCGGTCAGGCCGAGGTCCTCCGCTTGGAGCGCCGGGGGCGGCGTCCGGCCCGGCGGCCCGGATCCAGCGCCGCCTCCACCCCGACCTTGAGCCGGCCGAGGACCATGGCCCAGGCCACCTCCATGAACTCGGCCTCCTCGGCGTGGTCGACCAGCTGGTGGACCTCGACCCGGCTCCCGCCCGACCGCACGGGCCGGACGCGCAGGTATCCGGTCAGCTCCGCCCCGGGCACGGGCACGTTGTCGTCCTCGAAGTCCCAGCGCATCATGATCAGCTCCGGCGGACAGACCACCTCGTAGACGCCGCGCACCTCGGTCCCCCACTCCATGGTGGCGGCGAAGCGCCCGTCGTCGATGGTGACCGGAACGCCCAGCCAACCCGAGTAGACCTCGGGGTCGGTGAAGGCGCGGAAGGTCGAGGCCTGATCGGTAGGGACCTCGACGGCGACCACCACCGCCGGCTTGGTGCTGGCGTGGGAGAGGGCCCGCTCGGGCAGGTCGTCGGCCGGGGTCCACTTGAGCGAACCCTCCAGGGCGGCGTGCAGGCCGTCCAGCGCCTCCTGCCTGGCCCGGTAGCGCCGGGTCGTGCCCACCGCCGTCATGGTGACCAGCTCGGCCTGGCGCAGGACGGCGAGGTGCTGGGAGATGGTCGGCTTGGTGAGGGCGAAGGCGGCGGCGATCTCGCCGGCGGTGGCCTCGGCGTCCCAGACCAGGGCGAGGATCTCCCGCCGGACCGGGGACCCCAGGGCGGTCATCACCTGCTGAATGTCTCTCGCCATGTCTTGCCTGCGGCTGCCGGCCTCGGTATGTTCGGTGCCGATCTAATTTAGCGTCCGCCGAACAGGAGGGCCGGAATGCCCAACTCCGACCTGTGGCCCCAGATCCACTCCGAACGCAAGGCGCTGGCGGCGGATCTCGACGGCCTGGATGAAACGGCGTGGGCGACGCCGTCGCTGTGCAGCGGATGGACGGTGCGCGACGTGTTGGCCCACATGACCGCCACCGCCAAGATGTCGCCCGCCTCCTTCCTCCCCAAGCTGATCGGCAGCGGGTTCAGCTTCGGGCGCCTCCAGGCCAAGGACATCGCCGCCGAACGGGGCTCCTCGCCGGCCGACACGCTGGCCCGGTTCAAGGACCGGGTCGATTCGACCGGCCGCCCGCCGGGCCCGCCCGACACCATGCGGGGCGAGGTGCTGGTGCACTCCGAGGACATCCGCCGTCCCCTGGGTATCGCCCACACCTACCCCCCGGACCTGGTCCGGCGGGTGGCGGACTTCTTCAAGGGCTCCAACCTGATCATCCACAGCAAGTCGCGCATCGCCGGGGTGACCCTGCGGGCCAGCGACGCCGACTGGAGCCACGGCAGCGGTCCCGAGGCGGTCGGCCCGCTGCTTTCGCTGGTCATGGCGATGACCGGGCGCAAGGCGGCCCTGGCCGACCTGAACGGGGCCGGGGTCGAGATCCTCCGATCCCGGCCCTGACCGCCCTCGTATCAGGGGCTGAACTCGCCGCCCAGGCGGCATCCACCACAAGGGAGGGCCGATGGCCAAGTACGTGCTGGTCTACAAGGGCGGCGAGATGGGCGCCACGCCCGAGGAGCAGGAGAAGATGATGGCGGACTGGATGGGATGGTTCGGCTCGCTCGGAGCGGCCGTCCTCGACCCCGGCAACCCCTTCGGCCCGGCGGCCACCCTCTCCCCCGACGGCAAGGTGGGCGACGGGGCCGCCTCCGGGCTCGGCGGATACTCGATCATCGAGGCCGGCTCCCTGTCGGAGGCCACGACCAAGGCCAGGGGCTGCCCGGTGCTGACGGGTGGCGGCACAGTCGAGATCTACGAGGGCATGCCGATCGGCTGACGGCCCGACCCACCACGGACCCGGACCTCACTTCGACCGGGGCGCGGCTCGATCCCTCGCCGGATCGGGCCCTTTCGCTCCGACCGGCCCTGTGCCACCCTGGCCTCTGATCCTGTCCCCGGAGCGGAGGTCGTCCTCGATGGAACGCAAGGATGTGAACCCTTGGGAGTGGTCCAAGGCCTTCGGGTTCTCGCAGGCGGTCGAGATCAAGGCCGCAGAACGGGTGCTTGTCTGCTCGGGCCAGACCGCCATCGGTCCCGACGGCAGCCCTCCGACGACGGCGAGCATCGCCGACCAGGTGAAGCTGGCCTTCGAGCACCTGTCGACCGTCCTGGCTGAGGCAGGCATGACGATGGCCGATGTGGTCAAGGTCAACGTCTACACCACCGACGTCGACGGCCTCCTCGGCGAGTACGGCACGGCGGCCCAGGCGCTGGCGCCCAACCTGCCGGCGATGACCCTGATCGGGGTGACCAGGCTGGCGTTCCCCGAGCTCAAGGTCGAGATCGAGGCGATGGCGGCGAGGTAGCCGGACTAACGCATGTCGTCGGCTCGCCGCACGTCGAGGTTGCGGAACGTGGGCGGACCGTCACACAGCTGCACCAGCTTCTTGGCGAAGTCGTCGGTTTCGGGCAGGGCCGAGTTGGCCATCGCCTCCTCGTAGGAGGGGAACTCGACGATTTGCACATAGACGTCGGGGCGGTCGCGGTCGGCGGTCAGCACCGAGTGGTGCGTCTTGCGCTTGCCCTCGGTTCGGGTCAGCCACTCATCCATGAGCGCCTCGATCTCGCCGATGCGGGTCGTCTTGACCTCGATGATCTGCACGAAGGCCATCTCAGGAGGTCTTCCGCGCCGTCGCCCGCATGGGGGCCTGGTAGCGGGCCTTCTGGGCTCGACGCATCGCCTCCACGCCCTCGTCCACGCTGAGCAGCGGCGTGGTCCGAAAGGCGCGCACAGCGCCGCCGCTCGCCACCGCCATCGAGAACGCCGCCGCCCCGATGTTGTCGGGCATGTCCACTATCCCGATGATGTCGTAGTCGCCGAAGCTCAGCCAGGCGTCCTCGAACTTCCCGCCCAGGTTCTCGACCACCGGGCGCACGGCGTCCAGACGGTTCTGGGGCTTCTTCACCATCGCCGCCCACGCATCGGGCGTGTAGCCGACCTGGATGAGGTACTTGGCCATGGCCCGCTCCTTCCCGCCGACCGGATCGGTCGAGCTCGCAACCATCTTGGGGGTTGGCCCCCGCTCTATCAAGGGCCTATCGCCGGGCTGGAGACAGGCGTACCGTGGTCCTTGCTCCTCGTTCGAAGGAGGAACCCATGGCACGCAAAGTCGCCGACTGTCGCGATTTCCCCAGTGAGAGCGGTTGCACCCTCACCATCGCCGGTGAGGAGGAGGAGGTGATAAGGGCCGCCGTCGCCCACGCCGTCGACGTGCACGGCCACACCGACACCGCCGAGGTGCGCGAGTGGCTCAAGCAGAACCTTAAGGACGAGGTCGCCGCTCCCGCTTAACCGGCAGCGCCTTCCTGGTCCCGCCGCTCCGGCCAGTCGATGCTGACCCCGGCGGCGGCGTCAGGGTGCTCCGTCAGCCAACGGGCCGCATAGGGGCAGTAGGGGACGAGGGACAGGCCGTCCCGCCGCGCCATCTCGACCGCCGCCGTCACCAGCCGGCCGCCAATGCCCCGCCCCCCGATCGCCTCGGGGACCCCGGTGTGGACGATGGAGAGCCGCCGGCCGGTGCGGCGGTAGACCAGCTCGGCCTCCTCGCCGTCCTCGTGCACGACGAGCCGGTGGTTGTCCACGTCGTCCACCACGACAGGAGAGCCGGGGCTCACTGCTGGTAGCCCTCCACCACCGACTCCGGGCGTATGGCGACGTCGTCGGGATCCTGGCCGGCCGCCCGCCGGGCCCGGCGCTGGCGCAGCAGGTCCCAGCACTGATCCAGGGCCACCTCGATGGTCCGCATCCGCTCCAGCTCCTCCGGCGACAGCGGCTCCCCCTCGTGGGAGCGCTCCAGCCGGTGCTCCTCGTCGGTCAACCGCCCGATACGGCTCACGATGTCGAGATCGTCCATCGCCGCCTCCCCTCTCCCAGGTCGCTACAGCCTCACACTTCCCGCCCGGCGGTGTCGGCGGCCACCAGGCGGTCGCGGTCGCCCGGCCCCGGCGCCACCCTCACATCCCTGGGTCCGACCGGCTCCCCGCAGGCCGAACAGACCATGACCGCCTGACATTCCCTCCCACACTCCTTGTGCAGCACGGTCAGCGGCGGCCCGTCGGGGGCGGCGTGGCGGTCGCCCCACTGGCGCATGGCCGTCAGCACCGGCCACAGGTCGCGGCCCTTGGCCGTCAGCCGGTAGTCGTAGCGGGGCGGGTGGTCGCTGTAGGCGAGCTTCTCCAGCACCCCTGCGGCCACCAGGCGGGCCAGGCGCTGGTTGAGCACGTTGCGGGAGATCCCCAGACGCTCCTGGAACTGGTCGAAGCGGGTGACGCCGAGGAAGGCGTCCCGCACGATGAGCATCGACCACCACTCGCCCACCACCTCGAGGCACTGGGCCACCGAGCAGTGCATGTCGGCGAAGCTCTTCCTCTCCATGGCCCCAAATTAGTGGGTTGCATCATAGAACGCAATGTTCTAAGGTCCGTCCCATGACAGAACTGACCGAGTCGGCGACCGCTGTGCGCCCGGGCCGTCGCAACGCCGTGTTCGCGGTGACGGCGATGGGCGCCTTCATGGCGTCCCTCGACCTGTCGATCGTCAACGTCGCCTTTCCGGCCCTGGAGCGGTCGTTCCCCGGCGACCACCGCTCCGCCCTGGCCTGGGTCATAACGGCCTATGCCATCGTCTACGCCTCCCTGCTGGTCACCGCCGGCCGGACCGCCGACCGGTTGGGCCGGCGGCGGGTGTTCTTCGGCGGTCTGGGGGTGTTCTGCCTGGGCTCGGCCCTGTGCGGGGTGGCCCCCGGCCTGGCGGTGCTCGTGGTGGGCCGGATCGCCCAGGGGGCGGGCGCCGCCATGCTGCTGCCCGCCTCCCTGGGGTTGCTGCTCGAGGTGTTCGCGGCCGGGGCCCGGGCCCAGGCGGTGGCCCTGTGGGGTGGGGTGGGGGCGGTGGCGGTGGCCAGCGGGCCCTCGCTGGGGGCGTCGATCATCTCCGCCGGCGGTTGGCGGTGGGCGTTCTTCATCAACCTGCCGGTCGGCCTGGCGGCGTGGGTGCTGGGCCGCCGCCTGCTGCCCGACGACAAGCCTGCCCGGGCGCCGAGCCCGCCCGACTACCTCGGCGTGGCCCTGGTCACCATCTCGCTGGCCGCCCTGGTGCTGGCCATCTCCGAGGGTTCTGAGTGGGGCTGGACCGACCCCCGGGTGCTGGGAGCGGAGGCTGTGGCCGTCGTCCTGGGAGCCCTGTTCCTGCGCCGGTGCCGGCACCATGACGAACCGGTGCTCGATCTCAGTCTGTTCAGGCACCGCTCGTTCGCCGTCGCCAACGCCGCCACCCTGGTCTACGCCATGGGCTTCTTCGCCATGCTGCTGGGCAACATCCTGTTCCTCACCGGGGTGTGGCACTACTCGATCCTGCGGGCCGGCCTGGCCGTCACCCCCGGCCCCCTGGTGGTGGCGGCGGTCTCCGGACCGGCCGGGCGGCTGGCCAGCCGCCACGGCTTCCGCCCGGTGCTGCTGTCGGGCTTCGCCGTCTTCGCCGCCGGGCTGGCCTGGTACGCCGTGCGCATCGGCGTCCAGCCCGCCTACCTGGCCCGGTGGCTGCCGGCCACCCTGATAACCGGCCTCGGCATCGGCCTCACCTTCCCGGTGCTGTCGGCGGCGGCGGTGGCCAGCCTCGAGCCCGCACGCTTCGCCGTTGGCAGCGCGGTCAACCAGACCTCCCGCCAGGTCGGCGGGGCCCTGGGGGTGGCCGTGCTGGTGGCCATCCTCGCCGCCGGCGCACCCGGCGACGCCCTCGCCGCGTTCCGCCACCTGTGGGCCTACGCCGCCGGCATGGCGGTGGTGGCCGGTGCGGTCACCTCCGCCCTGGGCCGGCGCCCGGCCCCGTCCCCGTCAGCGGTGGCGGTTCCCGCCCCGGCGGCGGTGGCCGCGGTCGCAACGGCGGACTGAGCGGCGGGAGGCGACAGCGCCGACCGGATCGCCTCCGGGGAGCTGAAGGCCCCGCGACGCCCGGATCGGGGCCGGAGCGGTCACCAGTCGATCGCAGTCGAGGGCGGCCTCGACCCCGACACCAGTTCGACCGGCTGCCAGGCGACCGCCAGCACGGCGATGTCGTCGTCCACCTGGCCGGACACGTGCTGGCGGTAGCGGGTCATGATCTGGTCGAGGGCGTCCTCCAGGTCGTCGCTCTCCAACGCCTCCGCCGCCACCCGGCGGAGGGGAAAGAACTCCCCGGAGCGGTCCCGACCCTCGCTCAGCCCGTCGGTGAACAGAAGCAGTCGGTCGCCGGGGCCGAAGTCGAACTCGTCCACCGACACCGGAGCGCTGGTCACCCCCATCGGGAGGGATCGGACCCGGGGCTCGAGGGTGCGCACGACCCTGCCCCGCAGGTACAGCGGGGCAGGGTGGCCCAGGTTGACCAGCCGCAGCCGGCCGGAGCGGGTGACCTCGGCGAAGAGGGCGGTTATGAACTCCTCCTCGTCCTCCAGGGCCTGGGCGGTCTCGCTGGCCACGGTTTCGACCAGGCCGGACAGCGCCGGGGCCGAGTAGGCGGCCCGCCGGAATGACCGCACGGCGGCGGCGGCGGCCTGGACGGCGCCCAGTCCCTTGCCCCTGACGTCGCCGATCACCAGGCGCACGCCGAAGGCGGTGTCGACCACCTCGTAGAGGTCCCCGCCGATGGCCGCCTCCTCGGTGGCCGACTCGTAGCGGGCCGCCAGCACGACCGGGCCGACCGAGGGGGCGGGCGGGCGGATCACCGCCTCCTGGGCCACCTGGGCGATCTGTCGCAGCCTGAGCGTCACCCGGTCCCGCTCGGCGATGGCGGCGGCGGAAAAGAGACTGGTCAGGGCCACGGTGGCGTTGAAGCACTGCAGCACGATCATGGAGTGGGCCAGGGTCTCGCCGGCGAATACCCCCCGGCGGTAGACGACGGCCACCGTCACCAGCACCGAGGCCAGCAGCGCCGCCGGGGCCGCCCCTTCCTGCTTGAACCGCCACGCCACCCAGATCAACGGAAGCAGCACGATCGACAGGCCCGGGTCGGCCCGGCTCGCCACCAGAAGGACCGCCGCGACCAGCAGGGCCAGCAGGCAGAAGGCCTCCACCACCCGGCCCCAGTCCCCCACCGGCCGGGCCCGCGGCAACGACCACAGCACCGGGGCCACCAGCAGGATGCCCATGGCGTCCCCGGTCCACCACACCAGCCAGGTGGAACCGAAGCCGGGCGAGCCGGCGGCTCCCGACACCATCAGGGCCAGGCTCCCCCCGGTGGCGCTGACGGTCGTGGCCAGCGTCCCCGCCGCCACCAGGGCCAGGGCGTCGCGGGGGCTGCCCAGCTCAGAGTCGAAGCGCAGTCGCCGCAGCATCCATGCCGCCGCCAGCGGCGCCAGGGTGTTGCCGGCGGCGATGCCCACGGCGGCGGCGGGCGACGGCCCGATGGGGAGGTTCACGGCCAGGGCCGCCACGGTCACCGCCGGCCACATCCGGTATCCGGCGGCCCGCAGGGCCACCAGGGCCACCCCGGTCGGGGCCCACAGCGGGGTGACGCTCCGGCCGACCAGGGACAGCTCGAGGCTGAGCCGGGCGGCCACGTAGTAGCCCACCGCCACCAGCGCCAACCGCAGCCAGTAGCCGTCGCCAGCCCGGGCCGATCCCGCCTGCGTCCGGCCCACCGCTTCCCCTCCGCTAATCCCAGCCACAACCCCAGCCACCGAGAGCATCGGACGACGCCCGGTGCAACTTTACGGGGACGCGCCGCAACAATGGCCGATCGAGCGGCCCCAGGGCCGACGGGCAGCGCTGGGACGGCCGGGGGCCGTCATGGCGACTGTTCTGGGTTGTCCGAGTGCGGTGGTCCCTCATCGGGCTGCCGGTCGGCCCCTGGGCCTTCCGACATGAAGGACGCCGACGCCCGCCGGCTATGACGCCGCTCCGTCCGTCAAAGTCAAAACTGCGGGCTGGCGCCGCTGGATCGGCCGCCTCGGGCCCTGTCAGCCCACCGAGGCCCCGGTGGCCCCGGTTGGGGGCGCCGCCGCCGCGGCCAGCCGCAAGGGCGGGGCGTCGAGGCCGCAGTGGCGCGCCGGCGGCGGCTCCGGCCGGGCGGCCCGGCGCGGCGGTCCCAGCGCCGCCAGGGAGACCAGGCCGCCGATGGCGCACGCGCCGGCGGCGTAGAGCACGGCCCGGTGGAAGCCGGCGTTGAAGACCACCGGGTGGCGGTAGGCGCCCCCGGTGAGGCCGGCCGCCACCGGCAGCACGGCCACGGCCAGAAGGCCGGCGGTGCGGGCCACGCCGTTGTTCACCGCCGAGGCCACCCCGCTGTGGGCGCTCGGCGCCGCCGCCATGACCGTCGCCGTCAGGGGGGCCACGGTCACGGCCAGTCCCAGGCCGAACACCACGACGCCCGGAAGGACCCCGGTCAGGTAGGACGAGCCGGGACCTATGCCCGCCAGCAGGGCCAGGCCGGCACCGACCAGCACCGGGCCGACGCTCATCTGGGGGCGGGGCCCGATGCGGCCGGCCAGCGCTCCCGAGCGGGCCGACAGCGCCAGCATGATGACGGTGACGGGCAGGAGCGACGTCCCCGCCGCCAGGGGGCTGTAGTGGACCACCTGCTCCAGCTCCACCGGCAGGAGGAACAGCGCTCCGCCGAGTGCCCCGTAGACCACGAGGGTGACGGCGTTGGTGGCACTGAAGCGGCGCTCGGCGAACAGCGACATGGGCAGCATCGGCTTGGCGGCGGTCGCCTCGCGGGCCAGGAAGAGGCCGAGCCCGATGCCGCCGCCGACCAGCGGGACGATCGCCACCGGGGCGGTCCACCCGTCACGACCGGAGGCGACGATGCCGTAGGTGATGCCGGCGAGGCCGATGGTGGCCAGAGCTCCTCCCAGGAGGTCGATGCCGCCGCCCGACGGGTCGGTCGACTCGGGCACGTGGCGGGAGGCGATCAGGACGACCGCCACGGCCACGGGCAGGTTGATGAAGAACACCAGCCGCCAGGACACCGCGCTGATGAGATAGCCGCCCAGCAGCGGGCCGACGGCCGTGGCCACTCCTCCCCAGCCCGACCACGCCCCGATGGCCCGGCCCCGGTCGTCGGGGGCGAACGACGCCTCGATGATGGCCAGGCTGCCCGGCGTCAGCAGCGCGGCGCCGATGCCCTGCACCGCCCGGGCCGTCACCAGCAGGTCGGTGGACGTCGCCAACCCGCAGGCCGCCGAGGCCAGCGCGAACCAGACGACGCCCACCACGAAGACGCGCCGTCGCCCGAATCGGTCGGCCAGGGCGCCCCCCAAGAGCAACAGTGCGGCCAGGGTGAGCAGGTACCCGGTGACGATCAGCTGCAGGGCGGCGGTGTCGGCCCGGAAGTCGTGGCCAATCACCGGCAGGGCGATGCCGACCACGGTGCCGTCGAGGGCGGCAAGGCCCGATCCCAGCACAGTGGCGACCAACACCCAGCGGCCCGCCGGGCTGGCATAAGCCAGCCCGGCGGGCCCGACGGGGCCGCCCGTGGGAGCGGAGGGGGTCAGCTGGCGCTCGGCCGCCCGTTCAGGACGGCCAGGCCGGGGCCACGCCGGGCGGGAGGGGCACCCGGAAGGCGTTGAGCGTGAACGATACGAGGGTGTAGTAGCCGCACAGCGAGACCAGCTCCACCAATCCCCTGTCACCCAGGAGCCGATGGGCCTCGCCATAGGTGGCATCGGCCAGCCCGCCCGTCGCCGCCAGCTGGGACGCCACGGCGTGCACGACGCCCTCGGCGGGGTCGGCGAAGCTCGGAACCCGGCCCTCTCTGATGGCCTCGATGACTTCGTCGGTCACCCCCGCCTCGCGGGCCATGCGGGAGTGCGCCCACCACTCGAACTCCGCCCTCCAATGGGCCCCGACCGTGATGATGGCCAGCTCGAGGAGCCGGCGGTCGATGGAGGTCTCGAAGCGCAGGGTGGCACCGAGAGCGGACATGCGAGCGCCGACGCCGGGGGCGTGGACCCAGGCGTTGAACGGGCCCACCAGGCCGCCCTCCCCGCCGACAACGGAGGCACCCCGGGTGGCGGTGATGGCGTCCCACAGGGCCATGCCGGAGTCGTCGAGCTGCTCGCGGCGTAGGTAGGGAAGCCGGCTGTCGGTCATGCTCGGCGACGATAGGCGGCGACGGGGCTGACGGCGACCTGCGCGAGAGTGCGGCGGTGCGCCACGTCGATGCCCACTTCCCGCCCGGCTTCTTCGACCGGGCCGATGCAGGCTCCGACTCCGAGTTCTATGCCG
>DASRBO010000193.1:0-2970 GCA_035653595.1 Acidimicrobiales bacterium | reverse complement strand
CTTGGTCTGGGCCTCGGCGGCGGTGTAGCTGGCCTTGATCGTGTCCTTGCGGGTGCGGAAGGCCTCGACCTGGGCCGAGAGGCGCTTCGACGCCTCGGCCAGCTTCGTCTCCTCGGCCAGCAGCTGGGCGTGCTGGGTCTTGAGCGCTTCGAGCTCCGGTTCGATGGCCGCCCGCCGGGTGAGGGCCTCCCGGGCCAGGTCCTCCCGGTCGGCGGCCATGGCCCGCCGGGCCTGCTCGAAGAGCTTGGCCGCCTTGGCCTGCAACTGCTCGCCCTGCAGCTCCAGCCGCTTGCGGGAGGTGGCCACGTCGACGAGCCCCCGCTTGACCTTCTGGAGCATCTCGAGTTGCCGCTGGTAGGAGTAGTCGAGCGTCTCCCGGGGATCCTCGACCCGGTCGAGGGCCTTGTTGGCCTTGGCTTTGAAGACGGTCGAGACGCGCTGCCACATCCCCATGGCACGGAACGCTAATGGGGATCGACCACCTCGGCCACTGACTGGGTGAGGCTGGTCCCGAGCCGCTGGCAGGTCAGCACTGGCGGCCGCAGGGTCTTGAGCTCTACGACTAGATCGTGCGCCTGCCAGTTGGTGAGGTTGGCCTGGATGGCTGGTGGGATGACGTGTCGCGAACACTGAACCATTAGCGGGCTGCTGGTCGCCTCGGGCTCGATCCGGTCGTGACGAGGAGGTTGCTGGTGGGGAAAGTGTTCGTCGGTCATGACTGGGCCGAGGCCCACCATGATGTCCATGTCGAGGATGCCGATGGCCGGAGATTGGCGAAGGCCCGGCTGCCAGAAGGGGTGGAAGGCGTCGCTCGGTTCCACGAGCTGGTCGCCCCATTCGTCGATGAACCCACCGAGGTCGTGATCGCTACCGAGACCGATCGGGGGCTGTTCATCGGAGCCATGGTGGCGGCGGGCTACACAGTGTTGGCGGTGAATCCGATGTCGACCTCCCGCTACCGGGAACGACACTCGACTTCGGGAGCGAAATCGGATCCTGGTGATGCCCGGATCCTGGCCGAACTGGCGCGGACCGATGGCCACAACCACCGGCCGATCGCCGGCGACAGCGATGTGGCCGAGGTGGTGAAAGTGCTGGCCAGAGCCCACCAGGGTTTGGTCTGGACCCGCCAGCGGCAGCTGAACCAGCTCCGTTCCACGCTGCGCGAGTTCTATCCCGCGGTTCTCGACGCGTTCGATGAACTCGGCTCAGCCGACGCCCTGGCCATCGTGGCCATCGCCCCCACCCCCACGCTCGGGCGGCGTCTCTCCCAGTCGAAGATCGCGGCGGTGCTGCGCCGGGCCGGTCGTCAGCGCCGGGTCGAGGAACGGGCGATCGAGATCCAGGGGGCGCTGCGCGGCGCTCAACTCGAAGCCCCCACGATTGTCGCCGATGCCATGGGCACCTCGGCCAGAGCCCTGGTGGCCGTGATCGTCGAACTCACGACCCAGATCCGTCAGCTCGAGACCGAACTGGCCGACCGTTTTGAACAGCACCCGGACGCCAAGATCATCCGCTCCCTGCCAGGACTCGGGATGATCCTCGGCGCCCGGGTGCTCGGCGAGTTCGGGGACGACCCGAACCGCTATGCCGACGCCAAGTCTCGCAAGAACTACGCCGGCACGTCACCCATCACCAAAGCGTCCGGCACCCGACGGGTCGTCCTCGCCCGCTACGCCCGCAACCGCCGACTGGCCGACGCCTGCTACCTCTGGGCCTTCGCCGCCCTCACCGCCAGCCCCGGCGCCAGAGCCTTCTACGACCAACACCGAGCCGCAGGAGACAGCCACCACCGAGCCCTGCGAGTCCTCGCCAACCGCCTCGTCGGCATCCTCCACGGCTGCCTCCGCCACCACACCCCCTACGACGAACACACCGCCTGGGGACACCGACAGCAAGCCGCCGCTTGACGAGTTAGAGGGGTGGGATGTCTAGTCGCCGTGGGCGTCCCACGACTACAGCAGCACCGGATGCCGCTGGCCGGGCGGGCGCTCTGCCCACCGCACCTCAGCGCGGCGCATCAGGCAGTGCGTGACGACCGGGTGACCCGGCGGCGTGGCTGGCGGCCGGTGGGAGCGGGCGCGTCGTGCTGCCAGTGGGGATCAGCCTCGGCCAGCAGGTCGGTGGCCGCCTCCTCGGCCCACGCCCGCTCGTCATCGGTCTCGGGCTGGTCCGCATAGGCGGCCCGGTAGCGGGCCTCGCGCTCTTCGGCCTCCACCTGCCGCCAGCCCCGCCACAACAACTCCGCCACCGTCTCGGACCGGCTGGCGTGGCGGCCATGGCGAAGCTCCTCGATCCGAGCCAGCAACTCGGCCGGCAAACTCACCGTCACCTTCCCCACTGTGGTCATACCAGACAGCATGCCGTTGTTCTTACCAAGTCGCGGCGGACGACCACGCTGCCGAGAGCCTCAACGAGAGCGCGGCTGCCGTTCGGCCTTGGGTGTGGATTGCGGGAGCGCGAGTCGGCCCGGATGCTGCGGGAACGTCAGGAACGAGAACGGACCGATCAGGCCCGGGGCGGGGGGCGGTGACCAGGGAAGGCCCATGACGTTTCCGAATGGTCTGGCGGCGAACGTCGGCGGCCATAGCCTTGCAACCACGACGGTGGCGATTCTGGAACCGTCGCGGTATCGTGGGGTTGATGGCCGACATCACGGTGAAGAACCTCGATGAGGATGTCCTTGCCCGGCTGGCTCGACGGGCCGAGAGCGAGGGTGTGTCCATGCAGGAATTGGCCCGGCGGGCGATCGCCCGCGCCGCGACGATCCCCGAGCTCGAGGACCAGCTGCGGGCCCGCCGTGCGGGTCGGAAGCCGATGACCTGGGAGGAGTTCTTGGCCCGGCGCCGAGGAGGTGCGTGAGTCGGCTGGGGGCGGCGGTCTTGGACCTCAGCGCGCTGGCTGCGCTGGTCGGCGTCGTTCCGCTTGCTCCGCCCGAGGTCGACACCCCCATCGCCGCCGATGCCGCCC
>DASRBO010000192.1:0-23994 GCA_035653595.1 Acidimicrobiales bacterium | reverse complement strand
CTCCTGCGGCTCGGCACCGGGACCACTGATGACGCTGGGGTCGTAGAACACCGTGGCGAACCGGTAGTCGACGGCTTGTGCGTCGCCCCCCGCCCGCCTGGCCTCTTCAATCAAGGCGACCACGCCGTCGACCGCCCTGGCCAGAGCCTCCGGGGTGGTCCGCAGCACACCGCGGGTGGCACCGGTGATCGTCCCACCTCGGCGGTCCACCTGGGCCACTTCCTCGGCGGTGGCCAGGAACATGGCGGCCAGAACCGCGGTGCGCTCCTCCGAGGGCGACCCCATCAGCTCATCGCCGAATTGCAGGTTGGTGGCGCCGTACACCCGCTCCGCCAGCCTGCCCCCTAGCTCGGCTCCAACCACCGCTACCAGACCGGCTTCCTCCATGGTCCTCAGGTGGTAGTAGAGCCGGTTCGGCAGGATGCCCAACCGGTCCCCCATCGCCTTGGCTGTCTTGGGGCCCTCCCAGAGCGATTCGAGGATGCGGAGCCGGACCGGGTCGGCCAGCGCCCGGCGCATGATGCCTTGGCAGTCGGCCGCGGCCACCTCCGTCGCGGCCACCTCCGTCGCGGCTTCCGACGCCGCCACTTCCGACGCCGCCACCTCCGACGCGGCCAGGGCTGGGGAGCGCGGTGTCATAGAGATAAGTGTACTTGCTACACTAGATGTAATCAATACACTAAAGCGAACGATCGAGGCCGGGCCTGAAGGGGAGTCATGCCGGCCGACTTCGACAGACGACGGCCCTGGCGGTGGCGCCGGTGACGCCTGATCGGGAGCTGGAGATGGAGCGGCGTCGCCGCCGGCGGTCAGCTGGTCCGGGTGCTCACTAGGTGGGCGTCGTCGATCACCGAGGCGGCCGACACCCGGGCCCCCTCCTCGTCCAGGACCACCAGGACCAGGGCGTGGCGGCGGCTCCCCCCGCTACCGGTCAGCGTCACCCCGAGGTTGACCCCCATGTCCCCCGCCTGCAGCGCCACGGTCTCCTGGGGCCCCGTGCCTGCGGCGAGGTTTCCGAGGTAGGCGAGCACATCCTCGAGGTTGCTCGCCACCTTGATGTCGCCCACCTCGATGATGTTGAAGGGCAGCCGCACCAGCTCCGTCGCCGCTGCCGTGCTGCCGTCGCCGGCCGCCGCCAGTACCCGCTCCCATGCCCCCTCTGCCCGGCCGATGGCACCGCTGGGGTCGGCGGGCGGCGGCGAGTCGACCCCGAACCGGGCCTGGATGCCCCAGCGACCACCGACGTCGGTGATCACGTAGGAGACGTTGTTCACCAGTATCCGCTCGCCGGCGGCGTTGAACCGGCACCACTGGGCCGAGGCGTGGATCTTGGTGTCCGACACAGCCAGGACCGTCTTGGCGTCCCACTCCGAGTGGTCCCAACCCATGGCGTCGGCGGCGTGGTAGTTCGTCGCCGCCGCGTACGACCTCTCGTCGGGGGTGACGGCGGCGACGGCCTGGCGGGGCGACACCCGCACGTGCGGATAGGACAGGCTGGCGGCCCAGGCGTCGGCGTTGCGGGAGTTGAAGGTCCCGATGAAGTTGTCCAGCGCCGCCAGCCCGACGGCGCCGAGAGCGGCCGGGTCGCTCACGCCGCTGCCGGCCGAGCGGGGCTCAGGCTCGGCCGGGGCCGGGGCCGGGGCCGAAGGCGGACTTGGCCTCCGGGCGGGTGAGGAAGTACACGGCGGTGGCGGCCAGGCCGAGGCTGATCAGCCCGCTGATGATGCTGTAGGGGTTCCCCTTGCTCACCGCCAGCCCGAGGACGGCCAGCACGACCAGGGCGGCCTCGGACCAGGTGGCCATGGTCCAGGTGCTGCGGCGCAGTTTGGGCAGGTTGACGGCGGCCACGATGACGCAGATCAGCGCGACCAGCCCGATGAGGCCGGCAAGGGCTCCCACCGCTGCCGTCGCCCCGTGGGGCTTGGCCACGGTGGTGGCGGGGTGCTTGGAGGCCCGGGCCGCCCCGGCGCCGATGGTGATGAGGACGCCCAGGACCCACAGGCCGATCTGGACGATCAGGACCGTACGGGCCCTGGTGACGGCCCCCGGCACGGGACCGGTGACGCGGGCGGATGACTCTTCGTACGGAAGCACTTTTGGGACCCCCCCTATCTCACCCGGTGTCGCTGGGTGCTTGTGTAATTCCCGACTTGAACAGGCCCAGGTCGCCCGTCGGGATCTGGCCCGGGGCGTACCTCGCCCCGTTCTCGACGTACTCCCAGCTACCAGCGTTGCCGTCGACCGCCGTGGCCGACGGGTTCCACCAGATGATAGAGACAACGTCGGCGTAGGAGTGATGGTCGGGCCCGAAGCCGCCCCCGATCGACCAGTTGGGGTTCGGCGGCCGGATGCCCATGGAGAACAGGCCCTGCTGGAAGGTCTGGGGGGTCAGGTGGGGCCCAGCCTGCTGGATGGCGTTGGCGATCTCCACGTACTCGAAGAAGTGGTTCGAGCAGACCAGGCTGTCCGGGGTGTTGGACGGGTCGATGGAGACGTAAACCCGGTAGCAGTCGGTGTCCTGTAGGGGCCGGGGGATCTCGAACGAGGTGACCCCGAAGGCGTGGCCCCACTCGGTCTGGTTCTGGTCGCGGCTGGTGCCGTTGTTGTCGATGGACCCGGCGCCGCTGTAGTACCACTCGGGGACGTAACCCTCGCCGGCGGCCTCGTTGGTGACGGCGATGGCGGTCACCCAGTCGATGGCCGACACCACCGTGGTGACCCCGGCCGCCCGCATCTTGGCCACGGCGGTGGCGGTGGCCTGCTGGTCGCCCTCGGCGCCCACCACCGTGCTGGAGTGGAAGCCGACCACGGCGGCGAAGCTCGCCCCGCAGTCCTGGGCCATGTCCTGCTGCATCATCCCCTGCACCTGGGAGTAGGACCCGTCGTCGAGGATCATGAGGCCCAGCTTGCGCTTCTGGGTCTGCATGGTCGGGTCACCGGCGTAGGAGGCGTTCCTGCCCCACAGCTGCTTGCAGATCATCTCGGCGTCGAGCTGGGAAAGCTCGGTGGAGTCCATGCCGATGCCGTACAGCCACGGGTCGTGGCTGTTGTAGTACGAGGCCGGCAGCTGGTCGATGGTGTCCCCGAAGTCGACCATCTTCTGGCGGGCGAACTCGGTCATGGTCGCCTCGCGGCCCTCGGCCCCGCCGAAGACGTGCCACTCGTCGGCGGCCTCGTCGGCGGCGGCCACCTCGTTGGAGGGCGTCTCGCTCCCGTTGACCAGGTAGAACTGCAACCTCCGGCCGTAGAACTGGTAGCGGCTGTTGAGCCAGTCCTGGATGACGGTGAGGGTCCGCTCACCGGCGCTCTCGTTGGAGGTGACGGTGGTGGGGACGGGGCCGTCGGTGCCCCAGCCGGTGTCGGGGTCGCCCACCGCGATGCGGACCGTGTCGTCAGTGACCCCCTGGTAGGTGGCCCCGCCGTTGTTGCCGTGCCAGGCAGCGGCGCAGGGCGCCGAATAGACGGAGAAGGTCTGGCGGGGCGGGTTGCCGAAGCCGAACGGGCACGAGCGCGGCACGTTGCTGGCGCCGCCGCCGCCCGGCCCGTTCCCGCCGAGGCCGGGGGGACCCTGGTTGCCGATGCCGTTGCCGATGCCCGCCGTGCCCGAGCTGGCGGCGTGGAGGGCGGCGATGATCGAGGTCTGGTGGTTGTTGGGAGCGTTGGGCGACAGCGCCTCGGTGTTGTTCTGCGTCGGCGGCTGCTGGCGCAGGACGCTGGGCAGGACTACCAGGACGATCGCCAGCACCAGGGCGAAGTAGCCGACTGGCAGATACTTCTCCAGCGACCGGTCGCCTTTCCGGCGGTTCGTGGCCAGCACTGCCTCCCCAGGACCCAGCAAGTGTCGCTTACGGTACCGTCACCACACTAGCCCACGCCATACGGACGCCAAGTCGGGCCAGGGGTTGCGGCTAAGTTGTAATGAGGTTAGCGTTACTAGCGCTGGGCGGCCAGCCCGTCCGATCTCGAGGGGAGCCCATGACCTACGCCACCGGTCGGGTCTATCTGGACGCCGACAGCCATGTGATGGAGACGGCCGACTGGATCGTCGACCACGCCGACCCGTCCATCCGCGACCGGCTGCGGCCCCTCATCCCGGGCGGCTTCACCCGCGACAAGGCCGAAGCAGTGGTCGCCAAGCGCAACTCCCACCCCAAGTTCGCCCAGCGCTCGGCGGATGAGATCATGAACCGCAAGGGCTACGAGGCCCTGGGGGCATGGGACCCGACCGAGCGGTCCCGGGCCCTCGACGTGCTCGGCTTCCAGCGCCAGCTGGTGTTCACCTCCGCCGGGCTGTTCCCCGTCCTCATCTACGAGGACCTCGACGTCTATTACGGCGCCGTCCGCGCCCTCAACCGGGCCATGGTGGAGTTCTGCTCCGAGGACGAGCGGCTCATGGCGGTCGGTTACGTCCCCCTGGTTGACCCCGAGCGGGCCGTCACCGAGACCCGCTTCGCCGTCGAGGCCGGCTGCGCGGCGGTCATGGTGCCCACGGTGGCCCCGCCCGACCGCTCCCCCACCCATCCCGACTACGATGGGGTGTGGGACACCCTGGCCATGGCCGGGGTGCCCTTCGCCGTTCACATCGGAGGCGGTGGCGTCCTCCTGCCGCCGGCGTTCCGCAACAACGGTCGACCGGTGCCGCCGGACTTCGGCGGCGGCGGCGAGAACATTCGGTCCAAGGACTTCATCGGCCTGCACCGGTACCCGGAGATGTTCCTGTCCCTGCTGGTGCTCGACGGTCTCTTCGACCGCTTCCCGTCGCTCAAGGGGGCGTCGGTGGAGCAGGGGGCCGAGTGGGTGGTCACCCTCCTGCGCCGGCTGGATCAGGCCCAGGACGCCTTCCGCAAGACCGAGCCCGACCTGGCCGATCTCAAGCTGCGGCCGTCCGAGTACGTGCGCCGCCACCTCCGGTTCACCCCCTTCCCCTTCGAGGACGTGGGCTGGATCACCGAACAGGTCGGACCGGAGCTGCTCTTGTTCAGCACCGACTACCCCCATGTCGAGGGCGGGCGCGATCCGCTGGGGCGCTTCGAGCGGTCCTTCGACGCGGCCGGCACCCCCGAGGACGTCCGACGCCGCTTCTACAGCCAGAACTTCGCCGAGCTGTTCGGCATCACCGTCTGACCGGTCGAAGGGGGCGGCGATGACACCGCCCATGGCGGTCAACGACGGCTCCGACCGAGCGCCCCGGTTGCGCTGCGACCTCAACCTGGGGACCCTGGCCCTGCTGCCTGAGTGGTCCAGCGCCCCGACGGGCGGCACCGAGGCCGTCCTCGCCGCCGTGGCCGCCGCCGGCTACGAGGGCGTCCAGGGCGGCAATCCGGCCAGAACGAAGGCGGCCGGGCTGCGGGCCACCACATCCGGGAGGTTCCTCGAGCCGGCCGAGGTCGACCAGGCGGTGGCCCAGTGGGCCGCCTCAGGCGTCGATGCCGCCACCCTCCATCTGGGCACCGGGCTGGAGGACGACGACGCCGTCGACCGCCTGGCCGAGGCCGTGGTCACCGCCTCGGACCGCCACCGGCTGGCCCTATTCGTCGAGCTGCACCGGGCCACGGTCACCCAGGACATCTGGCGCACGGTGCGCCTGGTCGAGCGCCATCCCGACCTGCGGTTCAACGGCGACTTCTCCCACTGGTACACCGGGCTGGAGATGACCTACGGCGACTTCGACGCCAAGGTGGCCTTCATGGCCCCGGTGCTGGAGCGGGTGCGCTTCCTGCACGGGCGGGTGTCGGACTCCGGCTGCATCCAGGTGCCGCTGGCGCGGGCCGGCGCCGCCGTCGAGCACCACCGCCGGCTGTGGGCCGAGTCCTTCCGGGGCTTCCTGGCCGAGGCCGGCCCCGGCGACGTGATCGTCTTCGCCCCCGAGCTGCTGCCTGCGGCGATCAACTACGCCCAGACGGTGCCGACCGATGCCGGGCGGGTGGAGGAGGTGGACCGCTGGGAGGAGGCCGGCCGGTTGTGCGAGCTGGCCCGCCAGACATTCGCCGAGGTCTGCGCCCTCAGCGCCCCGGCGGCTTGATGCCGGCGGCTTGATGCCGGTGGCGGCCCCGTCAGGACACGGCCCCGGCATCCTCCAGCAGCCTCGACCTCGCCCCCTGTAGCTGCTGCACCCACTGGTCGAGGCCGGCCTCGCCAGGCATGGTCATCGCCACCACCTCGGCCCCCTCGGGTAGGCGGGCCCACTCGGTCGACACCCAGTCCACCCCGTCGAGGAGCTCGGGCCAGTCGGGCACGTAGGGGCAGTTGTGCGGGCGGGTCGACGGCTCGGCCACCGGCTCGGACAGTCTCTGGTAGCGGTAGTCGACCGACAGCCGCAGCCGGTCGGAGGTGTTGGGCAGGCTGCCGTGCACGGTGTAGGAGTGGAAGCAGACCACGTCGCCCAGGTGGTAGTCGGCGGTGGCCCAACGGTCGTCGTCCTCGTCGACGAGCGAGCGCAGGCCGCCGGCGCCGGAGCTGGCCTCTACCGGGCGCAGGCCCTGGCGGTGCGAGCCGGTGAGCACCCGCAGACCACCCGAGCTTGCCGGCACGTCGCCCAGGGGGATCCAGGTGGTGATGACGTCGGGTGTGCCCTGGATGTGGGTGAAGTCCTGGTGGGCAGGAGTGGTCGTCGGAGGCGGCTCGTCCCCGAGCACCGGCCAGATGAGCCGGGCTATGCGCTGTCCGTGCACGAGGACCGGCTCCTCGAGCAGCCCGGTCACCAGGGCGACGGCGTCCGGGTCGAAGGCCTGGCGGTGGAAGGCCTCGATGCGCTGGATGGCGATGTAGGCCCGCCGCCAACCCTTGCCCATGTGGAAGCGAGGAGGGTCCGATGGCACGGCGTCGTCCGGATCGGTCCCCTCGGCCAGCCAGCCGTGCTCGGCGACCGTGCCCAGGATGACCGAGCGCAGGGCGGCCAGGGGGCCCGGATCAAGGAGGCCGGGCAGGAACAGGTAGCCGTCCGAACGCAGTCGGGCCCGCAGTCGGTCGGGGTCTGCCCGCAGGGCGCTGGAGTCCTTCAGCTCTTGCATCCATCCACCTCGCTCGGTCGGGGCCCGCTCAGGTCGGGGGGGCCTGGGTTATTCCGGACTGGAACAGCCCGATGTCGCCGGCCGGGATCTGGCCGGGGGCGTAACGGTGGCCGTTCTGGACATAGACCCATGTCCCCGGTGGTCCGCCGCCCGGGCTCTGCTGGGACGCGCTCCACCAGAAGATCGCCACCACGTCGGCGAAGGAGTGGTGGTCGGGCGCGAACCCGCCTCCGATCGACCACAGCGGATCCGGGGGCCTGATGCCCTGGCGGTAGAGGGCGTTCTCGAAGTTGAGGGCGGTGAGGTTGGGCCCGGCCTCCTGGATGCCGTTGGCGAGCTCGGTGTATTCGAGGAAGTGCCCGCACACCCCGCCGTCGGGGGTGTTGGCCGGGTCGATGGAGACATAGGCTCTGTAGCAGTCGGTGTCCTCCAGCGGCCTCGGTATCTCCATCGAGGTGACCCCGAAGGCATGGGCCCACTCGGCCTGGTTCTGGGCCTCCCCGTTGGTCGCCCAGTCGATCGAGCCGGCGCCGCTGTAGTACCACTCGGGGAACCAGCCCTCCGACGCCGCCTCGGCGGTGACGGCGGCGGCGGTGACCCAGTCGATGGCGGATATGACGGTGGTGACGCCGGCCTCGCGCATCTTGGCCACCGCCGTGGCCGCCGCCTGCTCGTCCTCGGCCCCGATCACGCTGCTGGAGTGGAAGCCCACGATGGCGGCGAGGCTCGCTCCGCACTGCTGGGCCAGCTGATGCTGCATCATCGGGCCCACCTCGCTGTAGGAGCCGTCGTCGAGGACCATGAGACCGAAGCGCCGCTTCGTGCGCTGGGTCACGGGGTCGCCGGCATAGGTGGCGTCCTTGCCGTTGAGCTGCTTGCACACCATCTCCGCGCCCAGCTGCACGAGCTCGGTGGCGTCCATGCCAATCCCGTACAACCAGGGCTGGTGGGCGCTGTAGTAGTCCTTGGGCAGCTGGTCGGTGACGTCGGCGAAGTCGATGATGCCCAGGCGCGCCAGCTCGGTCATGGTCGGCTCGCGGGACTCGTCGGCGGCGAAAACGTGCCACTCGTCGTTGGCCTCGTCGGCGGCGGCGACCTCGTTTGAGGTGGTCTCGCTCCCGTTCACCACGTAGAACTGGATGCGCCGGCCGTAGAACTGGTAGCGGCTGTTGAACCACTGCTGCAGCACCGTGAGGGTGCGCTGGCCGCTGTTCTCGTTGGAGCTCTCCGCCACCGGCACGGGCCCGTCGTTACCCCAGCCGCTGTCCGGGTCCCCCACCGCGATGCGGATCTCGTTGGCGGTGACCCCCCGGTAGGTGGCGCCGCCGTTGTTGCCCTGCCAGGCCGGTGCGCACGGGGCGGCGTAGACGGAGAAGGTCTGACGGGGCGGGTTGCCTATCCCGAAGTCACAGGATCGGGGCACGTACCTGGGCGCTGGCGGGATGCCGCCGTTGCCCGCCCCCCCGATGCCGTTGGACCCCAGACCGTTGCCCGACCCGGCCGTTCCGCTGGAGGCGGCGCTCAGGGCGGCGATGATCGAGTTCTGGTGGTTGTTGGGGGCGTTGGGCGACAGCGACTCGGAGTTGTTCTGCACCGGAGGCTGCAGTCGGAGGATGCTGGGCAGGACCGCCAACAGCAGCAGCAGCACCACGGCGAAATAGGCCAGCGGCACGTACTGCTCGGCCGTCCTGCTCCCGCTCGGTCGCTTCTGCATCCCCAGCCCCCCGGCGACGCTACATCCGAGCGAGCATCGCCTGTTCTCCGCTCAGCCGGCGGCGGGCGGCTCAGCCCGGCCGGCTGCTGACCTTGGACTTGCCGTTGGAGAGGGTCTTGCCGCCGGCCGACTGGCCGTCGCCCTGCGAGGCCTTCTCCGCCACCAGGCCGGCGAGACCGTCGACCATCATGTGCACCAGCATCGACTCGGCCTCGGCCCGGCTGATGAGCCCGCCGACCCACACCTGCTGGGCCCCGACGACCGCCGCCAGGAGGATGTAGGCGCCGGCCTGGGCCAGGCGGGGCGACAGGCCGAGCTCGCTGGCGAAGCGGTGGGCGAAGAACGAGGCGGTCGCCGCCCAGATCTCGTCCACCTCCACCTGGCGGGCCGGGCTGAACCGGTACTGGAACACCGCCCCCAGCAGGGCTCCCCGCTCCTCGACCATGTCGAAGTAGGCCTGCAGGCTGCGGCGCAGGCCCGCCTCGAGGGTCTCGTCGGGTAGGAAGGCCGAGCTGGTCCGCTCGGCGATGATGGCGGCCTCGCGGGTCGCGAGCGCGACCAGCAGGTCCTCGGCGTCCTGGAAGTGCTGGTAGGGCAGCGCCTTGCTCACCCCGGCCCGGAGGGCGACGCCCTCCATGGTCAGGCTGTCGGCGCCGCTCTCGGCGACGATTTCGGCCCCCACGTCGAGCAGGTGCTCCCGCCGCGCGTCACGCGACAGCCTCACCCGCCGCCCGGCGGTCGGGGCCTCCTGGCCGTTACTCACGCCTAGACGCTACCGCGCTGGTTACGCTAACGTCAATACAAGCAGGCCCGACGTGCGCCGGTCTTATTGACAGTTACGTCACCCCCATGAAAGGGTAGGAGGGCTCGCTGCTGGGGTCGGCAGGGCTCATTGGGGAGGCCACGGCGTGAGAGCTAGGAGAAAGGGAGTACGGATTCCTCCGACTGAGCCGCCCTCCCGCGTCTCCAATGCCAGGCCGACCGGTGCCCGCGCCACGAGCGCCCGCCGGATGGTGGCCGCCGGCCTGGCCCTGGCCACCCTGGGCCTCAGCGCCTGCAGCTACGCCACCAGGAAGCAGGACGCCGCCCTGCTCGTCTCCTCCGCTGCCAGGGCCATCCAGTCCGGCACCGCCACCGGTCAGTACTCCCAGGTGGTCGACGCCACCGACACCACCCTCCCCCTGCCCGTGCAGCTGCGGACCTCCCGCTCGGACGGGTTGGCGCTGCAGATCGACTTCGCCCACGACCGGGCCGCCATCCTCAACGCCGTCAGCCTGGCCAGCGCCGCAAGCAAGGTAGGCAAGCTCGACGTCTCCGCCCTGGTGCGCCAGGCGAGGTCCGGGAACCTGTCGGTCATCAGCCCGCCGCCGGCCACCGTGTTCGACCACTGGACCATCTACGTGCGCCAGGCCGGCACGTCGGCCAGCCCGGGCACCTCGGCGGCCGGCCAGGGCTGGTACCAGCTCGGCTTCGCCGACCTCACCTCGTTCCAGGAGGGGGCGCTGCACTCCCCCACGCCGATCTCGGTCATGAACCCGGTCCTGCTGGTCCGCCTGCTGGCCGGAACCCTGAGCGGCAGCGTCCGGCGCATCGGCCCCGCCACCATCGACGGGGTCGCCACGACCCACTACCGCATGAACGTCGACGTCAGCAAGGCGCTGTCGTCGATGACCAACCTGAGCGACCGCGACACCCAGGCGATCCAGAACCTGCTGGTATCGGACAACGTCCACGACAGCACCCTCTACAACGACGAGGTGTGGCTGGACAGCTCCGGGCGGCCCCGCCGCCTGGTCCTGCACGTCGTCCAGCAGACCGATCACCGCGACAACTACCACCTCACCTACACCCTCGACCTGGCCAACTACGGCACCCCGGTGCACATCAACCTGCCCAACCCGGACAACACCAACCAGGTGTCCAGCCTCAACCAGCTGCTGGGCGAGATCGGGCCGAGCAGCACCTCCATGCAGCTGGCGGGTGGTCCCACCCCATGACCATCCTCGCCCCCGATACCCCCACCGCCGAGGCAGCGGTGCTCGACATCGACGCCCGTGCCGACCGCCGGCGCCGCTGGCTCAAGGTGGTCCGCCGCTACGGCTTGATGGTCGGCGCCCTGGCCGGCGTGTTCGCCCTGTCGGAGATCCTGGCGTCCTTCGGCTCCACCAAGGTGCAGGGCCTGCTGCCGCTGCCGCTGTCGGTGATGCTGCTGTCGGTCATCTTCGCCTGCCTGACCGCCCTCATGGCCATCGGGCTGGTGATGGTCTACCGGGCCTCGCGGATCATCAACTTCGCCCAGGCCGGCTTCGGCGGGGTGGCGTCGGTGCTGTTCTTCGAGCTGCAGTCCTACCTGCATGTCAGCTACTGGCTGGCCCTGCCGGCCGCCCTGCTGGCGGGGTCGTTCTGCGGGGTCCTGGTGGAGATCCTCTTCATCCGCCGGTTCAACAAGGCCCCCCGCCTGGTCCTCACCGTGGTGACCCTGGGCGCCGGCCAGGCCCTGGCCGCCCTGGCCACCGGGCTGCCGTTCCTGATGAGGGACTCCAAGCCCAGCCCAACGGCCCCGCCCAGCCCGCTGTCGCACCACAAGTGGAACCTCTATCCGGTCATCATCACCGGTGACCACCTGCTGCTGCTCGGCCTGACCCTGGTCCTCATGGCCGGGCTGGCCGTGTTCCTGCGGTCCAGCGCGGTGGGCGTCGCCATCCGGGGGGCGGCGGAGAACGAGGACCGGGCCTCGACCCTCGGCATCCGCACCTCCAACCTGTCGATGATCGTCTGGGGCATCGCCGGTGGCCTGAGCGCCGTCGGCGCCGTGCTCATGGTGTCGATCCAGGGCCTCGCCGGGCTGGGCAGCAGCGGAGCGTCCCTGGGCTCGATCGGCTCCGGGGTCCTCCTTCAGGCCCTGGCCGCGGCGGTGATCGGCGGGATGGAGGATCTGCCGGTCACGGTGGCGGCCGCCTTCGGCCTGACCGTGCTGCAGGAGGCCGTCTACTTCGCCTTCGCCCAGACCGGCATCGTCGACGCCGGGCTGCTCGGGGTCATCGTGGTGGTGCTGCTGTTCCGGCGCCGCCGCCTGGGTCGCCAGGACGAGTCCGTCACCGGCACCTGGTCGGCCACCGAGGAGGTGCGCCCGGTCCCCAAGGAGCTGGCCTCCCTGCCCTCGGTCCGCTCGGGCATCCGCCGGGTCCTCGGGGTGGGAGCCATCGTCCTGCTGGCCTACCCGTGGGTGATGTCCCCATCGCAGACCAACACCGGCTCCCTGTTCGCCATCTACGGGATCGTGGTCGTCTCCCTGGTCGTCCTGACCGGGTGGGGGGGCCAGATCAGCCTGGGCCAGTTCGCCATCGTCGGCATCGGGGCCCTCGTCGGCGGTTACCTGATCGGGCGGGTCGGTTGGCCGTTCCTCCCGTCGCTGGTGGTGGCGTCGCTGGCCGGCATGGTGGTGGCGGTGCTCATCGGGCTGCCTGCCCTGCGCATCCGGGGCCTGTACCTGGCCGTCACCACCCTGGCCCTGGCCATCGCCACCGACTCGGTGCTGCTCAACCCCCGCTACATGGGCGGGATTCTGGCCTCGTCTATCAACCGGCCGAAGTTCATCTGGATCGACCTGGCCGACCAGCGGGACTTCTACTACTTCTGCCTGCTCTGCCTGGCCTTCGCCGTGTTCGTGGCCATGGGCATCCGCCGCAGCCGGGCCGGCCGCGTCCTCATCGCCATGAGGGACAACGAGCGGGGGGCGCAGGCCTTCGGCATCAACCTGGTCCGCACCCGGTTGATCACCTTCGCCATCTCCGGCTTCCTCGCCGCCTTCGCCGGAGTGCTCTACGCCGTGCAGGAGCACACCGTCACCCAGGCCCAGTTCATTCCGGACATGAGCATCCAGATGTTCCTGATGGCGGTCATCGGCGGCCTGGGCTCGGTGGCCGGGTCGCTGACCGGGGCGGTCTACCTGGGCATCCTGACCGTCGTCCTCAAGAACAGCCTCTGGGGCCAGCTGGCCGCCAGCGCCGTCGGCGTTCTGCTGGTCCTGATGTTCTTCCCCGGTGGGGTCGGCTCGATTGTCTTCAAGGCCCGCGACGCCGTGCTGCGCCGGGTGGCCATCCGCCGCCACATCTACGTCCCCAGCCTCCTGGGCGGCTTCGGCCTGAGCGGTGACCAGATGGCCCGGGCCCCCCTGGCCCCCAAGTTCGGGGCCGACGGCGCCCCGGCCGAGGTCGCGACCAAGTGGCGCCTGCCATCCCGCATCGAGTCGGCCGGAGCCAGCCAGGGCGCCGGTTGGAGGTTCCAGTGAGCCAGACCAACGGCCGCTCCACCGGAAGCAACGGCCACGACGCCCCCGGCCGGGCCCGCCGGTCGCGGGCCGCCGGCGGCCCCGGCCTCGGCGGCTACCACCCCGACACCGGCACCGAGGCCGTGGTCGACCACAGCCACGACGGCGCCGAGGACATCGAGCTGGCCGAGTTCACCCTCGAGCCCAGCGCCCCCAGCGTCGAGGCCCCCGCCCTGGCCCAGGCAGCCGGGCCCGGACTGGGCAACCTGCTGCGGGAGCTTCGTCCGGGCAGCATCACCGGCGGCGTTTCGGCCACCCCGCTGCTCGTCCTCACCCTCATCGCCGGCCTCGACGCCTACGACAAGTCGGCCTTCGGGGTGCTGGGCCCGGAGATCAAGGACTACTTCGGCGTCGGCCTGACCGGCATCGGCATCGCCCTGACCCTGAGCTCGGTGCTGGGCCTGCTGGCCGCCCTGCCCATCGGCTACCTGGCCGACCGGGTCAACCGGGTGCGGATGAGCGCCCTGGGGGCGGTCGTGCTTGGCGTGTTCGGCTTCTTCACCGGCATCGCCCCCACCCTCCTCTTCCTCGGCATAGCCCGCTTCGGGGCCGGCCTGGGCTCGGCCATGGAGTCGGCCCACTTCTCGCTGCTCTCGGACTCCTACCCGGTCAAGACCCGACCGGCCGTGTTCGCCACCAGGCAGCTGGCCCTCAACGCCGCCCAGTTCCTCGGCCCCACCCTGGCCGGAGTGCTGGCGTCGGTGTTCTTCTGGCAGCTCCCGTTCTTCCTCTTCGCCATCCCCTGCGTGCTCTTCGCCGCCCTGCTGCTGGTCAAGGTCAGGGAGCCGGTGCGGGGGGAGCAGGAGCGGCGGGAGATGGGCGCAAGCGAGGAGGTCGCCCTCAGCTCCGAGCGCCCCGCCACTCTGGGCGAGTCCCTCCGCATCGCCTGGGGCGTGCGCAGCGCCCGGCGGATCTACTGGTCGCTGCCGTTCCTGGTCGGCTCCGGGGGCAGCATCGGGATCCTGGTCGGCTTCTACTACCAGGACAAGTTCCACATCGGTCCCGCCCTGCGGGGTCTGTTCATCAGCGTGCAGCAGCCACTGGCCATCGCCGGGGTCATCGTCGGCGGCCTCATCTCCAACCGGTTGATGCGCTACCGCCCGGGCCGGGTCATCACCTACGGCGGGCTCATGGCGACGGTGTCCGGACTCATGTTCGTGGGTCTGGCCATGTCACCCAACGTCATCCTGTCCGTGGCCCTCACCGGGATCAGCTCCTTCGCCGGTGCGATCCTCGCCCCCAGCCTCTACGCCCTGGCCTCCATGGTGATACCGGCGCGGGCCCGAGGCATCGGGCTGTCCATCGCCTTGTTCTTCGCCATCCCCGGCGCCTTCGTTACCGCCCCCGCCCTGGCCCTCGGGGACCACTTCGGCATCCGGGCAACCATGCTGGCGATGGTGCCGGTGTTCCTCATCGGCGCGGCGATCCTCACCTCGGCCGGCGGCCAGGTGGAGGCAGACATCCGGGCCGCCACCGCCGCCGCCATGGCGGCCGAGGTCTCCCGCCTCGCCAAGGAGGAGGGCCAGGCCAAGCTGCTTGTCGCCCGCGACCTCGACGTCCACTACGGCCAGGTGCAGGTGCTGTTCCACGTCGACTTCGAGGTGCAGGAGGGCGAGATCATCGCCCTGCTCGGCACCAACGGCGCAGGCAAGTCCACCCTGCTGCGGGCCATCGCCGGGCTGACCCCGCCGTCCAACGGGGCGATCTTCTACGACGGCGAGGACATCACCCACCTCCCCTCGGCCGAGCACGCCGCCCGCGGGATCGTGATGAGCCCCGGCGGGCGGGGCACCTTCCCCGGTCTGACCGTGCGGGAGAACCTCCGGCTGGCGGCGTGGATGTTCCGCTCCGACGACGCCTACGTGCGCAGCGCCACCGCCGAGGTGCTGGCCATCTTCCCGGTGCTGCGGGAGCGCCTCGACGAGCCCTGCGGCAACCTCTCCGGCGGCGAGCAGCAGATGGTCACCCTGGGCCAGGCCTTCCTGTCACGGCCCCGGCTGCTGATGATCGACGAGCTGTCCCTGGGCCTGGCCCCGGCGGTGGTCGAGCAGCTCCTGCACATCGTCGAGCGCATCGGGGCCCTCGGCACGACCATCATCCTCGTCGAGCAGTCGGTCAACGTCGCCCTCACCGTGGCCCGCCGGGCGGTGTTCATGGAGAAGGGCGAGATCCGCTTCTCCGGCGCCACCGCCGAGCTGATGGCCCGGCCCGACATCCTGCGCTCGGTGTACCTCAAGGGCTCGGCCGCGGCCGCCGGCCCGGTGGCCACCTCGGCCCGGGCCAAGGCCAGGCCGGTCGCCGAGGAAGGGGTGCCGCCCGCCCTCGAGGTCAGGGATCTCCACAAGCGCTTCGGCGGCATATCGGCCATCAACGGGGTCAGCTTCACCCTCACCGAGGGCGAGATCCTGGGCCTCATCGGCCCCAACGGCGCAGGCAAGACCACCGTGTTCGACATGATCTCCGGCTTCGTCGAGCCCGACTCCGGCCAGGTATCGGTGTTCGGGGAGGACGTCACCTGGCTCGGCCCCGACCAGCGGGCCAAGCTCGGCCTCCAGCGCTCCTTCCAGGACGCCCGCCTGTTCCCGTCCCTCACCGTGGCCGAGAACATCGCCGTCGCCCTCGATCGCCACGCCGAGGCCCGCAGCACGGTCATGGCCGCCCTGCACCTTCCCAACGTGCGGCGATCCGAGGCCAAGCTGTCCCGCCGGGTCGAGCGACTGATCGAGCTCGTCGGCGTGGGCGACTTCCGCGACAAGTTCGTCCACGAGCTCTCCACCGGCAGCCGGCGCATCGTCGACCTGGCCTGCTGCCTGGCCGCCAGCCCCAAGGTGCTGCTGCTGGACGAGCCCTCCTCCGGCATCGCCCAGAGCGAGGCCGAGGAGCTCGGCCCCCTGCTGCAGCGGATCAAGTTCGAGACCGGGTGCTCGATCCTGCTGATCGAGCACGACATGCCCCTCATCATGTCGGTGTCCGACGAGCTGCTCGCCCTCGAGCTGGGGGCCGTGGTCACCCGGGGCGCCCCCCACGAAGTCGTCGAGCACCCCCAGGTGGTGGCGTCCTACCTGGGTACCAGCGAAGAAGCCATCCGTCGTTCGGGGTCACTGGCGTGACCGACTCTGTCACCACAAGGAGCTGAGCCCAACATGGACCTCAAACGGTTCAACCAGATCTTCAACAAGATCGTCGGGAACGTGAACACGGTCATCCACGGCAAGGACGACGTCGTCCGGCTGTCGATGACCGCCATCTGCGCCGGCGGCCACATCCTGTTCGAGGACGTCCCCGGCGTGGGCAAGTCCATGCTGGCCGTCGCCCTGGGCCGGTCCATGGACGCCCAGACCTCGAGGGTCCAGTGCACCCCCGACATGCTGCCCGGCGACATCACCGGCTCGTCGATCATCGACACCAAGACGATGAGCTTCAACTTCCGGCCCGGTCCGGTGTTCACCAACGTGCTGCTGGTGGACGAGATCAACCGGGCCACCCCCAAGACCCAGTCGGCCCTGCTCGAGGCCATGGCGGAGAAGGCCGTCACCGTCGACGGCAAGACCTACCCGCTGCCCAAGCCGTTCCTGGTGCTGGCCACCCAGAACCCGGTCGAGCTGGCCGGCACCTTCCCGCTGCCCGAGGCCCAGCTGGACCGGTTCCTGTTCAAGCTGACCATGGGCTATCCCGACTACGAGGCCGAGCGCCTCGTCATGAGGGGCAATGCCGTGTCCCTCGAGGTGGACAAGATCGAGCCCGTCATCAGCACCGACGACATCCTCGAGATGGTCGACCTGGCCTCCCAGGTGGACCTGTCCAGCGCCGTCGAGTCCTACATCCTCGACATCACCCATGCCACCCGCGCCGATCCGGCCCTGGCCCTGGGCGCCGGTCCCAGAGCCTCGATCGCCCTGGGCAAGGCCAGCCGGGTCATGGCCGCCTCCGACGGGCGTGACACCGTCTACCCCGAGGACGTCAAGGCGCTGCTGCGCCCGGTCCTCGGGCACCGGATCATGATGACCCCGGACGCCGTGCTGCGGGGAGAGACCGTGGACCAGGTGCTCGAGCGCATCGTCACCCGGATCAAGCCCCCCCTCGGGATCGGCGGCAGCCGGCCGGTGTTCGCCGAGGAGGCGGCCAGCACCAACGGCACCTCGGCCGAGGCCGAGCCGACCCCCGCTCCCGCCCGTAGGACCCGTCGCAGCCGAGCAAAGGCCGCCTCCACCGCCCAATGACGGCGACCGCCCTGCCCCGACCGACCCCGGTACCGGTCCGCCCGGTGGCCCGCCAGGGCCCGGTGCGGCGCGCCATCACCCGCTACACCGGGCTGACGCCGTCGGGGCTCGCCCTGGCCACTGCCTGCATCGCCTGCTGGCTGCTGGCCCGCCTGATCGCCGGCCGGGCGCTCTACCTCTTCTCCTACGGGATGGCCATGGTGCTGGTGGTGGCCTGGCTGTGGGGGCGGCGGCCGCTCCCGCTGGAGGGCCGGCGCTCCGACGCCCGTCCCCGCATGGGCGAGGGCGAGACCGTGGCCATGGAGGTGGGCCTGGTCGCCAGCCGGCGGCTGTCGACCTTCATCCTCGAGGAGCGGGTGCCCGAGGCGCTGGGGAGCCCGGCCCGGGTACCGGTGGCCGGGCTGGCCGCCGGCGATGAGGTCAACCACTCCTACCGGCTCACCTGCCGCCGCCGCGGCGTCTACCAGCTCGGCCCCCTCGTTGCCCGCTGGGGCGACCCCTTCGGGCTTACCCAACGCGAGACCGTGCTGGCCGAGCCGTTCGAGCTGCTGGTGCACCCGGGCGTGGAGTACGTGCAGGACCGCCCGCTCACCCGTCTGTTCGAGGATCCGCCCATCCGTCCCCCGGTGTCCAAGCCGTGGCCCGAGGGTCTCGAGTTCTACGGCATGCACGACTACGTGCCCGGCGACGACATCCGCCGGGTGGTGTGGCGGGCCTTCGCCCGCACCGGCCGGCTCCTGGTGCGCGAGTCCGAGCAGGGCATCACCGACAAGATCACGATCATCCTGGACCTCGACTCCCGCTACCACTCCAAGGGGGATGTGTCCGAGTCCCTGGAGGCGGGGGTCAAGGCGGCGGCCTCCCTCGGTGTGCGCCACCTGCGCGAGGGCTACTCGGTCACCCTCGAGGGCAACTCCAAGCGCCTGGCCGGCCCCCTGCGGGGCGGCAACTCCCAGATGCTCTTCCTCGACGCCCTGGCCCGGGCCGAGCGCGAGCGCGAGGGCGTGGTCGAGCCGATCATGCGGCTGGTGTCCGATCCCAGCCGCGACACCCACATAGTGCTGATCACCCCCCGCCTAGACCGCGAGGCGGCCGCCCGCCTCAACTTCCTGCTCCAGCGGGGCGCCTCGGTGCTGGTCGCTGCCCTCATGTGGGACGAGGACGCCGCCGACACCCTGGGCACGGCGGCCGCCCTGGGCTGCCAGGTCATCGAGATCCGGCCCGGGGTCCCCCTGGCCGTCGCCTTCCGTCGAGAGGTGGGGGCGGGCCGGCTGTGACCGCCACTCTCGATCCCCAGACCGTCGCCCCCACCGAGGCGGCACCCGAGGCCGAGCCCGTCGCCCCCGGCACCCCGCCGGGCGGTACCGACGCCGAGCCCCGCCCCCATGTCCTGCGCCCCCTGCTGGTGGCCGGGCTGTCGGCGGCGGCGGCGGCGTTCATGACCGGCGGCATCTTCGGATCGTGGTCCGCCCGCGTCTTCGGGGTCGTGGGCGTGGCCTTCGGGGTGGGCTGGGCGGCGCTGGTGCTCCGGCGCCGATCGGCCCGCCTGGTCTTCCAGTTGGGGCTCCTGCCGGTGGCGGCGGTCATCGGGGCGGTGCTGGCGATCCCCGGCGCCAACGGCGCCTCCCCGACCAGCCTCATCGCTCAGGCGGTGAGGGGCGGCCGGCTGCTGCGTCCGCCGGTGCCTTTCGACCCGGGCTGGCGCCCGGTGCTGTTCGTGATGTTCACCATCCTGGGCTTCTGCGTGGCCTGGGTGGCGACCTCGCTAAGCCGGCCCCAGGCGGCCATGGCCATGCCGCTGGTGGTGGTGGGGGTTACCGCCATCTCCCAGGCGCCGGGCCATGAGCTGTTGAGCGGGGTGCTGGCCCTGGTCCCGACCATCGCCGCCGTCGCCGTGCTCTTCGGGGGCGACATGGCCAGCGCCGCCGACCTGGGCCGGGGCTTCGAGGCCAAGCGGATGGCCCGGGCGGTACCGGCCTTCGCCGCGGTGGTCGGCCTGCTGATCCTGCTCAACCACAGCAGCTTCCTGTTCCCCAAGCCGGTCTACAACCCCACCCAGAAGCCCCAGAAGCCCCGGTCGATCCCCATCTCCCAAGCCCCGGACGTGGTGCTGTTCACCGTGGGCGCCCCCGACGGCGGGCCGCCCCCCGTCACCGGCCCATGGGTCATCGGCACCCTCGACGTCTACGACGGCACCCAGTGGCTGGTGTCGCCGTTCAACCAGACCGACCTGCGGCCGCTGGGCCCGGGCGGGGTGGTGGACAACACCAGGGCCCCGACCCAGGGGGTGCGCTTCGACGTGCGCACCCTGCGGGACACCAACACGTTCCCCACCACCGCCAGCCCGACCAAGGCCAGCTTCCCCGACCCGGGGGCGGTGGCGTTCAACTCCCGCAACGACACCTTCGTGGTGCGGGCCGGCCGGGTGCGGCCTGGCACCGTCTACACCATCTACCTGCCCACCTACCCGACGGCGGCCCAGCTGCAGAGCGCCACCGGGGCGGTGCCGGGCAAGCTGCGGCCCTTCCTGCGGGTCCCGCCCCCGCCGCCGGCGGTGGCGTCCCTGTTGTCCCAGGCCCCCACCAATCCGTGGCTCCGCCTCGACTTCCTGCGCAACGCCCTCAACAAGGTGGTGGTCGCCAACGGCAACGGGGTGCCCGAGCCGGTGCCGCCGTCCAAGGTCCAGGACCTGCTGGCCGGCTCGCACGAGGGGTCGCCCTACGACATCGTCGCCGCCCAGGCCCTGCTGGCCCGGTGGGCCGGGGTCCCCTCCCGCATCGGCTTCGGCTTCGACCGGGGCCAGGTGGAGGGCGGGGTCACCACCATCCGGCCCCGCAACGCCGTGCAGTTCCTCGAGACCTGGTTCCCCGGCTACGGCTGGGTGCCGATCGTGGGCACCCCGCCGCGGGCCAAGGCCTCCCTCAACAACAACAAGGACAAGCTGCCCTCGGCCATCCAGCCCAGCAACGACATCGCCGTGCAGCTCTACATCCCCACCGAGGTCAACACCCTCAGGCAGCTGTATGAAGAGGTGCGGATGTGGCTCCTACGGGCCCTGCCCGTGGCTCTGTTGCTCCTGCTCGGGTACCTAGGCCTGCCCGCCACCCAGAAGGCCCGCCGCCGGCTTCGCCGGCGGCGGTGGGCGACGGCCCTGGGGGCGCGCGAGCTGGTGGCGGTGGAGTACGCCGAGTTCCGCGACCTGGCCACCGACCTCGGGGTGGGCGACGCCTACGCCACCCCGCTCGAGTTCCTCCGCCGGGTGGTCGACGACGGCGAGCACGCCGAGCTGGCCTGGTTGGTGACCAGGGTTCTCTACGGCGACCGGGCCCTGGCCGCCGGGGCCGAGGAGGTCAACGACGCCCGGGCCCTGTCGGAGTCCATGCGCCGGCGCCTGTTCCGGGCCCAGCCCTTCCAGACCCGGGTGCTGGCCGTGCTCAGCCGGGCCAGCCTGGCCCGGCCCTACTCGGCCGAAATGCCCACCGTCGCCCTCCTCCGCCTGCGCCCCCGGCGCCGGCCCAAGCCCGCCAGAAGGGGCCCGGCTTCCCGCCGGCGGCCCACCCTGCCCATCCCCCGTCTGCGGCTGCGCCGCCCGCAGACCGCCCGAGCCGGAAGGAGCTGATGGTGCGCTCCCTGTCATCGCGCCAACGGATCGCCGCCGCCGTGCTGGCCCTGCTCGGGGCCGCCACCCTGAGTGCCTGCGGCAACCAGTCCACATCGCTTCAGTTCGGCCTCAAGCGGGAGGACCTCAACCTGGCCTTCCAGGTGGCCCAGCCCCAGGCCCCAGCGCCGATCTCCCAGTTGGCCGCCCAGCCCCTGCCCATACCGGCCACCAGCTTCACCCTGGGAGAGCTGCCGACGGTGGCTCCCTACAAGGACCTGACCCAGGCGCAGCTCAACGCCCTGGCCGCCCTGCTCCTGTGGCACTGCCCCGCCGCCCCGGCCGGGGCGGTTCCGTCAGCGGCGGCCAACCCGTTCATAACCAGCCCGCCCACGGCGGGGGTCTACTTCCAGCACAACACCGGCATCGCCAAGCTCTCAACCGCCACCATCACCCTCCTGTCCCTGCCGTATCCCCACCACACCGCGGCCGAGGTCAAGAACGTGGCGGTGGGCAACAAGGCCTACACCACCGGCCAGCTTTCGGTGTCCAGCGGCAACGTGATCACCTACGACGTGGTGGAGACCAACCCGGTCCTCACCGTAACCACCACCTACCAGGTGACGGCCAACGAGCTGGACATGGTGCGCACCATCACCCACAGCTCGGTAGGCACGGTGACGTTCCAGCCCACCCCGCCGATCACGGTCATGCAGTTCAAGGGGGTGGGGGCGAGCTGGACCTCGGCCGGCATCGATCCCAGCACCGACGTGGCAATGTACGAGCAGGGCAAGATCACCGCTGAGAAGGCCGTGGACGTCTGCGGGACCATGGTCGACACCTACGCCGTCCAGTCGAGCGAGCAGATCACCGACCTGACCGGCAACTACTCCTACTCCACCGCCTCGGGCGACCCCAACGTGTACTACGTGGCCACCAACTACGGCGGGGTCATGGTCGGCGAGCACGTGGACACCGCCACCACCTTCACATTCAACAAGGTCGTCTATACCCTGACCCAGAAGTACGACAGCACCTTCGACTCCATCAAGCCCCATCCGGCCGGCACCGCCCCGCCGCCGCCTTACCCGTAGGCCATGCGACGGACCCTCCTCCTCCCAGCAGCGGCGATCGCCCTGGCCTCCTGCGGCAGCGCCGCGGCCAGCGTGCCGCTCAAGACCGTCCCCACCCAGCTGGCGCCGGCCGCAGTCACCGCCGGCGGCACGTCGGTCGCCTTCAACCTGTACTCCCCCGCCACTAAGCGCTTCGCCAACGCCGGGTCCAGCTCGATGGTCGCCGACGGCCGGCTGTGGCAGATCCGCACGTCCTCCACCCTGGTGGGCACGCTGGAGATCGCCACCTTCAAGCCCAAGGTCGACCTATACAAGAAGAGCGAGCGCCAGCAGATCATCAGCCTGGTCATGCCGGGCAGCTTCATCACCACGACCGTCGACGGGGTCCAGGTGGCGACCTCCCCAACCCCCGACGTGAACCTCTATCTCTGGTTCGGGAAGCAGATGTTCGAGGTGCTGCAGGCCCGGACCAAGGGGGTGGATCCCAAGGCTCTGCTCGGGGCCATCATCGCCTACCAGAAGCCGTCGGGGCAGCTGCTGCCGTCGTCGGTGACCTCGAGGAACAGCGGGTGACCACGACGGCCGCAGGCATCGCTCCGGCTCCCCTGGCGCAGGCCCGGCCCGCGCCCCGCCGGCGCAGAAGGCTCGCCGTGGTGGTGGCGGTGATCTCCCTGGCGGCGCTGGGGGTGGGCCTCTTCATGGCCCTGCGGCCCCGTCCTCCCGCTGTCCGGGCCGCCTCCATCGTGGGCACCGGAGCCGCCGCCGGGTCGGGTGCGGCGGTGGAGTCGAGCATGAAGCAGGCCGCCACCGTGCTGGTCGACGCCGCCCGCACGTGCCAGGGACACTCGCCGTGGCCCCGGTGCTCGGCGCTCTACTCCTCGGCAGCAGACCTGATCGCATCGGGCCAGGACGTGCGCAGCTGTCCCCCGGCCTCGGCCCAGCAGGTGGGACGGGGCTGGCAGGCCTACCTGGGACAGCTGGCCGCCTTCGAGGACGGCACTGCCCGCCAACCGGCCCTGCCCGCTCCCCCGACCTGCTGAGGCCTTCGCGCCGCTGCACGGGAACGGCGGCCGGACCGGCGGCCGGACCAAAGTCCCGGGTGACCAGCGATGGAGATCGGCGGCCCCTCAGCCGACCCTTCGGCGCCTGCCGTCCTGATCCCTGATGGCGGCCATGGTGGAGCGCCGGGCCAGGGCCTGGCGGGCCCGCTGGAAGTCCTCGACCATCACCCGGGCCCGCCGCCGGTGCAGGTAGCCGGAGACGACTACGGCGGCCACCACCGCTACCCATCCGATCACCAGCACGACGGCCAACACGTTCATGTGAGAGGGGATCAGCCGGGCGGCGTCCGAGTGCCCGGCCGGGGCCCAAACTACCTGCGCCACCCCGGCCCCGATCAACGGGCTCGTCCGCCTGTTCCGGGGGTCCCCCGGGCAGTGGAAGCTGGCCTCACCTCCTGGTCATCGGGGTCCAGCCAGGCTGGGTTTACCAATCCTCACCGGAACGCCGGCGGCGGCTTGGGCCCGAGGCCGCCTGGGACGCAGACACCGGAGCCGCCGGCCGGCTACCCGATGAGACTCAATTCCCGCTCGAGGTTCCCCCGGGCGGTCTCCTCCCACCGGCGGCGGCCCGGCTCGGTGAGGAAGAGCGGCCGTCGGTCCCGGAGGGTGGTGAGGAGGCGGCGCCGTCCCTGCGCCCAGGACCGGTCATCGAGAGCGCCGTACTCGGCCCGCACGTCCTCGACGTAGCGGTCGTAGGCGGGCGGGGGCGCGGCGAGGATGGCCAGGTCGGCGTCCAGAAGGCAGTCGACCACCGGATCTCCGGTGGGGCGGTGCCCGGCCGTGGCCAGCACCGCCGCCGCCACCCGCTCAACCGGTGCCCGGTCGAGGCCGGCCGCCGTCAACCGCATCCGGGCCCACTCGGCGCTGGCGCGCTCGTCCGTGCCGGGTGCCGCCCGGTACACGACATCGTGGGCGCACACCGCCAGGGTCAGGATGTCCCGCTCCGCCTGGCCCAGGCGCGGCACTTCGGCGAGCTCGGCAGCAGCGA
>DASRBO010000191.1:0-14781 GCA_035653595.1 Acidimicrobiales bacterium | reverse complement strand
TCTCGTTCTCGGTGGGGCAGTTCTCGATACAGATCCAGACCTCGGGGCGGGTCGTCGGCACCACCACGGTCGACATCGGGGGCACCAAGGTGGCGGCCTGGGTCCTCGACGACCACTCCCGCTACACCGACTCCGGCCACTTCGGCGGGGTCAACGCCGCCTCGGTCACCGACAGCAACTCCGAGGACCTGTTCGCTCCGTCCCTCGGCCTGGTCGTCAGCTCCCGCTCGGTCACCACCTCGGTGGTCGGCGGCGGGTCCAAGTCGACCAGCACCTCCACCATGCTCCTGCGCCGGGTGGCGCCCGACCCCATCGGCTAGGAGAGCCATGCCCGCCATCGAGATCCGCGAGCTGACCAAGCGCTTCGGGTCGACCCTCGCCGTCGACCGGCTTTCCTTCACCGTCGACGAGGGCACCATCTGCGGCTTCCTCGGCCCTAACGGCGCCGGCAAGACGACCACCTTCCGGATGCTGCTCGGGCTGGCCCAGCCCACCAGCGGCGAGGCCCTCGTGCTGGGCCGGCCCTACCGCCAGCTGGAGGACCCGGTCCGGACCGTCGGCGCCCTGCTCGAGGCCAGCGGCCTGCACCCCGGCCGTCGGGGCCGCAGCCACCTGCGTTACCTGACCACCGTCAGCGGCCTGCCCACCAGCCGCATCGACGAGGTCCTCGAGATGGTGGGCCTGACCCCCGCCGGCCGCCGGCGGGCCCGGACCTACTCGCTCGGGATGCGCCAGCGCCTGGCCCTGGCCGCCGCCCTCATCGGCGATCCCCGCATCCTGGTCCTGGACGAGCCGGCCAACGGCCTCGACCCCGAGGGCATGCGGTGGCTGCGCTCGTTCCTGCGCGACCAGGCCAGCGCCGGACGCACCATCGTGATCTCCAGCCATGTGCTGGCCGAGGTGGCCCAGACCGTCGACGAGGTGGTCATCGTCAACCAGGGACGCCTGGTCGCCCACTCGTCGGTCGCCGACCTCTCCGCCCGCACCGGCCGGGTGCGGGTCCGGTGCGGGGACGTCACCGCCCTGGCCGAGGTGCTGCGCGAGCGGGGCCTCACCGTCGGGCCGGCCAGCGGCGACGAGCTGTTCGTCGACGGCACCGGCACCGACCTGGTCGGGGCGGTGGCCGCCGAGCACGGCATCCCCGTCTACGAGCTGGGGGTGGAGACGGCCGGGCTGGAGGACATCTACCTCACCCTCACCGGATCGGAGGAGCGCCGATGACCAGGCTGGTGCGGGGCGAGCTGCTCAAGATCTGGACCACCCGCAGCCTGTTGCTGCTCACCCTGCTGTCGGTGGCCTTCGGGTTCCTCGGGGTGGTGACGATGATCGTGAGCGGAGGTCGGGCCGGCAGCCTGGGCAGCATCGACCCCCGGTCCTTCGCCACCCTGGGGGCCACCGCCTACATCTTCGCCGGCGCCCTCGGGGTGATCTGCATCGCCAACGAGGGCAGGCACAACACCGCCGACCACACCTACCTGGCCACCCCCAGGCGCAGCCGGGTGGTGCTGGCCAAGCTGGCCGCGACCATCGTCACCAGCATGTTCATCGGCGTGCTGACGGAGGCGGCGATCTTCGCCCTCGGTCTGCCGTGGCTGGCGGCCAAGGGGCTGCACCTCGGCTTCGGAGCGGCCACCTGGTGGGACATCGCCGGGCAGATCCTCGGCATCGCCCTGATCGGCGCCCTGGGGGTGGCCGTCGGCGGCATCATCCGCAACCAGGTCGCCGGCATCATCGTCGTGGTGGCCTGGCTGCTGATAGCCGAGGGCGCCCTGTCGCTGCTGCTGCCCGGGGCCGGCCGCTTCCTGCCCGCCCGCGGCTTGGTGTCGGGGCTGGCCGGCGACTCCAGCCTGGTGCCCCGCTGGGACGGCGCCGTCCTCCTGCTGGCCTACCTGGCCGGCCTGGGCGGGTTCGCCGCCTGGCTCATCGAGCGGCGCGACATCGCCTGAGGCGGTAGTGCCCGGACTTCGCACCGCCCATGAAGGCGCCGTCTGCCGGGCGGTGCTGGATGAGCCCGACAAGCTCAACCCCCTGTCGCCCAAGGTGCTTGAGGACCTCGAGGCCCTGGTCGCCCGCCTGCCTGACCAGCCCGAGGTGAGGGTGGTGGTCTTCGAGGGGGAGGGGCGGGCCTTCTCGGCCGGGGCCGATCTGCGCCCATCGCAGCGGCCGGCGCCTACAACCTGGGCCGGGCGCCGGCGCCAGTCCGGACGGTGGCAGCGGGCCCTCGAGGCCCTCGAGCGGATCCCCCAGGTGACGGTGGCCAGCCTCAAGGGCCGGGTCATCGGCGGGGCCGTGCTGCTGGCCATGTCATGCGACCTGCGCATCGGCGCCGAGGACACCCTGTTCTCCGTCCCCGAGGTCGCCCTGGGCATCCCCCTCACCTGGGCCGGGCTCCCCCGGCTGGTGCGCGAGATTGGGCTGCCCCGCACCCGCGAGCTGGTGATGACCGGGCGCACCGTCCCCGCCGCCGAAGCCCTCGACTGGGGCCTGATCACCCGGCTGGTGCCCCGGTCCGAGCTCGAGAGCGCCACCCGGGCCCTGGTGGACGAGCTGCTGGCCATGCCGGAGGTACCGCTGGCCATGACCCGCGACGCCCTGGCGGCCATGGGCCGGGCCGGCCTCCAGGAGGCCTGGGCCGACGCCGACCTGCTGTGGTGGTCCCAGCGGGAGCCGGAGAGCCGCCAGGCGGCGGCCGACTACGCCCAGGCCCGCCTGGGCCGGGGACGGGGCGGGGCGGCCGCGCCGCCCGGTTGAGCGCAGCGCCGGTGACCCTGGTGCGGGCCCGTGGCGCGCGCCCCCGGCCGGCCCGCCGGAGGCCCCCTGCCGGCTTGGATTAAGGTCGGCTGATGGCCGCCAGCAGCCCGGACGCGGTCGTGGCCGACCTCCTCGAGCGCTCGCACGCCCTCGGGGCCGACAAGAGGGTGACCAACTACGGCGGCGGCAACACCTCGTGCAAGTGCACCGACGTCGACCCGGTCACCGCCGAGCCGGTCGAGCTCCTCTACGTAAAGGGCTCGGGCGGCGACATCGGCACCCTGAGCCGCCAGGGCCTGGCCGTGCTGCGCCTCGACCGGCTGAGGGCCCTGCGCCGGCGCTACCGCGGTCCCGACGACGACGACGCCCTGTTCGGCCTGCTCGGACACTGCGCCTTCGGCGCCGGCGGCGCCGCCCCGTCGATCGACACCGCCATGCACGGCCTGCTCGAGGCGGCCCATGTCGACCACCTCCATCCCGACTCGGTCATCGCCCTGGCCGCCAGCGCCGACGGGGAGGCCCTCACCGCCGAGTGCTATGGCGACGAGGTCGCCTGGGTGGGCTGGCGCCGGCCGGGCTTCGCCCTGGCCGCCGACATCGAGGACCTGGCCCGGCGCCGGCCCGGACTGCGGGGGGTGGTGCTGGGGGGCCACGGCCTCACCGCCTGGGGCGCCACCTCGGAGGAGTGCCGGCGCAACTCGCTGGCCCTGATCGAGCAGGCCGAGGCCTTCATCGCCAGGCGGGGCCGGCCCGAGCCGCTCGGCCCGGTGGTGCCGGAGCGGGCGCCGCTGGCCGAGGGGGAACGGCGCCGGGCCGCCGCCGCCCTGGCCCCGTTCATCCGGGGCACCGCCAGCAACGACTCGCCGGCGGTCGGCCACTTCGACGACTCCGACGAGGTGCTCGACTTCCTCGCCCGAGCCCGCACCCCCGGGCTGGTGCCCCTCGGGACCTCCTGTCCGGACCACTTCCTGCGCACCCGCATCCGGCCCCTCCTCTGTGACGTCGCCTACCACGCCGGCATCGAGTCGGTCACCGAGCGGCTGGCCCAGCTGCACGCCGAGTACCGCGACGAGTACCGGGCCTACTACCTGCGCCACGCCGACGCCGATTCGCCGCCGATGCGGGGCGCCGATCCCACCGTGGTCCTGGTGCCGGGCATCGGCATGTGGAGCTTCGGGCCCAGCGCCTTCGCCGCCCGGGTGACCGGCGAGTACTACCGCAACGCCATCCGGGTCATCACCGGGGCGGAGGCGGTCTCGTCCTACGCCCCGATCTCCGAGGCCGAGAAGTTCGGCATCGAGTACTGGTCCCTCGAGGAGGCCAAGCTGGCCCGCCAGCCCAAGCCGGGCCGCCTGAGCGGACGGGTCGCCCTGGTGACCGGAGCGGGCTCGGGGATCGGTCGGGCCACCGCCCTGCGGCTGGCGGCGGAGGGCGCCGCCGTAGTGGCGGCCGACATCGACGAGGAGGCCGCCGCCAAGACGGCGGCGGAGATCGGCGAGGCCGGCCGGGCCGTCGGCGCCGACGTGTCCGAGGAGGAGTCGGTGACGGCGGCGGTGGCCGGGGCGTGCCTGGCCTTCGGAGGGGTGGACCTGGTGGTGAACAACGCCGGCCTGTCGGTGTCCAAGCCCCTGGCGGACACGACGGTGGCCGACTGGGACCGCCAGCACGCCGTCATGGTGAGGGGGGCGTTCCTGGTCTCCCGCCAGGCCGCCGCCGCCATGGTGGAGTCCCGCCGGGCCGGCTACTGCGGCGGGGCCGACATCGTCTACGTGGTGTCCAAGAACGCCATGGTGGCCGGACCGGACAACCTCGGTTACGGGTCGGCCAAGGCGGCCCAGGCCCACCAGGTGCGGCTGCTGGCGGCCGAGCTTGGCCGGCACCGCATCCGGGTCAACGGTGTGAACCCCGACGCGGTGGTCAGGGGCTCGGGCATCTTCGCCGGGGGGTGGGGGGCCGAGCGGGCCCGGGTCTACGGGGTGGCCGAGGACGAGCTGGGCCGGTTCTACGCCGGGCGCACCCTGCTGGGCGAGGAGATCCTGCCCGAGGACGTGGCCGCCGCCATCGCCGCCATCGCCGGAGGCGACCTCGACCGCACCACCGGAACGATCATCCCGGTGGACGGCGGCATACCGGCCGCCTTCCCCCGCTAGGCAGCACGAGGAGGTCAAGCCTTGATCGACGCCGAGCTCATCGCCGGACACAACGCCAGCAGGCTGGCGCCGCTGGAGACCGACCTGGCCCATGCCGCCGCCGTCCTGGGCCGCACCGGGCGCTCGGCCGAGGCGGTGGTGGCCGAGGTGGCCCGCTTCAGCGTGGCTGCCCCGTCCTGGGCGGTGGGCACCGGGGGTACCCGCTTCGGGCGCTTCCCCGGCGGAGGCGAGCCCCGCAACACCTACGAGAAGATCGACGACGTCGCCGCCCTTAACGCCGTCACCGGGGCCAACCGGACGGTGAGCCTGCACGTCCCCTGGGACGACCCCGACGACCCCGACGGGCTCCGGCAGTACGCCGCCGACGCCGGCATCGGCTTCGACGCCATGAACTCGAACACGTTCCAGGACAACCCCTCGACCACCGCCGGGGGGGCCGTCTCCTACAAGTTCGGCTCCCTGGCCAACGTCGACGCCGGCGCCCGCAAGGCGGCGGTGGAGCACAACCTGTACGTGATCGACCTCGGCGTCAGGCTCGGATCGCGGGCCCTGACGGTGTGGCTGGCCGACGGCACCAACCACCCCGGCCAGGCGAGCTTCCGGGGACAGTTCGAGCGGGTGGCCGAGGGCCTGGCCGACATCCACTCCCACCTGCCCCCCGACTGGGAGATGTACACCGAGCACAAGCCGTTCGAGCCGGCCTTCTACTCCAGCGTCAATCCCGACTGGGGCACCTCCCTGCTGCTGGCCCGGGCGGCCGGCGAGCGCTGCAAGTGCCTGGTCGACCTGGGCCACCACCTGCCCAACACCAACATCGAGCAGGTGGTCAGCCGGCTGGCCATGGTCGGCCGCCTGGGCGGCTTCCACTTCAACGACAGCTCCTACGGCGACGACGACCTGACCACCGGGTCGGTGACCCCCTACCGACTGTTCCTGATCCTGCTCGAGCTGATCGACGCCGGCGGCGGGTCGATGCCGCCGCTGGCCTACATGCTCGACGAGAGCCACAACCTGAAGGACCCTCTCGAGGATCTGATCCAGGCCACCGACGCCCTGCAGCTGGCCCTGGCCCAGGCGCTGTGCGTGGACCGCCAGGCCCTGGCCGAGGCCCAGGAGGCCAACGATCCGGCCGGGGCGGCCGAGGTGCTGCAGGCGGCCTACCGCAGCGATGTGCGCCCGCTGGTGGCCGAGGCCCGCCGCCGCAACGGGGCCGCCATCGACCCCCTCGGCGCCTTCCGGGCCGCCGGCTACCGGCGCACGGTCACCGACCAGCGCGGCAGCACCGCCCGGGCCACCGGCCTGTAAGCCGTGCTCCGGGTGGCGGCGGCCGACCTGGGGGCCACCTCCATCCGGGTCAGCGTGGTCGACCTCGACCGCCGCCCGGCCGAGGTCGAGGTGGTCCACCGCTTCGCCCACCAGCCCCGGCACCACGGCGACGGCTCCCTGCGCTGGGAGTGGGACCGGCTCATGGTGGAGCTGGAGGCGGGGCTCGACCGGGCGGTGGCGGCCGGGCCGCTGGCCTCCATCGGCATCGACGCCTGGGGGGTCGACTACGGGCTGGTCGACCGGGCCGGCCGGCTGCTGTCGGCCCCCTACAGCTACCGCGACACCCGCACCCAGGGCTGGGAGGCCACCGCCGATGCCCTGGGGCGGGAGCACCTCTACCGGCGCACCGGCATCCAGCTGATGCCGATCAACACCGTCTTCCAACTGGCCGCCCACCCCCGCAGCGAGCTGGACTCCGCCCACCGGCTGGTGATGCTGGCCGACCTGGCCGTGCACCGCCTCACCGGGGAGCTGCACTGCGAGCACACCGCCGCCGCCACCTCCGGCCTGCTCGAGGCGGGCCGGCCCCGATGGGCCGCCGACCTGCTCGAGGCCCTGGAGCTGCGTAGCGACCTCTTCCTGGCCCCCGAGCGGCCGGGCACCCCGGCCGGGCGCTGGCGGGGGGTGCCGGTGCACCTGGTGGGGGGCCACGACACCGCCTCGGCCGTGGCCTGCGTCCCCGCCGGCGCCGGCACCGGATTCGTGGCCAGCGGCAGCTGGATGCTGGTCGGGGTCCGCCTCGGGGCCCCCGACCTCTCCCCTGCCGCCTACCGGGCCAACTTCTCCAACGAGGTGGCCGTCGACGGAGGGGTGCGGCTGCTGCGCAACGTCCCCGGCCTGTGGCTGCTGGAGGAGTGCCGGCGGGCGTGGGGGGACCCGCCCCTCGACGACCTCCTGGCCGGGGCGGCCGGGGCGGCGGCGCCGGGCCGCTTCGACCCCCGGCTGTTCATGGGGGCGGCCCCGCCCGACATGGAGGCCGCCGTGCGGGAGGCGGCCGGGCTGGGCGGCGCCGAACGCTACGTGGTCACCCGCTGCATCCTCGAGTCGGTGGCGGCCGGGGTGGGGGCGGTGGTGGCCGATCTGGCCGGTCTGGGCCACCACCTCAGCGAGCTGGTGCTGGTGGGCGGAGGGGCCCGGATGGAGCTGCTTCGGCGGCTGGTGGCGGAGGCGGCCGGCCTACCGGTCAGGGTGGGGGCGGCGGAGGCCACCTGCCTCGGCAACGCCGCCGTCCAGGGGGTGGCCCTGGGCCGCTACCGCGACCTGGCCGAGGCCGCTCAGGAGCAGGGCCCGTAGTCCAGACAGGTCCAGGCGTCCTTCACCGCGTTGTAGCTGGGCTTGGCGTTTAGGTCGGACTCGAGGAAGCCGAAGCTGTCGAAGGCGTAGGGGCCCACGCTCTGGGTGGAGTCCCGCGACGAGTACATCAGCGTCATCCCGACATAGGGCAGTCGGGCGGCCATCAGGAACGAGCGGGCCAGCCAGGCGGCCTGATTGGTCGGGCCCACGCACGCCCCGGTGAGATCGGCGTTCCCCACCCACTGGCCGGTGGCCCCCCGCAGCGGGGCTGGGGCGACCTGGCATGAGGTGAAGCCCATCTCCGTGATCCATATCGGGGCACGGTCCAGATGCGCCGCCATCACCTGGTGGATGGCGGCCAGGCCGGCGCCGAAGCTGAACTCGGGGTCGGGGAAGCTGGTGGCCGGGTCGGAGGCGGACCACACCAGGCGGGCGTGCTGGCGCTGGGCGCAGGTGGTCGGGGGCGGCGAGAACCGCATCCACAGCTGGTAGGGGTGCACCGACAGGGCGTCGTAGTGGCCCTCCATGCCGTTGGCGTAGAGGTCCTGCAGGAAGGTGGTGTCGGCGAAGGCCGATCCGTCGGCGACCACGGCGATGTGGGGGTAGGCCGATGCCTTGACGGCCCGGTAGGCGGCGTCGACCAGCGGCACGTAGGCGGCCGCCCTAGTGGCCAGGGCGCTGGGCCCGATGACAGCGGCCGGGTCGGAGGGGTCGCACTCGTCGATGCCGTCGAGGAAGAACTGGGAGTTGGGCTCGTTCCACACCTCGATGCCGTAGATGTCGGCGCCCCAGCGGCGGATTATCTCGCCCACGGCGTTGCCGTAGTCGCTGGCCAGCACGGGCGGGTACGTCGTCCACTCGCCGGGCGATGCGCAGTTCTTCCACGGGGCCGACGACCGCCCGCACGGGCTGTTGGAGAAGTTCACCACCACCCGGAGATGGTCGGCCTGGGCCAGGGTGAAGAACCCGCTGATGCGGGCGGCCGCCGCCGGGTCGAAGTCGGGCGGCTGGCCGGGCTGGCGGTAGTCGGTCTCCAGCAGGGACCACGGCAGGGTGAGGCGCACGACGCTGCCGCCCGCTGCTTCCACCTTGGCCATCTCGCCGGCTATCAGCGCCAGCGACTGGGGCGTGTCGGCCTCGAGAGAGGCGTAGTAGAGGAGGGAGCGCTGGGAGGCGGCCATCGACACCACGCTGCTGGCGGTCTGGGCGGTGAAGATGTTGGTGGCCACCCCCCGCAGCTGGGCCGGCACCGACCCCGAGGCCGGCCCAACGGTGGCCGCCGTCAGGGCCGCCACCATCGCCGTCAAGATCGCAGTGAGGGTGAGCCGCCGTCTCCCCCGCCTGGTTCCCAGCCGCACCGGTTCTCTCGCCTCGTGGCTCTCCGCCCCCCGCCAGGGGCAGGGCGCCAGGGTAGCCCGGTCACGGCATAACGGTCATTCCACCCGACCCCGGCATTCCAGATCCTGGTCGCCGGCCGGGGCCGGCCAGGCGTTCCGGCCTTCCGGCGTTCAGACCAGCAGCTTGATGGCGACGGCAACCCCGGCCACGGCGATCACCGCCCGCAGGACGGTATCGGGAAGCCGCCGGCCGAGGCGGGCGCCCAACTGGCCCCCGGCGGTGGAGGCCACCGCCAGGATCACCGCGGCCGTCCAGGCCGGGCGGCCCCGGGCGATGAAGTAGACCGCCGCCACCCCGTTGACCAGCCCGACCAGGACGTTCTTGAGGGCGTTGAGCCGCTGCAGGCGGTCCTCCAGCGACAGGCCCAGCAGCCCGATCAAAAGCACCCCCTGGGCGGCCCCGAAGTAGCCGCCGTAGACGGCCGTGGCCAGCACCCCCAGACGCAGCAGGGTGCCCCCGGCGACCGGGCGGGGGCCCCGGGCGGCCAGGCGGCGGGCCAGTCGGGGCTGGGCCACGACCATGGCCACCGCCACCAGCACCAGCCAGGGCACCACCGTCTGGAAGGACCCCGGCGCCGCCAGCAGGGCGGCCGCCCCCCCGAGGCCGCCGACCACCGCCCACAGGCCCAGGGAGACGATGCGCTCCCGCTGGCCCCCCAGCTCCTGGCGGTACCCGAAGGCGCCGCTCAGAGAGCCGGGCACCAGCCCGATGGTGTTGGTCACGTTGGCCACCAGCGGCGGGTAGCCCAGCGCCACCAGGGTGGGAAAGGTCACCAGCGACCCGGACCCGACCACGGTGTTGATCGCCCCCGCCAGCAGGCCGGCCCCGAAGACGGCGGCATCGGCCCAGGGCCCGGTCACCGGCAGCGTCTCGCCACGGGAGCGAAGCTAGTGATCCGCTCAGACGCGATCTTCCACCCAGCCGGCGATGAGGTCGGCCATCGCCGCCCTCGCGCCGGCCGGCGAGGCCAGGTAGTGGTCGCCGGCCACCGTCTGCAGGGTCTTGTCGGCCGAACCCAGGGCGGCGTGGATAGCCCGGGCGTCGGAGGGATAGCAGCCCTGGTCCTGGGTCGACTGCACGACCAGGGCGGGCTGGGTTATACGGGCGAGGTGAGGCTCGGCCCGGCACGACGACCGGCGCAGGCTCCACATCGACAGCCACGACCGCAGGGTGCAGGTAGACGCCAGCCCGAAGGGGCCGTAGTTGGCGGCCCGGGGATCGCCGAAGTAGCAGCCGACCCGGCGATCGGACGGGTCGATGGCCAGGTCGAGGAAGCGGGGGTCGGCCCAGGTCCGGTGGACGTTGAACACCCGGTCGTAGGCGCCGGCGGCGCCCAGGCGGTCCAGCTCGGCCTCGGCCCAGTCGGTGATGCGGTGGTTGCGCTCCTCCTGGGCCCCCCGGTAGCGGGCGAGGAACTCCTCCTCATAGGGCGGTCCGTTGGTGGCGGCGAACATGTCCAGGGCGGGATCGACCGACAGGGGATCCGACTCGTCGGTGACCGACGGGTCGAGCCACGACGTCAACACGTCGGGACGGCCCCGATGGGCGTTGAGGGACACGAACAGATCGGCCGCCTCCAGGTCGGCCGCAGCCAGATCGCCGGTGGGTGACCGGCCCGTAGGCGGGGCCGGCTGGCCGAGGGCGTGGGACTGGTACGCCCCCATGAGCGATGCACCCCCCGAGTTGCCGAGCAGCACGACCGTGTCCACCCCGGCCACCCGGCGGATCCACCGGACCCCCACGCCGATGTCGGCGACGGCGGAGCCCAGGTTGAAATAGGCGCCGTTTCCCCGGTAACGAGTGTTCCAGCCCAGGAAGCCGAAGCCCCGCTCCGCCAGCGGCCCGGCCAGGTAGTGCTCGGCGAAGTCGACCTCGTAGTGGGTGGCGACGAAGGCAGCCTTCGCCACCCGGGCGCCGGGGGCGTGCCACAGACCCTGGCACGGGTGACCGCCGGCGCCGGCCCGCCCGGCGCCGGGTGATTCGAGCCCGACGAAGGTGGTGGTGACCGGGCTGGCCCCGCCTTCGGGTGTGACGGTCAAGACCCGCTCAGCGGGCCGGCTCGGCCTCGGCCCGCGCCGCCCGGATGCGGGTGTCGCTGGCCCGGGCCGGAGCGTGACGGACGTCGTCCGCCCGCAGGGCCCGGGTCCAGGCGGCGAATTCCAGCAGGATCCCGTCGGGGTCGAAGAAGTAGATCGAGCGCACGAAGGTGCCCTCGTGGGGTCGCCGGCTGACCCCCATCTCGCTGTCGTCGTGATTCATGATGTCCGCCGCCTCGATGCCCTTGGCCCGCAGCTTCACCAGGTACTCGTCGATCTTGTCGGCAGGCACGTCGAAGGCCACGTGGTTCATGGAGGCGACGGCGGTGGTCAGCTCGCCCGCCGCTGGCAGGCTCCGGGGGGAGGCGACGCCCGGCGCCGCCGGAGGTGCCTGAGGGAACCAGAAGAAGGCGAGGGCGTCGCCGTTGCCGATGTCGAAGAAGAAGTGCTGTCCCATGCCGAAGGGCAGCTCGATCGTCTTGATCAGCGGCATGCCCAGCACATTGCTGTAGAAGTCGACCGTGCGCTCCATGTCACTGCACACCAAGGCCAGGTGGTTTATCCCCCGGAGCTGGAACTCCTGGTTGCCGCTCGTCTGGTTGCCGCTCGCCTGCCTGGCCATCGTCGCCACCCCCCCGGGGCTTCCCCTCCGAGGTTACGCCCCGCCGGCGGTCAGCTCCTCGAACTGGTCTATGCGCGCCCGCAGGACCTCGAGGCTGGAGGTCCAGAAACCCTGGTCGGTGACGTCGATGCCGAAGCGGCCGGCCAGGCCGGCGGCGTCCCCGAGGCCGGTGCTCGACAGCAGGTCGTCGTAGCCGGAGCGGAACCTCTCGGGGTCGGACTGGTAGGCGGCATACAGGCCCAACCCGAACAGCAGGCCGAAGGTGTAGGGCCAGTTGTAGAAGTGGGTCGAGTAGTAGTGGGGCTTGACCGCCCACATGTACGGGTGGAGGTGGTCGGGGTCGAGCCCGTCGCCGTAAGCCGCCCGCTGGGCCTCGGTCATGAGGCCGCACAGCTCGGTGAACGACAGGGTCCGCTCCGCCCGCTGGGAGAACACCTCGGTCTCGAACAGGAACCGCGAGTGGATGTCCACCACCACCTGGCAGGCGCCCTGCAGGTCGTACTCAAGCACGGTGAGGCGCGCCCGGTCGTCGTCGGTGTCGGCCAGCAGCGCCTGCACCAGCAGGGTCTCGCAGAAGATCGAGGCCGTCTCCGCCAGGGCCATCGGTGTGGCCCGCTGCATCGGCGTGCGATCGGCCAGGGTGGAGTTGTGGTAGGCGTGACCCAGCTCGTGCGCCAGGGTCGAGACCGAGTCGAAGGTGTGGGAGAAGTTGAGCAGCACCCGGCTCTCGCCGGCGGTGGTCGACATGCAGAAGGCTCCGCCGCGCTTGCCCGCCCGGGCCTCGGCGTCGATCCAGCCCTCCTCGACCGCCCGGCGGGCCAGGCCGGCCAGGGCGGGTGAGTAGCCGGCGAAGGTGTCCAGCACCGCCACCACCGCCTCGTCCCAGGTGACGGAGGCGGCGGCCGGGTCGCCGACCGGGGCGAACAGATCCCACCACGGCAGGCCCCCGCCGGGGCCGGCCGAACCCAGCAGCCCGGCCTTGGCCCGTAGGTAGCGGCGCCAGTCCGGCAGGGACTCCACCACCGCCGCCTGCATCGCCTCCAACGTGGCCCTGTCCACGGAGTTGTTGTGCAGGACGGCTTCGAGGGTGTCGGCCCACCCGCGCCGGCGGTTGACGGTGTTGGCCTCACCCTTGATGGCGTTCATCGCCGCCGCGCACTGGACGCCGACCCGGCCCCAGGCCTCCAGCTCGGCCGCGTAGGCGGCCCGCCGCAGCGCGGCGTCGGGTTCGGTGGCCAGTCCCCTCACCACCGTCATCGGGAGGGACTCGACCGTGCCCCCGGGCCGGGCGAGATCGGCGGTGAGCAGCGAGGTGACGTCGCCGTGGAGCCGGTTCCAGGCGGTCGAGCCGGTGAGGGCCAGTTCCGAGTACAGGTCCTCCTCCGCCTCGGACATCTGATGGGCCGCCGCCCGCTCGGCCTTGCGGAGGGGGTAGGCGTGATCGGCCGCCGCCGGCGACAGCTCGATGAGCTTGTCGGCCCCCAGGCTGGCGACCCAGGCGTCGAAGCGTCCCGACAGCGCCCGCAGGCGGGCAGAGCGGGCCTGGATGCGCGAGGCCACCACCGCCGCCTCCTCGTCGCCGGCGTCGGTGGTGACGAAGGAGTTCACGTAGGCGGACAGGAGGCGCAGAGACTCAAGCACCGAGTTGGTGGCGTCCATGACCGTCTCGAAGGCGGCGATGGCGGCGTCGTCGAGGGGGCGGGGCGACCCGCCGCGCACGTCGTGCTGCTCGTACAGGGCGGCCAGACGGTCGACGTCGGCGCCCAGCGCCTCCTGCGCCGAGGCGAACTCCCTCGAGCCGATGGACGGGAAGTAGGCGGTGACGTCCCAGCGGGGGACGGCGGCGGTGGTCATCTGACTCAGTACCCTCCTGCCAGGTCACGCCGGCCAGCCTCGCTGGAGCGTGCGGCGTGGTTGAGGATGTTGCGGGCCATGGACGATTCGTAGGTCGTCGCCCGGGCGGCGTAGATCCGGGCCCGTACCCGGTGGGCCTCGGCCGACTCCGGCTCGGCCAGCACGGCGTGCTCGACCAGGTGGCAGGCCATGCGGTGGTCGCCGGTCTCCGCCAGCAGCGACGCCCTCTCCAAGACCGGTCCGAGCCCGCCGGCCAGCGCCACCCACTCCCTGGCCTGCTGGGCCCGGGGGGCGGGAAGCAGGTTGTCCGGCTCCCCCTCGTACCAGCCCCCGTAGCGGCGCCAAACGTTGCGCACCAGGAACTGCGGGTGGTCGTACACCGGCCGCAGGTAGGGCTTGTCACGCAGATGAGCCGGAACCTCCACGGCGTGGAGAATCTGGTCCAGGGCCTTGCCCTGGTTCATGAGGGCCAGCGTCTGGTCCTCGATGGAGTCAAGCAGCTCGGCGGTGTCGGTCAGGGCGGTGGCGATTCGGTCGGCTCCGAAGATCGGGAGCCCGTGGCCCGACACCATCACCTCGGCGCCCAGTCCCGCCATCTGGCGCAGGGCGGCGGCCCAGTCGCTCAGGTAACGCTGCACCTTCTGGGGGTTGCCGGCGTTGGGCACGGCGTAGATGAACAGATCCCCCGGATGCAACAGGGACAGCTCGGGCACCCACGTCCAGGTGGCGTCGTCGGTCTCCCCCCGGGCGTGGCGCAGCTCGAAGGTGAGCTCCCCCTCCCGGAACGTGAGGCGGTCGCGGTAGGTGTGGTCGGGGGCCCGGAACTCGGTCGGCCAGCGGAACCCCGGGGCGTAGATGCCGAACTGGCGCATGTTGATGGCCCGGTTCCAACCCTCGGTCCGGACGTAGCGGGCAAAGTGGGCGGGAAGGTCCTCGTGGGCGTACACGCGCGGTCGGGGCCGGCCGGCGGCGTCCGCATCCGTGTCGAACAGCCCCACCCCGAAGACATGGTCGACGTGGTGGTGGGAGAAGACCGCCGCCGTCACCGGGGTCCCGGGCCGCCACGCCACGACCCCGGCGTGGACCGTGCCGGCGTCGAGCTGATGCCCGGTGTCGAGGACCGTCACGCCGGCGATGCTCTTCAGGTACAGGATCCCCTCGGCCAACTCGTAGGGCCGCGCCCCGGCAGCGGGGGCCACCGGGTGGTGGGCCAGTACCAGATCGGCCTCCCCGGTCCAGTAGCGCTCGGCCAGGTCCCGGATGTCGTCGTCGGCCACACCGGCAACCTACGGCCGTTTATCGTGCGGCACCAGCCCATCGCGCCTGGCCATCCAGGCATTCCCGAGGAAAT
>DASRBO010000190.1:0-81355 GCA_035653595.1 Acidimicrobiales bacterium | reverse complement strand
TGGTCTGCCGCCGTGGCCCCCGAACGGCCGGCCGGTCCCACCCGTTCCTGGGCCAGGTAGCCCACCGTGGCCTGCGGCGGGCTCACAGCCACCGAGCCACTGGTCGGGGCGATGAGGCCGGCCACGATCTTGAGCAGGGTGGACTTGCCCACCCCGTTGGGGCCGGTCACCCCCAGGCGGGTACCGGGACCGACGGTGAAGGAGACGTCGCGCAGGATCGGACGTGAGCCGATGTCGTGGCAGACGGCGGTGACGCAGAGGACGGCGTCGTAGTCAGGCAAGGGGACCTCCGGGGCGATCGGGCTATCGGGGACCGGGGTCGCTCACCTCACGGGCCCCAGGCTACGGGAGGCCGGACCAGGAGCCCAACCGTTTGCCGGGGCGCCCGAGGCAGGCCCAACCACCCCCGCCGGGCACCCCTGGCCGGGGGGGTTTCGCCCATGCGCCGGCCGGGCATGTGCCCCTGGTGGCGGGAGGCGGGTGGAACCCCTCGACGTGATCATCACGGTGGCGGTGGTGGCCGGGGTGGGCTTCTCCCTCCTCGGGCCCCCGAAGGGCGGCCCGGTTCCGTTCCGGATCTCAGCCCTCAAGCATGCCGAGCCGGCCCAGATGGGCCTGGAGCTGATCGGCCCCGGAGAACTGCAGCGCCTGCAGCCCGCAGCGGCGGGCCGCCTCGACATTCGGGGCCAGGTCGTCCACGAACAGGACCTGGCCGGGGTCGAGCCGGAAGCGGGCGCAGGCGAGCTCGAATATGCCGGGGTCGGGCTTGGCCACGCCGACCGCGCCTGAGACGACCGCTCCGGACAGCAGGCGCAGGAAGTCGAAGCGCTCGAGGACCAGGGGGAACTTCTCGGCCGAGGAGTTGGTGAGCAGGTACATGGGGACCCCGGACTGGTGCAGGCGCCGAACCACCTCGTCCATTCCGGGGACCGGGCCGGGCACCATCTCCATCCACCGCTGGTGGTAGGCCTCGATGAGCGCCCTCTGGTCGGGGTGGGCGGCGCACAGCTCCTCGACGGCGACGACGAACGGCCGGCCGAGGTCGAGGGCGTGGTTCCATTCCCGCGTGCAAACCTCGCCGAGGAACTGCTCCAGGGTCTCCTCGTCGAGCAGCTGGCGGTAGAGGTGCCTCGGGTCCCAGTGCACCAGCACGTTGCCGAGGTCGAACACCACGGCGGTGGGGGGACGGTGGCGGCGGCGGCGATCCGTCGGCATCGCCGGCATCGTCGCGCGGCTCCCGGCTCACCGACGGCGGGGCCGGTCAGAGGCCTGACTATGGTGGCGTGGTGAACGGAGTGAGGCTCTGGCCCGGCGCGCCCTTCCCCCTCGGGGCCCACTATGACGGGTCGGGGACAAACTTCTCGCTCTTCTCCGAGGTGGCCGAGGGGGTCGAGCTGTGCCTCTTCGACGACGACCGCCAGGAGACCAGGGTCGAGCTGAGCGAGGTGGACGCCTTCTGCTGGCACGGCTACGTCCCCAACGTGGCCCCCGGCCAGCGCTACGGGTTCCGGGTGCACGGGCCCTACGCCCCCGAGGAGGGCCACCGCTGCAACCCGAACAAGCTGCTGATCGACCCGTACGCCAAGGCGATCGAGGGTCAGGTCCGTTGGGACGAGTCGGTGTTCGGATATCACTTCGGCGAGCCCGACTCCCGCAACGACGGCGACAGTGCCCCGTTCATGCCGCTGTCGGTGGTCTCCAACCCGTATTTCGACTGGGGCGACGACCGGCACCCCCGGGTGCCCAGACAGGACTCGGTCATCTACGAGGTCCACGTCAAGGGGATCAGCCATCTCCACCCCGACGTCGACCCGGCGATCAGGGGCAGCTACGCCGGCCTGGCCGACCCCTCCGTGATCGACCACCTTCAGAAGCTGGGAGTGACGGCGGTTGAGCTGCTGCCGGTGCACCAGTTCATCCACGACGCCGTGCTCGACCAACGGGACCTGCGCAACTACTGGGGTTACAACTCCATCGGGTACCTGGCCCCCCACAACGAGTACAGCTCGTCGGGCCAGCGGGGCCAGCAGGTGCAGGAGTTCAAGTCGATGGTGCGCGACCTGCATCAAGCAGGCATCGAGGTGATCCTCGACGTCGTCTACAACCACACCGCCGAGGGCAACCACCTGGGGCCGATGCTGTCCTTCCGGGGCATCGACAACGCCGCCTACTACCGCCTGACGCCCGAGGACCGGTCCAAGTACATGGACTACACGGGGACCGGAAACAGCCTGAACATGCGCCATCCGCACGTGCTGCAGCTGATCATGGACAGTCTGCGCTACTGGGTGCTGGAGATGCACGTGGACGGCTTCCGGTTCGACCTGGCCTCGACCCTTGCTCGCGAGCTGCACGACGTCGACCGGCTTTCGTCGTTCTTTGACCTCATCCAGCAGGACCCGGTGGTCAGCCAGGTCAAGCTGATCGCCGAGCCCTGGGACGTGGGCGAGGGCGGCTACCAGGTGGGGAACTTCCCCCCGCTCTGGTCGGAGTGGAACGGCAAGTACCGCGACTGCGTGCGCGACTTCTGGCGGGGTCAGGACGGTGCCCTGGCCGAGTTCGCCTACCGGCTGACCGGCAGCTCGGACCTCTACGAGTCCAACGGCCGGCGACCGTCGGCCAGCATCAACTTCGTCACCTCCCACGACGGCTTCACCCTTCTCGACATGGTCTCCTACGACCAGAAGCACAACGAGGCCAACGGGGACGAGAACCGCGACGGGAGCGACGACAACCGGTCGTGGAACTGCGGCGTCGAGGGGCCCACCGACGACCCGGCGGTGGCCGAGTTGCGGGCGAGGCAGCGCCGGAACTTCGTGGCCACCCTGATGCTGTCACAGGGCCCCCCGATGCTCCTCGGGGGCGACGAGGTGGGTCGGACACAGTGTGGCAACAACAACGCCTACTGCCAGGACAACGACATGTCGTGGTTCGACTGGAGCAAGGTCGACGAGACCATGCTCGAGTTCAGCCGTCAGATCGTCTCGTTCCGGCGGGAGCACCCGGTGCTGCGCCGGCGCCGGTTCTTCGAGGGGGTCGCCATCCGCGGCTCCGCTCCGGACATCGCCTGGTTCACCCCGGGTGGCAAGGAGATGACCGAGCCTGACTGGCAGATCCCGGGCCCCGGGGTGGTCGGCGTCTACCTCAACGGAGCAGCCATCCCGACCCCGGATCCGAGGGGCGAGCCGACGGTGGACGACAGCTTCTTCCTGTTCTTCAACGCCGGCCCCGACCCGCTCGACTTCACCGTCCCCGAGGGTCGCTGGGGCGACGAGTGGGCTGTCGCCTTCGACACCAACGAGTTCCCTCTGGCCGAGGACCGGGCGCCGGTGCAGGCCGGAGGGGTGGTGCGCCTCGAAGGCCGCAGCGTGGTGGTGCTGATCCACCCGCGCCCCGCCGCCTGAGGAGGCCGTCGGGCTGATCGGCTCGGCGGCCGGCCGACTGGCAGAATCGGGCCCGGAGAGGGGAGGCACGTGCCAACCAGCAGGGAGATCGAGCAGCTTCTGACCGGGCCCGGTGGGGCCTTCGAGGTGGTCACCGGCGAGGTCCGGGGGATCCCGATGAAGGTCTACAAACAGCGCATGCAGTCGCTGCGGGAGGTGGCCGCCCTGGGCCTGGCCCGGGGCGACGAGCAGACCCACGTCGTCTACGGGGACCGCCGCTACGGCTTCGCCGAGTTCGTGTCCCTGGCCAACTCGGTGTCCGCCACGCTCAAGGGGGTCGGGGTCCGCCGGGGTGACCGGGTGGCGGTGCTGTCGGCCAACAACCCGGAGTGGTGCCTGACCTTCTGGGGCACCGTCGACCTGGGAGCCATCGTGGTCGGCCTCAACGGCTGGTGGAAGACCGACGAGATCCTCTACGGCCTGGCCGACTCCGGCGCCCGGGTCCTCGTGGCCGATGGGCCCCGCTTCGAGCGCATCGCCGGCGAGCTGGGGGAGTGCCCGGACCTCGAGGCCATTTATCTAATCGATACGGATCCGGCCGCGGCCAGCGACGATGGGCGGGTTAGGGCCTTCGACGAGCTACTCCGGCGACCCAGCCCCCAGCTGCCCGATGATCCGATCGACGAGGACGACCCGGCGGTCATCTTCTACACCAGCGGCACGACCGGCCGCCCCAAGGGAGCTATCTCGACCCACCGGTCGATGATCGCCAACTTGCAGAACACCATGTACAACGCCATCGCCGGCGCCATGGCCAACCCGGAAGCGGCCGCCCTTCCCTCGACGGGGCAGGCCTCCGCCCTGCTGACCTCCCCGCTCTTCCATGTGTCGGGCTGCCACTCCGGCATCGTGGTGGGGATGCTCGCCGGCATCAAGACCGTCATACCGGTCGGCAGGTTCGAGCCGGAGAAGGCGATGAAGCTCATCCAGGACGAGGGCGTCACCGTCTGGGCCACCGTCCCGACCATGGTGTGGCGGGTGGTCGAGGACCCCCGTCGCCACGACTACGACCTGACCTCGGTCGGCTCCATCGCCTATGGCGGCTCGCCGTCGGCGGCGGAGCTCCAGCGCCGGGTCAAGGAGACCTTCCCCAACGTCAAGACCCTGGGCAACGCCTACGGGCTGACCGAGTCCAGCTCGGTTGCCACGGTGAACTCGGGACCGGATCTGGTCGAGCGGCCCGAGTCGGTCGGGCGCCCGCTGCCGGTCGTGGAGGTGAAGATCGTCGCCGACGGGGCCGAGGTGCCGACCGGCGGTGTGGGCGAGATATGGATCAAGGGTCCGATCATCATGCCGGGCTACTGGAACAAGCCCGAGGCGACGGCCGACACGGTCACCGACGGTTGGCTGCACAGCGGCGACATCGGGTACCTCGACGACGACGGGTTCCTGTACATAACCGACCGGGCCAAGGACATGATCATCCGCGGCGGGGAGAACATCTACTGCGTCGAGATCGAGAACCGCCTGGTCGAGCACCCGGCCATCGCCGAGGCGGCGGTGATCGGCGTTCCCCACCCGACCCTGGGGGAGGAGGTGAAGGCGGTCGTCCGGCTGGAGCCGGGGGCAACCGTGTCCGAGGCGGAGGTCCGCTCGTGGGTGGCCGCCGGCCTGGCCGACTTCAAGGTCCCAGCCCACGTGGAGCTCACCGACCAGTTCCTGCCGAGGAACGCCTCGGGCAAGCTGCTCAAGAACGTCCTCCGGGGCGAGGGCGAGGTGAGCTTCGCCGAAACCATGTGAGCCCGGCCCCTGGGAGCGGCCCCTTTGCTAGCCTGACGGCCACGGGCCGTTGGCGCAGTTGGTAGCGCACTTGCATGACGCGCAAGGGGTCAGAGGTTCGAGTCCTCTACGGCCCACCCGGTCTGAGCAGGGCCTTCGCCCGATCGAACGGCCTCCCAGGGTCCTCACCTTCGGTCGTTGACCACCAAAGCCCCCGGAGGGAGTTGCCGTGAAGCCTGGCGACCCATTCGATACCGAGGAGCGCGCCGCGCCTGACGAGCGATACCGGGCGTGTCCTTGGGGCACTTTGGGACGACGACATCCGGCACTACGCGGTGGGTGGCCATGGGCTGGCGCCCACGACCGGATCTGTGCCACCTCATGAACCGGGGTCTAGGCCGCCAAACCGTTCAACACCCGGAGCCGACGCGCGTCCAGAGGGGCGGTCCATCAGGCCTGATGGACCCGTCGGAGCCAGGCTTGATTGGTCCAACTCGGCCATCGAGCCGTCCATCGGGGCATTCCAAGCAGCGCGAGGGACGATGACCGGGGGGTCTGAGACTGAGGCCGTCAGCCTGCTGGATGGAGCGGGCCCTCAACAGCGTCCCTCAGTTCAGGCAGCGATTACCCAAGCATTCGCGCATTGGCCCCCGACGTCAGCGGTCGTGTCAATTCGCGAATGGCCTGATTGAGCCATAGAAGGACTAGGCGACTCAGCTCAACATTTTCGGAGGAGATGCAATTCTCACTCACAACCGGAGGAGTCGGGACACAGGGTCGTTAGTTGGTCTTTGGGTCGAGGCAGCGGAAGCACTGAACCGTCGGACGCAAGTTGGTCGCCTGGCCGACGGGGAGCGAACGGCGAAACCCACGCCCCTCGAAGAGTAAGGGGGTACGGGCATGAGTTGGCGCCGAAGCGGCAAGCACGAGTCCGAGACCGGGGACGTCGTAGTCGCTAAGAAGTGGGGCAAGCGCCAGCTGGCGATCGCCGGATTGGCCTCCATCCTGGTAGCCGCGCCGGCGGTCCTTCCCGGTCTCTCGGGTTCCGCTGCGTTCGCGGCCAGCTGTACGGACACTTGGATCGGAGGCAGTGGCGACTTCGGTACGGCAGCCGACTGGAGCACCGGGGCCGTCCCAACCTCGACCGACGACGCCTGCATCAACGCCACGACCGGAACCATCCCACCTGCGGCGGCCGACTCTTATACGGTCACGATTGACAACGCCTTCTACTCCGTGCACTCGTTGACCCTGGGCGGTCCCAGCGGCCATCAGACCTTGGCCATCGCATCCCTCAACGTGGGCTTGAGCATCGCAGTAGGCAGCATCATCAACGCCAACGGCGAGATGGACCTAGGCGACGGGATCTACGGCGGGTACGCATACCTCAGCGGCGGAGCGGGGGTAACGCTGACCAACGATGGAACCCTGCTGACCAATTCCGCCGATCCGGAAGTCATGGTCAACATCGACAATATGACTGGCGGCACCGTCCATGTCATCGGGAGCACCAAAGTCCCCGACGGGACAACCTTCACCAACGACGGGGGTGCCCTGACCATCGATTCGGGCCACAACTTCCACCTGAGTGGTGGTTCCTCGTTCGCCAACACGGCGGGGACGATCACCAACAACGGTGAGCTGGAGGTTAGCCAAGGAACGTTCACCCAGCGCGGCGGAACTGAGACGGGTAACTACGTGACCATGGGTGGCGGACCCGGCAGCGTCTTGGACGACGACACCACCGCCGGGGCGGCGAACTTCTACTTCACCAACGAAACCGGCTACAGCACGCTCACCGGCAGCGGCACCAGTCCCGGAGTGGCCAGCGGCCAGACGATCGTGATCCAGAACAACAACATGGAGCTCGACCTGGGCAAGAACCTCACGAACGCTGGCACCCTTGACGTCAGCGACTCCTCGGTTGGTGGGTATGGGAACCTCGGTCCGTCAGGCGACACGCTTACCAACACCGGGAGCATCAACACCGGCGCTCAGGCGGGTCTCCCGGTGAACGTCGTGAACGATACCGGTGGCAGTGTCGAGATTTCTGGATCCACCGCCATGAACGCCGATACGAACTTCACTAACGACGGGGGTGCCCTGACCATCGGTTCGGGTTACAACTTCCACCTGAGCGGGGGGTCCTCGTTCACCAACACGGCGGGAACGATCACCAACAACGGTGAGCTGGAGGTCAGCCAAGGAACGTTCACCCAGCGCGGCGGAACTGAGACGGGCCACTACGTGACCATGGGTGGCGGACCTGGCAGCGTCTTGGACGACGACACCACCGCGGGGGCGGCGAACTTCTACTTCACCAACGAAACCGGCTATAGCACGCTCACCGGCACCGGAGCCAGCCCCGGAGTGGCCAGCGGCCAGACGATCGTGATCCAGAACAACAACATGGAACTCGATCTGGGTAGTGACATCGCTGACTACGGCGCGATCCTGGTCAGCGACGGCTCGGTGGGTGGTTACGGCAACCTGAACAACAGCAGCCACGCCCTGACTGTTGAGCCCGCAGGCTCGGTCACTGTTGGAGGAGGCGGCGACTACATCCAGGGAGCATCAGGCACTCTGGGTGTGACTATCGACGCCGTGCATGGCACCAATACGGGAATCACTGGAGGTGCTGGTAGAGCCGACCTGGCCGGAACCCTGCAAGTGACGACGTTGGGCACCCCGGCGCTGGGGAGCCACTGGACTGTGGTCAACGCCGGCACCGTGAGCGGTACCTTCCTCACCCCGGTCGGCGGAAGCGTCAACTATTCGGTTACCTATCCGCCAGGCCAGGTCGTCCTGACCACGCCTGGGATCAGCTCCACTACGACTGAGCCGTCGAGTACCACAGGTAGCGTGACCGCACTATCTGGGGCGGGGGTGCCCACGGGTACGATCATGTACGACTCGGCCACTGTGAGCGGCAACTCGGCTAGCCAGAGCCCGAGCGGCAGCGTCTCGTTCTACATCTGCTCCCCGAGCACCTTGGCTGCCAATAGCGCGACAACCTGCTCGAGTTCCATCGGCACGCTATTCGACACCGAGACGCTGCCCGCTGGTTCCGGCGGCCCGGTCAGCGTCTTCTCCATCGGGCAGACCGTGAACAGCGCCGGGACGTGGTGCTTCGCAGGCTACTACGGAGGTGACGGCACCTTCGGAGCCTCCTTCGACACCTCGAGCGCCGAGTGCTTCACAGTCACGAGTAGGCACACCGCGCCGGTCAGCCAGATCACGCCGACGGAAACCACGTGCAATCAGTTCTCCACCGACTCGGCCACGACCCTGACCCAGATCCAGTATGCCCTGAAGAGTGGCAAGATCAGCCAGGTCAACCCTGGAGTGTTCTTCTACTGGGTCACGGTGACGGCCGGCGCAGGAACCCAGTCGCTCACTATCACTGAAAGCAACGGCAGTAGTAGCAGGCCTTTCCTCATCAGCAGTGGAAGCAACGCATTCAACTCGAGTTGTGGCACGGTCAGCGGCACCAAGATCACCCAGTCGAGCGCCACGGGGACCGTCACCGTCAAATTCAACGCAGGGACAGGCGGGACCTTCTACATCGGGATCAAGTTCTCGACGTCCCACGTGGTCGGGGAACCGGCGCCCAGCCCCAGTCCCGTCGACTACACGTTTATTACGACTGGCGTGACCGGCTCGACCAGCGACATATACCTCGTCAAGAAGTAACGAAAGGAGTCGGCCGAGAAGGGCCTCGCTCCTCGCTCCTGTAAGCCGGTGGTCGTTGAAGGGGTAAGGCAGGCCGCATCGTCCGCCTGGCTACTTGACCTTGGCGAGCCGATCAGCCAGCTCATCCGGGTTCGAATAAGACATCATCTTGTCCACGAGTGGTCGAGGCGTCGGTCGCCGCCCGCTTACCGAACTTCCGCTTGGAGCCCGCGGTGGTCGGTCCCAACACCGTGCCGACGGGGAGAGGGGAGGGCTCGCGGCGCCTATGGGGGATGACGCCCACCTGGTATTCGTCCTGGTAGATGACGAGGCCAGGGTCCTCCGACTCGGCGAGCTCGTATTCCACCCCGTGGCGATCCAGCAGATCCTGTAACGGCTGCAGGCGCTCGAGCATGGTTGTGGTCGCTTCGCCCCGCTTGAACCAGGTGACCGCCCCCACGGTGTTGCCGTCCTCGTAGAACGGCGGGTTGGGCAGGTTCTCGTTGAACCAGTCGTCGATGTCGAAGTACAACTGCTCTTCCTCGACACTCAGCCTTCCCGCCCGGCGCAGGTGGTCCACGGCGACGAAGATGCCGACCTCCACCCCGAGGCGGCCCCGGTAGCGGGCCTGCAGCCGGACGTAGCGTCCCGTCGCGGCCGTCATGGCCGCCAACCCCGGAAGCGGACGCGGGAGTCGTCGATCGCCACCTCGACCCTGACCAGTCCGGCCGCTTCGAGACGCGCCTCCAGGCCGGACGGGTCGATGGGCACGCAGATGTCGTCCACGTGGAGTTGGCGGAAGTCCTCACCGTCGAGGCTGTCGGTGCCGGCGAAGACGCCGCCGCTGCGGAGCACCCGGGCCGCCTGCGCGAAGAGACGGTCCTGGTGGCCACGGGAAGGCAGGTGGTGGAGCATGGTGAAGCAAAGGACTGCGCTGAAGCTGCCGGCTTCATGAGGCAGGTCGGTGGCGTCGGCTTCGAGGACCTCGACCTCAGGAAGGCGGGCGGCCAGGTCAGCCGCCAGGGCCGGATCGAGCTCCGCCGCCGCCAGGTGGGGAACCAGTTCGGCGAGGACCTCGGTGGTGCGACCGGGGCCCGGCCCCAGCTCGAGGACGTCGGCGCCCAGGTCGAGGCCGTCGAGGACCCACGGGATGATCCAGCGGCGGCAGGCATCGGCCCACTCGGCGCTGGAGCAAAGGTCGAGGTGCGTCCGGTTCATGGTCCCCAGTCCGATGTCCGGCCCGACCGGCGGCCCGGGGCGGGCCAGCTCCCGGGTCGCCTCACAGTATTGGGAACACCTCCCGGTTCGGCGCCGGGTGAGCTGATCCCGCCGGGCCGAGGTCGGCGGCGGAGCCGAGGACGGCAGCCATCCGGAGGACGGATCGGGCCCGCATGGGCGAGATAGTTCGGTATGGGCAGAGTCACCTCCTGCGCCGTGGCCAGGCATTCGGGCTGAGTCGCCAGCCGACCGGGCACACAGAGCGCCGGGTCGGCCGCGAGGGCTGTCGGTCAGTTTCCTCAGCCCGTTTTCGGCCCTACCCTCATTTCCTCTGGCTGGCCATGGTGGTCCAGATCCCAGGAGGCGATCCCATGAAGGCGTTCTTCGGGCTGCTGGCCGCAGGCCCCCTCTTCTTCCTCAGTGCCTGGGTGCTGATGGTCTTCGCCGGCATGCTGAGTCCCGATGTCGGATTGCGGGCCTTCGGCTACGGCACCGCCATGCTGGCCACCATCGGCCTGTGGTTGTGCTTGGCACCGGCGGTCGGCGCCATCTCCCGCCAGAACGTGAAGTGAAGAAGTAGTCAGGCGCAGCCGGGTGGTACCGCCCCGGCTCTGGGAACATGCCGACATGGATGATCGGGTCCGCCAGGAGGTGGACGCCTACTTCGCCGCGCGCTTCGGGTTGGAGCCTGACTTCGGAGGCGGCACGGGAGTGTTGGTGGTCGCGGGCCGAACCGATTCCCCCGATGTCCTGCTGCTGCGCATCGGCGGGGTTTGTGTCGTCGAGGTTGCACCGGGCCAGCTGGAGACGGCGAGGCAACGGCTGTCCGGCTTGTCAGCTGATGAGGCGTTCACCCCGGCGCTGGCCCTGGAGCTGGCCGGGCCCGGCTCCCGTGCTCTTGGCCCCAGCTGGCACGGCTACCTCGCCCCAGCGACCACACTGCCCGAGCGCGACGGGCGCGTCCTGCGCCTGCCGCCCTCGGATCGCCGCCTGATTGCCTTGCGGGCACGCTGCGACCCGGCGGAATGGGCGGAAGGTGGCTTCCCTCTCGATCCGGCCGAGGTGGACGAGACCACCACCGCTCTCTACGGGTTCGAGTTGGACGGCGAACTGGTCGCCGCCGGGAACATGACCGAGTGGCGGGGCCGACCCGCCGACGTCGGCCTCCTGACCCGGGCGGACCAGCGAGGACGGGGCCTGGCTGCCACAGTGGCGGCGGCCATGGTCGCCGACTGGCTGTCGGAGGTCGGCATCGTGCGCTACCGGGCCCTCTTCACCAACCGGGCATCGCTGGCGGTGGCGGCCGGGCTCGGCTTCGAGGGCCACGGAGCCAACATCGTCGCCCGGCGGCGCCGGCCGGACGCCCGCCCCGACCACTGAGGGTGTCACTTCGGAGGGGTCCAGCCGCTGGGGCAGATGGAAGTCCCTGGTTTGCCGCCTGGGCGGAGGCGGTAATGAAGGGAGCAGCCTCAAGCCCGGCGCCGGTTTAGCCGAGGTCTGGAGGTACCAGCCAAGGAGGGGGTGCGGGATGAACCGGACCCGGCTCAGGGCGGCGGCGGAGCACCTGAAGGACGAGGACGGGCAGGACCGGGCGAGGACCGGCACCGGTCATGTCGTGGGTGGGCTCTACCGGTGCAGGGAGAGCGGCCGGACCTACGAGGTCGTCGATCGGGCCACCATGTGGGTGCTGGCGCCCGATCAGGCCATCCTCAAGCGCTGGAGCGGCGGTGAGACGTATGTCACGGATGCTCCGGTAGGCTCCGACGCCCTCGTCGGCCGCCGGTCCGCCTCAGGGGTGGATGGCCACCGCCGGCACCACGTCGTGGAAGCCCTTCACCTGGACCCCGACTGCCTGGCTGCCTTCTAGCCAGTCCAGGTCCTCGACGGTCTCGCGGGAGCACAGCACCTCTCCGGCCCCGGCGGTGTCGCACAGGCGGGACGCCACGTTGACGACCCGCCCGACGTAGTCGTCACCCTCCATCAGGATCACCCGACCGCAGGCGATCCCGCCCCTGAGCGGCAGCCGGCCATGGCCGGCGTGGCCGGCGAAGATCGCCAGCACCGTCCTCACCACCGGCTCGACCTCAACTCCCACAAGCATCACGCCGTCGCCCAGCCATTTGTCCACCCGCACGCCCCAGTGGGTCGTTTCGGCTCGGACCAGTTCTCGCAGGGTCCGCAACTCGGACACGGCGGCGTCATCGCCGAACTCGTCGCCCAGCTCTGTGAACCCGCACAGATCGAGGAAGGCGAAACAGCGGAACACCCGGACCCCGGCAGGCGCCTCCCGCACCGGGCTTTTGCCCTGGACCGGGCCGGGCTCGCTCACCCGGGCCAATGTAGAGGAGGAGGCCCCCATCGGTCACAATTGGCCATGAACGCCAGAGGGGGTGCCCCCGCCGAGCGGTCAGCCGGTAGCGCCAGGCTCTGGCGCCGGTTGAGGGCGGGCCTGGCGGTCCTGGTTCTCACCGTCCTCGGAGGGACCCTCGGCTTCATCGGCTTCGGCTATCGCCCCGTGGATGCGCTGTTCCAGACGGTCATAACGGTCACCACCGTCGGCTTTGGTGAGGTCCATCCGTTCGGCACCGGCGAGGAGGTCTTCGCCATCGCCTTGATCCTGACGGGCGTCGGCACCGCCGCTTATACCTTCAGCGTCCTGGTCGAGACTCTCGTCGAGGGTTATCTGGCCGACGAGTTCGGGAGGAGAAGGATGGAGCGCCAGCTGCGGGCGATGAGCGGTCACGTGGTGCTCTGCGGATGGGGTCGGGTGGGCCGCGCCATCGGCCGCTATCTGCAGGCGTCCCACCTCGATGTGGTAGTGGTCGACGTGTCGGCCGAGCGGTGCGCCACGGTCGAGGGCCCCAAGGTCTGCGGCGACGCCACCGACGAAGACGTGCTGCGGGAGGCGGGGATCGACCGCGCTCGGGTCCTGATCACGGCCCTCAACACCGACGCCGAGAACCTTTATGTCACCCTCACCGGCCGCTCGATGCGGCCGGACCTGTTCATCGTGGCCCGCACCGCGTCGGATGCGGCGTCGGCGAAACTGATCCAGGCCGGGGCCGACCGGGTGGTGAACCCGCAGGACCTGGGTGGGTCCCGCATGGCCGCCCTGGCCGCCCAACCGCACGTGGCCGAGTTCCTGGACGTGGTCATGCACGACGGGAGCCTGGAGTTCCGCCTCGAACAGATCGAGGTCCCCCATGACTCGCCTCTGGCTGGCCAGACTCTGCGCAGCGCCAAGGTCCACGCCCAGACCGGGGCACTGGTCCTGGCCCTGCGCCACCCCGGGGAGGCCTTCCGGACCAACCCGCCGCCCGAGGCCGAGGTCGAGGGGGGAGACGTCCTGGTGGTTATCGGGAACGTGACCCAGATCGACTCGCTTCGTAGCCTGGTCCTCGGCCCACCTGAGCCGCCGCCCTGAAGAGCGTCCGGACCTGTCGTTTCCGGGGGAATCGGGTCGGGAAGAGCACGGGCATGGCAAAAGACCATGCAGCCGCCGACCACACCCGTCCTACCGATGCGACCCGGCAGGCCGAAGTCGAGTCTGCTGGCGCCAAGCGCCAGGCCGACCGGGAGCCGACGCCCGAGGAGGAGCTGGCCGCCGAGGGGCTGAGTAGCGATGAGTCGGTTCGCCAGCACTACCAGGAGATGGCGGAGCGGGGCGCCAAGCAGAAGGGCGAGGGCCGTATCGCCGGCTGAGGCCGCCCGTCAGCTGTAGCCGGCGTCCCCTTCGAGGGGGAGGCGCAGCCAGGACAACATCTGGCGTAGCTGGGCATAGGCCTGCAGGCGGGCCTCGTCTGTGCCGGCCTCCTCGGCGGCATCGACGGGTTCGCACAGGCGCCCGACCATGGACGGACCCAGCTCCAGCAGCCCGGAGCTGCCCGCGCTCGCCCACCGGGCCAGCACGTAGCGGACCAGCGCGCCCTCGGGGATACCGAGGGCGGCGCTCATCGCCCGGATCGTGGCCAGCGGATCCTGGTGGGAGTACAGAGCCACCTCCGCCTTGAAGTTGGCGTCGGGGTCCTCCTCGTCCCAGGGGCCCGACCAGGGCTCCAGGGCCACCAACGGCGCCGGTTCGGGCCGGTCCGAGTCCGGAGCCACGGCTTGATTGTGCTCCAGGCTGCTCCAGGGGCGCCGCTGGGTCAGGAGCGGGAGGAGGTGCTGGCCTTGGCCCGGGAAGCCCCGGTGCCGTTGGTGGTGCGGGACCCCGAGCTGCGCGCCGCCTGCGTCTTGGCCGTGGCGGACTTCTTGGCTGGCGACTTGGGCTTGGCCGATCCGGCCTTCGCCTCGTCCCGAGCGGAGTCGCTGCGACGCCGGCCCGACCCGGACCCCGTTCCCGACGGCGCCGAACCCGTGCTCGCCGTGCCCTTGGCGCCCGTGGAGCGCGACGTCCGCGACGTCCGTGAGGGGCGGACGACGGGCTCGCCTCCTGTCAGGTCGATCAGCACTTCGTCGGTCGTTCCCGACGCCTTCGGCTTGCGCTTGGGGGAGGACGCCTCCTTGGCGCTCGTCCTGCCGCCTGCCGACTTGGCTGGCGTCCGCTTGGCCGCGGCGGCGGTGCCGGTCGCCTTGGCGGCGGACCGGGAGCCGGCGCCCTGGCGACCCTCGGCGGGGGGCTTCGGGGAGGTCGGGCGCCGGGGGGCGCTCGCCCGCGTCGCAGGACGGGTGCCTCCGCTGGAGCTACGGCGACCCGATCGCTCCACCACCGCCTGGTTGGTGCCCAGATAGGCGGCCACCACCCGGGGATCCTCGAGGACCTCGTCGGGGGTCCCGCGGGTGAGGACCTGGCCGGTCTCCAGGGCGAGGATCTCGTTGGAGATGGTGCGGAGGAGCGGCATGTCGTGCTCGATGACCAGCAGGCTGGCGCCGGTCTCCTCGCGGATGCGGAGGAGGAGGGGCCCGAGGGCCTCGGTCTCGCGCTGGGCGATGCCCGAGGAAGGCTCGTCGAGGAGGAGGACGAGGGGGTCGTGGGCCATGATGACGGCCAGGTCGACGATGCGGCGGCTGCCGGTGGAGAGCTCGGCGATGAACTTGTCGCGGAACGCGCCGAGGCCCATCAGCTCGATCAGGTCCTCGACCCGGGCCTTGATCCGCCGCTCGCTGCGGGCGACCCACGGCAGGCGGAGGGCGGTGGAGACCGGGTCGGCGGCGCGGTTGTGGCGCTCGAAGGCAACGGCGAGGGTCTCGAACACGGTCAGGGAGGGGAACAGCCGGGCGTCCTGGAAGGAGCGGCCCAGGCGTGCCCTCGATCGGCGCTGGGGGGACAGGCCGCTGATGTCGCGCCCGGCCAGGGTCACCCGTCCGCGAGCGTTGACGAAGCCGGAGATGGCGTCGAACACGGTGGTCTTGCCGGCGCCGTTGGGCCCGATGATCCCGAGGATCTGGCCTTTGTCGAGGGTGAAGCTGACGTCGCTAACCGCCGCCACACCCCCGAAGTTGACCGACAGCCCGGTGACTTCGAACACGACTTCGGGGCTCACGAGGCTCCTTTGAGGTTGACGCTGGAGGCACCGGCCAGGAAGACGGCGCGCAGGATGTCGTCCCGCTCGAGCAACTCGTCGGTGGGACCGGAGAAGCGGACCTCACCCTTCTCCATGAACACGGCGCGGTGGGCGACGGTGAGGGCGACATTGACGGACTGCTCGACCAGGATCACCGACGTGCCCTCCTGGTGGATGCGCTCGACGACCTTCAGGAGCTCTTCCACGACCGTGGGAGCGAGGCCGAGGGAGAGCTCGTCGATCATGAGGAGCTTGGGCTTGCTGATGAGCGCCTGAGCCAGGGTGAGCATCTGCTGCTCGCCGCCGGACAGGACGGCGGCAGGCTGGTCGTAACGGCGCCGGAGGGCCGGGAAGAGCTCGAGCAGCTCGGCCCGGACGGCGTCGACCTCGGCACGCGGCCTGCGGCTGGCCCAGGCGGCCACCTCGAGGTTCTCCTTGACGGTCATGCCCGGGAAGATGCCCTTGCCGCCGGGGACCTGGACCAGTCCCATGGCGAAGGAGTCCTCCGGCTCGAGCCCGGTGATGTCCTCGCCGTCGAAGAAGATGGCCCCGCCGTGGATCGGCACGAGGCCGGAGATGGCCTTGAGCAGGGTCGACTTTCCGGCCCCGTTGGTGCCGAGCAGGGCGATGATCTCGCCCTCGGCGAGCTCGAGGTCGACGCCGAAGAGGACCTGAACCGGTCCGTAGCTGAGGTCGACCTTCCGCACCGACAGGATGGAGTGGTAGGCGGCCTCCAGCCGAGCCTTACGCAGCTCCGCCGTGGTGCTGAGGATCGAGAGGGCGCGGGTGACGTCTGGCTCGACGAACTTGTTTGCGCCCCGCAGGATGAGGCCGCCGATGAGCCAGAAGGGCACCAGGGCGAGGATCCCGTTGCGGATGTTGTGGTCGGCGATCTGGCCGAAGACCAGCTGGAAGAAGATCAGGCCGGCCACGAGGAACACGTTCCCGAAGCTGAACGACAGGGTGCGCACCCGGGCCGGAGCCACCACCGAGGCGGTGAACAGGAAGGGGGGCCAGAACCAGCCGCCGACGAAGTTGGCCAGTATGGAGGCTGCCACCGCCACCGGCAGGTTGGGGGCGAAGGCGAGGAGGGCCAGGGGCGGCCCGACCGCTACCAGGGCGTAGCCGGCGTACTTGATCGGCTCCCCCATGCCCTTGCCCAGCCAACGCCGGGTGAAGGTGCCCGACAGCTGCACACCGATCAGGGCGGCGACGGCTCCGCCGGCGCCCAGCACACCTCGGACGGCGCTGTTGACATGGAAGACCCGCTGGAGGAAGAGCGGGTAGTAGGCGGCCAGGGGGACGAAGCCGGCCCCGATGGCCACCCAGGCGGCGAACTGCCAGCGCAGCGTCTTGACCGCCAGCAGCATGCGCACCGCCCGGCCGAACGAGACCGGCCGCTCCTGCTCGGCTACGGCGGCCGAGGCCGCGTCGTCGCTCTGTCCCCGGCTCACCGCCGGTAGCCGGGTGGCCACCACCGCCATGATGATGATCGGGACGATCAGGATCATGAACGCTTCCCGCCAGCTGCTGAAGTAGGCCACCAGACCGGCCACGGCCGGGCCGATGATCCCACCCCACCGCTGGGCGTTGTTGTGCATGGCAAAGGCGGTGGGCCGGGCCTCGGGCGTGTAGTAGTCGGCCAGCAGCGAGGGATGGATGGAGCCGTTGACCAGCTGCCCGAAGCCGTTTCCGAAACGGAACAGGACCAGGGCAAGCAGGCTCGGGGCCAGCCCGGTCAGGAGGGAGAAGGTTCCGGCCAGCACCGCCCCGATGACGACGATGGGCCGCCGGGGGAGTCGGTCGCCGTAGTAGCCGATGGGAACCCCGGCACCGAGCACGACGATCGACTGGAGGGCGATGAGGTTCACGAACGCGCGGTCGGTCAGGTGGAAGGCCTTCTCGATCTCTGGGGCCAGCACACCGAACGTGGCGGCGTCGAACTGATCGAAGAAGTAGATGAAGAACAGGACCACCAGCGGGAATATCGCCGCCTGCATGGTGGCGGCTGCCCACGGCCGGCGGATCAGGGCCAGGGCGCCGGGGCGTTGGGTGGGGGTGGGAACGAAGCTCATCGGGCCACCCCCGTGGTCACCAGCTCGTCGTGGTGAATGACGTGCTCGGGGTGTTCGGCCACGGCCACGACGGCTTCCCGCAGATCGGCCGCCGGCGCTCGCTTGTCGGCGACGAGGCTCGGCACCAGGATTCCCTTCTTCTCGGCGACCCAACGCAGGTAGGAGTCGCGTGCCATGTAGACGAGCTGGCCCAGTCCGCCGGGGAAGAACAGCAGCAGGAGGACCACCCCGAACCCCGTCCCGAAGATGCTGAACTCATAGGGCAGGAAGTACTGGATGCCCCGGATGACAACGGCTCCGAGGACAGCGCCGGTGGTGCTCCCCATGCCGCCGATCACGATCATGGAGAAGAGGAAGATCGACAGCTCGGCGGGGAAGCGGTCGGGGGTCAGCTGCTGCTGGTGGTAGGCGTAGACGGCCCCGGCGACGGCGGCGATGAACCCGGACACGGCGAAGGCCATCAGCTTGGTGCGGATCCTCGGGACCCCGAGGGCCTGGGCGGCCTTCTCGTTGTCGCGGCTGGCGATCAGGACCCGACCGAGCCTCGAGTTCCGGAGGTTGCGGGCCACCACCAGTGTGGCTATGAGCAGAGCCAGGGCCAGGAAGTAGAAGTTCCGTTCGGTGCTCACGTCCCAGAAACCGAACATGAGCGGGCGCTGTATGGCCCCGGGGATCTTGAACAGGTCGAAGCCGAATATCCAGTCCCCGGCGGACACGGCGAAGGCCAGAGTGGTGACGCCGAGGAACAGCCCCTGGATCCGCAGAGCGGGGATGCCGATCACCAGGGCGGCGATGGCCCCGAAGATGCCGGCCAGAAGAAGCACGAGGAAGAAGTCGGGTGGGTTGGCGGCAGCGGCCAGGCGGCCCCCGAGCAGGCCGCCCACGCCGGCTAGTGCCCACTGTCCGAACGAGAGGTGGCCGCTCCACCCGGTCAGGATGACCAGGGACACCCCGACCATGGCGTAGACCAGGATGTCGGTGAGAAGGCTGGTCTTGCTCGGAGTGAGCACGAGGGGCAGGACCAGCGCCGCCAGGAGCACGACCCCCCCGGTGCCGTAGCGGGCCAGGCGGACCTCGGCCAGGCGGCGCAGCTCGAGGGGGATGGGCCGGACTTCCTGCACCGCCTGCCAGGTGGAGGCACCGCCCTCCAGCCGGGCGGACCGGCGGCGCTGGACCAGCAGGGCGATGAGGATCAGTACGAAGACGAGGCCGAGGTCGGGCCCGGAGTGGCCGGTGCCGAAGAAGAGCACCTGCTGGGCGGTGCTGATGAGCAGGGCAGCCCCGAAGGTGATCGGGAGGCTCTCGAATCGACCGATGACTGCCGCGCCCAGAGCGAGGGCGAGCAGGGTGTAGCCCCCCAGGGCCCCGAGCTGGAACCCGGTGATCGGGGCGCTCAGGATCGCCGTCAGGGCCGACAGGAAGCCGGCGATCGACCAGACGATCAGGGAGATCCGCTTGACCTTGACCCCGAGGAGTCTGGCCCGATCGCGATCCTCAGCCGCCGCCCGCGCCCCGAGTCCGTAGCCGGTGGCCCGGAGGAACCACACCAGGCCCACCAGCACTAGGGGGACCAGGATCATCACCACCAGGTGGTCGCCCCGGAAGACAACCCCGCCGTAGGTGAAATGGAACGAAAGGGGCGTCTGGAATCCGGGCTTGAGCTTGGCGTTCTTGTTGAGCAGCGCCGGAATGGCGAGCTCGATGGCGCCGAAGATCTGGGACACCCCGATGGTCACCACCGTCAGGATCAGGCGGGGGGCCTTGGTGAAGCGGCGGATGATGGCGAACTCGACGAAGGCGGCTCCCGCGACTGCCGCCAGCAGCCCGATCAGGACGGCCACGTAGAACGGCACGCTGTAGCGCTGCACCAGCTCGCCGGCCAGGGTGGCGGCGAAGGCGCCCAGTTCGCCCTGGGCGAAATTGATGATTCGGTTGGTTCTGTAGATGAGGACGAGACCGATGGCCAAAAGGCCGTTCAGGGCCCCAAGGACCAGGCCCTGAAGCAGGATCCCGTTGGGAACCGGCGAGCTCATGAAGTTGAGCAGGTACCCGTTAACGCCCTTCCCGACCAGGACGATGACGGCGAAGCCCGCCAGGAACGCCCCCACACCCATTGCCGTGCGTCGTATCAAGCTTTCTCCCGTTGGCAGCAGGGCGGAGACCCGGTGGGTCACACCCGTGGCTAAAAGGAATTGGCTAGAGAAGGAAAAGGTCCTCCCCGGCCGCTCCGAATTGGGCGGCCCCAGCCGCCTGGGAGCCTATTGGGGCCCCCGGTGATGTGTGCAATCCCGGCCAGTGGGCCATACTGACCCCTCATCAGGGGTCGGCCTCGGGGGTTCGGCCCGCCTCAGGGGGTTGTGAATGAGCGGTAGGTCTGTCAGGGCGCTGGCGGTGCTGGGTGCCCTCTGTCTGCTTGTGGCGGCCTGTTCCAAGCCTGCCAGCCGCGGCGCCTCCGGGAAGCTGTCCCAGGCGACGACCACCTCCATCACGCCGGTGTCGTCGGGCAACAACCCCGTCGGGGGCAGCTCCCAGGCGGGGTCGTCGTCGGGCTCGGGCAGCGGGAGCAGCGGCAGTGCCACGTCGGCCGGCACGGGTGGCAGCACGATCGCCACCGAGCCCGGGGTGAACCAGACCCAGCTGGCCGCCATCGGAGCCAAGATCTACCCGCAGAGCACCACCCGGGGGCCCAAGCCCTACTACGCGGGCGTGGGGGACAACACCATCCAGCTCGACTTCTCCATCGACGCCACCAGCTGCGGAGTGAACGTCACCAACGCCATTACGGCCGCCGGCGGCGCCCTGCCCACGACCAGCCAGTACTACCGGGCCGCACCGACGACCCAGTCCAACGTGGTGGCAGAGAACAAGGAGTCCATCGCCACCATGGTCCGGTACTGGAACGACCACGCCTTCGACTCGGCCAACTATCTGCCGCACGTCCGGCCGCTCATGGGGAACGATCCGAAGAACCAGTTCTTCGGTCGCCATCTCGTGTACAACGTCATCGACGGCGGCTCGAACCAGTGCCCGGACAAGACCAAGGCGGCCGCCACCCAGGCGTCGGAGCAGGACCACGCCTTCGTGGTGTTCAACAACTATGACCTGGCCCAGTACAACATGGCCGCCGACCTGAACACGGTGCCGGCCAACCGCCGGCCCATGCATTTCGGGACCCTATGGCTGTCCGACAGCCTGTACTCGAAGTTCGCCCCCTATGTGTGGACCCAGTTCGCCACCGGCACGACCATCGTCAACCAGCTGGCGTCGTACGTGTGCTCGGAGCTGGTGGGCAAGAAGGCCGTCAACTCGCCCAACGACGAGGTCCACGGCGGCTACAAGAACACCGTCCGCAAGTTCGGCCTGGTTCACACCAACCTTCCCCAGGACGCCCCGCTGATCAGCGACTTCAAGGCCGCCCTCAACAGCGACTGCGCCGGCAAGGGCGGGGCGGGCATCATCGCCAAGGAGGTGTCCTACGACGGCACCGACTTCTCCAACGCCCAGAAGGACGACACCAATCTGGTCGTCCAGCTGCACACGGCCAACATCACCAGCGTGATCATGCTCGGCGACCCCATCCAGGGGCTATTCCAGCTCGACGATGCGGGCGGCCAGAGCTACTACCCGGAGTGGATCTACTCGAGCGAGGGCTACATGGACTCCAACACGGTCCAACGGCTCTACACCTCGATCAACAAGACCGAGTCGCAAGGCGACTTCGGGACCAGCAACCTCGGGGTGTTCGGCGGGTTCGGCTTCGGCGCCGGCGACGCTTTCTGGATGTACCACACCTACCACCAGACCGCCCCGGACGGGAAGCCGTGCGATCCGTCCAGTGAGGCCGGCATGGACCACGGCGGGGGAGCCAGTGGCTCGATCGCCCAGTACTGCAAGGCGCCCAGCGCCCTGGTCACCTGGTACTACACCATGCTGCCTCTCATCGGTGGGATGTTCTTCGCCGGTCCCAACCTGACGCCCCAGAACGTCACCGCCGGACTCCAGCACTACCCGCCGACCCGCTACGGCGGCAACGGACCCACAACGGATCCCCGGCCCGCCCTGGTAGGTGCGGGCGTGGGCAAGTACGGCTTCATCGTTGACGCCGTGGCCTGGAGGTGGCGGCCGGACTTCACCTCTCCCCAGCCCGAGAACAAGGCCGGCTTCGTCGAGTACCCGGACTGCCAGCGCCACTACCTTCAGTGGCCCAACCAGTACGCGCCCAACTGGAACCCGGGCGACCAGGCCTTCAACGCCTGGTGCGGCGATCCCAAGACGGACTACCCGAAGTACCTGGCTAGCGACGGGCAGCACTGATCTGACCTGGGCCGTCCACGGCTCGGGCACTAGGGTGCCCGAGCCGTGGACGGTCCTCTCAACGTCGTCGTCGTGATGATGGACGACCTGGCCTGGGGCGATCTGGCCTGCCACGGCAACCAGGTGGTCCGCACTCCCCGCCTCGACGGCCTGAGGCGGGAGAGCACCAGGCTCACCCGCTACTCGAGCGGCCCGCTCTGCACGCCCGCCCGCGCCAGTCTCATGACCGGCCGGTACCACCAGCGGACCCGGGCGATCGACACCTTCTGCGGACGGTCGATGCTGGACCCTGGCGAGGTCACGGTGGGTGAAATGCTCCGTTCGGCCGGCTACCGGACGGGGGGCTTCGGGAAGTGGCACCTGGGCGACGCCTACCCGATGCGGGCCTGCGACCTGGGCTTCGAGGAGACCCTCATGCACCGCTCCGGCGGCATCGGGTCGGTGGGCGACCACCGCGAGAACTACTGGCGGGAGGGTGAGGCCTACTTCGACCCGGTGCTCCAGCGGGACGGGCGCCCGGAGAGGCGCAGCGGCTACTGCACAGACATCTTCACCGACGCCGCCATCGACTTCATCACCCGGCACCACCAGGCGCCCTTCTTCGTCTACCTGGCGACCAACGCGCCCCACACGCCCCTCGAGGTGCCCGAGCGCTGGGTCTCCCACTACCGGGGGGCGGGGGTGAACGAGACCCACGCCCGGCTCTACGGGATGGTGGAGAACATCGACTGGAACGTGGGCCGGGTGCTCGACCATCTGGCCGCCCTCGGCCTGGCCGGGCGGACCCTCGTCCTCTACACCAGCGACCACGGTCCCTGCCCGTCGGCGCGGGACTTCACCGCCCCGGCCGACCGCCAGCAGCGGTTCAACGCCGGCCTGCGGGGCGAGAAGGGCTCGCTCTACCAGGGGGCGGTGCAGGTGCCCTGCTTCTGGCGCTGGCCCGGCGTGGTGCCGGCGGGAGTGGACATCGACCGGCTGGCCTCGCCCATCGACGTGCTCCCGACCCTGGCCGCGGCCACCGGGGCAACGGCTCCACTGGACCGGGTGATCGACGGCGTGGACCTGCTGCCTCTCCTGACCGGAGCGGTCGCTCCGGCCGACTGGCCGGACCGCAACATCTTCATGCAGTGGCACCGGGGAGATGCCCCTACCCGGTACCGGAACTACGCAGTGATCACCCAGCGGTACAAGCTGCACCGCCCGGAGCCTGGCCCGGGCCGTCGAGCGGAGGAGGTGGCCGACGAGCTCTACGACCTGACCGTCGATCCGGGCGAGCGGGACGACCTGGCTGCGGCCCATCCCGACCTGGTCGCGGCCCTGCGTGCCGAGTACGAGCGCTGGTTCGACGACGTGGGGGCGACCAGGCCCGACAACTACGCCCCGCCGCGCATACACGTGGGGTCGGAGGCCGAGGACCCCACCACCCTCAGCCGGCAGGACTGGCGGGTCGACCCGTCGATGGCGGACCTCGGTGAGGTCGCGCTCTGGCGCACGGCCGACCTGCAGGCCACCTGGGAGGTCTGGGTGGAGCGCGAGGGCCCTTACCGGGTCGAGGTCCGCCTCGAGCCTTTCTCCTGGGCCGCGCCGAAGCTGTTCACCGACGTCGTGTTCCGGGCCGACGGTCGGAGCTGGAGGACCCCGTGGGCGCCGATGTGCACCCTTTTCGTGCTGCCCGAGGTGGAGCTGGCGGCCGGGCCGGCCACCGTCGAGGCCTGGGCCGAGGGCCCATCCGGGCGCCAGGCGGCCCTGTACGTCGACATCGGGCGGGCGCCCGCCGGCGCTCCGGTCGTCGGGAAGCCCTGACCGGGTGGCGGCGTACCAGGAGACCTATCGGCGCCTCCTGCTGGACATGCACGTCCCCGACTGGGACGAGGGCTTTCTCGCCCAGCTCGACCCGGCTGCGCTGGTGGACCGCTTCGCCGCCTCGGGAGCCGCGGCGGTGATGGTCTACACCAAGTCCCACGTCGGCCTGTGCTACTGGCCAACCCGGATCGGTCGGCAGCATCAGGCCCTCGGCAGGCGGGACGTGCTGGCCGAGGTGGTCGCCGGGCTGCGTCGTCACGACCTCGGGGTGTGCGCCTACTACAGCGTGGTCTTCGACAACTGGGCCGCCGAGCACCACCCCGAGTGGAGGCAGGTCAACGTGGCCGGGGTCGACTTCTGGCCCTTCATGCGTTACGGCGTGTGCTGCCCGAACAACGAGGAGTACCGGGCCTACGAGCGCGACCTGTTCGTCGAGATGCTGGCGACGAACCAGTTCGACGCCGTCTTCGCCGACATGCTGTTCTGGCCCCTGATCTGCGGCTGCCCTTCCTGCCAGGCGAGGTACCGGGCCGAGGAGGGGGCGGCCATTCCTGACCGCATCGATTGGTTCTCGCCGGAGTGGAACCGGTTCCAGGCCGCCCGCGAGCGGTGGGCCGACGAGCTGGCCGCCGACTTCGCCGCCCTGGTGCGCCAGCGGGCCCCCGGTACGGCGTTCACCCACAACTTCGCCCCGGCCTGGATGGGGGACTGGCACATGGGCCAGCCGATCCTCGCCTCGCGCCACGACGACTTCGTGGCCGGCGACCTGTACGGCGACCGGACAGAGCAGCTGGTGGTCTCCAAGCTCATGCTGCACCTGGGCCAGGGCCGGCCTCCGGAGTTCATGACCTCGGCGACGGTGGATCTGCGGGACCACAGCCGGCGCAAGTCCGCCCGCAGCCTGCGGGCCCAGGCCCTGGCGGCCACCTCGGTATCGGCTGCCTTCCTCGTCATCGACGCCATCAACCCGGACGGGACGCTGGAGCCGGGCCTGTACCGACAACTACCCGACGTGTTGGGCGCTTCGACCGATTACGAGGCCTTCCTGGGTGGCGAGCCGGTCGAGGACGTGGTGGTGTACTTCGCCACCGACGCCCAGGTCGACCTGGCCGAGAACGGGAAGCCGGTCACCGACGCCGGCCAGGCCACCGGCCGGTGCCGCCACCTCGATGCCGTTCGGGGGGCCTGCACCGCCCTCCAGCGCGCCCATCTGCCCTTCGGGGTGATCACCAGGGGCGGCCTGGCCGAGCTGGCCCCCCACCAGGTCGTCGTGGTCCCCAACGCCGAGCGGCTGGGGGCGGACGAGGTGCTGGGCCTGCGCCGCCACCTGGATAAAGGGGGCGCTATCTACGCCAGCCGCTTCACCTCCCTCGTCGACACCCAGTCCGGCCTGGCCGACAACTTCGCCCTCGCCGATGTGCTTGGCGTCGATCTCGACTCCCACGAGGAGGGTGGTTTCGTCTACCTGCGCCCCGAGCCGCAGGCAGCCGCCTGGGTGGCGCCGGCCTCGGTCGTCAGCTACCCGCTGCGCTCCGGAGGGCCCTTGGCCACCATCCCCCGGATCACGGCCCGGCGCGGCACCGAGGTGCTTGCCCGGCTAACCGTGCCTTACGGCCACCCCCATGCGGGGAGCGCGGCGGACAAACGCTGGTCCAGCATCCACGCCTCGCCCCCGTGGCAGGCGCTGGACGTTCCGACGATGGTGGCGGCCCGGGCCGGGGCGGGTCGGTCGATCTACTGCACCGCTGACATCGAGAGCGTCGACTCCGAGGCCGCTCAGGGGCTCTTCATCGGTGCGGTCCGACGTCTCATGGACCGGCCCCCGGCCTTCGAGGTGGACGGTCACCCGTGCCTGTGGGCCTCGGCCTTCGCTCAGCCGGATCAGTCGCGCTCGGTCCTGAGCCTCCTGAACTATCCCGCCGACCTCCCTCCCGTCGCCATGCCGGTCGGGTTCCGGTTCCGCCCTCCGGAGGGGAACCGGCTGCGCCGGGCGTTCGCCGTTCCAGAGCAGGCGGGCCTGACCGTGGATGGCAGCGGGGCCGAGGTGGTTGGCCATGTCGAGGCGGTGCCGGAGCTCGTGCTGCTGATACTCGAGTGGGACGGCCGGGCATGACCACGCTGCGGGTGGCCCTGATCGGCGGCCCCCAGTACGACCAGGTGGAGCGGTGCCTAGGGGACTTCGCCCAGCAGACCGGCGTGGTCGTCGAGGTGGCCTTCCGGGCCGATCACCCCGGCCTCAACCGCCACCTGGCCGGCCTGCTGCCTTCGGATCATGGCTACGACCTGGTCTCCACCCATTCCAAGTACGCGCCCTCGCAGGCCCGGTGGCTGACCGATCTCGACGGACTGGTCGACACCACCGCCATGGCGCCCGCCGCCCTCGCCCTGTGCCGGCCGGAGGGAGCGCTGCTGTGCGTCCCCCGCAACATCGACGTCCGCCTGCTCTGGGGTCACCGCCGGATGCTGGGGACGGCCGACCTTCCGGGCACCTGGACCGAGCTGGCGGAGGCTGCTGCCAAGGCGAGCGGGGGAGCGGGGGTGGCGTTCCCGGGGCAGGAGTCGGGGTTGTTCGGCACCTTCTTCGAGCTGGTGGTGGCCGAGGGCGGGGAGCTCTTCGACGAAGAGGCCCGTCCGCGGCTGACATGCGACGAGGCCCACTTCGCCCTGAGCTACCTGGTCGGCCTCCACCGGCAGGGACTCACCCCTCCCGACCTGCCGGAGTGGGGATATGACGACGTCGCCTCCGGCCTACGGGACGCCAGGGTCGCCCTGGCCGGCGACTGGCCTGGCTACTACGCCCTCATGAGGGCGAGCGCCGCCGCCGGCGACATCGAGGTCGGCCGCTACCCCGCGGGCTCGGCGCGCCGGGCGGTCTACTCCGGTTGCCACGGCTGGGCCATTCCCAGCCGAGCCCCCCATCGGGACGAGGCGGTCCGGCTGCTCGCCCACCTGAGCGCGGCCGCGTCGGCCACGACAGACGCCGCCCAGGGCATGGTGCCGGCCCGGACGGACGTGGCGCTGCCTGCGACCGACGAGCTGGACCAGCGCAGGAACAGGCTGCTGTCGGCCACCGTGGCCGAGGACATGATCACCTTCCCGCCGCTGGCCCGCTATCCGGAGATCGAGGAGGCAGCTTGGCAGGCGCTCAACCAGGCCCTGCGGGGCCTGTGTGATGTACCCGAGGCGCTGAACCGGGCCCAGGCGGTGGCCGAAGAGGCGCTCCGGCCCCACTGAACGGCGCGGTAGGACCGACCGGTCCGGCGGTCCTAGGTCAGGACCTCCGTCGTGGCGGCGTGCCTCGCCAGGCTGTCCGGCTGCAGGGCGGCGCCTATGCCGGGCACGGTTGGAGGGCGGTAGCGCCCCTTCACGATCTGGACCGGATCCACGAAGTGCTCGGCCAGGTGCGGAATGGTCTCGAGCGGAAGTTCCGGAAGGCCGAGGACGCAACGGGTGAAAAGGATCAGGTGCTGGTGGATCTGGCTGGTCTCACCGGCGTGGGGGAGCACCGGAATGCCCGCTTCGGCGGCCATGAGGGCGACGCCGAGGAACTCCGGCAGCCCGCCCAGCCGGACGACGTCGGGCTGGGCGACCTGAATGGCCCCGGCCCGGATGAAGTTCTTGAACACCACCTGGTTGGGAACGTGCTCCCCTCCGGCTATGCGCATGGGAGCCAGGGCAGTGGCCACGTCGCGGTAGCCGAGCACGTCGTCGGGGTGCACGGGCTCCTCGAACCAGAAGACATCACTCGAGGCCAGGGCCCGGCCGGCCTCGATGGCGCGGGGCACGCTCCAACACTGGTTGGCGTCCACCATGACCAATATCTCCGGTCCGACCGCCTCCCGCACCGCGGCTACGCGGTCGGCATCGGTGGCGATGTCGGGGGAGCCCACCTTCAGCTTGACCGCCCGGAAGCCCCGTCCCACCGAGGAGAGGGCGTTTGTCACCAGCTGGTCCCGCGAGTAGCCGAGCCAGCCGACGGAGGTGTCGTAGCCGGGGTAGCCCCGCTCCAGCTGGGCGGCGATCTCAGCCTCCGGCAGACGCCGCTCGCGCAGCAGTTCGAGGGCCCCGGCCTCGTCGATTACGTCCGATATGGTCGAGAAGTCGGCCAGAGCCACGAGCTGCTCAGGGCTGAGGTCGAGCAGCAGGCGCCAGAGGGGCTTGCCCTCCGACCTGGCCCACAGATCGACGATGGCGCCGGTGACGGCGGCCAGGCCCAGGTGGATCGCCCCTTTGTGGGGCCCCAGCCACCGCAGTTGGCTCTCGTTTGCCCACGCCCGCCAACGGGCCCCGAGGTCGGCGGCGAGCTCGGCCACGTCGTGGCCGCGGACGAAGGGCCAGAAGGCCCGGATGGCGGCGGTGACCACCTCGTTGCCCCTTCCCAGGGTGAAGGTGATGCCCGTCCCCTCGAGGCCGTCGTCGGTCCGGAGCTTGCAGGTGGCGAAGCTGTAGAGGGGATCCACGTGCAGCGAGTCGCTGCCGGCGCCGGGCGGCATGGGAAAGCGGACGTCCAGGGCGGTCATCTGGGTGATCTTCACCGGGCTACCTCCGAGCTTCGCCGGGCGGGCAGACAATAGGCAGGAGTTGGCTGGACCGGTCCCGAAAACCTGAGTACCGTCTCAGGTCGCACTGAGATTACTTGGGGGAGGGGATCTGTGCCATCGGCTGGGAGGCGGACGCGGCTGGATCAGCTCCTGCCTTTCGGCTACATCGGGGCGGCGCTCCTTCTGGCGGTGATACTCCTGCCGAGCGCTCTGCGCCCGCCGCTCCAGCAGCCGGACCAGAGCGGGGCCTTCTCGCCCAACGCCCCGCCCAACAAGAACCAGACCCTCTACGCCGGGGCCCACGCTGCTGACAGCGGGACCTTCGGCGGCACCCAGGCCGGCAGCGGCCCCGGTGGGTCCACCCCGAGCACCCTGCCGCCCCCGCCCCAGCAGCAAGGGAACCAGTACAGCGCCTGCCCGTACGGCGTGGGCAACCCTCCCCGACAAATCGCCTCCGTCTACGCCCCGCCCTGTGCACCTGCCTTCACGGGCAACAACGGAGGCGCCACCAGCCCGGGCGTGACGGCCAACACCATCAACATCTGCTACCTGATGAACCTCACCGGGGCCGACAGCAGCGGGGGCCCGATCCCTCAGCAGGAGACGTCCAGCGAGGGTGGGGTCGCCCGCACCTACACGGTGCTCATGAACTACTTCAACTCCCGCTACCAGTTCTACGGGCGGAAGATGCAGTGGTACTACGTGTCGAATCCCAGCGGGTCCAACTCGACGGCCAACGCCTACGCCCGCGCCGACGCCGCTAAGAACACCTACCACTGCTTCGCCTCGATCGAGGAGACCAACGCCGACGAGCTGGACGAGCTCGCCCATGACGGGATCATCGCCTACACCCTGGCCCAGGTCCCCGAGAGCTACTTCCAGTCGAAGGACCCCTACATCTGGAGCTTCACGCCCTCGGCCACGTCCACCATCAAGATGGGGGTCGAGTACTACTGCAAGAAGCTGGCCGGCAAGCCCCCCACGTACACCAACGACCCCACGTTCAACTACAAGGCGCCCCGGAAGGTCGGGCTCATCGTCTACGACCTGCCCGAGTACGGGAACATGTCCGGCTACGCCACCTCGCTGCTCCGCCAGGAGTGCGGGGTCACGCCGGCCAAGGTCGTCACCTACGACCTGACCGGTAGCGGCTCGGGGACCCAGGGGCTCAGCACGGACGTGGTCCAGCTGCGAGCGGCCGGAGTCACGACGGTCTTCTACCTCGGCGACCTGCTCAGCGCGGCCATCTTCACCGAGGCCGCCTACAGCAACAACTACTACCCGGAGTGGTACCTGCCCGGCTTCGGCGGCGTGGATACCGGCCACATCGGGCGTGACTACAACGGCTACGAATGGGTCCACGCCTTCGGCTACTCGTTCTACGAGGTCCCCCGTCCCGACGAGGAGACCGAGTGCTACCAGGCGTACCACCAGATCGACCCCAACAACGACCCTGACAGCGGTATGTGCAACTACATGTGGGGCGACATGGTCCAACTGTTCGGAGGGATCCAGGAGGCCGGGCCCCACCTGACCCCACAGAAGTTCAGACAGGCCCTGATCAACCAGCCGAAGCTGCCACCAGACCCCCCATGGCACATGGCGGGCGGCTACGCGGACGACAACCACACCTTCCCCCTGTGGGCGGCGGAGATCTGGTGGGATCCCAACTCGCTCGGCTCGGACGGCCAGCCTGGCACCTACCGGTACCTCAACAACGGCCAGCGATACACGTTCGGAGGTTGGCCTTCCGGTGACGATCCGGGCCTATTCCACTCCGGCATAACCATGGCGCCCGGCTCGTGAGGCGCGCCCTGGTCTTCCTGGCGCTCGCCGCCACAACCCTCGGCGCGTCGGCCTGCGGGGTGGCGGCCAAGCAGGCCACGGCCGACCGGATCATCGGCGCCGCCCAGTCGGCCCTGTCCGCCGGGGGGGTCGCCGGCACCCTCTCCGTACAGGTGGTTCCGCTGCCCGGGCCCCGCCCAACCGCCCCGGGGCCCCAGCGAATAAGGGCGGCGAAGGCCGGGCCGCTGGCCATGGTCGTGTACCCGGGCCGCGGGGAGGCCCAGGTGTCGACGGCGGCGGGTCAACCGCCGGCTCTGATCTTCACCCCCAACCGCATGTACGAGCGCCGGCCCGGGCCTGGCTCGTCCGACGTGCAGAGCCTGCTCAACGCCGCCGGCGGCGGGGTGTCCAACCTGATGGTCCTGTCAGCCCCGGCGAGCGCCAGCCTCGGGGCCCTGGCGGGGGGGATCAGCGGCCTCGGCGGGTCGGGCGCCCAGGCCGGAGGGGCTGCCTCGGGGGGACTGGGCACCTCCCGTCCCTGGGTGAGCCTCGACTTCGCCAGCCTTCCCCGCCAGGCGCAGGATCAGGCGGCGGGCAGCTTCGCCTTCAACCCGGCCCTGCTCCTCCGGCTGGTGGCGGGAACCCTGACGGGAAGCGTCAAGCCGACTTCCGAGTCCCGTACCACGACGGCGGAGTCGGCCGGCTACCGGTTCTACCGGGTGAACTTCGATCTGGACAAGGCCGAGAAGGGCATGGCCGACACCTCCAAGCAGGTCGTGGCCCGGGTGTTGCAGGCCAATGCCGTCACCGCCACCGTTTTCCCCGGGGAGGTGTGGCTCGACCCGCACGGTCACCTGGGCGGCTTTGCCGTGTCGTTCATCCAGAGGCTGGACCAGGACACCCGCGCCCTCCAGATCGTGATCGTCGACCTGACCGGCACGGTTCCGTCGCGCTCGGTGGCCGCGCCCGGGCCGGATCAGGTCATCAGCGTCAGCTCCCTCGGCGCTCTGGTGCACGGGGTGGCCTGAGGTGACCACCCTCGCCCGGGCCCGCTCGAGCCTCCTCTACACCGCCGGCCTCGTCGGCATCTTCGTCGTCGGCGCCGTCGCGCTCCGTGCCGGCACCGGCCACAGCGACCTGTCGGTGCTCGCCTACTCCTGCGTATTCGGCTGCGCCAACGCCCTCTTCGCCGTGGGCCTGGTCCTCATCTACCGGGCCAGCCGGGTCATCAACTTCGCCCATGCCAGCTTCGGGCTCATCGGCGCCGCTCTCTTCTACGAGATGGTCTCCTATCTGAGCTTCCCGTACTGGGCGGCTCTGCCGATCGCCCTCGTCGCTTCGGCGGTGGCGGGGACCGTCGTCGAGTTCCTGTTCATCCGACGCTTCTTCGGGTCCGCCCGGCTCATAGTGCTGGTCGTCACCATCGGCATCGGCCAGCTCCTGGCGGCCCTGGCCGGGGCGGTGCCCGGACTGGTGGGCGACCACAACTTCCAGCCCGGCCAGCCCCGCACGCCGTTCAGCCACCTGCGCTGGCAGGCCTTCCCGGTGGTCTTCACCGGCGACCAGGTCTTCCTCGTCCTGGTCACCGTGGCCGCCCTGGGGGGGATGATCGCCTTCTTCCGTCTGAGCAGGCGAGGCATCGCCGTGCGCGGCGCGGCGGAGAACGCCGACCGGGCCTCGCTCCTGGGCATCAACACCCGCACGCTGTCGACCCTGGTGTGGACCCTCGGCGCCGGCCTCTCCGGTCTCGCCGCCATCCTGGTCGTGCCCATAGTCGGCTATCAGGGCGGATCGGTCGGCAGCTCCGGCCTGGGCACCGAGCAGCTGCTGATCGGGCTGGCCGCCGCTGTCGTGGCCGGCATGGACAACCTGCCGATGGCGGTGGTGGCGTCCCTGGGCATCGCCGTGTTCCAGGAGGTCGTGTTCTTCGACTTCTCCCAGAGCGCCATCGTCGACGTTGCCCTCCTGGGCCTGATCCTGGTGGCGCTCCTCCTTCGCCGGCGCCGCCTGATGCGGGTGGACGAGGGGGCGGTCAGCTCGTGGGCGGCGACCGAGGAGGTCAGGCCCATCCCGCCGGAGCTGGCCCACCTGCCCACCGTCCGCTCGGGCGTGCGCCGCCTGACGGGGCTGCTGGGCGTGGTGATCGTGGGGATACCCTTCGTCCTGTCACCGAGCCAGACCAGCCTGGCGACCAGCTTCCTGATCGACGGCATGGTCATCGTCTCGCTGGTCGTGCTCACCGGCTGGGGGGGCCAGGTCAGCCTGGGCCAATGGGCTCTCGCCGCAGTGGGCGCGGTCTTCGGCGGCGCTCTCTACGGGCGGGCCGGACTGCCCTTCCTCGTCGCTCTACTGCTCGGCTCCTTGTCGGGGGCGGCCGTGGCGGTGGTGCTCGGCTTCGCATCGCTGCGGGTGCGCGGGCTCTACCTGGCGGTCACCACCCTCGCCTTCGCCGTGGCCATGGCGACGGTCGGGGTGAACCGGACCTACTTCGGCAACCTCATCGCGCCATCGGTGAACCGGCCCTCTCTTTTCTCCATCAAGACCACCGACGAGCGTGTCTTCTACTACCTCTGCCTGGCCGCCTTGATCGGGGTCTGGTATGCCGCCATCGGGCTGCGGCGGACCCGGACCGGCCGGGTCCTGATCGCCATGAGGGAGAACGAGCGGACCGCCCAGGCCCTGGGCGTGAACCTGGTGCGCACCCGGCTGGCCACCTTCGCCCTATCAGGCTTCATTGCCGCCTTCGCCGGGGTGCTCCTGGCGGTCCAGGAGCACCAGGTCAGCCCGGACGCCTTCGGCCCGGACCAGAGCGTCAACATCTTTCTGGCCGCCGTCATCGGCGGGCTCGGATCCATCCAGGGCGCCCTGCTGGGGGCGCTGTACTTCGCCGTAGTGAGCTTCGTCCTCCACGGGGCGGTGGCCCAGCTCCTGGCGAGCGCCGTCGGGGTGCTGCTGGTGCTGCTGTTCTTCCCCGGTGGTCTGGGGGCGCTGGCCTACGCCGCCCGCGACGCCGTGCTGCGGCGGGTGGCCATCCGCCGGCGCATCTGGGTGCCCAGCCTCCTGCCCGACCGCCTGCTGGTGGAGGGGAGGGGCGAGCGGGCCCCGGTGGCGCCCCGTCCCGACGACGGTGAGCCGGTGCCGGTGCACTACCGGCTCCCGTCGCGCATCCGGGTGGCGGGCGGCAGCCAGGCCGGGCGGAGGTGGACCTTCTGATGGCTCGGACCCAGGGCTCGGGCAACGGGGGCCGCAAGCGGCTTGCCACGACCGAGGCGTACGTGCCGGCGACGGATCCCTCTCCGGAGTCCCCGCCCGTCGACGGTGAGCTGGTCATGGATCTGGCCCCCCTGCGGCTGGAGCCACAAGGCGACGGAGGGTCCGCCCCGGCCGTGGTGGACGGAGACCCCATCCCCCGCCAGCGCCGCCAGCGGGGCTGGGTGTTCACCTTCGCCGACAACCTGCGGCCGTCGGTGGCCACCGGCGGAACCCCAGGCACCCCGCTGCTGGTCCTGGCCGGCATCACCTTCCTCGACCAGTTCGACAAGCAGGCCTTCGCCGCCCTGGCTCCCGAGGTCAAGGACTTCTTCGGCCTCGACCTGACGGGCATCACCGTCCTGGTGGGACTGGCCACCCTGGCGACCATCCTCCTGACGGTGCCGGTCGGCTACCTGGCCGACCGCCGGCGGAGGACCTGGCTGGCCGGCCTCGGTTCCCTCTGCCTGGGGGTCTTCGCCCTCGCCAGCGGCATCGTCCCCGCCGTGGTGCTCTTCGCCATCGCCCGGGCCGGCGCCGGCCTGAACCGGACGACCGACGCCGTGCACCAGTCGCTGCTGTCGGACTGGTACCCGCCAGCGGTGCGACCGGGCGTGTTCACCTTCCGTCAGATGGCCTACGAGGCGGGCAGCGCCGTGGGACCGCTGGTCGCCGGCGCCATCGCCGCCATAACGCTGTGGCAGGTCACCTTCATCATCCTGGCCGTTCCCGCCCTGCTGCTGACCTGGGTCTGCTTCTTCGTCCTGAGGGAGCCGGTCCGGGGCGAGCAGGAGCGTCGGGCGATGGGGGCGACCGAGGAGGAGGCTCTCGAGGAGGAGCGGCCGCCGTCGTTCGGCGAGTCGGTGCGGGTGGCGTGGAGCGTGCGGACACTGCGCCGGATCATCTGGAGCCTGCCCTTCCTGGTCGGCGGCCTCCTCGGGCTCGCCACCCTCACCTCCCTCTACTACGACCAGGTCTTCAACGTCGGCCCGGGACTGCGCGGGGTCTTCCTGGCGGTGCAGCAGCCCTTCGCCCTGCTCGGCCTTCTCGTCGGGGGAGTGCTCGGCAACGCCTTTCTCAAGGAGAGGCCGGCCCGGGTCATCGCCTACGCCGGCGGGATGGGCGTCGCCTCGGCCCTCGCCATCCTCGGGATCGCCGCCGCACCCAACCTGCTCGTGGCGGTGGGGCTGTCCTGCCTGCTCAACTTCATGGCGACGATCCTGGCGCCGGCGTCGCAGGCCCTGCTCTCGCTGGTCGTGCCGGCCCGGGCCCGGGCCCTGGCCCTGTCGCTGGGAGCGCTGGCGATCCTGCCCGGCTACCTGTTCTTCTTCTTCGCCGGCTACATGGGCGACCACCACGGCATCCGGGTGGGTATCGGCTCGCTGGCCCCGGTCTTCGCCATCGGCTCGATCATCATCGCCTCGGCCGCCAGCAGCGTCGCCGGCGACATCCGGGCCGCCGCCGCCGCCGCCATGGCGGCCAAGGTCTCCCGCGATGCGAAGGCCGCCGGTCAGGCCAAGCTGCTCGTCGCCCGCGACCTCGACGTGGCCTACGGGCCGGTCCAGGTCCTGTTCAACGTGGACTTCGAGGTGGACGAGGGCGAGATCATCGCCCTGCTCGGGACCAACGGGGCGGGCAAGTCCACCCTCCTCCGGGCGATCAGCGGCCTGACCGAGGCGGCCAACGGCGCCATCTTCTGCGACGGGGAGGACATCACCCACCTGCCGGCCCACGAGCACGCCGCCAGGGGGATCGTGATGATGCCTGGGGGCAAGGGGGTGTTCCCCACCCTGACCGTGGCCGAGAACCTACGCCTGGCCGGATGGGTCCACCCCGACGAAGCCACTGTACGGACTCGCTCCGTGCTCGACCTGTTCCCCGAGCTGGTGGACCACCTCGACAACGCCGCCGGCAACCTGTCCGGAGGCGAGCAGCAGATGGTGGCCCTGGCCCAGGCCTTCCTGTCCAGGCCCCGGTTGCTGATGATCGACGAGCTGTCCCTCGGCCTTTCACCCGTGCTGGTCACCCGGCTCATCGAGGCGGTAAGGGCCATCCACCAGCAGGGGACCACCGTCATCCTGGTCGAGCAGTCGGTGAACGTCGCCCTGACCGTGGCCGACCGGGCCGTTTTCATGGAGAAGGGCGAGGTTCGCTTCAGCGGGCCGACGGCCGAGCTCATGGCCCGTTCGGACATCCTCCGCTCGGTGTACCTGCGGGGATCGGGCCGGGTGCGGATGTCATCCTCCGCTCCGCTGACCGCTCCGGAGGAGGAAGGGCCGGCGCTCGAGGTGCGCGGCATGACCAAGCGCTTCGGAGGCGTCAACGCCGTCAACGACGTGAGCTTCACCCTCGACCACGGACAGATCCTGGGGATAATCGGTCCCAACGGCGCCGGCAAGACGACGCTGTTCGACCTGATCAGCGGGTTCATCACGCCCGATTCGGGCTCAGTGGTCATGCAGGGCCAGGACCTCACCTCGTTCGGTCCGGACCAGCGCTCAGCCCTGGGGCTTCTGCGGTCCTTCCAGGACGCCCGGCTCTTCCCCGCCCTCACCGTGTCCGAGAACCTGGCCGTCGCCCTCGACCGGCAGCTGCCGACCAAGAGCGCCACCCTGGCGGCGCTGCGCATCCCGACGGTCACCCGAGGCGAGGCGCGGCTGGAGAGGCGCATCGAGCGCCTGGTGGAGATGTTCGGCCTTCAGGCGCTGCGCAACAAGTTCGTGCGTGAGCTGTCGACCGGCCAGCGCCGCCTGGTGGACATGGCCTGCGTGCTGGCGACCGAACCGAAGGTCCTCCTGCTCGACGAGCCGTCCTCCGGCATCGCCCAGCGGGAGGCTGAGGAGCTGGGGCCGCTCCTGCGACGGATCCAGCAGGACACGGGCTGCAGCATGCTGGTGATCGAGCACGACATGCCGCTGCTGGTGTCGGTGGCACCTGAGCTCATCGCCCTGGACCAGGGCACCTTCGTGGTGCGGGGACCGGCCGACGAGGTCCTCGAGCATCCCCAGGTGGTGGCCTCATACCTGGGGACCTCGGAGGAGGTCATCAACCGCTCGGTGAGGCAGTAGGCGGCAGAGGCGTGCAGGGCATCAACATCCGGCAAGGCAACGAGGAATCGGAGCACGGGACATGGACGTAACCAGGTTCAGGAAGCTGTTCGAGCAGTTCGTCTCGAACGTCAACACGGTGATCCACGGCAAGGACGACGTCGTCCGGCTGTCGCTGGTGGCCATCTGTGCCGGAGGGCACATCCTCTTCGAGGACGTGCCCGGCGTGGGCAAGTCGGTGCTGGCGCGGGCACTGGGTTCGTCGATGCACGCCCAGATGGCCCGGGTGCAGTGCACCCCCGACATGCTCCCCGGCGACATCACCGGGTCCTCGGTGATCGAGACCAAGACCATGAAGTTCGTCTTCCGGCCCGGTCCGGTGTTCGCCAACATCGTCCTGGTCGACGAGATCAACCGGGCCACACCGAAGACCCAGTCGGCCCTGCTTGAGGCCATGGCCGAGCGCAGCGTCAGCGTGGACGGCACGACCCACCAGCTGCCCCAGCCCTTCCTCGTTCTGGCCACCCAGAACCCGGTGGAGCTGGCCGGAACCTTCCCCCTGCCCGAGGCGCAGCTGGACCGCTTCCTTTTCAAGCTCACCATGGGCTACCCCGACCTCGAGGCCGAGCGGGCGGTCATCCGGGGCAACGCGACCCACCTCCAGGTGGAGGACCTCGAGCCGGTCCTGACCCCCAAGGAGGTGCTGGAGATGGTGAGCCTCGCCTCCGAGGTCAAGCTGTCGACGGCGGTCGAGACCTACCTGCTGGAGATCACCGCGGCCACCCGCCAGGAGCCCGCCCTGCTCATGGGTGCCGGGCCGAGGGCCTCGATAGCCCTGGCCAAGGCATCGAGGGTCATGGCGGCGGCCGACGGACGCCAGCAGGTCTATCCGGAGGACATCAAGGCCCTGCTCACCCCGGTGCTCGGTCACCGGGTGATGATGACCCCCGACGCCGTGCTCCGGGGGGAAGGAGTCGCCGACATCCTCGAGCGGGTCGTCGGGCGCATCAAGCCGCCGATGGTGAGCGCCACCAGCGCCGACCAGGACGGTGCCCCCGCCCGGCCGACCCGCCGGCGCAGCTCCTCGAGCCGACCGGTGGCTGCTGCGGCCCGATGACCGCGACCGCCGTCACCGCACCTGTCACCACCGTCGCCCGCCCCCCGGCGCGTGGCGGTGCGGTCCGGCGCGCCCAGGCGGCGGTGGAGCGGGTGACCGGGCTCACCTGGTCGGGCATGGCCCTGGTGGTGCTGGTCGTGGTCGCATGGCTCCTCGGCCGGACGGTCGGAGGGCGGCCCCTCTACCTCCTGTCCTACGGACTGCTGGCGGTCCTGGTGGCGTCCTACGTCATCGGACGCCGGCCCCTGCCGGTCGAGGGCAGGCGGTCCGAGTCACGGCCCCGCCTGGCCGAGGGCGAGACGGTCGCCATGTCTGTCGAGCTGTCCGCCGCCCGGCGGGTGTCGACCTTCATCCTCGAAGAGCGGGTCCCCGACGCCCTCGGCGACGCCGTTCAGGTGCCGGTGGCCACGGCCGAATCCGGCGACGGAGTGAGCTTCGCCTACAAGCTGACGTGCCGACGGCGGGGCGCCTACCGGCTCGGCCCCCTGGTCGTGCGCTGGGGAGACCCGTTCGGGCTGACCCGCCGGGAGGCGGTCCTGGTCGAGCCGGTCGAGCTGCTGGTGCACCCCAGCGTGGAGCAGGTGGAGGACCGCCCGCTCACCCGGATGTTCGAGGACCCGCCCATCCGCCCGCCCGTCTCCCGTCCATGGCCCCAGGGCCTCGAGTTCTACGGCATGCGCCAGTACAACCCGGGCGACGACATCCGCCGCATCGTGTGGCGGGCCTACGCCCGCACCGGCCAGTTGCTGGTGCGCGAAGCCGAGCAGGGGATCACCGACCGCGTCACCATCCTCCTGGACCAGGACGCCGCCAACCACACCGCAGGTGAGGTGAGCGCCTCGTTCGAGGCGGGGGTGAAGGCGGCCGCCTCGGTGGGGGTGCGCCATCTCCGGGACGGCTTCTCGGTGACGCTTGAGGGCAGCGAGGCCGCCATCCTGCCGCCCCTGCGCACGGCGAAGGCCCGCATCGAGTACCTCGACGCGCTCGCCCGGATCGAGCGGGTGCGCAACGCCCCCCTCCATGTCGCCATCCAGCGGGTGGCCAACAGCGTGGCCCGCAACCAGCACCTGGTGCTGATCACACCCCGCTTGGACGCCAAGGCGGCGGGGGCCCTCGACCAGCTGCTCGGCCGAGGCCTCTCCGTCCTGGTCGCCGCCCTGCTCTATGGCGAGGAGTCGGTGGACACCCTCGGTCGGGCCTCTGCCCTCGGATGCCAGGTCGTCGAGCTGCGGCCCCGGGTGCCGCTGTCGGTCGCCTTCCGCCACCAGGTCGGAGCCGGGATGAGCTCATGACCGACACGCTGGAGCCCGCCGCCCCGGTCGAGACCATCGCCGCCCCGTCGCTGCTGGCCGGCGACGACCGCTCCGGCGCGCCCGGCGCCGCTCCGGAGGCTCCGGCTCCTTCGACCGGCCCGGCGCCCGCCCCGGAAGAGGAGCAGGCGACGACGGCGGCAGTGCGGTTCCGGCCGCTGCTGGTCGCCATGCTGGCCTCGGCGGCGACCGCCCTCACCGTGGGGGGGATATTCGGATCCTGGGGTGCCCGCCTCTTCGGAACGGTCGCCGCTCTGATCGGGGTGGCGTGGGCCTGGCTGTCGCTGCGCTATCCCGCTCGCCGCACCGTCCTTTCGTTCGGGATGCTGCCGGTGGCTGTGGTGCTGGGCTTCCTCACCCTGGTGGTGGGAGCCGGCTCCTCCTCGGGCGGCTTCATGAGCCAGATCAGCGCCGCCGTCCACAGCGGCCGGCTGCTGCGCCCGCCGGTTCCGTTCGATGCCGGCTGGCGGCCCCTGCTGCTGATGATCCTGATGTTCGTCGGCTTCGCCTCGGCCTGGGTCGGCGCGGCCCTGGACCGGCCCCAGACCGCCCTGGTCATCCCGCTGCCCCTGTTGCTGCTGGCCGCCATCTCCCAGCCCAGCGACCAGCAGCTGCTGGCCGGCCTACTGGCCTTCGTCCCCCTGGTGGCCGCCCTCGCCGTCCTCTTCGGCGGCGACGGCCGCAGCGCCTCCCAGCTGACCAGGCAGTTCGAGCTCCGCCGGGCGGTGCGGGGGCTGGCTCTGCTGGCGCCGGCGGTGGTGTTCCTGATCCTTCTCAACCAGACCTCGTTCCTCTTCCCCAAGCCGATCTACAACCCACAGTCCAAACCCCAGAAGCCCAAAGCGGTCTCCCTCGCCACCGTGCCCGACACCGACCTGTTCGAGGTGAAGGCCCCGATAACCGGGCCCTGGAAGACCGGCGACCTCGACGTCTACGACGGCTCCAACTGGCTGCTGCCCCCGTACCAGACCAAGGACGTGAAGCCGGTTCCCGCCTCCGGGGAGGTCCGGTCGACCAGCGGCCCCACCGTGACGGTCAGCCTCACCACCCGCGACCTGGGCACCACGCCGGTGCTGCCTGGGGTGGTGGGTCCGGTCTCGATCAGCGCTCCGGGCCAGAACCTCCTCTACGACGGCAGGACCGGAACCTTCCGGATGGCGGTGGGCCGGGTGCCGGCCAACTTCACCTACCAGGTCACCCTGCCCAAGTACCCGACACCGGACCAGCTGCGGGGGGCGGGCAGCCTGCCCAGGGGCTTCGACAAGGCCGACTACCTCCACGTCCCGAGCCCCCCGCCGGCAGTGAAGACGCTGCTGTCCGAGGCCCCCCTGAACCCGTTCGACCGGATGAGCTACCTGTTGGCCAGGCTCAGCCAGGTCGAGATCGCCGTCGGCGGAGGGAGCCCGAGTCCGGTGACCCCGTCCAAGGTCCAGAGGATCCTGGCCGGCAACCATCAGGGCAGCCCGTTCGAGCTGGTGGCCACCGAGGCCCTGCTGGCCCGGTGGGCCGGGGTCCCATCGAGGATCGGGTTCGGCTTCGACGGCGTTGAGCCGGTGAACGGGGTCAACACCGTCAGGCCCAAGGACGCCGCCCAGTGGCTGGAGGTGTACTTCCCCGGCCACGGGTGGCTCCCGATCGTGACCACTCCGCCGCGGGCGCAGGCCAGCCTCAACAACGACAAGAACGTCAAGTACAACCCGGCCATCCAGCCCGGGGCCAACGTGGCGGTCAACATCTTCGTGCCGGTGAAGATCCGCGATCTCAAGGCCCTCTACCAGCAGGTCCGCACGGTGCTGTTGCAGATCCTGCCCCTCATCCTCCTGTTGGTGGCGCTCTACCTCGCCCTCCCGTCCGCCTGGCGGCTGGGGCGGCGGCTGAGGCGCCGGCGCTGGGCGGCGGCCCGCAGCCCGGAGGCCGAGGTCCTGGCCGAGTACTGCGAGATGCGCGATGCCGCCACCGACCTCGGGGTCGGGGACCCCTACGCCACGCCCATCGAGTTCCTCGACCACGTGGCCGAGGACGACGAGCACGGCGAGCTGGCCTGGCTGGTCACCCGGGCCCTCTACGGGGACATGGCCGGGGCCACGACCCCGGACGACGTCGAGGTCGCTCGCCGCTACTCGCGCTCCCTTCGCCGGCGGCTGGCCGCCGCCCAGCCCCTCCAGTCGCGGGTGCTGGCCGCCCTGAGCCGGGCGTCCCTGCGGGAGCCGTACGACGACGAGCTCCCGGGGCCGCCGGCCTACTGGCGGCGCCGGCCCAAGGCGCCGGCCCCGGCCCGGCAGGGGGGCACCCAGCGCCGCCGACGGCGGGGGGCGACCCGGGTGGTGCTGCGCCGGCTGAGCCGCACGGGCAGAGGAGCAGAATGAGGACGAGGAGCAGGACGACCGCGTCGGTGCTGGCGGTGCTGGTGCTCGGGCTCGGGGCCAGCGCCTGCAGCTTCAACAGCGGCCGGGGCTTCGAGGTCGGCGTCAAGACCGAGGGCCTCAACCTGGCCTTCGCCAACGGGCCCCTCAAGACCACCAGGGTGGTGCAGCTGCTGCCCCAGCCGGTGGGGTCGTACGCGACCTTCCTCACTCAGGTCGCCTCGCTGGAGAACCCCTCCGGAACATCGGGCTTCAGCGGGTTGGCCAACCGCGGTCCGTTCAACTCCTGCCCGAAGGCACCCCCCGACGCCCGCCCCCCCGAGGACGTCAAGGTGCTGGTGACCGATCCTCCCGCATCCGGGGTGTACACCACCCACAACAAGGGCCGGTTCAGCCTGACCGAGGGCGGGATCACGATCAGCGGCAACTTCCCGCCGGTGGGCCAGTTCACCATCAACAACGTCCACCGTGGCCAGTCCTCTGACACCGTCACCCCGATCCAGGGCGAGAGCGTCGGAGTGAACGGCGACACCAGGTCGATCTCCTACGACGTGGTGACCCTCGGCATCGACGGGAGCCAGACCACCACCACCTACCAGGCCAATGTGACGAGCAACAGCGCCTCCAACCGGGCCAATCAGGAGGCGGGGACGGGCCCCGGCACCACCGGCTCCCTCGAGCTCGTGAAGCAGGTCGTGGAGAACTCGAACGGCACCTCCACCTTCCAGCCCCAACCGCCGATCACCATCGTCTCGTTCCAGAAGGGTCCGGGCACCTCCTGGAACTCGGCCGGCACCGACCAGAAGACCGGGACCACCATGGTGGTGCAGGGCTCAATCTCCAAGGTCGAGAACGTCGATCTGTGCGGCAAGGTCTACGCCGCCTACCGGGTGATCTCCAACGAGAAGGTCAGCAACCCCCAGACCGGGCTGAGCTCGACCACCAGCACCAGCGACCCCAACGTCTATGACATCGCCCCCCAGTACGGCGGGCTGCTGTTGAGCCAGCACATCGATACCACGACCAGCTACACACAGAAGAACTCCGCCGTCGTGGTCGGCCTCAACTACACCGCCACCCTCAACTCGGAGACCCCGAATTGAGCCGGCGGAGGATCCGGGTCCTCGGTCCGGTGATGGCCGGGCTGGCGGCGGCCGCCCTCAGTTCCTGCGCGGCGGCCCCTCGCCAGGTGGCAGCGGCGGTCAAGGTGCCACTGGCCCTGGTACCCCCGGGCCTGGGGTCGTCCCTGACCCTCGCCGAGTACCCGGGCGACCGGAAGGCCTTCGCCAACGCAGGCAAGGACTCCCTCGTCTACGACGGACGGCTGTGGGAGATCCACGACGGCCACCTCCTCGTCGGGACCCTGCAGATCGCCACGGTGACCCCAGACATCTCCCTCACCAACTCCTCGGACCGCTCCGAGGTCCTGAGCGGCGTGCTCGACGGCGTGTCACCGACCACCATCAGCCAGGACGGTGTGGAGGTGGCGGTGACCAGCGCGCCCCAGCGGACCCTGTTCGTGTGGTTCGGGCGAACGGTGTTCGAGGTGCTCCAGCTCGACGATGCCCGGGTCAACCCCGAGCAGGTCCTCGGGCAGGTGATCTCCTACCAGTTGCAGACGGGCCTGCTGCACCCGGAGCCGGTGCCGCGCCAATGAGCATCATCGACCGGATATTCGCCGAGCGGGCGGTGCGGCGGGACGGGGGCCGCGAGGTGCCTGCGGGGCCCCGGGCCCAGCGCACCCGCAACACCATCCTGCAGGCCGCCCTGCGCCTGTTCCTCGAGCAGGGCTACCAGCGCACCACGATGGCCGAGGTGGCCGCCGCCGCCGGGGTGAGCCTCGGGGCGGTGTACCAGTACTTCCGCGACCGCTCCGATCTGGTGGCGGCCATCATCCAGGCCGGCCTGCGCACGCTAGTGTCCCGATCGGACATCACCTGGCGGATAGTGGAGGGACGGCCGGGCCTCGAGCGGGTGCTCACCAACTACGCCTCCGGCTACGCCGAGGCGCCCGAGGTGGCCCGGGTGTGGGATGAGGTGTGCCACGTCGACGACGACCTGGCCGAGCTGCGGCGCACCCTGGGGCGGGTCTTCGAGCGCACCATCGAGTCCGAGCTGCGCCGGGCCCAGCGGGCGGGCACGGTCCGGCCGGACCTCGATCCCCGATCGGCCGCCCGCGCCCTGGCGGGTATGGCGGACCGGTACTGCTATGTCACCTATGTCTTCGACCCGCCCGACGGGGCCGCCCCGTCGCCGGAGGAGACCGGCCGGCTGCTGGCCGGCCTGTGGTTGAACGCCGTCGGCCTCGAGGTGGACGAGCCCGTCGATGTCGGCTAGGCGGGCCCTGGTCACCGGGGCCGCCTCGGGGATCGGTCGGGCGACCGCCCGGCGCCTGGCGGCCGACGGATACCGCCTCGCCGTGGTCGATCGGGATGCCGCGGGCCTCGACCGGCTGGTCCGCTCCGTGCCGGAGGCGCTGAGCGAGGTGGTGGACCTGACCGACCGCCCCGGGCTGGAATCAGCGGTGGCAAGGATCTGCTCGGCGTGGGACGGCATCGACCTGCTGGTCAACAACGCCGGCATCGGCTTCGCCGCCACCACGGTAGGCACCGATCCCGAGCAGTGGGACGCCACCCTGTCGGTCAACCTCACCGCCCCGTTCCTGGCCTGCCGCGCCGTGCTGCCGGTGATGATCGCCGGCGGCGGGGGGGTGATCGTGAACGTGGCCTCGGTGGCCGCCGTGGTCGGGGTGCGCAACCGGGCGGCCTACTGCGCTTCCAAGGCCGGGCTCGTCGGCCTCACCAGGGCGATCGCCGTCGACCACGCTCATCAGGGGATCCGGGCCAACGCCATCTGCCCCGGGACAGTCGCCACCGAGTGGATCGACAAGATCCTGGCCAACTCGACCGACCCCGACGCCGACCGGCGGGCGATGGAGCAACGCCAGCTCGACGGGAGGATGGGCTCGCCGGAGGAGGTGGCTTCGGGCATCGCCTTCCTCGCCAGCGAGGACGCCCGCTTCGTCAACGGATCGGTGTTCGTCATGGACGGTGGCATGTCGGCGGTATGACCGAGCGGCGGTCACTCGCCCCCGCCCGCATAGGCGCATCGGTCACCACCAGGCTGGGCCTGGGTGGCGCGGTCCTGGCCGGCCTGTACCGCCAGGTCTCCGAGGAGCAGGCCCTCGGGGTGGTGGCGGCGACATGGGACGCCGGCCTGCGGCTGTTCGACACCGCTCCGCACTACGGGGCCGGGCTGGGCGAGGAGCGGTTGGGAGCCGCCCTCGCCGGCCGGCCCCGGGGCGAGCTGACCCTGTCCACCAAGGTCGGCCGGCGGTTGGAGCCGCGCCGCCCGGAGGATCCCGCCGACCTCTTCGTCGGCGCCCCGCCTCTCAAGTCGGTGTTCGACTTCTCCTACGACGGGGTGCTGCGCCAGGTCGAAGCCAGCCTGGCCCGGTTGCGGACCGACCGGGTCGACATCGCCTACATCCACGACCCCGACGACCACCACGACGACGCCGTCACCGGCGCTTATCCGGCCCTGGTCCGGCTGCGGGACGAGGGCACCGTCGGCGCCATCGGGGTCGGGATGAACCAGGCGTCGCTGTTGGCCCGGCTGGTGCGCGAGCTCCACCTCGACTGCGTGCTGCTGGCCGGCCGCTACAGCCTCCTCGACCACGGGCGTCCGGGCCTGGATCTGCTGGAGCAGTGCTCGACGTCGGGGACTGCCGTGGTCCTGGGTGGGGTGTTCAACAGCGGGATCCTGGCCGCCCCCGGCCCGGGGGCCACCTTCGACTACGCCCCGGCGCCGCCGGAGGTGCAGGAACGGGTGGCGGTGCTCGCCGAGCTGTGTGCCGGCCACGACGTCGAGCTGCCTGCGGTCGCCCTGCAGTTCGCGCTCGCCCACCCGGCGGTCGCAGCCGTTGTCGTGGGCTGCCGCAGCCCCCAGGAGGTGGCCGACAACGTGGCCATGACCGACCGCTACATCCCCGCCGGTCTGTGGGAGGAGCTCAGGAGGGCGAAGGTGATCTCGCCCGACGCCCCCACGCCGCTCAGCTGAGGCCGAAGAGCTTGGCCGCGTTGCCGCCGAGCACGGCCGATCTCCGCGTCGGGCTCAGATCCTCCAGCTGGCGCCGAATCAGATGGGGCGCCTCGAGGGTCGAGTCGATGTGAGGGAAGTCAGACCCCCAGAGGATCCGGTCCTCGCCGACGATGTCGAGCATCGCCCCGATGGTGCGCTCCTCGGGCTCGGCGACGTACCAGACGTTGCGCCGCAGGTAGTCGCTGGGCTTGAGCTCGAGCGGCGGCGCCATGGCCCCGAACACCGAGTGCTTCTCGTCGAGGCGGTCCATCAGGTGCCCGGCCCATCCGGCCCCGGCCTCCACGCAGAGCACCTTGAGCTCCGGAACCCGGTCGAAGACCCCGTCGAGGACCATGCTCGCCACGGTCGGGATGATCTGGCCGGGGGCCCCCAGGGCGAAGCCGAACAGCAGGCCGGCGCCGGCCTGGTGCCAGGCGGCGTAGGGGACGGCGGCGCCTCCGAAGCGGACCACCACGTGGATGCACGCCGGCACGCCGGCCTCGGCGCACATCCGCCACAGGGGGTCGAAGTGGGCCTCGCCCGGGCGGTTGACGCCTACCGGCTCGGGCGGGAGGAAGACCCCCTTGAAGCCCTGATCGAGGCACCACTGCAGCTCCCGCCGAGCCTCGTCCAGGTCGCCCAGGTTCAGGTGGGCGATCGGCAGCACGCGGCCCCGGGCGCCGGCGGCGAAATCGGCCTGCCAGCGGTTGTAGGCCCGGCAGTACGCCGAGGTCAGCTCATTGTCCTCGCACGGGAACGGGAGGATGCCGATCGTCGGGAAGACGACCCCGGCGTCGACTCCCCATTCGTCATAGAGGCGCACCCGCTCGTCGGGGTCGTAGCTGGCCGGCGGGCAGCCGTCGACGTAGCGGAGGCCGCCCGCGAAAAGGTCCATGCGGTCGCGGTGGACCCCGCCGAGGCCGGCGAGCGTGCCGGCCAGCACGACCTGCTCTCCCATGATCAGCTGCTCCACCCCGTCGACCTCGACGATGCGGATGGCCCGGTCGCGGTAGCGCGGCTCGAGCCGCTCCTGCCACAGATCGGCCGGCTCCATGACGTGGGAGTCGGCGTCCACCACGAGGGTGCGGGCCCCGGCGGCCGAGCCCGGCGGGGCGGCTGGGGCCATCAGCGGGGGAAGCGCACCAGGCGCCCCGGGCGGGCCCCGGTCGGCTCCGAGCGCTCGAAGGTGACCTGGCCGGCGACGACGGTGTTGACGTAGCCGTCGACCTCCTGGACCAGGCGCCGCCCGCCGGCGGGAAGGTCGAAGACCATCCGCGGCGGGTGCAGTCGGAGGTTGTCGAAGTCGATCAGGTTGAGGTCGGCCCGCTTGCCAGGGCTGATCACGCCCCGGTCGGTCAGGCCGTACACCTCAGCGGTGCGCCCGGTCTGGAGATGGACGGCGGTCTCGACCGGGATGCGCTCGCCGCGATGGCGGTCGCGGGCCCAGTGGGTGAGAAGGAAGGTCGTCATGCTGGCGTCGCAGATGAGCCCGCAGTGGGCGCCGCCGTCGCTCAGGCCAAGCACGGTGGTGGGATGGACCATCATCTCCCGCAGGGCGTCGTGGGTGCCGTGCACATAGCTGGCCAGGGGGGCGAAGAGGAGGGCCCGGCCGTCCTGCTCGAGCAGCCAGTCGAGGGCGATCTCCTCCGGGCGCCGACCCTGGGCCGCCGCCACCGCCGCCACGCTCTGGTCGGGGGCGGGCTCGTAGTCGGGGGGGTCGCCCAGAGGGAAGATCTGGTCCCAGCGGGAGATGAGCAGCCGGGCCACGGCGCTGTCGGTGGCGGGCTCCTCCGCCAGCAGGCGGTCCCTGACCTCGCTGCGGCGCAGCTCGGCCACCCGCTCGTCTATGGGCAGGTCGGCAACGGCCCGGTAGGTCGGGTGGGTTATGAACGGATGCAACGAGGACTGCAGGCCGAACAACATGCCCGTGGGCCGGCAGGACACCTGGGGCACGATCCGGAGCCCGGACGCCTGCAGGCTGGCGGCGTCGTCGAGGGCGTGCCGGTAGGCGTAGGGGTCGAAGGGGGTCTGGGCCAGGGTGTAGGTGACGGTGCCCCCGGTGCGGCGGGCGATCTCCAGCATCATCGCCCTCTCCGCCTCGCTGGCGGCCTGGTCGGAGATCAGCTGGAACACTCCGTGGCCGGCGGCCGCCACCCCGTCGGCGATGGCGAGGAGCTCGTCGGACGGGGCGGTTGTTCCGGGGACCAGGCCGTGACGTGAGCGGTGCAGGGCGGTACGGGAGGTCGTGAAGCCGGCCGCTCCCGCCTCCATCGCCATCTGGACCACCTTGCGCATCGACTCCACCTCGTCGACGGTGGCGTCCTCGTGGGCCCTCTCGCCCATGACGTAGGCGCGCACGGCGGCGTGGGGGACCTGGGCGGCCACGTCGAGGACCCGGGCCTTTGCGTCGAGGGCGTCGAGGTACTCGGGGAAGGTCTCCCATCTCCAGTCGATGCCCTCGTGCAGAGCCGTCCCCGGTATGTCCTCGACCCCCTCCATCAGCTCGATGAGGAAGGTGTGGCCGTCGCGCCGGGCGGGGGCGAAGCCGACCCCGCAGTTGCCCATGACCACGGTGGTGACCCCGTGCCAGGACGAGGGCGTCATGTCCGGATCCCAGGTGGCCTGGCCGTCGTAGTGGGTGTGCACGTCCACCCACCCCGGCGCCAGCAGCAGCCCGTCGGCGGCGATCTCGCGCCGGCCCCGCTCGGGGACCTCGCCGACGGCGGAGATTCGCTCTCCGTCGATGGCCACATCGCCGGAGTACGGGGCGGCTCCGGTCCCGTCGACGATTACGGCGCCGCGAATCACCAGGTCGTGCATGCGGAGAGCTCCCTCAGCCTCGGTACGCAAATGATGACACGCCGGGGCCCGCCGGCGCCCATCCGGCCCAGGGCCGTTGGACCCGGTGGGGGACCGCACTCTCCGACCGGCGCCGGGGCCGCCATGCCGACCGGCGCCGGTCGGTCAGTTCCAGTGGAAGGCGAAGATCTGCAGCACGAAGCCGGCCGTCATCAGGGCGTAGGCAACCGGCCGGACGGCGGCGGGCCCGCCGCCGGCGGTGGGGCCCCGGCTCGCCAGGCTCAAGACCAGGAGGGCGAAGGCGCCGAGGGCGGCGAGCAGGGCACCCGCCTCGCCCAGACGGAGAGCGGTGTGGTGCGAGACCGTCAGCAGCAGCATGCGGTGATGTTACGGGCGGGTTGCGGGCGACCGGTGGATCGGGCCGGGCACTCCGGCCAGACTGCAGGCCATGACCGCCACCACTCACCGAGTCATCCGCCGGGACGGGCTCCGCATCCATGTGGCCGAAGCCGGCGAGGGGCCCATGGTGCTGCTGGTGCACGGCTTCCCGGAGTCCTGGTACTCGTGGCGTCACCAGCTCGACGCCCTGGCCTCGGCCGGCTACCGGGCGGTCGCCCTCGACGTGCGCGGCTACGGCCGGTCGTCCAAGCCGGCCGCGCTGGAGGAGTACCGGATGGTGCGCCACGTGGCCGACAACGTGGCCGTGGTCGAGGAGCTGGGCCAGACCAGCGCGGTGATCGTCGGTCACGACTGGGGCTCGCCGATCGCCTCCAGCTCGTGCCTCCTGCGCCCCGATCTGTTCAAGGCCCTGGTGCTGCTCAGCGTCCCGTACACCCCACCGGCGCCGATGCCGCCGTTTGAGGGCTTCCGCCGCCTGGCCGGTGACGACGAGTTCTACATCGAGTACTTCCAGGAGCCCGGGCGGGCCGAGGCGGAGATCGAGCCCGACGTCCGTTCCTGGGTCACCGGCTTCTACTACACCGCCTCGGGCGACGCCCCGCCCCCGGCGGCCGGGCGGACCATGGCGACGGTCAGCCGGGGCGGGACCCTGCGCGAGCGCCTGGTCGTACCCGAGCGGATGCCGACGTGGATGCCCGACCACGATCTCGAGTACTACGTGGCCGAGTTCGAGCGCACCGGGCTCACCGGCGGCCTCAACCGCTACCGGAACATGCAGCGCGACTGGGAGGACCTCGCCGCCTTCCGGGGGCGGCCCATCACGTGTCCGAGCCTGTTCATCGGAGGCGATCGGGACGGGCCGACGGTGTGGGGGGCCGGGGCCATCGCCCGGTTCCCCGACACCTTGCCCGGCCTGCGGGCCAGCCACGTCCTGCCCGGATGCGGGCACTGGGTCCAGCAGGAGCGGGCCGACGAGGTCAACCGGCTGCTCATCGAGTTCCTGGCCGGGCTCTGAGGCGGTTCCGGGCCGAACCGCCTGGCACCGCCGGACTGACAGCGACGGCGGCCCGGTCGTAGATTTTGACGATGCCTCTTGATCCGGTCCTGCAGGCCATCGCCAACGCCAACCGCCAGTCGGGTGAAGGCCGCGATGTCTCCCAGCTCAGCGTCGAGGAGGCCCGGCAGGGCTACGACGCCATCGCCGCCTTCGGGGGCACCGCCCCCGAGCTGGCCTCGGTGGTGGACCGCAGCATCCCGGGCCCGGCCGGTGAGATCCCGATCCGCGTCTACCGGCCCCAGGGTGACGGTCCGTTCCCGACGGTCGTGTTCTTCCACGGCGGTGGCTGGGTCATCGGAAGCCTCGACAGCCACGACCCACTGGCCCGCCACCTGGCCGCCCTGACCCCGGCCGTCACCGTGGCGGTCGACTACCGGCTGGCTCCGGAGAACCCCTTCCCGTCCGCCGCGGACGACGCCTGGGCCGCCACCTCCTGGGTCGCCGCCAACGGGGAGGAGTTGGGATCGGACACCTCCCGTCTGGCCCTCGCCGGCGACAGCGCCGGCGGCAACCTGGTGGCGGTCACCTCCCAGCGGGCTCGTCTCGAGGGCGGCCCGGACATCGCCTTCCAGCTGCTCATCTACCCGACCCTCGACGCCAGCCTCGAGCACCCGTCCATCACGGAGAACGCCGAGGGCCCGTTCCTCACCCGGCGGACCATGGAGTGGTTCTTCCAGCACTACACCGGCGGACAGGCCGACGCCTCCGACCCCCGGCTGTCGCCCCTGTCGGCGCCCGACCTGAGCGGTCTGCCGCCGGCCCTGATCCTGACGGCCGAGTGCGATCCCCTGCGCGACGAAGGGGAGGCCTATGGCCGCCGCCTCGAGGAGGCGGGGGTCACCGCCAAGGTCCACCGCTACGACGGGATGGCCCACGTCTTCCTCCAGCTGGCCGGCGTGGTGCCTCAGGGGGCCGAGGCCATTCAGGAGTGCGCCGTAGCCCTGCGCTCGGCGTTGGGCGGCTGACCGGGGAAGACCCCGGTTCCGGCTCGGTCGTCCGGGCGACCGAGCGGCCGCCGAGCCCGTCGGCGGATGCCTCCTCGGTGGCCGCCGTTCTCGACGGGCGGGTCGGCGGCCCGGCGGCCCGCAACGTCTCCTACCTGACCGTCGCCCAGGCGGTCACCACCGGCCTGCACCTGGCGGCCTTCGCCGTCATCGCCGCCCATCTGGGCCCCGCCCGCTTCGGTGTCTACGTGTTCGCGGTGGCGGTTCCCGACCTGGTCCAGCCCTTCGCCGACTTCGGGTTCAAGACGACCGTCACCCGCGAGGTGGCCCAGGACCCTCACCGCGAGCGGTGGATGGTGCCCAACCTGCTCTACGTCAGGGCCAGCGCTGCCGGCCTCTGCTACCTCGCCGTGCTGGTCGCCCTGCCCCTCATCGGCTACCCGGCCGCCTCCGTCCGCGCCGGGGTGGCGGCCTCGGTGCTGGTCCTGATCTACGCCCTCCAGTCGCTGCAGGTGGTGCTGGAGGTGAGGCTCCGCCTGGCCTGGGTCGCCCTGGCGAACCTGGCCGAGGCGGTGTGCCTGGTGGCCGGGGTGAGCGTGCTGGCCCACGCCCACGCCGGGGCCATCTCCTTCGTATGGCTCTATGTGGGGGTCAACGGGGTCGCCCTGATGATCGTGGCGGCCCGGGCCCTCGCCCTGGGGCGCTTCGACTGGACGCCCCGGCCGGCCCGGTGGTGGTCACTGGTCCGGGTGGCCGCCCCCCTGGGGGCCGCCGCCGTGGTGACCGGGCTCTACTACCGGCTCGGCGTGTTCATCCTCGCCCGGCTGCAGTCGAGCGCGGCGGTGGGACAGTTCGGCGCCGGCTACCGCTTCGTCGACACCGTCGGGGTCTTCCCGGGGCTGTTGATGACCGTCCTCAACCCCATCTTCGCCCGCAGCTGGTCGGCGGGGCGCGAGGTCCTGGCCCGCCGCTACGCCACGGTCGTGCACCTCATCACCCTCCCCGGGGTCTGGGTGACGGTGGGGGGAAGCATGGCGGCTTGGCGGCTGGTGCCCCACCTGCACTCGTTCCGCCAGTACCGGGGCGCCGGGGTCACCCTCGCCATCCTCGCCCCGGCCGCCGGCCTCATCCTGGTGGGCACGGTGCTGTCGGGGGTGATGTACAACGCCCACCTCCAGACCAAGCTCCTGCGCATCGCCATCGGGGTGCTGGTGCTCAACGTCCTGCTCGACGTGGTCCTGATCCCGCCGTTGTCCTACACCGGGGCGGCCGCGGCGACCAGCGCCGGGGAGCTGGTGTCGGCGGCCTGGTTGGCCCGGGCGGTCAGGGTGAACCTGGGGCTGCAGTGGCCGTGGCGGCGGCTCTCCCGCACCCTGCTGGCCGGACTGCTGACGGCGGCGGCGATGGCCCCGGGCTACCTCTTCTCGCCCCTGGCCCAGATTGCCCTGGGCGTGGTCGGCTTCCCGGTGGCCGCCCTTCTCACCGGGGCCGTCAACCGGGCCGACCTGACCGCCATGGCCCAGCTGACCCGACGGGTGTCGGCCACCGCCGCCTGAGGGCACGGCCGGGCGCCGATCCGCGCCCCGACACGGCGTCCCCGTAAAACTGGGGGCATGGCGCAGGGCGACAGCGCCGGAGCCGACGTCGGCTCCGGCTTGACCGGGGCCCGTAGGGACGCCGCCCTCGCCTCACTGTGCGCCCTGCTGTTCCTGACCTTCCTCGACAACACGATCATCAGCGTGACCCTCGCCGATGTGCAGTCGCGCATCCATGCCGGTGTGACGGCCCTGCAGTGGGTGGTAAACGGCTACGCCCTGGTCTTCGCCGGCCTGATGCTGACCGCCGGCACCCTGAGCGACATCTTCGGGCGCAAGAAGGTGATGCTGGCGGGGGTCGGTATCTTCTGCGCCGGCTCGGTGATCGGCGCCGTGGCCCCGACCCCCGGTGTCCTGATCGCCGGCCGGGTGGTGATGGGCATCGGGGCGGCGGCCTCGGAGCCAGGGACCCTGTCCATGATCCGCCACATCTACCCCGACCGGGCCGAGCGGGCCCGGGCGATCGGGGTCTGGGCCGCCGTGTCCGGCCTCGCCCTCGCCCTGGGGCCGGTGATCGGCGGGGTCCTGGTCGGGCTGTCCAGCTTCCGGCTGGTGTTCTGGTTCAACCTCGCCTTCGGTGCGGTGGCCGGCATCGTGGCCGGGCTGGTGCTTCCGGAGAACTCCGACCCCGGAGCGCGCCAGCTGGATGTGCCCGGCTTCCTCCTCGGCTCCGCCGCCCTCGTCTGTGTCACCTTCGCCGTGATATCGGGGGAGAACAGCGGCTACTCCAACCCGGGCATCATCGGGCTGTTCGCCGCCTCGGCGGTGACCGGGGTCGGCTTCCTCCTGGTGGAACGGCGATCCCGCTACCCGGTGCTGCAACTGGAGCTGTTCCGCAACCCGACCTTCGCCGGGGCCAACTTCGTCTCCTTCGCCGCCTACTTCGGCACCTTCTCGATCTTCTTCTTCGTCGCCCTGTACCTGTTGCTGCTGACCAGCACCACGCCCTACGGGATCGCCGTCGACTTCCTGCCCATGAGCGCCGGCATGATCCTGGCCTCGGTCTTCGCCGGCCGGTGGGTGGCGGCCACCGGGCCCCGGCTGCCGATGGTGATCGGATGCGTCATGGCCGGCGCCGGCATCGTGGTGACCGACGGGGTCATCTCCCCCTCGGCCGGCTTCGGAAGCCTGGCCGGGCCGCTCGCCCTGGCCGGGGTCGGTTTCGGGATCGCGGTCGTGCCGGTGACCAGCTCGGTCCTGGCGGTGGTGCCGGCCCGGCGCTCCGGCATGGCGGCCTCGACGACCAACACGAGCCGCGAGCTGGGAGCGGTGTTCGGCGTGGCCATCCTCGGGACGATCGTCAACGGTCAGCTCACCACCAACGTCATTCACCAGCTCAGGTCCGAGGGCCTGGGCAGCATCGCCTCGCTCGTCATCAACGCCCTGACCACCGGCAACGTCACCGCCCCGAACACGGCGGGTAACCCGAGCCTGCAGAACGTCATCAACAAGGCCACCGCCGCCGCCGAGAACGCTTTTGCCAAGGGCCTCGACGTCGCCCTCATGCTCTCCGGCGCCATGCTGCTGGCCGCCGGGCTGGTGGCCCTGTTCACCATCGCGGCGCGGCCGCGCCCGGCTCCTGAGGACGACTCGGAGCTCGCCCCGGCCTGACCACCGGGCACCGGCGCCAGGACCTGCCCGAGGCGGCGGCGGTATGTTCGGAGAGCGAGGACGGAGGGGAAGGCGATGGGCGACTGGACACTGGCCGGGGTGGTCAGGCACAACGGGGCCGAAATCGGGGAGGCGCCGGCGATCACCTACGGCGAGACCACCATCACCTGGTCGGAGCTGGACCGGCGCTCCAGCCGGGTGGCCCAGCGCCTGCTCGGAGCCGGGGTCTCCGCCGGCGACCACGTGGCCATGATCGACAAGAACGGGCCCGAGTTCTTCGACCTGCTCTTCGGCGCAGGCAAGATCGGCGCCATCTGCGTGCCGGTCAACTGGCGCCTCGCCCCCCAGGAGATGCAGTTCATCGTCAACGATGCCGAGGCCAGGGTGCTGGTGGTCGGACCGGACTTCCTCGGCCAGCTCGAGGCCTTCGAGGCCGGGCTGGAGGGGGTCAAGGAGGTCGTGACCCTGGTCGCCGACGGGACCCACCAGGACTTCGCCTCCTGGGTGGAGGAGGGGTCGGAGTCCGACCCCGGGACCGAGCTCAGCCCCGAGGAGGTGGTCATCCAGCTCTACACCTCGGGCACCACCGGCCTGCCCAAGGGGGCCATGCTCAGCAACCACAACCTGGGCGTGCTCCTGCAGCTGCGGGAGGAGTGGGGCCTCGATCCGGAGTCGGTGAACCTGGTGGCCATGCCCCTGTTCCACATCGGGGGATCGGGCTGGGCGCTGGCGGGGATGAGCGGAGGCGCCCGCTCGGTTCTGGTGCGGGAGGTGGTGCCGGCCGAGCTGCTCCGCACCATCCAGGCGGAACGGGTCACCAACGCCTTCCTCGTTCCGGCCGTGCTGCAGATGCTGTGCGCCCTGCCCGGCGCCGCCGACGGCGACTTCAGCGCCCTGCGCTCGATCCACTACGGGGCCTCGCCGATCACCGACCAGGCCCTGAACGACGCCATACGCACCTTCGGGTGCGACCTGATCCAGGTCTACGGCCTGACCGAGACGACCGGGGCCATCACCCAGCTCGACGCCGCCCATCACGACCCCGACGGGCCGCGGCGGCACCTCATGCGCTCGGCGGGCCGGCCCTATCCGTGGGTCGAGCTACGGGTGGTCGATCCCGAAACCGGCACCGACCGCCGGCCGGGGGAGATCGGCGAGCTGTGGACCCGTTCGGAGCAGAACATGGTCGGCTACTGGCACCGTCCCGAGGCCAACGCCGAGGTCTTCACCACCGACGGCTGGTTCCGCACCGGCGACGGCGGCTACCTCGACGAGGACGGCTTCGTGTTCCTCACCGACCGCATCAAGGACATGATCGTGAGCGGGGGGGAGAACATCTACCCGGCCGAGGTCGAGAACGTCCTGGCCGGCCACCCCCACGTGGCCGACGTGGCGGTGATCGGGGTCCCCGACGAGCGTTGGGGGGAGGCGGTCAAGGCCATGGTGGTGCCCCGCCCGGGCGCCGAAGCGGATGCGGCCGACATCATCAGCTACTGCCGCGACCGCCTGGCCCACTACAAGTGCCCCCGCTCGGTGGACCTGGTCGCCGAGCTGCCCCGCAACCCGTCGGGCAAGATCCTCAAGCGGGAGCTGCGGGAGCCGTTCTGGGCCGGCCGCCGGCGCCGGATCAACTGACCCTCTCACCGTTCCCCCTGGTGGGGGCGCTGGCAGGGCCTGGGCCGGTTGGTCGCCGGCGCAACGGGGAACGAGCCCGGCAGGAGGTTCGCCGATGTCGATCGAGGACCACGCTGTTGGGCTTGAGCTGCAGCTGATCGAGATGGTCGAGCAGCGTGAGCGGGCCAGGGTGCAGGGACGGAGCCAGGACGTCGAGTCCACCCAGGCTCAGATAGCCGCCCTGCAGAAGGAACTGGCCGACCTGGCCGAGGAGGTCAGCACCTCAACCCCCGCCGAGGTGCACCACGCCACCCGGGCCGGGGGTCGCGCCTCGGCCGCCTGACCCCTGTCGAGCGGGCCCGCTCGGGCCCTACCGGGTGCGGCCGCCGGGGCCCAATCGGGCGCCGATGGTCCCCGCCGCCCTCACCTGGTCGGCGGGGAAGAGCACCGGCAGGACGCGGCCGTCCGAGCGCCGGCGCAGCCGGAACCATTCGCCGCCACCTTGCGGCACCACCTCTTCGACCTGATAGCCGCTGGTCCAGTTGCCCTCGAAGCGGTTCCGGACCTCGACATCCCTGGGCATGTCAACCTCCCGGTGCGACCCCCGCCTGCCCGCCGGTTCGGGCCGAAAGAATAGGTCGCGGCGGGACCGTTGGAAAGAGACAATCTTGTTACGGCTCGCCCGGAATATCCGGATCCGCGGCCCGGTGGGCGGTCAACGCCCCCGGGCGGGTGGCGGATCAGCCGGGGGGACGGTCTCGCCGGGCGGATGGATGCCCGGTCGCCGGCCGGCGGCCAGCTCGGCCTGGACCGCCTCGACCACGATGGCCCGCAGCGCCCGGGCGGGGGCGGGCAGGAGGCCCCGGCGGCGGCTGGCCAGGCCCACCTGGCGCCGGGGAAGGCCCCGGACCGGCACGCTGGCCCACTGGGAGCGCAGGAACCCCGGCACCGCCGTGGCCGGCAGCACCGCCGGGCCGTGGCCGTCGAAGGTGAGCGAGGCGATGAGACGGACCCCGTCGAGCTCGGCCCGGGGGGTCAGGGAGAACCCGGCCGGCCTTACGGCGTCGTCGATCTCGTCGCGGAAGGCGGTGCCCCTCATGGGCAGGAGCAGAGGCACCCCCTCGAGCTCGGTCAGATCGATGCTGCCATGGGAGGCCAGCGGGCTCTCCGGGGGCAGCACCAGCACCAGGTCCTCGTCGAAGAGCCGCTCGCCGGCGAGGTCGTGGTCCACCACCGGCAGGTTGGTGACGGCGATGTCGAGGCGCCCGTCCACCAGCTCGGCCTCGAGCACCGACGAGCCGGCCTCGGCCAGGGTGATCCGGACCTCGGGATGGCGACGGGCCGACTCGGCCAGCAGCACCGGGGCCAGCCAGCGAGCGGTGGTGCCGATCATCCCCAGGCTCACCGCCCCGCTCACCACGTTGCGCACCGCCGCCACATCGGACACCAGCGCCTCCAGCTCGGCCATCACCCGCCGGGCCCGGGCCACCACCACCTGGCCCTCCTCGGTCAGCTGACCGCGGGAGCGGTCGACCAGCACCGCCCCGAGCTCCCGCTCCAGCCGGGCCACGTGGGCCGACACGTTGGACTGCACCGTGCCGAGGGCGTCGGCCGCGGCCGAGAAGGTGCCGTGGTCGGCCACCGCGGTCACGGCGGCCAGCTGCCTGATGTCCATCGCCATCGAAGATAGGGCCGGGCGGCGGTAGGTTGGTCGTCGTGGCCGGCGCTGCCTTCTTCGACCTGGACCGGACGGTGCTGCGGGGAGCCAGCGGCCCCCTCATCGGCGAGGCACTGGAGGCCGCCGGAATCGCGCCGGCCCGCGGCGGGGGAGTGGGATCGGCCCTGTACCGGCTCTACGACCTGATCGGGGAGACGCTGCCGGCCATGGCCCTGGCCCGGGGGGCGGCCCTGGCCGCCCGGGGGTGGTCGGCCGAGGCCGTGCGCCAGGCGGGCAAGGAGGCGGCGGCCAAGCTCGACGCCCTGGTCGCCCCCTACGCCCGCGGCCTGATCGCCTGGCACCGCAGCCTGGGCCGCCCGGTCGTCCTGGCCACCACCACCCCGGTCGACCTGGTCTCGTCCCTGGCCGAGCGCCTGGGCTTCGACGACGTGGTCGCCACCCGCTACGCCGAGCGGGACGGGGCCTACACCGGGTCCCTGGCGGGGGAGTTCGTGTGGGGCCGGGGCAAGCTGGCGGCGGTGCGGGCGTGGGCCGCCTCGGCCGGAGTGAGCCTGAAGGACTCCTACGCCTACTCCGACAGCTTCTACGACCTGCCCCTGCTGTCTGCGGTCGGCCACCCGGTGGCGGTCAACCCCGACCCCCGCCTGCTCGCTGCCGCCACCATCCGCCGCTGGCCGGTGCGCAACCTCGACGTGCCGGCCGGAGTACCGAAGCTGTTCGGCGTCGAGCCCATGGATCTGGTGCGGCTGACGGCGCAGCCGGCCCTGATCCCTTTCGCCCGCTTCGACATCGACGGGGCGGAGCGCATCCCGCGACACGGCCCGGCCATCGTCGTGTCCAACCACCGCAGCTACTTCGACCCCGTGGCCCTGGGGGTGCTGGTCCTCGGCCAGGCCGGTCGCAAGCTGCGGTTCCTGGGCAAGAAGGAGGTCTTCGACGCCCCCGTGGTCGGCGCCCTGGCCCGGGCGGCGGGCGGTATCCGGGTCGACCGGGGCACCGGATCGAGCCAACCGCTGCAGGAGGCGGCTTCGGCGATCGAAGCCGGTGAGCTGGTCGCCATCCTGCCCCAGGGCACCATCCCGCGGGGGAAGGCCTTCTTCGAGCCCGTGCTCACGGGAAAGACCGGGGCGGCCCGGCTGGCCGCCCTGACCGGGGCATCGGTGGTGCCGGTGGGGCTTTGGGGTACCGAGGCGGTGTGGCCCCGCCGCCTCCGGCTCCCCCGGGTCCAGCAGGTGGTCAACCCGCCCACGGTGCGTATCCGCGTCGGGGCACCGGTGACCCTGGCCCTGGAGGACCCGCACCGCGACACCGCCACGATCATGGCCGCCATCACCGAGCTCCTGCCCCCGGCCGCCCGGCGCCGGCGCCGGCCTACTCCGCAGGAAATCGAGCTGGCCACCCCGCCCGGGCATCCCGTCGAGGGTTGAGCGGCCTGCGCACCCGGCTGGCCAGCCGAGCCGGGGCCGGGGTGGCGGCGCTGTCGCGGTCCGTCGGTGCCGGCGACGGCTCGGTGATCGGGGGCCGGGTCAGCCTCGCCCTCGACCCCGGCGCCCTCGCCTCGCTGGGCAGGGGCCATCCCGCCGGCCTGGTCAGCGGCACCAACGGTAAGACGACCACGACCAGGCTGCTGGCCGCCGCCCTGGAGACCGCCGGCCCGGTGGTCACCAACCTGGGCGGGGCCAACCTGCCTCCGGGCCTGGTGACGGCCCTCGCCCGGGCCGGGCCGGGGGCCATGGCGGCCCTCGAGGTCGACGAGGCCTACGTGCCCCGGGTCGCCCAGGCCCTCTCGCCCCGGGCCCTCTGCCTGCTCAATCTGAGCCGCGATCAGCTGGACCGGATCAACGAGGTGCGCATGCTGGCCGGCCGGTGGCGCTCCGCCGTGGCCGCCATGGCCTCCACCACGGTGGTGGCCAACGCCGACGACCCCATGGTCGCCTGGGCCGCAGGCACCGCCCCTCAGGTGGTGTGGGTGGCCGGCGGGCTGGCCTGGCACCTCGACGCCACCGGCTGTCCCGCCTGCGAGGGGGTGATCGCCTTCGCCGGCGCCGGCGCCGGCGCCGGGTCGGCCGGCGGGGAGTGGTCGTGCACCGCCGGCTGCGGCCTGCGCCGACCCCGGCCCGAGGTGCTCCTGGACGGTGCCGACCTGGTGCGGCGCTCCGAGGATGGCGAGGAGCGGTTCGCCCTGTCGGTCTGCCTGCCGGGGGCCCACAACCGGGCCAACGCCATGATGGCGGCGGTCACCGCCGCCCAGATGGGCGTCTCCCTGGCCGAGGCGGCCAGGGCCGTGGGCGCCGTCGGTGAGGTCGCCGGCCGCTACGGGGTCGTGCGGGTGGAGGGGGCTGCGGCCCGCCTGATCCTGGCCAAGAACCCGGCCGGGTGGATGACCGTGTTCGACCTGCTGGCCCCCGGCCCGCTGGCGGTGGCGATCAACGCCCGGGTGGCCGACGGGCGCGACCCGTCGTGGCTGTGGGACGTGCCCTTCGAGCGCCTGGCCGGCCGCACCGTGGTGGCGACGGGGGAGCGCTGTCGCGACCTGGCCGTGCGCCTGCGTTACGCCGGGGTGGACCATGTCACCGAGGCGGACCTGGGCCGGGCCGTGACCCTCGCCCACCGGCTGCGCCTGTCCCAGGACGGAGCGGGCGGCCCGACCGCTGCGGAACTGCCCGACCGGCCGGTCGACGTGGTGGCCAACTACACCAGCTTCCAGGCCCTGCGCCGCCTCGGCCGTCGGGGAGGGGGGGAGCGGGGGTGACGGCCGAGTCGGCGGTGAGGGTGGTGGTCGTGCACCCCGATCTGCTGGGCACCTACGGGGACGGCGGCAACGGGATGATCCTCGCCCGGCGCCTGGCATGGCGGGGCATCGACGTCGAGCTGGTCCAGTCCCCGTCGGGATCCCCGGTGCCGGAAGCCGCCGACTTCTACTGCCTCGGTGGGGGAGAGGACGGCCCCGAGGCGCGCTCGGCGGTGGAGCTGGCGGGCGGGGCGCTCAACCGGGCCGTCGAGGCCGGGGCGGCGGTGCTGGCCGTGTGCGCCGGCTTCCAGCTGGTCGGGCACTCCTTCGCCGGCGCCGACGGATCGCCCCGGCCGGGGCTTGGTCTCATCGACGTCACCACCGCCAAGGGTGACGGCCCCCGGGCGGTGGGGGAGCTGGTGGCCGAGCCGGTCGCCTCGGCCCTCGCCGGCCTGCCCACCCTCACCGGCTACGAGAACCACGGGGCGGTGACCGCCCTGGGGCCGGGCGTCGAGCCGATGGCGCGGGTGCGCTCGGGAGTCGGAAACGGGGCCGGCGACGGCACCGAAGGGGCGGTGTCCGGCCGGGTGTTCGCCACCTACCTGCACGGCCCGGTGCTGGCCCGCAACCCGGCCCTGGCCGACGCCCTGCTCGGCTCGGTGCTCGGCCCGCTGGCACCGCTCGACGACAGCGAGGCCGACGAGCTGCGCCGCGAGCGCCTGGCGGCGACCGCCCGGCTGCGGCGCTGGCACCGCCGCCGCCGACCCTGACCGAGTAGGGGCGCCCGAGCCGCGGCAGCACGGCCCGGCGCATGGGGCCCAAACGCTTCAGGGGAGACCGGGAGGTGTCGCCCGGTCCGGCGCGGTAGAGCCGGGGGCTACTTCCCCATGCCGTGGCGGATCAGGTTGAGGGCCGAGCCGGCCCGGTACCAGGCGATGTGCTCCTCGGACATGGTGTGGGTGGCGGTGAACTCCACGGAGCTGCCGTCGGGCTTCTCGATGCGGCACTGCACCGGCTGGTCGGGGGCCAGCCGGTCGAGCCCGAGGATGGTGATGGTGTCCTCCTCGCCGATGGCGTCGTAGGTCGACGGGTCGGAGAAGGTGAGGGCCAGCACGCCCTGCTTCTTGAGGTTGGTCTCGTGGATGCGGGCGAAGGAGCGGGCAAAGATGGCCCGCGCCCCCATGAAGCGGGGCTCCATGGCGGCGTGCTCGCGCGACGACCCCTCCCCGTAGTTCTCGTCGCCGATCGCCACCCAGGCCACGCCGGCCTCGCGGCAGTGGCGGGCGCAGTCGGGGTAGGGCTCGCTGCGGTGGTGGACCGGGCAGCGTCCGGAGCCGGCCTCGCCGGTGAAGGCGTTCACCGCTCCGAGGAACAGGTTGGAGGAGATGTTGTCCAGGTGGCCCCGGTAGCGCAGCCAGGGACCGGCCGCCGATATGTGGTCGGTGGTGCACTTGCCCGCCGCCTTGAGGAGAATCGGCAGCCGGTCGAGCTCGGCCTCGGGATTGGGCGAGAACGGCTCGAGCAGCTGCAGACGGGTGCTGGACGGGTGCACGACCACCTCGACGTCGCTGCGATCCTCCGGTGGGGCGACGAATCCCGCCTCGCCCGACTCGAAGCCCAGCGACGGCAGCTCCTCGCCGGTGGGCGGCTCGAGCACGGCGCCGTCCACCGGGTCGGTGAGCGGGTTGAAGTCGAGCGTGCCGACCAGGGCGTAGGCGACAACGGTCTCCGGGGAGGCGATGAAGGCGAGGGTGTTGGCGTTGCCGTCGTTGCGCTTGGGGAAGTTGCGGTTGTACGAGGTGAGGATGGAGTTGGTCTCGCCCTCGGTTATGTCGTCGCGCTGCCACTGGCCGATGCAGGGCCCGCAGGCGTTGGCCAGCACGGTGGCGCCGATGGCCTCGAGGTCGGCCAGCAGGCCGTCGCGCTCGATGGTGGCCCGCACCCGCTCCGAACCGGGGGTGATCAGGAGCGGCACCTTGGCCGAAAGCCCACGGGCGGCGGCCTGACGGGCGACGCTGGCCGCCCGGGTGATGTCCTCGTAGGACGAGTTGGTGCACGAGCCGACCAGGGCGTTGGTCAGCTTGGTCGGCCACCCCTTCGCCTTGGCCTCGGCCCCCATGGCCGACACCGGTCGAGCCAGGTCCGGGGTGTGGGGCCCGACGATGTGGGGCTCGAGGGTGTCGAGGTCGATCTCGATCACCTGGTCGAAGTACCGGCCAGGATCGGCGTCGACCTCGTCGTCGGCCCGGAGGTGGTGGGCGACGCCGTCGGCAGCGTCGGCCAGCGCCTCCCGACCGGTTGCCTTCAGGTACAGGGCCGAGTGGCCGTCATAGGGGAACAGGGAGCAGGTGGCGCCGATCTCCGCCCCCATGTTGCAGATGGTCGCCTTGCCTGTGGCGCTGATGGTGCCGGCACCCGGCCCGAAGTACTCGACGATGGCGCCGGTGCCGCCCTTGACGGTGAGCAGCTCCGCCACCTTCAAGATGATGTCCTTGGGGGCCGTCCAGCCGTTGAGCGACCCGGTCAGGCGCACCCCGATCAGCTTGGGCCAGCGCACCCCGAACGTCCCGCCGACCATGACGTCGACGGCGTCGGCCCCGCCCACGCCTACCGCCACCATGGCGAGGCCACCGGCGTTGGGGGTGTGGCTGTCGGTCCCGATGATCATGCCGCCGGGGAAGGCGTACTGCTCCAGCACCACCTGGTGGATGATCCCCGAGCCCGGCTTCCAGAACCCGATGCCGTAGCGGGCCGACACCGAGCGGAGGAACTCGTACACCTCGGCGTTGGTGTCCTCGGCCACGGCCAGGTCGGCCCGGGCCCCGGTGTGGGCCTGGATGAGGTGGTCGCAGTGCACCGTGGTCGGCACCGCCACCTCGGCAAGCCCGGCGGTCATGAACTGCAGCAGGGCCATCTGGGCGGTGGCGTCCTGCATGGCCACCCGGTCCGGGTACAGCTCGGCGTAGGAGCGGCCCCGGTCCAGCTCCTGGGCGCCGGGGTCGGCCAGGTGGTTGAAGAGGATCTTCTCGGCCAGGGTCAGGGGCCGGCCCAGCCGGCGCCGGCCCAGGGCGACCCTCTCCTCGAGGCGCCCGTAGACCTCGGCGGCCAGCTCTGTCGGGGTGGTGGCGGTGACGGTGGCCATGGTCCCTCCTGCTCGTGCGGAAATCTGATACAAGTATATGACAAGTGAGGGAGATCCGCTACCGCGCCATCGCCGCCGACCTGAGGCGGGACCTGGGGGCGGCGACGCCCGGAAGCCTGCTGCCCAGCGAGGCCGAGCTGTCCCAACGCTACGGCGTCAGCCGGGTGACGGTCCGCAAGGCCCTCGAGGTGCTGCGGGAGGAGGGCCTGATCGACTCCCGCCAGGGTTTCGGATGGTTCGCCGCCGTGGCCCCCGTGCGCCAGGACCTGGGACACCTGGGCACCATCGAGGCCCAGATGGCCGCCCAGGGCCGCCAGCCCGGGCGCAAGGTGCTCGAGTTCGCCTGGCAGGAGGCGCCGGCGCCGGTGGCCGAGCTGCTGGGGCCGGGGAGCGTGCTGCGGGTCCGCCGGCTCAACCTGGCCGACGGCGCCCCCTTCGCCCTGGTGACGGTGTGGGCCCCCGAACGCCTGGCCGGATCGCTGTCGCGTGACGACGTGGAGCGCTCCCCGTTCTACGAGCTGATCGGGGTCGGCCTGGCCAGCGCCACCCAGACCATCGGGGCCGCCGCCGCCTCGGCCGCCGACGCCCGGGCACTGGGGGTGCCCGTGGGCTCGCCGGTGCTGGTGTGCCAGCGGGTGACCCGCTCCCAGGACGGGGAGGTGGTGCTGGTCAGCGAGCACGTCTTTCCCGCCCACCGCACCGAGTTCGTGGTCGAGCTGGTCTCGCCCGAGCCCTCCATCGCCCCCAGCGGGCTGCGCCTCCTCGAGTAGACCGGTTCGCCTCAGGGCCCCTTGTGGGGCCAGCTGCGGGACGCCGCGCTCGGCGGAGTTCGGGCCCACGAGCGCCGCCAGCCCGGGGCGTCCGGTCCCGACAGGGCCGGGGTGGCCCCGGCGGCGGCCCGGCGGCGGGCCTGCCACCAGTCGGTGGCGTGCTCGTCGGCCAGGGCGGCCACCTCGGCCTCGAGGCGGGCCGACAGGCGGCGGGGATCCTCGTCGGGGTCGGGCGGCATCGGGCGCCCGAAGGTGACCGCCGTGCGCCCCGGCCGTAGCCGGCGGGCCCCCTTGGGCAGGGCCTCGGACGTGCCGGCGATGTGGAGCGGGACCAGGGGGACCCGGGCCCGGTAGGCGAGGTAGGCGACCCCGGCGATGAAGGGCTGGGCCCAGCCGTCGGGCGAGCGCCCCCCTTCGGGATAGATCACCACCGACCAACCGTCGGCCAGCAGGCCCATGCCGAGCTCGAGGAAGCGCCGGCTCACCCGGATGCGCTCGATGGGCACGGCGGCCACGGTCAGGGACCACACCGCCGCCTTCCATTTGGTGTCGAAGAAGTAGTCGGCCGCCCCCGCCACCACGGTGCGGTGGCGGAAGCGCCGGGGCAGGGTGGACAGGATCAGGGGGGTGTCGAGGTGGCTGTTGTGGTTGGCGGCGAACACCGCCGGTGCCTCCAAGCCCTCGATGCGGTCCAGCCCCTCCACCCGAGGGGGGATGACGGTGTGGACCAGCGGGCGGGTGACGCCCTCGAGAAGGAGGGCCCGGGCCAGGCGGGCCTCGTAGCGGCGGGACCAGGAGGTGTCGTAGTACACCCCGGTCTCCCGCTCGACCGGGGGCAGGGGTACGCCTCCGGGCCGGGTGGGCGCCCCCCAGGGGAAGGCGGGCAGCCTCATCTCACGTCGGCCATCAGCAAAGGGGGACAGCGCAGGTAGGTGATGCTGGGATGCCGGCCGACGACGTCCTCGGCCATCTCGAGGGCGTCGGGGAGGGTGGAGGCCGACTTGAAGCCGAGCCGGCGCACGGCGGCCGGGTCCCCGCCCACGATGATCACCCGGCCCAGGTGGTCGAGGGCGTGTGCCCCCCAGTACCACATGTAGAACGGATGGACGCCGTGGTAGGCGTGCCCGGTGCGGTACAGGTGGATGTACCACGGGTCGGTGGCGAAGGACTGCTCGTACTTCTCCTCGATCTCGGCCGGGTCGGTCGTCTCCGCCAGCACCTGCTCGAAGAAGTCGATGTAGCTGGGATGGAACACCGGGTCGAAGGCCCACGGGGTGGGGTGGGACATGATCAGGGCGCCGCCCGGGCGCACCAGCGGCTTGCCCCGGTAGAGGTTGAAGAAGTACCCGAGGCCCAGGCACATCACCAGGATCGGGTTCATGATCGAGTTGACGTTGTAGGGGCAGATGTAGGGCAGGCCCATCAGCAGCACGTCGGACTGCCCCTCCACCTCGACCAGCTGCTGGCGGTAGACGTTGGCGGTGGTCAGCCTGTGCACCGCCTCCACCTCGCCCGCCTGCACGCTGGTGAGCCCGACCGGCGCCCGCATGGACTGGAAGATCGTCCGCTTGACCCGATCGGGTGCCCGGGCCAGCCCGGCGGTGGTGGCCAGATAGGTGGCCCGGTCCCGCGCCGTCCACTCCCACTCGCGGCGGGAGAGGAAGCGGAACGGGTCGGGGAACGTGTCGTTGTTGAGGGTGGTCTCGATCTGGAAGACCTTCACCCCGCTGGCGGCGAGGTGGCGTCCCATGCGCCAGTTGGACGAGTGCAGCTCGGAGCGCTCCTGGTCCATGAACGAGCGCGAGTGCACCATGGTGTGGACGTTGTGGTGGTGGCGCAGGCTGCGGTAGCTGGCCAGACCGGTCGCCACGCTCTTGTGGCCCCCGTCCATGGCCACCAGGTTGATGTTGACGTAGACGATCAGGTCGCTGGTGGCGGCCCGCTTGTTTATCTCCACGTCCTCGCCCATTTCGGTCTGGCCGAGGTGCTCGAGGTTCGACGGGTCCTCGGCGTCGTGCTGCACCAGCAGGCCGTGGGGTGCGAAGGCGTCGTAGATGCGGTCGCCCAGGGCGTGGCGCAGCTCGGGCTCGGTCATGCGGCGGTGCAGGGCCAGGGCGGCCATCAGCACCACGTCGTCGACCCCAGCGGCGGCGGCGGTGTCGAGCACCGCCTCGATGACCCGCTGGCGCACGTCGGGGGCGCGCATGGGGGGCAGCGGCAGCGACACGTCGTCGAAGGCGATGGTCAGCCGCATGCCCGGCCGCAGCAGGGCCGACAGCGGGGCACTGTCGCCCTGGGGGTGCTCGAGGGCGTGGCGGATGGCCTCGTCGGGCTCCTCGATGGCGGCCAGCGGCTCGGGCGGGTGGACCACTCTTGTCCCCACCGGCAGTCGCTCCAGCCGGAAGCCCTCTCCGTGCCAGAGGAGGCTGGGCGGCGACGAGCGGTCCACCTCGAGTACGAATCCGGGCCTGGGGCTCATTCGGTTCTCCATGTCGGACGGCGGGACTCGTGCCGCAGGTCGAACACGACCTTCACCGCTCCCCGGCGGCCGGCGTTGCCGGCATGAGCCAGGGCCTCGGTGTAGCGGTCGAGGGGGTAGCGGGCGCTCACCAGGCGTCCCAGCCCCGCCTCCCTCACCAGATCGAAGGCCAGCTGGAAGGTGCGCACCGCAGCGCCGTCGGTGACCTCGGTGCCGTAGGCGTAGGCACCCACCAGCTCGATCTCGCGGTGCCACAGCGGGGTCAGGTCGACCCGGACCGAGCCGGGCATCCCCACCATGACCACCCGGCCCCGGGGCCGGACGATGCCCAGGGCCTCGGTCAGCGAGGCCGCGCTGCCGACACAGTCGAAGACCACATCGGCGCCCCCGGACAGCCGGGGCCCCACGTCGAGGGAGCGGGTGCGCCGGCGGACCGCCCGGGCCAGACCATCGGGATTGACCACCTCGTCGGCGCCCAGCTCGGCCGCCAGCCGGCGCTGCTCGGGGTGCTTGGCCCCGGCGATGACGGCGCCGGGCAGGCAGAACCGGCGCAGGGCGGCCAGCACGGTGAGGCCCAGGGTGCCGGCCCCGAGCACGGCGACGGTCCTGCCCTCCAGCGGGCCGGCCGAAAGGGCGGCATGGACAGCGCAGGCGGTGGGCTCGACCATGACCGCCTCCTCGTCGGCCATCCCGTCGGGCACCCGGTGGAGCTGGGACGGATGGGCGACCAGGGCGGCCGACCACCCGCCGCCGACGTCGGAGCAGAACCCGGTCTGCAGCCCTGGCTTCAGGTGCCCGAAGGCCACGCGCTCGCAGCTACCGGTGTGGCCGGAGGCGCAGCCCGGACACGGCGGCTCGATGGCGCGGGCGGCGCAGCCCAGCACCGGCTCGATCACCACCCGGGCGCCGTCGTCGGGCCCACCGTCGGCCAGCTCGCCGACCACCTCGTGGCCGGGCACGAACGGGAAGCTCACGATGGGCTCGAAGTAGCGGGAGCTGCGCCCGTCGACGGTGGCCAGGTCCGAGCCGCAGATGCCGGCCAGCAGCGGGGCCACCCGGCGCCACTCCGGCCCGGGCAGCGCCGGTGGCTCGGTCTCGACCAGTCTCAGGGGGCCGACCCTGGCCCCCCCGCCCGCCACCACCTCGCCGGCCGCCCGGGCCAGGGCGTAGCGGGCCGCCGAGCGGTCGAACTGCAGGGCCTTCATCGGGCCGCTTCCCCTCGGGGGCCCGCCGTCAGCGCCACCGGGCCGCCAGCCGGGGAGCGATGGGAAGGAGGGGGGCGGAGTAGCCGGCAGCCTTGTCCCACTGCTCGGTGTGCCAGCCCCGCTTGCGGGCGATGGTGGCCAGCTTTACCTCCGGGTTCACCGCCACCGGATGGCCGACGGCCTCGAGCATCGGCAGGTCGCTGGCCGAGTCGGCGTAGGCGACCGACTGGGCCAGGTCGAGACCCTCGGCCTCGGCGTAGTCGGCCATCACCATGGCCCTGGCCTCCCCGGTGGGCGGGGACTGGTCCAGCTCACCGGTGAGCCGGCCGTCCCGCACCGACAGGCGGGCACAGACGATGTCGTCGAAGAGGGCCCGGAACGGCTCCACCACGATGTCGAGGGCCCCGGTGATGAGCAAGGTGCGGTGCCCGAGGGCGCGGTGCTCCCGCACCCGGCGGATGCCGGCGGGGAAGGACTTGGCCAGCAGCAGCCGGGCGAACAGCTCGGGGGCGTCCTCCCGCAGCCGGTCGGGGTCGGCCCCCTCGTAACGGCGGTAGAAGTGGCGCAGGAAGTCGCCCCGGTCCCGCCGGTCGAGGGCCAGCAGCGACGGGGCCTCCCGCAGGGTCCGCAGGGTGAAGCGGACGCGGTCGGAGTCGGCCAGGTGCCTGGTCGCCAGCCAGGCGTAGGACTCGACCACGTTGGAGGCCACCAGGGTGTTCTCGAGGTCGAAGGCGGCCAGGTGGCGCTCGGGGCTGAGGATCGCCCGCCGGCCCCGCTCGTGGCGGTCGGGCCCGGTGCGCCGGCCGGGGGTGGCCCGCACCCGGGCGTGGGTCACGACCGAGGGCAGGTGGATCTCCTGGACGTAGCGGCGCCAGTCGATGACCCGGGGGTCGAAGCAGAAGGCCCGGTCGGACTCGGGCAGGGCCTGCCACAGCTCGAGGAGCCGGTCGACCCGGAAGCGGGCCTCGGTTTCGGTGTAGGCCCCGTACAGGCGGACGTAGTCGAGGGCCCGGCCGACCTGGACCCGGCGCTCCTCGACCTCGGCGCTCCAGCGGGCCTGGCGGCCTCGGACGGGCAGCGAGCGCACGGTCTTCTCGGCGGTGGACAGGGCCCGGTCGGCCCGCTCCAGCTGGCGCTGGACCCGGCCCCGGCCGGGGAAGGACCACTGCGGCACCACGATGGGCTGGCCCTCGGCGTCGTAGAGGGGGCTGTCGGTGAAGTACGACTGCACCAGGTCGACCAGGTTGCGGTAGCGCAGGGGGTTGGCCGAGCCCGAGGCCACCTGGTACACCGACGAGCCCGACGGGTCGGGGCCGGTGGCGGCCACGGCGATGATGGCGGCCACCACCAGGTCGACGGGAACCACGTCGACGACCCCCTCGGGCACGCCGGGGAAGGACTGCAGCAGGCCGCGGGCGTAGGAGATGATCACCGGCTCGGCCATCCGGAACCCGCGTATCCAGCCCGGGCGGGGCTCGGCCAGGGCGGACTCGATGATCGAGGGCCGCACGATGGTCACCGGCACCGCGCCCCTGGTCTCCAGCAGGGCCCGCTCGCCCAGGGCCTTGGTGTAGGCGTAGGCGTCGGGCCAACCGAGCGACTGGGCCCGGGCCCGTCCCGCCTCGGCCAGCTGGTCGTTGACCCACTCCTGGCGGAAGCGCTCGGCCCGCTCGGACAACAGCGGGGTGCCGGCGGCGCCCAGCTCGGCCCGGGCCTGCTTGTGGAACCGGGCCAGGGCGGAGGCGGCCCGGCTGGCTGCCTCCACATCCGCCCGCACGCGGCGGGCGGCGGTGACCTCGTCCCGCCAGGGCACGTCGACGGCGAAGGGGGTCTGGCTGAGCGGCAGCTCGCGGGCGTCGCCCCGCCTTCCGCCGGCGACGTAGGCGGTGGACACCGCCACCAGGTGGGCGGGATCAACGCGGGCCTCGGCCATGGCGACGGCCACCCGCGACGGCCCCAGCAGGTTGGTCTCCACCGCCGAGTCGAGGGGGGAGTCGAAGCTGACCGTGGCGGCCGAGTGCACCACCGTGTGGCAGCCGGCGAGGATCTCCCGTCCCGCGTCGTCGAGGCCCAGCCCGTCCTCGCCCACGTCGCCGGCCATCACCAGCAGGCGACGGGAGACCTCGGCGTCGAAGCGGTCGCCCAGCTCGGAGCGGAGGCGGTCGAAGCAGTCGTTGCGCAGGATCTCCCGCCGGGCCCGTTCGGCCGCCCCCCGCCGGCCGGGCCGGACGAGCACGGCCACCTCGGCACCGGGGACGCAGCGCAGCAGCCGCTCCACCAGGGCGGTGCCGAGGAAGCCGGTGGCGCCGGTGACGGCGATGCGCCGGCCCTCGAGGGCCTCACTAATCACGGCTAATCACTAGCAAACGCCCGCCCTGCCGGTCAGCCACGGCGACGGCCGCCCCGGCCTCCCTTGTCGGGGGCCTTGGGGGGCGTGTAGCGCTTGGAGGCCGGCGGACGGCGCTTGCCGTCGTCGGCCTCGGCCGTGGGGCGCCGCCGCCGGAAGCCCGCCGGCCGCTCCCCCCGGGCCGGGGCGGGGGCCAGCCCCCGCTCCTCCCGCATGCGGCGGCTGTTGCGGAAAAGCAGCCAGAACGACAGCCCGAGCACCGGCACGCTCAGGATCCCCCCCCAGGGGGCGACCCCGGCCAGGCCGGCGGCCAGCGCCGCTCCCAACCGGTGGCGCAGGCGGGCCCCGACCAGCACGACCGCGGCGGACCCCAGCCCGATGCCGAGGGCCAAGGCGGGGGACCCCTTGAGCTTGGGGTGGCTGCCGCTCAGGTAGGGGACCGTCACCACCAGGGTGGCCAGGGCGGTGTACACGGCGGCGGCGTAGGTGAGCCTCTGCTCCAGCGGCTCCAGCCACTTGGTCAGCGGGGGCGGCGTCGGCCGGTCAGCCACGGGGTTCCACCAGGACGCCGGGGTTCATCACCCCGGCCGGGTCGAGAGCCGCCTTGGCCGCCCGCAGGGCCTCGGCGAAGAGCTCGGGGCGCTGGTGGTCGTACCAGGGGCGGTGGTCGCGGCCCACGGCGTGGTGATGGGTGATGGTCCCACCGTTGCTCATGACCGCCTCGGAGGCGGCCGCCTTGATCTCGTCCCACTGGGAGATCTCCGAGCCCCGACGGCCCGGGGCGAGGACGCTGAAGTAGGGGGCGGGCCCGTCGGGATAGACGTGGGTGAACCGGCAGGTCACCAGCCCGCCCCCGCAGATGTCGACCAGGGCCTTCTCCACCGCCTGGGTCACCCCGGCGTGCAGGTCGGCGAAGCGGTCCCAGGTGCAGGCGGTCTCGAACGTCTCCACGATGACCGCCATGGCCACTAGGGCGTCGCGGGTGTAGGGGGCCCGGATGAAGGCATTGCGCCAGGCGCCCACCGAGCCTTCCCGCTGGGCGCCACCCCCATCCTCGGGGCCGCTGCTGCGCACCCCGTCGGGTGCCGAGCCGGAATGCCCGGCGCAGATCTCGAGGGCCCGGTCCATGGGGCCGCCGACGGGATGGTCGGCCGACTCGAATCCCAGCACCAGCAGGTTCACCCCACCGCCGGAGCCGGCCGAGGAGGCCGCCTCCGCCTCGTCCAGCAGCCGGCAGTTGGCCGGCTGGAGGCCGGCCTGGACCACGGCCCGGGTGGCGGCCACGGCGTCGCTGTAGCGCTCGAAGCGGACCGCCGCCGAGGAGCGGAACCGGGGGCGGTCCTGCAGTCGGATCCACGCCTCGGTGATCACCCCCAGGATGCCCTCCGACCCGAGGAAGAGCCGGTCGGGTGAGGGCCCGGCCCCTGAGCCAGGCAGCCGGCGGGACTCGACCGCTCCGGCCGGGGTGAGCACCCGCATGGACTCCACGAAGTCGTCGATGTGGGTCCGGGCGGTGGCGTAGTGACCGCCGGAGCGGGTGGCCAGCCAGCCGCCCAGGCTGGAGAACTCGAAGGACTGGGGGAAGTGGCGCAGGGTGAGGCCGTGGGGGCGCAGCCGGTCCTCGAGGGCGGGACCGAGGATGCCGGCCTGGATCCGGGCCGCCCTCGAGGTGCGGTCCAGCTCGACCAGCCCGTCCATGCGGCCCAGATCGACGGTGAGCACCCCGGCGTGGCCGTCGGCCGGGCATTCGACCCCGCCCACCACCGACGAACCGCCCCCGTAGGGGACGACGGCCACGTCAGCATCGCTGGCCCACTCCAGAAGGGACGCCAGCTCGGCCTCGTCGGCGGGGAAGGCCACCACGTCGGGGGGGTGGTCGAACTGGCCCCGGAAACCCCGCACCACGTCGCGGTAGGACCGGCCGTAGCTGTGGCCGGCCCGTTCGTAGGTGCCGGTCGAGCACAGCGGCGCCAGGCTCTCCGGTGCTTGGATCCGGGGCGGGGGAAGCTCCAGATCCTCCAGGCGGGCCGGATCGGCGACGGTCACCTCCCGCCCGAAGCGGGCCGCCAGCCCGGTGGCGATGGCCTCCTGCTGCGGGCGGGACGGACCCTGGCCCTCCAGCCCCCAGCCCCACCACGAGCGGCGCTCGGCCATGGCGGCGGAATCCCCTCTAGTAGCCGAGGCGGCCCTGTTGGAACAGGTCCGGGTCGGAGGTGAGCAGCAGTCGCACCCCCAGGTTCTCCTCCGGCTCCACCGTCCACAGGCCGTCATCCGCGGTGGGCTTGGCCCCGGCGATGGTCCCTGGCTCCTCGCACAGGAACCCCAGGTGGTGAAGGCGGCCGGGCCGGCTGCCGACCCAGTCGGCCAGGGGCCCGGAGCCGGAGGCGTCGAGCAGCCTCACCCGGTTGCCCCCCGGCCAGTCGAGATCGAGCCAGCCGGCCCCGGCGGCCACCTGCTCGCCTCCCAGCAGCCCGGCGAAGAGCCGGGTCCCGTCAGCCGGACGGCACAGGGCATGGGCGACATGGATCAGAGCGGCGCTCGGGCCGGTAGGGAGGGTGGCGACCTCGGCCGGCGGCGGCGAGCTCCACTGGCCCTCGTGGCTGGACCGGGCCAGCTGGACCACTATGCCCGGGGCGTCCTTGGGGTGGAGGAAGGCCTCCTGCCAGCCGGGGTCGCTCATGTCCACGCCGACGGGTGAGTAACCGGCGCCGTCGGCCTCCTCGAGGGCGGCGCCGAGGTCGGGGACCTTGAAGGTCAGGTGGTGCGGACCGGGGCCGTTGCGGTCGAGGAAGCGCCGGAGGAAGTCGTTGCGCTCCACCTGGTAGGGCTCCAGCACCTCGAGACGCATCGCGTTGGCATAGGAGACCTGGGCGGAGAAGAACCCGACGGTTCCGCCGCCCCCGATCCAGCGCCCGCCCAGGTCGCCGACGTAGCGGGGCCAGAGCTGGTGCTGGTCCTCGGCCGCCACGGCGACGTGGTCGAAGAGGACCCCCCGGATCGTCATGCGTGCCGGCTACTTCTTGGACGGCTCGTAGTACGGGTTGGTGCCCGAGGCGTGGTCGGTCACGTCGACGACCGAGGTGATCGCCGGCACCGCATCGCGGATGGCCACCTCGATGCCCTGGGACAGGGTGACGGTGGCCAGCCCGCAGCCGACGCAGCCGCCTCCCAGGCGCAGGTACGCCACCCCTTCCTCCACCGCCACCAGCTGGGCCATGCCGCCGTGGGCGGCGATGCTCGGGTTGACCTGCTCGTCGAGGACCCGGATGACCGCCTGGGCCACCTCGCTGGAGAGATCGGCCTCGTGCATGACCGAGGGCCCGGTGCGGGGCCGGTTGGGGTTCACCAGCACCATGCCCCCATCGCGCACGTCGAGGATCGCCCCGCGGAGGGCGTCCACGCTGGCGGCCGGCACCACCAGCTCCAGCCCGTCGTAGTCGGCCACCACGTCGCCGGGACGGGCGTCGCCCGCCGCCTCGAAGTAAAGGTCGTAGGTGTACTCGCCGCCGGAGGACCCGTTCACCTCCAGCCACAGGGCGAGGGCCTCGGCGTCGGACTCCTCCGCCCTCAGCTCGAGCACGGTCAGGCGGGCCTGGTCGGTGACGGCGACGACCCGGTCGGGGGCGTCGGGGAAGCCGGGGGGTTCGGGAGCGGACATTGGCGGGTCCATGATAGGTCCGTGCCCCGGGTGGCCCTCATCCTGCCCACCGGTACCTACCGGGCGGAGGACTTCGTGGCCGCCGCCGGGGCCGTTGGCGCCGAGGTGGTCGTGGTGTCCGACGGGGCCCAGGCCATGGCGGAGGCGATGGGGGACCGGGCGCTGGAGGCCGACCTGTGCGACCCCGAGGCCGCCGCCGCTGCCATCGTCGATCTGGCCCGGCGCCTGCCTCTGGACGCCGTGGTCGGGGTGGACGACCAGGGCGTCGAAGCCGCCGCCCGGGCGGCGGCCCGGCTGGGCCTGCGCCACGGGGAGCCGGCGGCGGTCGCCATCACCCGCGACAAGGCGGCCATGCGGCGGGCCCTGGCCGGGGCCGGGGTGCCCCAGCCCGACTTCGAGGTGGTGGAGGCCGGCGAGGACCCGGAGGCGGCGGTGGCCCGCCTGGGGCCGCCTGTGGTGGTCAAACCCAGCGGGCTGTCGGCCAGCCGGGGGGTGATCCGGGTGGACTCGGTCAGCGGGGCCGCCGCCGTCGCCGAGCGGGTCCGGGCCATCGCCGCCGCCGCCGGCCAGGTCGGGGCGGCCCTGGTGGTGGAGCGGTTCCTCGACGGCCCCGAGGTGGCGGTGGAGGGCTTGCTCGACCGGGGGAGCCTGCGCACCCTGGCCGTGTTCGACAAGCCCGACCCGCTGGACGGGCCGTACTTCGAGGAGACCATCTACGTCACGCCGTCCCGCCATCCGCCGGGCCTGGTGGAGGCGGCGGTCGGGGTCGTGGCAGCGGCAGCGGCGGCCATCGGGCTGGCCGAGGGGCCGGTCCACGCCGAGGTGCGCCTCACCGCGGCCGGGCCCCGGATGGTGGAGGTGGCGGCCCGCTCCATCGGGGGGCACTGCTCGAGGATCCTCCGCTTCGGCGCCGGAACCAGCCTGGAGGAGCTGATCCTGGCCCACGCCCTGGGCCGGCCCATCGACGGAGCGGCCGGTTCGTCCGCATCGAGGGCGACGGGGGTCATGATGCTGCCCATACCGGCGAGCGGGACCCTGCGGGCGGTGGGCGGCGTCGAGGAGGCCCGGGCGGTGCCCGGGATGGACGGGCTGGAGATCTCGATCCCGTTGGGCCGACCGGTCGTCGCCCTGCCTGAAGGGGACCGCTACCTGGGCTTCCTCTTCGCCTCTGGGCAGGACCCGGCCTTCGTGGAGGAGGCCCTGCGCCGGGCCCACCAGGCCCTGGCGGTGGTCATCGAGGCGGCTCCGGGCCGGTAGGGTCGAGCCGGTGAGGGTGCTGCTGGTCTCCACCTACGAGCTCGGCCACCAGCCCCTCCAGGTGGCCTCGCCGGCCGCCGCCCTGGCCGCCGCCGGCCACCAGGTGAGGGCCTGCGACCTGGCGGTGGAGACCCTCGACGACGCCCTGGTCGACTGGGCGCAGGCGGCGGCCTTCTCGGTGCCGATGCACACGGCCACCCGGTTGGCCGTCGAGGCTGTCAGGCGGGTGCGGGAGCGCCGCCCCGACCTGCCCAGCTGCGCCTACGGCCTGTACGCCGGGGCGGGCGGCGGCTCCTGGGGGGAGTGGTTCGACCGGACCATCGCCGGGGAGTACGAGCCCGCCCTGGTCCAGTGGGTGGAGTCGCTCGTCTCTTCGGGTGGAGGAGGCCTCCGGCCCCGGCACGCGGTGGCGCTGGGCCGGACCAGGTTCGCCCGCCCCGAGCGCCGGCTGCTGCCCGGGCTCGACCGTTACGCCCGGCTGCTGCGGGGCGACGAGGAGATCGTCGCCGGCTACGTCGAGGCCAGCCACGGGTGCGTGCACCGCTGCCGCCACTGCCCGGTGCCGGTGGTCTACGACGGGCGCATCAGGACCGTCGCCAAGGAGTCGGTGCTGGCCGACGTGGACCAGCTGGTGGAGATGGGTGCCCGGCACATCACCTTCGGCGATCCGGACTTCCTCAATGGCCCCCACCACTCACTGAGAGTGATAGGCGAGGTGCACCGCCGTCATCCGGGGCTCACCTTCGACTGCACCACCAAGGTCGAGCACATCCTGCGCCACCGCCACATCTGGCCTGAGCTGGCGGGTGCCGGGTTGCTGTTCGTGGTGTCGGCCTTCGAGTCGACCAGTGACGAGGTGCTGGCCAGGCTGGACAAGGGCCACACCGTGGCCGACGAGGTCGAGGCCGTCTCCGTGCTGCGCTCGGCCGGCGTGGAGGTGAGACCCTCCCTGCTGCCGTTCACGCCCTGGACGCGGGTCACCGACATGGTCGAGCTGTTCGACTTCGTGGTGGCCAACGACCTGATCGGGGCGGTAGATCCGGTCCAGTACAGCATCCGGCTGCTGGTGCCCGAGGGGTCGCTGCTCCTGGGCGACCCGGATCTGGCCCCCCGCCTCGGCCCCTACGACGGCGCTGCCCTCGCCTACCCGTGGAGCGCGGCCGAACCGTTGCTCGACCGCCTGCAGCAGGACATGGCGGCCGTCGCCGAGCGGGAAGCGGAGCCGGGCGCCGCCTTTGCCGAGCTGCATGCCCTGGTGTCGACGGCGGCGGCCGAAGCCGGCGTCGGGAGACCTCGCCCGTTGCCTTCGCCCCTGCCGGTGCGACCGGTGCCCCGCCTCAGCGAGGCCTGGTTCTGCTGCGCCGAGCCGACCGCCGCCCAGCTCACCCCGGTCGGAGGCAGCGCCTGATCGGGGCCGGCCCGGCGCCGGGACGGGCCCCGCGTCCCTACACTGCGGTGGTGGCGATAGACGAGGGCGCCGTGTTGACGGTGCCCAATGCCCTGTCGGCACTCCGCCTGGCCGCCGTACCGGTCTTCGTGTGGCTGGTGCTGGCCCGACACCAGCGCTTCGCCGCCGCCGCGCTGCTCGCCGTGCTGGGGGCGACCGACTGGGTCGACGGGTGGATCGCCCGTCATTTCGGTCAGGTCTCCACCCTCGGCAAGGTCCTCGACCCGGTCGCCGACAGAGTGCTGGTCGCCACGGCGGTGGTCACCATGGCCGTCGACGGCTCCATCCCCATCTGGCTGTGCCTGGTGGTCGGCGCCCGCGAGGCGCTGGTGTCGGGAGCGGTGGTGGCCCTGGCCGCGCTCGGCGCCCCCCGGATCGACGTGATCTGGGCGGGCAAGGCCGGCACGCTGGCCCTGATGGTCGCCTTCCCGTTGTTCCTGGTGGCCCATTCGACGGCCGGATGGCACTCGGCGGCCCACGTGCTGGCGTGGGGGTTCTGCCTGCCCGGGTTGGTCCTGGGCTGGTGGGCGGCCCTGTCCTACGCCCCGGTGGCGAGGCGTGCCCTCTCCCAGGCCAGGGTACGGTCGGTGGTGTGAAAGCGGTAATCATGGCGGGGGGCGAAGGCACCCGCCTACGACCGCTGACGTCGAATCAGCCCAAGCCGATGATCCCGTTGGTCAACCGGCCGATGATGGAGCACATCGTCGGTCTCCTGCGCCAGCACGGGTTCACCGACATCGTGGTCACCCTGGCGTTCCTACCCAACGCCATCCGCAACTACTTCGGCGACGGGTCGGAGTTCGGCGTGCGCATCATCTACGCCACCGAGGAGACGCCCCTCGGGACGGCCGGGTCGGTGCGCAACGCCATGGCCGAGCTGGACGAGCGGTTCCTCGTGATATCGGGCGACGTGCTCACCGACATCGACCTGTCGGCGGTGGTCAGCTTCCACGAGCGGACCAAGGCGTCGGCGACCATCGCCCTCAAGGCGATGGAGAACCCGCTCGAGTTCGGGATCGTCATCACCCGGCCCGACGGTTCCATCGAGCGGTTCCTCGAGAAGCCGACCTGGGGTCAGGTCTTCAGCGACACCATCAACACCGGCATCTACGTGCTTGAGCCCACCGTCTTCGACTACATCGCCGAAGGCATACCGGTGGACTTCTCCAGCGATGTCTTTCCGGCCATGCTGGCCGACGGTTCGGCCCTGTACGGCTACGTCGCCGAGGGCTACTGGGAGGACGTGGGCAACCTCGACGCCTACCTGAAGGCCCACCGCGACGCCCTCGACGGTCGGGTCGAGGTCGACATCGCCGGCTTCCGTGTCGGGGAGGGTGTCTGGCTCGGCGAGGGCGCCGAAGTGGACCTGGCCGCCGTGGTCGAAGGTCCGGTGGTGATCGGCGACAACTGCCGGGTCGGCCCAGGCACCCATCTGTCGTCCTACACGGTGCTGGGCTCCAACGTCCGGATCGGCTCGGAGGCGCACCTCGAGCGCTCCGTGCTCCACGACAACGTGTACCTCGGCGACTCCGTGCACCTGCGGGGCTCCATCGTCGGTCGCTCCAGCGACCTGCGTCGCGGCGCCCGCTGCGAGGAGGGCGTGGTCCTCGGCGACGAGTGCTTCGTCGGCGAGCACGCCGTGATCAACCCCGGGGTCAAGGTCTACCCCTTCAAGACCGTCGAGACCGGCGCGGTGATCAACAGCTCGATCGTCTGGGAGTCCCGCGGCGCCCGACAGCTCTTCGGCCGCCTGGGCGTTGCCGGCCTGGCCAACGTCGACATCACCCCCGAGCTCGCCGCCCGGGTGGCCATGGCCTACGGCTCCACCCTGCGCAAGGGAACGACCGTCACCACCTCGCGGGACGCCAGCCGGGCGGCCAGGGCGGTCAAGCGGGCGGTGATGGTGGGGCTCAACACCGCCGGGGTCAACGTGGACGACCTCGAGGCGGCCACCGTGCCAGTGACCCGGTTCCAGGTTCGCTCGGGCCAGAGCCGGGGCGGGATAACCGTGAGGCTGGTGCCCGGCGACCCCCAGTCGGTGGCCATCCGGTTCTTCGACGCCGACGGGCTGGACATCGACGAGTCCGCCCAGCGCAAGATCGAGAGGCTGTACTACCGCGAGGACTACCGGCGGGTGCTGGCGGCGGAGATCGGCGACATCGGCTTCCCGCCCCGGGCCCTCGAGTTCTACACCGCCGCTCTCGTCGACAGCGTGGACCTTGACGCCATCCGGGGGGCGCGCTTCAAGGTGGTGCTCGACTACGCCTTCGGGTCGACGAGCTTCGTCATGCCCAACGTGCTGGCCAAGCTGGGCGCCGACGTGCTGGCGGTGAACCCCTACGCCTCCACCGCCGGGGCGGTCAGCTACGAGGGCGGAGGGGCCGCCGACCACGTGGCCCAGCTGGTGCGGGCCTCGGGGTCACACCTCGGCGCCGTGCTCGACCCCGACGGGGAGCACATCCGCCTGGTGGACGACATGGGCCGGGTGCTCACTGACGACGAGGCCCTGTTCTCCATGCTGTCGCTGGTGCTGTCCACCCAGGCCGCACCGGTCGTCGCCCTGCCGGCGGCAACTCCCATGGCCGCCGAGCAGATGTGCAGCGACGCCGACGCCCGGCTGGTGTGGACCAAGCTCTCGCCTGCGCATCTCATGGAGGTGGCCTCGGGTGGGGAGGTGAGCTTCGCCGCCAGTCAGGACGGCGGATTCATCTTCCCCGGGTTCCTGCCTGCCTTCGACTCGGTCGCGACCCTGGTCCACCTGCTCGCCATGCTGGCCCACCGGGGCCTGCCGCTGTCCAAGGTGGTCGACGGCACCCCCCGGTTCCACGTGGCCCACGAGACCGTGGTGACCCCGTGGGAGCAGAAGGGCCACGTCATGCGGAGCCTGGTCGAGGCCAACCAGTCCCGCGAGCTGGTGCTGGTCGACGGGGTGAAGATCGTCCACGAGGACGGTTGGGCCCTGGTCCTGCCCGACCCCGAGGACCCGGTGACCCATGTGTGGGCCGAGGCTCCCAGCGGGGCCCTGGCGGCCGAACGGGCCCAGGAGTACGCCCGGCGTATCCGCCAGATGCTCAGGTAGGGTCCGCCCCCATGAACGTCCCCGACGACCTGCGCTACACCTCCGACCACGAGTGGGCCCGGGTGGAGGGCGGCCGGGTCCGCATCGGCATAACCGACTACGCCCAGGACGCCCTGGGGGACGTGGTGTTCGTGCAGGTGCCGGCGGTCGGCACCGAGGTGGAGGCCGGAGCCACCTTCAGCGAGGTCGAGTCGACCAAGTCGGTGTCGGACATCTATGCCCCGGTGAGCGGGGTGGTGGTCGAGGTCAACACCGAGCTGGCCGACGCGCCCGAGCGGCTCAATTCCGACCCCTATGGCGAGGGTTGGATCTGCGTCATCGAGCCGAGGGCGGACAGCGACCTGGGCGGCCTCCTCGATGCCGCCGCCTACCGGCAGCTGATCTCATCCTGAGATCGGGCGGGCGGCGGTAGCGTTATGGCGATGTACTGCAACCAGTGTGGGCACCGCAACCCGGCGGGGGCGAACTTCTGCTCGTCCTGCGGCGCTCCGCTGGAGCCGGCGCCCGAGGACACGACGATGACCTTCGTTCCGGTCACGGCGGCGGGCGAGGTCATCGACGAGGAGATCAGCGTGTCGGTGCCCGCCATCTCCGAGGGGACCGGCATGCTGGTGGTCAAGCGGGGCCCCAACGCCGGATCCAAATATCTCCTCGAGCAGAAGGTGACCAAGGTCGGGCGTCACCCCGACAGCGACATCCTCCTCGACGACATCACCGTCTCCCGCCGCCACGCCGAGTTCGTGCCCGGCCCCGAGGGCTACCTGGTGCGCGACGTCGGATCCCTCAACGGCACCTACCTGAACCGCGAGCGGATCGACGAGGCCGAGCTGACCAGCGGTGACGAGGTCCAGATCGGCAAGTTCAAGCTGGTCTACCTCGCCGGCCACAACGACGCCGAACGGTGATGTCGGCTCGGGCCTACCTGTCCATCGGCGAGGTCTTGAACCTGCTCAAGGACGAGTTCCCTGACATCACCATCTCGAAGATCCGCTTTCTCGAGAGCCAGGGCCTGCTCGACCCGGAGCGGACCCCGTCGGGCTACCGCAAGTTCTACGAGCCCGACGTGGAGCGGCTGCGGTGGATCCTGCGCCAGCAGAAGGAGCACTTCCTGCCCCTCAAGGTGATCCGGGGCCGGCTCGAGCCGGTCGAGGAGGCGATGGAGGAGACCCCGGAGGAGGTCCTCGGCGCCTCCGAGCCCGGTCCGGCGGAGGCCACCGTCAGCCCGCTGTCGGCCATGCCGTGGGCGCCGGCCCGCCGGCGGGGGAGGAGCGCCGCCCCGCCGCCCGGGGTGAGCGACGCCAGCCTGACCTTCGACGAGCTGGTGGAGAAGAGCGGCCTGGCCGACGGGGCGGCCCGCGAGCTGGAGCGCTACGGCCTGATCGTGGGGCGCACCGTGGCCGGCACCGTCTACTACGACGACGACGCCCTGGCGGTGGCCCGGCTGGCCGCCGGCTTCGGACGCTTCGGCGTCGAGGCCCGCCACCTGCGGATGTACAAGACCGCCGCCGAGCGGGAGGCCGGCTTCTTCGAGCAGATCGTCACCCCGCTGCTCAAGCAGCGCAACCCCCACTCCCGCCACCAGGCGGTCTCGACGGTGGAGGAGCTGTCGAACCTGGGCGAGCAGCTGCGGGATCTGATGCTCCGCCTCACCCTGCGGGACATAACCGGCGGCTGAGCGCTCCGGTGGTCGCCGCCAAGGTGTTGGCCGACGCCGAGGCCCTCGGCGGGGCGGTGTCGCGCCTGGGGGCGGAGGTGTCGGCCGCCTACCCGGGCGGGGTGCTAATGGTCGCCGTGCTCAAGGGCAGCGTGTGGTTCGTGGCCGACCTGATGAGGGCGGTGACCGTGCCGGCCGAGGTCGACTTCCTGGCCATTTCGGCCTACTCGGAGGGCACCGGCCGGGTCCGGATAGTGAAGGACCTCGACACCGACATCTGCGGGCGCGACGTCCTGCTGGTCGAGGACATCGTGGACACCGGCCTCACCGTCACCTACGTGCTCGGAGAGCTCAGACAGCGCCAGCCCGCTTCCCTGGAGGCCTGCACGCTGATCGACAAGAGCGCCCGGCGGCTGGTCCCAATCCCGTTGCGCTTCGTCGGCTTCGCCGTCGGGGACGCCTTCGTGCTGGGGGCAGGCACCGACTACGCCGGGCGCTACCGGAACCTCAGGCAGGTCGTGGCCGGGGATCTCGACGCTCTGCGGGAGGATCCCGATGCCCACGTCGCCGAGCTTTACCCGTTGTAGGATTTCGTCATGGTGGAGGTTCATCTGGCCGCTGTCCGGGTTGATCTCCAGTCCAAGCAGCC
>DASRBO010000189.1:0-26791 GCA_035653595.1 Acidimicrobiales bacterium | reverse complement strand
CTTCGCCGACGCCAGCTTCGACGCCGCCGTGTGCTGCGTGTCTGTTGACTACCTGGTCAGACCGGTGGAGGTCTTTGACGAGGTGGCTCGGGTGGTGACGCCGGACGCTCCGTTCGTCTGCACCTTCTCCAACCGGTGTTTTCCGACCAAGGCGATCCGGGGCTGGCTCATGGGTGACGACGACGACCACTGCGCCCTGGTCGCGCGCTACTTCGAGCTGTCCGGCCGCTGGTGTCGGCCGACGGTCGAGCGCCGGCCGACGCCACCTGGGGCGGACCCGCTGTTCGCGGTGTGGGCCCGTCGGGCCTGAGCCAGACCTGCCCTGCAATTCAGTTCGCGGCTCGGGCCGCCCTGTGGGACTGTCTTGGCCTTGGACACGCCCCCGCCCCACGACGCGACGACGCCCTCGTCGCCCGGACGCTGTCGCGGTGGTGGGGCCTGGTCGCTTCGGCCGTCCACTACCTGCCCAAGGGCGCCGGCAGCTACCACTGGGTGGTGGCGGCCGGCCCCGACCGGTACTTCGTCGCCGTCGACGATCTGGCCAGCAAGCCTTGGATCGGCGGCGACGCCGAATCCGCCTTCGTCGGGCTGGCCCGCTGTTACCAAGCCGCCTGGGACCTGCAGAACCGGTCGGGGCTCGACCTGGTGGTCGGCCCGGTGCCTACCGCCGAAGGTGGGGCGACGGTGCGGCTGGCGGAGCGCTACAGCCTGACGCTGTTCCCCTTCATCGACGGCGCCGCCGGCGAATGGGCGGATCCCCTCACCCCGGCGTTGGCCGGGGATCTGGTGCTTGGCCTCGGCCGCCTGCACCAGGTGTCGCCGGCGGACCTCGGCCTGAGCGAGCGCCCCTTCGACATAACGGAACGGGCCGAGCTCGCCACGGCGCTTGGCGCCCTCGACCGGCCCTGGACGGCCGGCCCCCATTCCGAGGATGCTCGCCTCGCCCTCGCTGCCGGCGCCGGGTCGGCGCGGGCCTGGCTGTCCGAGCTCGACGCCCTCGCCGCCCAACTGGCGGGTGAGGGCACCAGGAGGGTCGTCACCCACGGCGAGCCTCACCCGGGCAATCTCATCCGCACCGACGCCGGCCTGCGCCTGGTCGATTGGGACACCGTGGCCCTCGCCCCGCCAGAGCGGGATGTGTGGATGCTCGCCCAGGCGTGCCCGGAATGCGTGCCCGCCTACGAGGCGGCGAGCGGCCAGCGGCTGTCGCCGGGGGCGCTCCAGTTGTTCGAGCTGGCATGGACCCTGTCGGACATCGCCGCCTTCGCCGCCATGTTCCGGGCCCGGCATCCCGACACCGGGTGGGTGCGGCTCAAGCTGGACGCCTTCCGGCGACTGCTGGCGGGCGAGCGGTCTGCCCCCTACGCCCAGCCGTGACGGCGGCCCGAATCCGTCCCGCCCGCCCCGGCGACCTCGACCGGCTGCGGGAGATCGAGCGGGCCGCCGGCCGGCGCTACCGCGACTTCGGGCTCGACCGGGTGGCCGACGACGAACCGCCGCCGATCGGCACCCTCCTCGGTTATGCCGAGGCCGGCCGGGCCTGGGTGGCGGTGGGCCCGGACGACGACGCTCCCGTGGGCTACCTCCTCGTCGACCCCGTCGACGGTGCCGCCCACATCGAGCAGGTCAGCGTCCTGCCCGAGCACCAGGGCGGGGGGATCGGGCGCCTTCTCATGGACCGGGCGGCTGCCTGGGCGGTGGCCCGGGGTCTTGACGGGCTCACCCTGACCACCTTCGACCACATACCGTGGAACCGTCCCCTTTACGAACACCTCGGCTTCCGGGTCCTCGATCGGGACGAGATCGGTCCCGGCCTCCAGGCCGTCCTCGAGGCCGAGGCCGACCACGGCCTCGACCCTGCTCTGCGGGTGGCCATGCGGCGCGAGGTCGGCGAGCGGCCAGGCAACGACTGAGCACCGATGAGTTGACCGGGTCGGGTCCGTCAGGATGTGCGAGGCCCGGCGGCGGGACCACGACGAGAGGAGCTGCGTGACCGATCCCCTTTCCCCTGCTGGACTGGAGCGCTTGGCGGCGGTGGCCGCCGCCCATGTAGGCCCGGAGAAGATCCCCGGACTGTTGGCGCTGGTGGCGCGGGGCGGCCAGGTCCACGTCGAGGCACTCGGCTCACTGGCGATCGGGGGGACCCCGGTGGAGAGGGGCTCCTTGTTCCGGATCGCGTCCACGTCCAAGGTCGTTACCGGCGCCTTGACCATGGCCCTGGTAGACGACGGCCTGCTGCGCCTGGACGACCGGGTCGAGAAGTGGCTGCCCGAACTCTCCGACCGCCGGGTGCTGCGCCGCATGGACGGTCCGCTGGAGGACAGCGTCCCCGCCGAGCGCCCTATCACCATCAGGCACCTGCTCACCTTCACCTTCGGCTTCGGCATGGTGGTGGAGATGTTCATGGCCCCCGAGCCGTGGCCGGTGATGAGGGCCGCCCACGACCTCGGCCTCTCCACCCTCGGCCCCCCCAACCCGGATCAGCAGCCTGACCCCGACAAGTGGATGGAGGGTCTGGGATCGCTGCCGCTGCTGGCGCAGCCCGGTGAGGCCTGGATGTACAACACCGGCGCTTCCGTGCTCGGCGTGCTGGCGGCCAGGGCCTCCGGCGCCCCCCTGGCCGAGGTGATGAGGACCAGGCTGTTCGAGCCGTTGGGGATGAAGGACACCGCCTTCTGGGCGCCCGACACGTCGAGGCTCGCCACCGCCTACGTGCCTGCCGCCGAGGGACTGCAGGTCTGGGACGCGCCCGAGGGCCAGTGGAGCCACCCTCCCGCCTTCGGTGACGGCGCCGCCGGCCTGGTCTCCACCGCCGACGACCTGGCCGCCTTCGCCCGCATGTTCCTGGACGGTGGCGGCGGGGTCGTGTCGGCGGAATCGGTTCGCCAGATGACCACCAACCAGGTGAGCCCCGCCCAGCTGGCCGGCAGCGGGGCCGCCTTCCTCCAGGGGCGGGGCTGGAGCCTGTGCCAGTCGGTGGTGACCGAGGGCCCGAGGACCGGGGCCTTCGGCTGGGACGGCGGTCTGGGGACTTCGTGGCTGGTGGACCCGGCACGCGACCTGGTCGTCATCGTGCTCACCCAGAGGCTGTGGGAGACGGCCGAGAAACCCCTCGTCCATGCCGAGCTCCAGGAAGCGGCCTACTCCGCCCTCACCTGAGCCGGTCGCCGGCCCCGGCGCTGCCGAGGTGGGTAGCGTCTGTCACATGACCGAGGTCGAGTTCTACGTCGATCCCAGTTGCCCCTGGGCCTGGGTCACCTCGCGGTGGCTCAAGGAGGTGGCTCCGCAGCGGCAGCTGGACATCGTCTGGCGCTCCTACTGCCTCGAGATCCGCGACGACTACGGCGTGGCCGCCACCGTCCCGGCCGAGCGCCGCCAGGCCGTCATCGCCGCCCACGCCGTCTCCCACCGCATGCTCAGGATCTTCGAGGCAGTGCTCGCCGAGCGGGACAACGCCGCCATCGACTCGCTCTACACCGAGTGGGGACGGCGGTTCTTCGCCAGCGGCGGCGCATCCGGCGACGAGCTCCTGCTGGCCTGCCTGCAGGCCGCCGGGCTGCCGGCCGACTTCCTGGCCGCCGCCGACGACGAGAAGTGGGACGGTCCCATAGTCGAGTCGATGGAGGTCGCCTACGCCTTCGGCGGTCCCAAGACCCAGACCCCGACCATCGTGGTGCGGACCGACCCGCCCCACGGCTTCAAGGGCCCGGTGATGGCGCCGGCGCCGACGGGAGAGGCGGCCGTGCGCCTGTGGGATGCCATCCAGACCCTTTCGGCCGAGCCCGGTTTCTTCGAGATCACCCGCCCGCGGGTGAACCCGCCCCGGCCGCCGCTGCCCGGCTGATCCGATCGATCCAGGGTGAGGTTCGAGCCGAGGGGCTGCTCGGCCGAAGCATCCGGTCGGCGGTACAGATCTGAGGCGGGCGGTGGCCAGCTCGGTCCGGTGGTGCTGGACGCGACCTGGGACGGGCCCGCCGAGGGGCTGCAGGCCCGCCTGCGCTGGGCCGTGACCAACGGCGGGGCCGAACCGGTGCGGCTGCGCTCGGTGGCCGTCGAGCTCGGCCTGACCACCAACGGCTTAGTGAGGGTGTGGAGGCACGGCTACCAGTCCTGGTCGCCCACGGGCGTAGCCGTGCTCGGCGAGGACCGCGACCCCTCAGCGGCGGGGGGAGCGGAGATGCTGAGGGCAGCGCACCACTCCGACCAGCGCATCGTCGATTCGCCCACCCAGCTGCGCTCCGAATGGGTCACGGTCCTGACCGATGAGGACGGTGAGGCAGTGCTCCTCGGCTTCGAGGGCTCGGGCCGCCACGACGGGTGCTTCCGGGTGGACGTCGGCCCCGACGGCGCCGCGTCCACCTTGGTCGAGGCGTTCATCGACGCTGACCTGTCCTCCGGGCAGACCTTGGACCTCGACGACGTGATCGCCATGACCGGCCCCGAGGGAGGCGTCGACGCCCTGCTCGAGACCTGGGCCGACCGGGTCGGATCGTCGGGCTCGGCCCGGACGACCGCGGGATACCAGGTGGGGTGGTGCTCCTGGTACCACTACTTCCACCGCGTCAGCGACGCCGGTCTGGCGGCCAACCTCGCGCTGGCCCGGCAGTGGCCCTTCGAGGTGTTCCAGGTGGACGACGGCTACCAGGCGGGGATCGGCGACTGGCTGCACACCAACGACCGGTTCCCGGGCGGGGTGAGGGCGATGGCGGACTCGATTCGCAACCATGGCCTGCGGGCCGGCATCTGGTTGGCGCCCTTCCTCGTCGCCCCCGACTCGGAGGTGGCGGGGACCCGTCCGGACTGGCTCGCCCGGTGGAGCGGTGACGGTCGACCGCTGCACGTTTGGTTCAGCCCGCCCTGGGGTGGAGGGCGCGGCGGGCTGATGTACTGCCTCGACACGACCCGTCCCGACGTGCTGGCTCACCTCGAGGAGACGGCGGGGCGACTCACCGGGGCCGGCTTTGACTATCTGAAGCTCGACTTCACCTTCGCCCCGGCTGCCGAGGGCACCTGGTCCGACCCAGGAGTCACGCCGGCCCAACGGGTGCGGGCCGGGTTCGAAGCCATCCGACGCGGGACAGGCCCGGAGGCCTTCCTGCTCGGTTGCGGGGTGCCCCTGGCCCACGTGGTGGGTGTGGTCGACGCGGTGAGGATCGGCCAGGACGTCGCCCCGCTTTGGTCGCTGGATCCGGCCGAGGAAGCGGTGCCCGGTTATCTCTCGACCCAGCCGGCGACCCTGCACGCCCTGGCCAGCACACTGGGTCGGTCGTTCATGCACCGACGGCTGTGGCTGAACGATCCTGATTGCCTGATGCTGCGGCAGACCTCGACCGAGCTGGCCCCGACCGCCGCCCGTACCTGGGCCCGGGTGGTCGGTCTGTCGGGCGGGATGGCACTGGTTTCCGACGATCTCGCCCTCCTCGGCGACGACGCCCGCGATCTGCTCGGCCGGGTTCTGACCCTCGGGCGGGCCTGCGACGCCGAAGCGCGCCTCGGCCGCACACCGCTGGTAGTGGATCGGATGACCGCAGCGGTGCCCACCCGGATGGCCGCCGGTGGTCGCTCCCTGAACGTCGACGCCAGGTCTGGTGCATCGGAGTGGACATGAGGCGGGTCCGCCCGGCGGTGGTCGGCGACGGCCCTGCCATGGGCCGGATCCATGTCGAGGCGTGGCGGGCCGCCTACCGGGGCCAGATGCCCGACAGCTACCTCGACAGCCTCGATGAGGAACAGCGGGGGCGGGAGTGGACGGACCGGCTGGCGCACTCGGCCGCATCGCCCCGCTCGGTAAGGCACCTGGTCAGCGAGGACGACGACGGTGTGATCGGCATCGCCACCCTCGGCTTCGAGCGGGGCGGGCGCGATCCGGCCCGGGGCGAGCTCTGGATGATCAACGTCGCCCCGTCGACGTGGGGCAGCGGGGTGGGTACCGAGCTGATCGCCGCCGCCGAGGCCGAGCTCCGGCGGATCGGGTACCACAGCGCCGTGCTGTGGACCCTCGAGACCAACGTCCCCGCCCGCAGGTTTTATGAGAAGCGGGGGTGGGAGGCGGACGGCGCCGTCCAGCAGGACGACTTCACCGGGGCGCCGCTGACCGAGGTCCGTTACGCCAAGCAGCTCTCATGAGCGCTCCGACGCTCAGGCCGTTCGCCCCTTGACCCGCCGGTCGGTAAGTGTAGACTGACCGTCGATCATGGCTTACCGATCCGAGTCGTTGCTGGCGTTGGGCGACCCGACCCGCCTGGCCATCATCGAGCATCTGGTGGAGCGGCCCCGAGCGGTGGTGGAACTGGCCGGCCTCCTGCCGGTCAGTCGCCCCGCCGTCTCCCAGCATCTGAGGGTGCTCAAGGACGCCGGCCTGGTGATCGACCGGGCCGTGGGCAACCGCCGGATCTACCGGGTCGATCCGGAGGGCCTGGCCAGGCTGCGCGACCACCTCGACCGGTTCTGGTCCCAGGCCTTGGCGGCCTACAAGGTGACCGCCGAGCAAGTCAGTGACGATCACGACAACGAGGAGGACACATGAGCCAGCCGTCGACAACGACCGTACAGCACTCGATCGTGGTGGACGCGGCGATCGAGAAGGCCTTCCAGGTCTTCACCGAGGACTTCGGGAGGTTCAAGCCGCCCGAGCACAACCTGCTCAGCGCCCAGATCGCCGAAACGGTCTTCGAACGCCACGTCGGCGGCCACCTTTACGACCGGGGAGTGGATGGGAGCGTGTCCCGCTGGGGCCGCATCCTCGTCTACGAGCCGCCCGACCGGGTGGTGTTCAGCTGGGACATCAGCCCGGCCTGGCAGATCGAGGCCGATCCGGCCCGGACCAGCGAGGTGGAGGTGCGCTTCGTGGCCGAGGCACCGGATCGCACCCGGGTGGAGCTCGAACACCGCAACATCGAGCGCCACGGCGAGGGTTGGGAGGGAATTCGCGAAGGGGTCGGTGGCGACCAGGGTTGGCCGCTTTACCTCCGGCGCTTCGCCGACCTGTTCGGCGGAGGAGCCTGAGCAGCCGACGGCAACCCGGTGCGGCGCTGACGCCGCACCGGTTGTCGTTCTTAGCCCGGAGTGCTGGACGGCCAGGGCGGCGGCCCCCTAGGGCTGTCGGAGTATGCGCCGGATCCGCTCGTGGGATACCCCGGAGGCTTCGGCCAGCCGGCGCAGGCTGAGCCCCGAGCGACTGCCCGCCCTGACCGCAGCCTCGAAACCGGCTCGGGCCTCACCGAGTTTGGCGGCCCGGTAGGCGACCTCGGCCAGGGACCCCCCCGACGAGTGGTCCCGCCTGCCCACCTCGGCCGACGGGAAGGCCAGCGCCTCGACGAGTTCTACGAAGGCGTCGTCGGACGGAAGGGGCTCATCGATCGCCGCCATCACCAACTTGCCCAGCGAGATGACCGTGACGAGGCGGGCCAGATCGGTCGGCGACAGCACCGGGGTGATGAAGCCGCCATCGGCCGCCCGGCGGACGGCGGCGGCGAGCTCATCGATCTTGACCGTCAGCAGCCGGCGGGTCCGGTCCGCCAGCTGCCGGTCACGCCTGGCGGTGACGATGACGTCGAGGAGCAGGATCGCTTCCCCGGACGGAGCCTTTGCCAGCCCCCGTCCCAGGATGGCCGCCTCTTCCTGGGGATCGGTTACGCCGGCCAGCGAGTCGCGGGCGAACTCCTCGACCGACTTGAAGCCGAGGCTCTGCAGGAGGAGGTCCAGCTTGCCGCCGAAGTGGGCATAAAGGGCGCCGGTCGTGACCCCGGCCCGTTCAGCGATGTCGGCCACCGTGGCCGCCTCGTAGCCGCGCTCGGTGAAGACCTCAACCGCTGCCCGAAGCAGGGCGGAGCGGGAGTTCGTCCGGCCGGCCCCCGCCTCGGCGGCGGGTACCCGGACCTCGGTCGGGGCCAAACCGGTCAGGACCGTGCCGGCGCGGTCGGCGTGAACCGGACCGGAAGGTGCTTGACCCCGCCGACCAGAGGGATCCCGTTGGCCTCGAGGTGGACCGGCGGCCCGGCGGGCTCGATGTCGCGGAGACGGTCGAACAGCTGCCGGAAGACGATCGAGAGCTCCCTCCGAGCGAGGTGGGCGCCGAGGCAGAAGTGGGGCCCGGGGCCGCCGAAGCCCACATGGGGGTTCGGGTCGCGGCGGACGTCGAACACGTCGGGATCCTTGAAAGCGGCCGGATCGCGGTTGGCGGCGCCGTAGAAGAGGACCACCTTCTCCCCCGCCTCGAAGGTATGGCCGGACAGCTCGGTCCTGTGGGTGACGGTGCGGCGCATGAAGGTCACCGGCGAGCCGTAACGGACGATCTCCTCCACCGCCGTGGCGGTGACTGCATCCATGTCGTCCTGCCAGAGCCTCCGCTGGTCGGGGTGCTCGCCCAGGAGATGCATGCCGATCGAGGTGGCGGTGCGGGTCGTGTCGTTGCCGGCCACGGCCAGGAGGATGAAGAAGGGGCCGATCTCCTCCGGGGTTAGGAACTCGCCGTCGATGTTGGCGTGGACAAGGGCAGAGGTCAGGTCGTCGGTCGGGTTCTTGCGCCGCTCGGTGGCCAGCTCGTTCATGAGCCCGGTGAGGGTGATGCCCGCCTCGAAGATGGCCCCGAAGGGCTCCCGTCCGCCGAGCATCTCGGGGTCGCCGGCACCCAGGATGATGTTGGTCGATTCGAGCACCGTGCCGAACTCGGACCGCGGGATGCCCATCATTTCGCAGATGACGAGGAGCGGGAATGGAGCCGCCAGGGCCGGGACCAGGTCGACCTCCCCCTTCTCGCACATCTCGTCGATGAGCTCGGAGCAGATGCGCTCCACCGAATCCAGGACGTCCTGGAGCCGTTTGGGGATGAACGACCTGTTCACGATCCCGCGGAGCCTGGCGTGGCGGGGGTCGTCCATGTTGATCAGCGAGCCGAAGAACTCCATTGCCTGTTCGGGCATGTCCTGGATGGCGATGGACCCCTGGCCCGAGCAGAACACCTTCGGGTGGCGGCTGATCTCGACCAGCTCGGCATGGCCCACCACGGCGTAGAAGGGGTGGCTGTCGCCTACGAAGCCCTGAAGCTCCACCGGGAAGAAAGGGCCGTTCTCCTCCCGAAGCGCCGACAGGTCCGCCATCCGCTCGTCCAGCGGCCGGCGCCAGAAATCGGAGCTGCCGACCGACAGCCCGCTGGGCGCGAGAGTGTCCACGTCCTCCCCCTTATCCTGCCGTCACTTGATCAGCGGATCCCTCGGCAGCCCGAGGATGCGCTCGCCGATCTGGTTGCGGGTGATCTCCGAGGTGCCCCCGGCGATCGTCATGGCCCGGCTGAAGATGAGCACCTGGTTGACGAAGGCGGCCGCCCCTTCGTTGGTGGCGATGCCGGGGCCGATGAGCTGGAGGGCGATGTCGGCCGAGCGCTGCATGTTCTCCGCCGACACCAGTTTGGTGACGTTGCCCTCGGGCCCGGGCTCGCCCCCGGCTACGGCCCGCGCCGCCGCCCGGAGGTTGAGGACCTTGAGGGTCTGGGTCTCCGCCACGTGGCGACCGACCGTCTCCTCCATGCCCGACTTCGGGCTGCCGTCCGGGTTGTGACCATAGTCGCGGAACAGGTTGACCAGGTCGAGGGAGATGGGGACGCCCGATCCCCCTCCGATGCTCACTCTCTCGTTCCCCAGCGTCGAGCGGGCGACGGTCCATCCGGAGTCCACCGGACCGACAACGTCGTCGTCAGGGACGAAGACGTCGTTGAAGAAGACCTCGTTGAACATCGACTGGCCCGAGGCCTCGCGGAGGGGCCGCACCTCGACCCCATCGGCGTGCATGTCGATGACCACCGTGGTGATGCCGTTGTGCTTGGGCACATCGGGGTTGGTGCGCACGGTGGCCAGGCCCCGGTGGCAGTACTGGGCCCCGCTGGTCCAGACCTTCTGGCCGTTGATGAGGAAGCCGCCATCGACCCGCGTGGCCCTGGTGCGGATGCCGGCGGCGTCGGATCCGGCGTCGGGCTCGCTGAACAGCTGGCACCACACCAGCGCGCCCTCGAGGGTCGGACGGACCCACCGGGCGATCTGGTCCGGGTTGGCGTGCTGGATGAGGGTCAGGATTATCCAGCCGGTGATCCCGTAGCCGGGCCGGTTGACCTTGGCCCGGGCGAACTCCTCGTCGATGACCAGCTGCTCGAGGGCCTTGGCCTCAAGACCCCACGGCTTGGGCCAGTGAGGCATGACGTAGCCGGTGTCGATGAGCCTGGCCCGCTGCTGATCGGCTGGCAGCGAGGCGATCTCCTGCGCCGCCGCCCGGATCTGGGGTCGGAGCGCCTCCGCTTCGGGCGGCAGGGCGAGGCCCATCTCCCGCCTGGTGCCAGCCAGCGACTGCCGGGTGACGGTCCGGGCGGCAGCGTCGCCGTCGAAGACGGCCGCCAGGGTCGCCGCCCGCCGCAGGAACATGTGGCCGTCGTGGTCCCACGTGAACCCGATCCCGCCGTGGACCTGTATATGGAGCTGGGAGTTCCGCAGGAACCCGGCCAGGGCCTGGGCGGCCGCCACCGCCGCGGCCAGGGTCAGCTGCTCCTCTCCCGACTCCACCGCCCGGGCGGCGTCCCACACGGCCGCGGTCGCCAGCTCCGAGGCGACGAGCATGTTGGCGCAGTGGTGTTTGACGCCCTGGTAGGTCCCGATCACCCGACCGAACTGCTCGCGGGTCTTGGCGTACTCGGAGGCCCGCTCGACGCAGGCCTGGGCGCCCCCGGCCGCCTCGGCCGCCACCAGCACCCTCGCCAGGTCGGTGGCCCTGGCGGCGACGCCGGCCAACACCCTGTCCGGACCGACCGCCACCGCCTCGGCGCTGACCCTGCCCGAGCGCCGGGTCGGATCCAGGTTCGACGGAACGTTCACGGTCAGGCCCTTGGCGGTCCTGTCGACAACGACGATGTCTTCGCCGGCCACCAGGAGGAGGAGATCGGCCAACCCCGCCCCCAGCACGATGCCCCCGTCGCCGTCGAGGCGGCCCTCCCGCAGAGTCAGGGAGCCCCCGACCCCCAGCGCCCCCGCTCGGGTCCCGTCGGCCAGAGCGGGCAGGAGCTCCTTGCGCTGGGCGTCGGTGCCGGCGGCGTCGATGACACTCGACGCCATGACCGTCGGCAGGAACGGCCCGGGGGCGAGGGACCGACCGAGCTCCTGCAGGATGACCACCAGCTCGGGGAGACCGTATCCCGACCCGCCGTACTCCTCGGGCAGGTGGAGCCCCAGCCAACCGAGGTCCACCAGGTCGGCCCAGAATCCGGGCAACCGCTCCTCACGAGCATCGAGGAGGGCGCGGGCCTCGGCCTGAGCACCGACCCGGTCCAGGAAGCTCCGAGCGACCGACTCGAGCTCCACGTGCGCGTCGGAGATGGCGATGGGCATGGTGAGAGCCTCCGATCCAAGGAACCCAAACGGACCGGCACCGTAGCAGCGTTACGGGATTGACGTACCGTCTGCGCCTACTGGCAACCATGCGGGCCGCCTGATGTCACGCTTCCTGACACCGCCGGAGGGCGGGCGACGGGACACGCTTCCCCCTGACCGAGGACGGACCGAGCCGAGCGTCATCGACTCCGTCTGAGTGATCAGGTCGGATCAACCGCCGAACAGCGCCGGTAGCAGGGCCGAGCGCCCCAACAGGAACAGGGCGCCGATGACCAGCGACGACAAGCCGGTGATGCCTCCCAGAACCACCTGGGCCCGCGGCGCCCGACGTACCCCGACCAGCCCAGCGAGCCAGCTGGCGGCGATGCCCACGTCGGCGAGCACCATTCCGGTCACGAAGGAGAACATGAGCACGACCGCCGCCGCCTTGGAGCCCGAGGTGGCCGCCCCGGCGAACAGGAGAACCTGGGTCGGGGTCTCCGCCCCGGTGCCGTGCAGCACTCCGACCGCGAACGCCGATCGCGGCGAGAGGTCGTCAAGGGGGTCCGTAGGTCCGGTCCCTCGGCGCCGGGCTCGCGCCCACGCCCGGCGGACGACCCCGACGACGAGCCGGATGCGGCCCGAATAGCGATAGCCGGTCCCGTCCCTCCCGAGCTGCCAGAGGACGAAGCCCCCGAGGGCGACGAGGGTGGCGCCCACCACCGACTCGAAGGCCCGATCGAGCGAGCGGGGAAGATGGAGCCCGAGTACGCCGATGGCAATCCCGAACATCACGATGACCGAGCCGTGCCCGAGGCAGTACCACAGGGCCAGTCCCAGGCGTCGGGCGTGGACCCCAACCGGGGCTCCGGCTTCTTCGTCGCCGGCGCCGGTGGCGGCGGTCAGGTCGGTGATGGCCGCCATGTGATCCCAATCGAACCCGTGACGGCATCCGAGCAAGAAGGCGGTTCCGGCCACGGCCAGGGTCGGCCAGGACAGAAAGGGATGGACAGCGGCCACGGGCACTCCTTTGACGCGAAGGACCTCTTGCTCCGTCGCCGGTTTTCTGGCTGCCGCCCGAGGGCGGATGACAGTAGCGCGACTGCGCCGGACTCACACCGGACTTGCCCGGTACGACGGTGAGCCAACTCTATTCGCTCACCCGGTGACCCGATCGTGTCGGGCCAGAACGGCGCGTGAGCGCCTGGCGGCCCGGCCACCTGGGGACGCGAGGCCACAAACCCGTTGCCCTCAGCTGCGTCGAACCCGTAGCTTCGGGGACCCTCCCATGGCCCGATCCCGCCCCCGGAGCCCGTGGTGGCTCGTGGTTGGGCAGCTGCGCCCCGAGGGTCGACGCCTTGGAGTGGTGGCTGCTGTTCTCCTGGTCGCGACCGTTCTTCCGTTGGCAGGGCCGGAGCTCATGCGCGCCTTCGTCGATGGAGCGATCGCCGGTCGTCCGACCGGCCACTTGGTCACCCTGGCGGCGGCCTACCTGGGTGTCGCCGCCACCTCCCAGGCGGTGGCGGTGGTGTCCACCTACCAGGCGAGCGGCGTGGCCTGGCGGACCTCCAATCGCCTCAGGGAGCTCGTCGCCGCCCACGCCCTCCGGCTCGACATGACCTTCCACGCCCGCCACAGCCCGGGGGAGATGATCGAGAGGACGGACGGGGACCTGCTGGGGCTGAGCGAGTTCCTCTCCGGCTTCGTGGCCCAGGCGGTCGGCGGCGCCCTGCTGCTGTTGGGTGCCCTCGCCGTGGTGTGGTGGACCAACCCACTGGCGGGTGCAGCCTTGACCGGCCTGGTGGTGGCGGGAGCGGTGCTGACCCTCCGAGCCCAGCGTCGTGTCGTCCCCATCGCCGCCGCCGTCCGTCAGGCCACCGCCGAGATGTTCGGGGGGATCGAGGAAGCCTTGGTGGCTACGGACGAGGTCCGGGCCAACGGGGCGGGAGGCCACATCGTCAACAGGTTCCACCGGGACGCCGCCCGCGTCTACCGGTCTGACCTCCAGTGGCAGGTCCGTGGGGGCGTCGTGCTCGCCGGCACCAACCTGTTGTTCGGGCTGGGAACGGCCTTCATAGTCGGCGTGGGGGTGATCCTGCTGCGACACGGTGCCATGACGGTCGGCACGGTGGTTCTGCTGCTGCAGTACTCGATGCTGGTCCGCTCGCCGGTCGAGGCGATCGTCGGCCAGGCCAAGCAGCTCCATGAGGCCGGAGCCGCTGCCGCCCGGGTCGGCTCCCTTCTGGCCGAGCGGACGGCGCTGCCCGAGCCGGCCCGGGCCGCCCCGCTACCGGCGGGACCACTGGGTCTGCACTACGAGGGAGTCTCCTTCGCCTATGGCGACGACCCTCCGGTGATCCATGACCTCGACTTGGAGATTCCGGCCGGGCAGTCGCTCGGGCTCGTCGGGCGCACCGGCAGCGGCAAGACCACCCTGGGCCGCCTGGCCCTGCGCCTCTACGACCCGACCGGCGGAGCCGTCCGCCTGGGCGGGGTCGATCTGCGCCAGATAGACACCGCCGAGCTGCGCCGGCGGGTGCGCGTTGTCACCCAGGACGTCCACCTCTTCGCCGCATCGGTACGGGACAACCTGAGCCTCTTCGACGACTCGGTCTCTGACGCCGATGCCTTGGCTGCCCTCGACGCTGTGGGCCTGGGCCCCTGGCTCGCCGGCCTGCCCGGCGGCCTGGCCACCGAGTTGGGCCAGGTCGGGATTGGCCTCTCCGCCGGGGAGGCCCAGCTCCTGTCGTTCGCCCGGGTGCTGCTGGCCGATCCGGATCTGGTCATCCTCGACGAACCCTCGAGCCGGCTCGACCCGGGCACCGAGGCGCTGGTGGAGCGGGCAGGCGCCACCTTGCTTGCCGGGCGGACCACCCTCGTCATCGCCCATCGGCTGGCCACCCTCGTCGACGTGGACCACGTCGCCGTCCTCGAAGGCGGCCGCCTCACCGAGCAGGGCCCCCGTGCCGAAATGGCATCCGATCCGGACTCCCGCTTCTACCGGCTGCTCGTCGCCTCCGGGGCTCCCGCGTGAGCAACAGCGCGCCCACAACCCCCTCCCCGCCCACCGGCGTCTGGCGGGCCGGCCGGCGCATCGCCTGGTACCGCCGCTCGAGGTACCTGCCCGGAGGGATGGCCTGGGCGACCAACCACACGCTCCCCTTGGTCACGGGGCTCCTCCTCAAGGCGGTCTTCGACGCGCTGAGCCGCCACCGGCCGGCGACGTCCTCCGCCCTCAGCCTCCTCGCCGTCCTGCTGGTGGCGGAGCTGGCCCGCGCCGGGGTCTTCTGGACGGCCATGGCCGGGTGGCCGTCGTGGTGGCAGGCGGTGGCCGCATGGCTGCGGGCCAACACGCTGGCCGCCGTGCTGGTCTCGCCGGGGCCTCCGTCGGAGCGGCTACCGGGCTCGGCCGGGGAGGCGATCAGCCGCTTCCGCGACGACGTCGAGGACCTGGTGTGGTTCGTCGACGTCTGGGTCGATGTGGCCGGCGGGATCGTCTTCACCGCGGCGGCGCTGGCCATCATGTTCTCGATCAGCCCGGTGATCAGTCTGATGGTCGTACTCCCCCTCATCGGGGTGATGGCGGGAACACGGGGTCTGTCGCATGTGATCCGCAGCTACCACCAGCGCATGCGGGAGTCGGGCGGGTCGGTGACGGACCTGGTGGCCGACCTCTTCGCCGGGGTCTTGACCATCAAGGCTTCCGGCGCCGAGGAACGGGCCGTCGCCCGACTCAGAGCTCGAAACGACACCCGCCGCACGGCTGCAGTAAGGGCTCAGCTGGCTCGTGACCTGATCAACACCGTCAGTGGGGTCAGCGTCAGCATTACCACCGGACTGGTGCTCCTGCTGGCTGCCGGCGCCATGCGGGCCGGGCGCTTCAGCGTCGGCGATCTGGCGCTGTTCATGAGCTACTCCGATGCCCTGACCGGACTGCCGCGCTGGGCCGGGCGCATGCTCGCCCGCCAACGGGAGGCTGGCGTCGCCCTCAACCGCCTGGGCCGGATGCAACCCGGCCGCCGGCCTGAAGCGGTGCTCGCCCCGCGCCCGGTCTACCTCCGGTCAGAGCCCCCGCCGGCGTCACCTGCCCCCAGCGTGCTGCCGCGGCTGGCCCTCCTGGAGGCCAGGGCACTCAGAGCGGCCCACCCCTCAGGCCGCGGCGTGTTCGACGTGGAGCTCAGCGTCGCTGCCGGCGGTCTCACCGTGATCACCGGTGCCGTGGGATCGGGGAAGACCACCCTCCTGCGCGCGCTGCTCGGTCTGGTTCCCTTGGACGGCGGCACCGTCACCTGGAACGGCGTCCCTATCGAGGACCTGGGTGCGGGGCTGTCTCCACCCCGGGCCGCTTACGTCGCCCAGATCCCGCGACTCATCAGTGCTCCCCTCCTGGAGAACCTGCTGCTCGGCTGGACTCCGATGACGGAGGGAGTCGACGAGGCGATCGCTTCGGTCCAACTCGGCCCCGACCTGGCGGAGATGACTCAGGGCCTGCAAACGACCATCGGGCCCCGGGGCAGTCGCCTCTCCGGCGGTCAGGCCCAGCGGGTTGCCATAGCCCGTTCACTGGTCCGGCGCCCGGACCTCCTCGTCATCGACGACATCTCCAGCGCCCTCGATCCTCCCACCGAGGCCGCCGTATGGGAGTCGCTGCGCCGCCAAGGATGCGCTTGTCTGGTCGTCTCCCACCGTCGTTATGCTCTGGATGCGGCCGATCTCGTCGTCGTCCTCGACCGCGGCCACCAGGTCGGTGCCGGAACGTTCGTTGAGCTGTCGGACCACCCCGAGCTGCGCCGGCTGGGCATGTTCGCCCCATCGACGCCGACCGGAGTTCCCGAAGCCTGACGGGCAGCTATGAGGCCACCGGCGGGGCCGTTGGCGCACTCCCGCGGCGGGTTGACGAATCGGCCGTCTCCCCATATGGCGGAGCGTTACCATGCCTGTCGGTGGCCAGATGGCTCGCGGTCGAAGAGGCGGAACCGAATTTCGCGGCCAGGGTGAGACGGCTCTTCGAGGCTGGCCGCCACAAGACGATCGCCACCCTGCGGGCCGACGGTTCGCCACGTATCTCCGGGATCGAGTGTGAGTTCGCTGGAGGGGACCTGCGCTTCGGCTCTATGACGGGGGCGAGAAAAGGGTCCGACCTGCAGCGAGATCCCCGGTTCGCCCTTCACGGCCCAACCTTCCACCCCACGGAGGGCAAGGAGGGCGACTGGCCGGGTGAGGCGAAGATCGCCGGACGCGCCGTTTCGGCCGGGTCGCTCGGCACCGATCAGGCAAGCGAGCAACCCGACGGGGAGCTGTTCATCGCCGACATCACAGAAGTGGTGATAACCCGGCTCAACGCTGCCGCGACCAGGCTTGTGATCGAGTCGTGGTCCCCCTCGCACGGTCTCCGGAAGGTCGAACGGGACTAGCGATGGCCAACCGGCCCGCCGTCAATAGGTTCTGGCTCCTGCTGGTGGCGGCCCTGGCGGGTCTGGCGGGCCCTGTGTCGACTAAGGCAGCCGGGGCCCAGACCGGGTGCCCGCAGGCCATTCGCACCTCTCCCAGCGAGCGGCCCCCGGTGGCCGTGCAGCCCTCGCGTGTCGGAGGTTGCGACGGGTACTGGATCGCGTCCACCGACGGCGGGGTCTTCTCCTTCGGTGCAGCGCCATATTTCGGCGCCGCGCAGGGCATGTCACTGGCTAGTCCGATCGTCGGCATGGTCGCGACCCCCGACGGGGGCGGGTACTGGCTGGTGGGGTCGGACGGAGGGGTCTTCGCCTTCGGCGACGCACGCTACCTCGGCTCCACGGGCGGCATCAGGCTCAACGAGCCCATCGTGGGCATGGCCGCGACTCCCGACGGGGGCGGGTACTGGCTGGTGGGGTCGGACGGAGGGGTCTTCGCCTTCGGCGACGCCCGCTACCTCGGCTCCACGGGCGGCATCAGGCTCAACGAGCCCATCGTGGGAATGGCGGCCACCTCTGACGGGGGCGGGTACTGGCTCGTCGGCTCGGACGGTGGAGTGTTTGCCTTCGGCGGCGCTCCCTTCGACGGTTCCATGGGCGCAGTCAGGCTGCAGAAGCCCGTTGTGGCCATTGCCGAGGACCCGACGACCGGTGGGTACTGGCTGGTCGGCGCGGACGGGGCGGTCTTCAGCTTCAATGCCCCCTTCTACGGCTCAATGGGAGGCACCACCCTCCACCGACCAGTCATCGCGGCGGCCGCCGTCGATGGCGGCGGTTATGACCTGCTCGGGGCGGACGGGGGAGTCTTCAGCTTCGGCCAGGCACGCTTCTTCGGAACCGCTCCCGGTCCGGCCGTGGCCGGGACTGTCATCGCCGTCGACCCTGGGCACAACGGTGGCAACGGTTCGGCGCCCGGCACGATCGGCCAGCCGATCTGGAACGGACGCTCGGCGGAGGCTTGCGACACGGCCGGCGCGGAGACGACTAGTGGCTACCCGGAGCATGCCTTCAACTGGGCTGTGGCCCAGGACCTGGCTGGCGATCTGGAGGCGGACGGCGCCAGGGTGATCATGACCCGCAACAGTGACGCGGGGGTCGGGCCTTGCGTTGACGAGCGGGCACGGATCGGGAACGAAGCAGGAGCCGACGCCGCCGTGTCCATCCATGCTGATGGGGGGCCACCGGGCGGCCGGGGGTTCACCGTTCTTGAACCGGTCGCCGATGGCATCAACAATGCCGTCATCGCCCCCTCCAGTGCCCTGGCCGTCGCCGTCCCTGATGCCTTCGTCGCCGGGGCCGGCGAGCCCGTCAGCGACTACTACGGTGCCGACGGGATCGAGGCCCGCGACGACCTCGGAGGCCTCAACCTCTCGACGGTGCCAAAAGTGCTGATCGAATGCGCCAACATGTCGAACGCCGCCGACGCCGCCCTGATACTCGAGGCCTCCTGGCAGCATCAGGCCGCCACCGCCATCGCCACCGGGCTCAACAACTTCATGGCCGGCCGCTGACCTTCCCAGGCCGGGCGCCGCCGCTGTCCGGTACGCCTCCTCCACCGCCCGGGGACCACAGGCGCGCTTGCCCGCCACCCCGCCGGATCCAGCGCCAGCGTCTCCCTGCGTAGGTAGCCGCTGGTGGCTACGGCCTGGGCCCAGGACTGCCGAACCGGCTCTCACCCTCGCTGCTGCTCCGGACAATCCCGGCTTCGTAGGCGAACACAACGGCTTGCACTCGGTCGCGAACACCGAGCTTCATCAGGATCCGGGTGACGTGGGTCTTGATGGTCGTCTCGCCAAGGATCAGTTGAGCAGCGATCTCGCTGTTGCTGAGGCCGGCCGCCACCAGTCGGAGAACGTCAAGTTCGCGTGGGGTGAGCTCGGCGATGAGCTTCGAGCCCGTCTGCGAGGACCGTCGGGCCGCCGAGAACTCGCTTACCAGCCTCCGGGTGATTGTCGGCGACAGCAGCGCATCGCCGTGGTGCACGTTGCGGATGCCGTGGGTGAGCTGGTGCTCCGGGGCGTCCTTCAGGAGGAAGCCGCTGGCGCCGGCGCAGAGAGCGTCGTAAACGTACTCGTCGAGGTCGAATGTGGTCAGGATCAAGATGCAGGGCTGGTGTTCCTGGCCCTCGGCCAAGATGCGACGGGTGGCCTCGATTCCGTCGACGTCGGGCATGCGGATGTCCATTAGGACGACATCCGGGCGCAGCTGGCGGGCGAGCCGAATCGCCTCCGCACCGCTGGCCGCCTCACCGATCACCTCGATGTCGGGCTCCGGGTCGAGGATCATGCGGATGCCGCCGCGGATCAGCTGCTGATCGTCGGCGATCAACACCCTGACCGTCACGCCAGAGCACCTATCGGCGCGAGGGGCAATCGGGCCCTCAGATGGGCATCGGATGTGCCGTCGGGGAGTACGGTGGAAACCTCACCTCCACAAAAGGCGATGCGGTGCTGAATGGAGCTCAGCGGCCAGTTCGCCAGGTTCGCTCCGGTGACGCTCAACTGCAGCTCGACGAAGGCGTCCGCGAACCGCAGTGTGGCCGCGACCGCGCAGTTCGTTTGCCCGGCCAGACTGTTGCAGGTGTCCTCGATGATGCGGTAGATGCCAAGTTCCACGCCGGCCGACACCGCTCCTGGCTCTCCGGTGACGCTGAACTCGACGGGCACGCCCCGTTCACGTGCCGCTTGGACGAGGGCGTAGATCTGGTCGATGCAGGGCTGAGGCAGCAGGTCCTCCCGCTCGTCCTGGCGACGCAGCACCCCCAGGACCCTTCGCATCTCGTCAAGGGCTTGGCGGCCGGTGACCACAATCTGCTCGAAGGCTTCATCGGCCGCCGTCAGGTCCCGGTCCAGTTGGGATCGCGCCACCTCGGACTGCACGACCATGGCAGAGACGCTGTGAGCGACGATAGTGTGCAGTTCGCGGGCGATCCGCGACCGCTCCCCGGCCACGGCAAGTTCAGCCCATACGTCGTGCTCCGCGTTCAGCCGCATCGCCGTGCGCTCAAGACGGAGCGAGTCGAGCCTTCGGGTGGAGACGGCGCGCCCGCACGCCCAGGCCACGGAGATCGTGAACATCGGACCGGAGTAGTTGGAGGCGCTCACGTGGTGGAGGAACACCTGCGCCAAGGCCGACGCCGACAGCAGGAGGCAGAGCCCCAGCCAGGCAACCCGCCGGCTGCCCCACGCCGCCACGGAGTAGGCGGGTATCAGCCCCAGATATAGGGCCGTGGCGATGGAGTTCCTCGGTGCCATCTGGCTGCTGAGTGCGAACGCCGGTGCCACGGCTATGACCGCGGACCACAGCGGCCGGCTGCGGCGCCATCCGCAGGCCGCGGTCATGACGGCCAGCGCGACGATGTCCCGCACCCGGACCGGCCACGAGCCCACGCGGACCAGGGTGGTTACCCCGGTCAACCCGAAGAAGGCCAGAGCGAGCACAGGATCGAGCCAGGGATGGGGCAGCGGGGGCGAAGTAGGTGTGTCGGCGGTGCCTGGCCGGGGCTCGGGTCGGGCTAGCGGAGAGGGTGTCAACTCCCGACCATCGACGGGGATCGCCGCCCGGACCACGAACCCCCCGGCGCCACTGCCCGCGTACAGGTCGCCGCCGTACAGGCTGACGCGTTCTCTCATTCCGACCAGTCCGTGGCCTGAGTGCCCTTTGTGTCCGGTGACCAGGGTCGGTCCGTGGTCGCGGACCTCAAGCGCCACCTCCCGCTCCCCGAAGCGGAGGACCACGTGCACCGGGGCGGAGGCGGCGTGTTTGATCACGTTGGTGAGGGCCTCCTGGGCCACGCGGTACACCGTGAGCTGCAGACCGGCGGGCACGGCGTACGCCTGCCCCTCAACGCTGAACTCGACCGTCAGGCCGGCCAGGCGCATACGTTCGATCAGTGACTCGAGCTGGGCCAGCCCAGGGGTGACCACATCCTCCGAGTCAGCCGGTCCGCGGCGGAGTACCCCCACGATCCGCCGGAGTTCCACCAAGGCCTCCCGCCCGGCCTCCTCCACGACCCGTAGCGCCTGCCTCGCCATTTCCAGGTCGTAGGGCGCGACCCGGCGGGCTCCACTTGTCTGCATGACCATCACGCTCACGGAGTGGGCCACGACATCATGGAGCTCGCGGGCCATCTTGGACCGCTCGTTGGCGGCCGCCAACCGGGCGCGCGCCGCCTGCTCAGCCTGGAGCTGGTCCACCGCGACCTCGAGGTCCCGATTGAGAGCCCGACGGGTAGCGAGAAGGCGGCCGACGGCGAAAGGCAGGATCCCGCTCAGCCCCCAGAACGCCACGTTGGCCATGCCCCCGCCGGCGCCAAGACCGGCGCGGCCCGGCGGGGTATCGATGCCCGTTGCCAAGCTGGCCGCTACCCAACAGACCGAAACGGCGAGCCCGGCCGCTCGGTCACGGGAGGTCAGCCGGTAGCCGAGGGAGAAGAAGTCCCAGACGACCGCCAGCTCAACGACCCAGGCATTTGCGCCGCTGAAGTCCAGCAGGACGAGGGCCCCCAACCCGGCGGCGGCGATGCCAGCGCCGGCAATCGCCCACCGGCGGGCACAGGCGACGGTGCCGGCGACAATGACTGCGAGGAGCGTCGCAAGCGGCCGGACCGGCTGGCCTGAACCGACCCCGGCCAAGGCTCCCGCTGACAGTCCAGCCGCCACCAACAGGTCCAAATGCCGCCAAACGGCCCGCGGCCCAGCTGGCAGCCCGTTGTAACCGGCCATATAGCGGACGGTACCGCCGCGACCTTCCCGCCGCATCCTCCGATCCTCCGATGGGCCTCCTACTCGAGTAGGACCCAGGATCATCCTGAGCGGCGGCCCGATCGAACTGGTGCGTGACGACAACCGCCGGCCCGTCCGGGAACCTGAGCTCTGCAAGGCACCACGGCCACAGGAGGACGAGCCCAGATGCGTCTGGAACGATGGACGGGATGTTCAGCCCTAGCGTTCGCAGCAGTCACGATCGGTGTGGTGGTGAGCGAGGCGGCCGGCCCCGACATCACCGCAAGTCCGGCTCAAGTGGCGGCCAAGCTCTCTTCCCATCGATCCGACGTTCTTGTCAACAGCGCCCTCCACACGGTGCAGGGCATCGCTGCCCTAATCCTGAGCGCGGCTGTGGCCGCTCTGCTGGCCAGCCGGAGTCGTCACCTGGCCGCCTACGGTGTGTTCGGCTTCGGCCTCACCACGGCTACCGCCTCATTGGTCAGCGCCGTCTCGAGCGCCACCGCGGCCAGCTCCATCCACCAGGTCACCGACCCGCAAGCGCCCTATCTCCTCTATCGAGGCGCCCAGGCGGCCGGCATGGCGGACACGATCTTCTTCGCCGGACTCGTCCTGGTCTTCGCCCTGGAACTGACTCGCAGCGCACTCCTTCCCCGCGCTTCCGCTCCAGCGGGAGCTGTCGTGGCCGTCATCTTCTTCGTCGGCGGCTTCGACTACCTGAGCCCTGACTCCGGTCCGCTCAGTGGAGTCCGCGCCCTCGGGGGCGTGTTGGCCGTCCTCTACATCCTGGTGACCGGGGTCGCCCTCCTCCGTCAGGGGGCGGCTGGAAACCCGGAGGGCCAACCGGCACGAGCCGGGACCGTTCAGCGCTGAACGCCTTACAGCTCGCCGTCCTGGTTATCTCGAGCCCCGTGAGGTCCTTGGGGCGGGTTGCATGCGAACCAACCCCCGGCGACCGATTGTGACCGGTCCCCGCCGCCGCCTCGGAAACGGCCAGCTCAGGCCTAATATCTGGCCGGGCGTGCGGGACGCCTCCGGTCCGCGGACAGGGCTGAGCCCACCCGAGCAGGACCACTCGGACTGATGTGGTCGGTGACCCCTCCTTTCGACCCGGCGCCGCGGACAGCAGGGACATGAAAGGAGGTCGTGTGACGACCGTCCCCCTCCCCGACGACCCGAGCCTCGAGCAGCTCCGGAAGCTGGCCAAGGACATCAGGGACCTGAGCCGGGCGGGCGAGCCGGGGGTCTTGGACCTGATCGGGCGTCACCACCCGGACGGGGCCGCCCCGGTGTCCCTGGCCGGAGCCCAGCTGGTCGTAGCCCGCCATCACGGCTTCGCCTCCTGGAGCGAGCTCAAGCACCACGTGGAGCTGATCCAGCGCTACCGCCGGGCCCCGGACGAGCTGGACGCCGACTCGGCCAGTTCGGTGGCCGACCGGTTCCTCCTGCTGGCCTGCCTCCGCTACGGCGACGATGACAGCCCATCTCGCTGGCAGCAGGCCGCCGAGCTGTTGAGGGCCCACCCCTACCTCACCACTGAGTCCATCCACGTCGCTGCGGCCGCGGCCGACGTGCAGGCCCTGGAGGGTCTGTTGGCGGACGACCCGGCGAGAGCCCGGGCCCAAGGCGGCCCCTACCGCTGGGAGCCCATCCTGTACCTCGTCTTCGCCCGCCATGCCCCTGACCTCAACGAGGCGGCCACCATCACCGCTGCCCGACTGCTGCTGGAAGCTGGCGCCGACCCCAACGCCGGCTACCTCTGGCACGGGCTGACGACCCCTTTCACTGCCCTGACCGGAGCGCTGGGCGCCGGTGAGGGCGAACAACCCGCCCACCCTCACGGCCTGGCCCTGGCTCGGCTCCTGTTGAGCGCCGGGGCCGACGCCAACGATGGCCAGACGCTCTACAACCGTCAGTTCCATACCGACGACTCGCACCTCGAGCTCCTGTTCGAGTTCGGGCTCGGTCAGGGCGACGGCGGATCGTGGCGGGCCCGGCTGGGACGCGCCGTCGACAGCCCATATCACCTCGTCCGGGGCCAACTGTGGTGGGCAGTCGTCCACGACATGGTGGACCGGGTGCGCCTGCTGGTCCGGCACGGCGCGGACATCCTGACTCCCTACGAGGCACCCGGAGGTCGCCCATCCGGCCTTCGCACGTCCCATGGCCGGACGCCGGCCGAAGTCGCCTCGATATGCGGGTGCCCCCGCGTTCTCGACTTCCTCCTGTCGGTCGGCGCGACTCCACCGGCCGGAGAAGGAGTCGACGGACTTGTCGCTGCCATCCTCGCCGGGGATACCGACACGGTTCGGCGGCTCAGGGTCCACGCCGAACAGGCGCGCGCCGAGCGTCCCGGCCTCGCCGTCTGGGCCGCCGCCCGGCGGCGTTGGGACGCGATCCCGATCCTGAAGGGCCTTGGTTTCGACGTCAACGCCCTGGCCCGGGCCGACATCCCCATGGAACAGCAATGGGAATCGGCGCTCCATCAGGCTGCCGCCAGCGGTGACTGCGACGCGGTCCAGATGCTCCTCGATGTTGGAGCCGACCCCAACCAACGGGACCGCCGCTTCAACTCCACCCCCCTAGGCTGGGCCGAGCATTTCGGTCAGGCCCAGACCGCGGAGATGCTGCGACCCCTGACCACGGATGCATGAGCATCCGACACGGGGCTGGTGACGCTGTTGGCTCGCCTGGAATCCTCCGGCCTTCCTCCTACCACCCGGCGGAGAACCGCTGGCAGGAGCTCGGACGAGGCGGCCAGGGGGGTGGTCGGCCTCCAGCCCCGATGCTCTCAGCACCCTCGGCAGCCGCGGACGCCCAAGGGGCCTCCAGTCGGATTAGTGATCCGATCCCCTGCTAGGAGGCGGGGGCGGCGATCTTTCGCACTCCCGCTGCCAGGATGTTCACCGTCGGCGCCACCCTGAGCGGCCGATGGGCTCGGACGCCCCGAGGCTGCGGCAGTAGAGGTGTTCGCCCCCCTTACCAATGGGGTTCTCTCCGCGGTAATGGCGGGCCCGGGGCGCGACGATGCGGCCCAAGGAAGGCGCGTGACCTGGGAGGCGAGATGTCCGACATTCGAGCAGAAGAGGAGCCGGAGCGGAAGGCCGCCCCGCCCGTGCCTCTACAGCTGAACCGGCCCGGGGGCGCCGCCCGCCGGGCCGGCATGGACGTCGGAGGTCTGGACGAGGTGATCGCCTCGTTCTACGAACTCTTCCGAGCTGGCGGGCACAAGGGGGGCCAGCTCGCCGTGTGGCGGAACGGCGAGGTGGTGTTGGAAGCCAGCGCCGGGCGCTGCGCCGACGGGCGGCCGGTCCCCCTCGACGGGCTGGCATGCATCCTGTCCACCACCAAGGCGGTGGCCGCCATCCTGGTGCACCACCTCCATGACCAGGGCCTGTTCGACTACGACGACCTGGTGACCAAACACTGGCCTGATTTCGCCGCCAACGGCAAGGACGACATCACCATTGGCCAGGTCCTGAGCCACCGATCCGGGTTGGCGCCTCCGGCGATGGCCGGGTACCTCGACTGGCCGGAGTGGTTCAGGCCCGGTGGGGTGGCGCCCCTGGTCGAGGCGATGTCGCCGGTGTGGGCGCCGGGGAGCCGCAACGGCTACCACGCCCACACCTACGGCTACGTCCTGGACGAGCTGGTCCGGCGGTGGACGCGCCGGAGCCTCGGCCAGGCCCTCAGAGACGAGATCTGCCGGCCCCTGGGCATCGACGTGCATATCGGCGCGACGACGGTCGAGCTGGGCCGCTACCTGCCCTTCTGGCCAGTGGCGCCGGCGGCCGCGGCTACGAACTTGGCGTCCCCGCCAGGCGCGGAGGATCACTTCTTCAACAGCCCGGCCATACTCGCCCTGTCGCTGCCTTGGGGAAATGGCATCGCCCGGGCCGCCGCGCTGGCTCGGCTGATGGGTGTGTATGCCTCCAGGGGTCGACTCGACGGACGGGAGATCTTCTCCCCGTCAACCTTCGAGCGGCTGGTGACGCCGACCAACGGCCCCGACGACGTGGACGCCATCCTCACCACCAAGGCGAGGTGGGGCCTGGGGGTTCACGTCGGGGTGACTCCGGGGACCCTGGCCACCAGGGGCATGCTGTTCGGCACCAGCGCTCCGATGACGACCTGTGGCCACATGGGCGGCAACAGCTCCCTGGCCTGGGCCGATCCCGAAGCCGGTGTGGCGATGTCTTTCATCTCCCTGCAGGCGCCCGCCATCGCCAACTACGAAGCGCTGTCCGACTCGGTGCGGGCCGCCTGCCGGTGAAACGACCAGGCCGCGGGATCGGCCGAGCCGATCGGGCGCCTGGAGGACGCAAGCACGGCACCGGCCTCCGGCCCTTGGCTCGTCTGGCACCTCCGGTACCGCCGCCAGCATCTCCTAGGCGGGCTGGGTCGTCGCCTGTCCGGCGAACGGTGGCCGCGTCGCGGAGCCTCAGGTGAGATGCCCGAACGAAAGCGCGTACGTGAGCGCCGTGAGGGTGAAGCCATCTGGCACCTCGCCGTCACGTATCGCTTGCCTGATGCGCTCGGTACTTAGCCACTCGATCCGTTCCGACTCTTCGGGGTCGGAAGGGTCACCCTTGTAGGTCGCTCCGGTGCCGAGGAACACGTGGAAGGTCTGATCTGAGACTCCGTTCATCGGGTGATAGGCGAAGAGCGGCGCCAATTCGGACACCTCCCATCCTGTCTCCTCAAGGGCCTCCCGATGGGCGGCGCGATCGGTCGACTCACCCGCTTCGACCCCCCCGGCCGGAATTTCCCAGCCCCATGTATCGGTGACGAAGCGGTGGCGCCAGAGCAGAAGCACACCTCGGCCGGCGACATGAACCACGACTCCGGCGGCCTCGCGCGGCATCCGCACGACGTGGTGTTCGAATCTCCTGCTCCCTGGAATCTCCACATCAGCCAGAACGAGTCGAACCCACGGGCTGTCATAGGCCACCCGTTCGCCGTGGACGATCCATTTCACCAGGCCACCCTAGGTCTCGGCCCGCAGGACATCGTTCCGCTTGACTGCCAGGTGGACAACCCGCAGGACATCGTTCCGGCGGCACCAGGAGGCTCCCTACAGGAGATCGTTCCGTCCTGGGGCGCTCAGCGCAGGTCCCGCTGGATGGGGAAGGCGCCCTCGTAGGCGACCTCACCGTCCATGGTGACCACGTCGACGGTCTTGGCCCGGACCCGAATGGTGGCGGTCAGGTACTGGTGTCGGTACTCCTCGGCGACGGTGATCCGCCGTCCCCACAGGTCCACGAGGCCG
>DASRBO010000188.1:0-2447 GCA_035653595.1 Acidimicrobiales bacterium | reverse complement strand
TCCCACAACCTGGCCAAGATCGAGGAGCACGAGCTGGAGGGGCGTCGGCTCACGCTCTGCGTGCATCGCAAGGGGGCGACCCGGGCCCTGCCGGCCGGGCACCCCGACCTCCCCGCCCCCTACCGCGACGTCGGCCAGCCGGTCCTGATCCCCGGGTCGATGGGCACCGCATCCTACGTCCTGGTCGGAGAGCCCGGTAACGAGGCCTTCGCCTCGACCTGCCATGGAGCCGGACGCACCATGAGCCGGCACGCCGCCATGCGCACCATCACCGGATCGGCGCTCGTGTCCCGCCTCCGCGAGCAAGGGATCGTGGTCAGCGCCCGTGTTCCTCGCGCTCTGCCCGAGGAGACGCCCGAGGCCTACAAGGACGTCGACGAAGTGGTCCGCGTCTGCGCCGGGGCAGGCCTCTCGCGGCCGGTGGCGCGCCTGCGGCCGATCGGAGTACTCAAGGGTTAAGTCCCGTCTCCGGCGGCCTCTGTCGTAAGCGCTCGATCGCACTCAGGGCGGCTACCGCCCTATCGGCAGCCGCGGTCACGATCTGGCGGGGAGCACCACGTCGCACGCCTCCGGCCACGTAGACGTCGGGGAGGTTGGTTCGCATGCACCCATCGGTGACCACGTCGCCCTCCTTGGTCAGCCGGAGTTGAGCCCGTGCTAGCTCGGGGTTAGGGACGAGGCCGACGAAGGTGAACGCCTCCTCGGTCGGCAGCTCGGCCACCCCGTGCGTCCGCCGGTCCTCCAGGACGATGGCCTCCACCCCCTGCGTTGTCACGGATTTCCCGAAACCGGCTGGCAGGTCGGACCTCGACCTCGGGACTGGTGACCACGCGTCGCTGCAGGATGGGCGAGGCGGTCAGATGGTCCAGGTCCTGGACGATCGTCACCCGGGAACGTAGTCAGGACGAACTCGGCCTCCTGCAGGTGGAGCTCCCTCCGCCGACCACCACGACCCGCTGATCGTGGTAGAAGGGGGCGTCGCAGGTCGAGCGGAAGGAGACCCCTCGACCCCAGTACTTCCGCTCGCCAGAGACGTGCAGCGGGCGGGGCCACGGCCTGGTGGCCAGCAGCAAGCCGCGACCCAGGTAGGCGTCCCCGCCCGGCCAGGGTTCGCAGCGGACGTTCCCGGAGCCCGAGCCGTGTCACCTCGGCCTGGGTAAAGCGGGCCCCGAAGCTCACTGCCTGGCGCAGGGAGATAGTGCCCGATCTCCGCCCCGCTGCCCTCAACGCAAACCGGGCGGTTCTCGACCCGCTCGGTGGTCCTCATCAGCCCGCCAGGAACGCCCGCTCCAGCACCGCCGCCTGCCCGGCGTCCGGCGAAAGGGCAGCGCCCATCGTTCCGAACGATGACATCACGTGCTCCTCCTTCCGTGCTGGGCGCCGTCCCGAGATCGGCGCAGGGGCGAATGCCCTTCTTCGACTGGACCGCTGACGACGCGGCCGATGAGGCAAGATCGGAATGTCGCCGATTGGGCAGCCGAGGGATCGACGTGAGCCGCAGCCTGAACCCGCCGAGGCCGGGCCCGCAGCCGCCATCGGTCGTCCGCAACCGGGCCGGGGAGCTGGTCCCCTTCGACCGGGGTCGCATCACCGCCGCGGTGCTGGCGGCGATGCGCGAGGTCGGGCGCGCCGACCGGGACCGCGCCGAAGAGGTGACCGATCTGGTCCTGGGGGCGCTCCCGGCCGGGACCACGCCGACCGTGGAGCAGATCCAGGACCAGGTGGAGCGAGCCCTGATGCGGCTGGGTCTGGAGGACGTGGCCCGGGCCTACATCGCGTACCGTCGTCGCCGGGCCGAGCTGCGAGCGGCGAAACGTCTGCTCGGGGTGCGGGATGAGCTGAAGCTGCCCCTCAACTCAGTGGTGGTCCTGCGCGAGCGCTATCTGCTCCGCGACCGGCAGCGGCGGGTGGTGGAGTCGACCGGGGAGATGATGGACCGGGTCGCCCGGCACGTCGCTCAGGCCGAGGACGCCTTCGCCCCCGGCCGCTCCACCCCCTGGGCGGAGGAGTTCTCCCGGGCGCTCCGAGACCTGGCCTTCCTGCCCAACTCGCCCACGCTGATGAACGCCGGGACCGGGCTGGGTCTGCTCTCGGGCTGCTTCGTCCTACCCGTGGAGGACTCGCTGGAGTCGATCTTCACCACCCTCAAGGACATGGCCCTGGTCCACCAGGCCGGGGGCGGCACCGGGTTCTCCTTCTCCCGGCTGCGGCCTCGAGGGGACGCGGTCAGCAGCACCCAGGGCACGGCCAGCGGCCCGGTCTCGTTCATGCGCATCTTCGACACCACCACCGAGGTGATCAAGCAGGGCGGGCGCCGGCGCGGGGCCAACATGGGGGTCCTCTCCGTCTCCCACCCCGACATCGAGGAGTTCGTCGCCGCCAAGTCCCGGCCCGGAGCCTTTGAGAACTTCAACCTCTCGGTCGCCGTCACCGACGCCTTCCTGCGG
>DASRBO010000187.1:0-24530 GCA_035653595.1 Acidimicrobiales bacterium | reverse complement strand
CGGCCTCGTGGACCTGTGGGGACGGCGGATCACCGTCGCCGAGGAGTACCGACACCAGTACCTGACCGCCACCATTCGGGTCCGGGCCAAGACCGTCGACGTGGTCACCATGGACGGTGAGGTCGCCTACGAGGGCGCCTTTCCCATCCAGCGGGACCTGCGCTGAGCGCCCCAGGACGGAACGATCTCCTGTAGGGAGCCTCCTGGTGCCGCCGGAACGATGTCCTGCGGGTTGTCCACCTGGCAGTCAAGCGGAACGATGTCCTGCGGGCCGAGAGTTAGCCTGCCTCCGCCGGCAGGATGACCGACACCCGGGTGCCGCCCGAGGCGTCGGCCGGGCCCACCGCCACCTGGCCGCTCATGGCCTCGACCAGCTCCTTGACGATGGCCAGCCCCAGCCCCGAGCCGGCCTGGCGCGCCGGCGAGCGGGAGGCGGTGTAGAAGCGCTCGAAGACATGGGGGGCGTCCTCGGAGGCGATGCCCGGCCCGTCGTCGGCCACCGTCACCGCCACCCGGTCGTCGTGGCCGGCGGCGCTGACCGTCACCGTGGTGCGGGCGAACTTGAAGGCGTTCTCCACCAGGTTGGCCACCACCTGGGCCAGGCGGTCGGGGTCGGCCCGGACCGCCAGGGGTGCCTCGGGGACGGACACCTCCAGGCGCAGGCCGGCCTCCTCGATGGCCGGGCGCAGGCCTTCGGCCCGGTCCATCACCACCTCGCCGACGTCGACCGGCTGGCGGACGAGGGAGAAGGAGCGGGCTTCCAGCTTGGCCAGGTCGAGCAGGTCCTGAACCAGCCGCTCGAGGCGGCGTGCCTCGCTCCCGATCACCCCCGCCGCCCGGCGGTCGTCGCCGGCGGCCCCGTCGGCAATGGCCTCGGCCCAGCCCCGGATGGAGGTGAGCGGTGTGCGCAGGTCGTGGGACACCGACAGGAGGAACTGGCGCTCCATGCCCCGGGAGCGCTCGAGGCTCTCGGTCATGCTGTTGATGGAGCCGGCCAGGGAGGCCAGCTCGCGGTACTCGCCCGGCCCGACGCTGACCCGGCTGCTGAGGTCGCCATCGGCGATACGGCGGGCTGTCGCCTCCACCGCCGCCAGCGGCCGGGCGATGCGCCGGCCCATGGCGCTGGCCACCGCCGCCGCCACCGCCAGGGCGGCCAAGCCGGAGAAGAGGAAGTAGTAGGTGGCCCCGGGCGCGCCACTGACCCGGTCGGTGACCACCACGGCGATGGGGACCGAGCCGTTGGGGGCCAGCACGGACAGCTCCCGCCGCAAGGCGGCCGCCCGGGCGGCCTGGCGGGCGGTGGCGGTGTTGGCCGGCACCAGGACGGCGGCGTCGAGGCTGCCCGGCACGGCCACCCAGATGAGCGAGCCCCGCCGGCCGCTCACCGTCTGACCGGCGAGCAGGGCGGGCGGGTGCAGCTGGGCCGAGCTCAGACCTGATGGCAGGGGGCGGGAGGCGCCCAGCAGGCCAAGCAGCGGGGCGCTGGGCTGGATGGGCGTCAGGTTGCCGCTGGGCTGGACGGCCACGATGGCCGCCCCCTCCAGCCTGGACACCTCGGTGACCAGCCCAAGCACGCTCTTGCTGCCGGACACCGTTCGGCCGGCCACGAAGGTGTCGAGGTTGTCGGCGATGATCGCCGCCTGCGAGTCCAGGCGCTGCCTGGTCTGGTTGACCGTGGCCCGCCCCACCAGCCACAGGCTGCCGAAGCCGGCCACCGCCAGGGCCCCGGTCACCACGGCCACGATGACCGCCGTCAGGCGCCGGCGCATCAGGCCAGCCGGTAGCCCACTCCCCACACGGTGGCGAGCGGCAGTTCGGGGCCCAGCTTCTTGCGCAGCTGGCGCACGTGCACGTCGACCGTCCGCTCGTCGCCGTACCAGTCGGGTCCCCACACGCTGTCGAGCAGCTGGCGGCGGGTGAGCACCAGGCCGAGGTTGTCGGCCAAATGGGCAAGCAGGTCGAACTCGCGCGTGGTGAGCGGGACCGGTCGGCCCTGCAGGCGGGCCTCGCGGCGCGACCGGTCGACCTCGACCGCCCCAACGGCCACTGTGTCGGGCGGCTCCGGCGGCGGTCCGTCGGCCCGGCGCAGGATGGCCCGCACCCGGGCCACCACCTCCCGCGGCGAGAACGGCTTGGTGACGTAGTCGTCGGCCCCGATCTCCAGCCCCAGCACCCGGTCGATCTCCCCGTCGCGGGCGGTGAGCATCAGCACCGGCACCCGGCCCGAGGCCCGCAGCCGCCGGCACACCTCCAGCCCATCGATCTGGCCCGGTAGCCCGATGTCCAGCACCACCAGCCTGGGCTTCTCCCGGGCCACCGCCGCCACCCCGCTCTCGCCGTCGGCGGCCTGCAGGACGCGGAATCCCTCCCGCCGCAGGTACAGGTCGAGCAGGTCGGCGATGTTCGGGTCGTCCTCGACCACCACGATGGTGCCGGCTTCGGAGGGCATTCCCACCAGGGTGTCAGCTGTTCGTGAGGAAAGTGTTAACCGTTGGCACCGCACGGACCGGCTCCCTTAGGGCCGCCCCCCTTCAGGCGCCCGGGCCCCGCCCTTCGGCACCGCTGCCGAGGCCGGCCATCATGCGGCCGAGGCCGAGCACGGTTCCGAGGGCCCGGTCCATCGCCATCGCCACATCGGCGACGGTGGCCGCCATGGGGGCCGGGCGGGCCTCCGCCGGGCACAGCTCCTCCCTGCAGCCGGCGCAGAAGTCGGGCACGGCCGAGGCCGGATCGGCGGCGTCGCCCATGGGGCCGCCGCACACGAGGCACTGGTCGGTGTCCGACATATCCGGCTCTTATTCGGCCGGAGGGCCGTCAAGCTGAGCCGTAGCCTCGTGCGGTGGATCGGATGGGCGCCGACGTGCGGATCGAGTACGACCCCGCTCTGCCCATAACGGCCCACCGCCACCAAATCGTCGCCGCCCTGGCCTCCAGCCAGGTGCTGGTGGTGGCGGGCGAAACCGGATCCGGCAAGACCACCCAGCTGCCCAAGATGTGTCTCGAGGCCGGGCGGGGGGCGGCCGGCCGGATAGGCCACACCCAACCTCGCCGACTGGCCGCCCGCACGGTGGCCGAGCGTCTGGCCGAGGAGCTGTCCGTGCCCCTGGGGGGCGTGGTCGGCTACCAGGTCCGCTTCACCGACCAGGTGTCCGAACAGACCGCGGTCAAGGTGATGACCGACGGCATCCTGCTCGCCGAGCTGCGCCGCGACCGCCAGCTCCGGCGCTACGACACCCTGATCATCGACGAGGCCCACGAGCGCAGCCTCAACATCGACTTCCTGCTCGGCTACCTCCGCCAGCTCCTCCCCCGCCGGCCCGACCTCAAGCTGATCGTGACCTCGGCAACCATCGATACCGCCCGCTTCGCCTCCCACTTCGGCGACGCCCCGGTCATCGAGGTGTCCGGCCGCGGCTACCCGGTGGAGATCCGCTACCGGGCCCCGGCCGACGATCCCGATGAGACCGACGACCCCCTGCAGGCGGTGGCCGACGCCGTGGTCGAGCTGAACAGGGAAGGGCCGGGGGACATCCTGGTCTTCCTGAGCGGCGAGCGCGAGATCCGCGATGCGGCCGAGGTGGTCCGGAGCCTGAGCCTGCCCCACACCGAGGTCCTTCCCCTCTACGCCCGCCTGTCGGCGGCCGAGCAGCACCGGGCGTTCCGGCCGCATCAGGGGCGCCGGATCGTGCTGGCCACCAACGTGGCGGAGACCTCCCTCACGGTGCCGGGCATCCGCTACGTGGTCGACCTCGGCACGGCCCGCATCTCCCGCTACAACCGCCGGACCAAGATGCAACGGCTCCCCATCGAACCGGTGTCGCGGGCCTCGGCCGACCAGCGCGCCGGCCGCTGCGGCCGCCTGGGCCCGGGCGTCTGCATTCGCCTGTACTCGGAACAGGACTACCTCGGGCGGCCCGAGTTCACCGAACCCGAAATCCTCCGCACCAACCTCGCCTCGGTCATCCTGCAGATGACCGCCGTCGGCCTCGGAGCGGTGGAGCGCTTCCCCTTCCTCGATCCTCCCGACTCGCGGGCCATCCGCGACGGCGTGGCCCTGCTGGAGGAGCTGGGGGCCTTCGCCGCCGGCGGCGAAGGAGACCGCCGCCTGAGCCCGGTCGGCCGCCGGCTGGCCCAGCTGCCGCTCGATCCCCGATATGCCCGCATGCTGGTGGCGGCCGAGGCGGGCGGGTGCCTGCGGGAGGTGACCATCATCGCCGCCGGGCTGTCGATCATCGACCCCCGCGAGCGGCCGGCCGACCACGATCAGGAGGCCGACCGCAGCCACGCCCGCTTCGCCCACCGCCACTCCGACCTGCTCTCCTACCTCGCCCTGTGGGGCTATCTTTCCAGGACAGACAGGCCGAGTTGACCCCGGGCCAGTTCCGCCGGCTGTGCCGCCGCGAGTTCCTCAACTACCGACGGGTTCGCGAGTGGCAGGACCTCGCCGGCCAGCTCCGCCAGATCCAGCGCGACCTGCGCATGACACCCAACCGGACGCCGGCGAGCGAGGACGCCATCCACCAGGCGGTCCTGTCCGGCCTGCTCTCCCATGTCGGCACCTGGGACCAGGGCCGTCGGGACTACTCCGGCGCCCGGCAGTCCCGCTTCGCCATCGCCCCCGGATCGGTCCTGTTCCGACGCAGCCCCCGCTGGGTGATGGCGGCCGACCTCGTCGAGACCACCCGCCTGTGGGCCCGCAACGTCGCCGTCGTCCGGCCGGAGTGGATCGAGCGCCTCGCCTCTCATCTGGTCAAGCGCAGCTACGGCGAACCGGTCTGGGATCCGCTCCGGGGTGCCGCCGTCGTGCCCGAGCAGGTGACGCTGTACGGGCTGAGCCTCGTCTCCGGGCGCCGGGTCGACCTGGCCCGCCTCGACCCGGCCGAGGCGAGGGGGATGTTCATCGAGAACGCCCTGGTCCACGCTGACTGGGACCGGCGACCGGGCTTCGTCGACACCAACCTGGCCCGGCTCGAGGAGCTGGCCTCCCTCGAGGACCGCCTGCGCCGACGCGACGTCACCATCGATGCGCACGCCCTGGCCGCCCTCTACGACGCCCGCCTGCCCGAGGAGGTCTGCTCCGGACCCTCCTTCGAGCGCTGGTGGCGCCGCTCGGGCCGAAGCCGCGCCGACCACCTGCTCTTCGGGCCCGAGCTGCTTGTGCGCTCCTCCGGCGCCCGGTTCGACCCCGACGACTTTCCCGACCAGTGGCGCCAGGGCGAGCTCTGCCTCGAGCTCGAGTACCGCTTCAGCCCGGGCGACCCCCACGACGGGGTGACCGTGGTCGTGCCTCTCGAAGCGCTGAACCAGCTGCGCCCGAGCGGCTTCGACTGGCACGTGCCTGGCTGGCGCGAGGAGCTGGCCACGTCGCTGATCCGATCGCTCGCCAAGCCCGTCCGCCGCCAGCTCGGCCCGGCCGGTGACCTCGCCCGCGCCTTCCTGGCCTCCGCCTCCCCCGATGACGGTCCGCTGCTCGATGTGCTGGCGTCCTACGTCCTGCGCACCACCGGGGTGATGGTCCGGCCGGGGGACTTCCATCCCGAGCATCTGGCCGCCCACCTGCGGGTCCGCTTCCGGGTCGTGGGTACCGACGGAGCCGAGCTGCTGTCCGGATCCGACCTCGACTCCCTGAAGGCCCGCCTGCAGGGGCCCATGCAGGAGCGCCTGTCGAGCCTGATCGGAGTGGCTCCCGTCTCCGGTGGGACCGAGTGGGGCTTCGGGGAGATCCCGAGGGTCGTGGAGCGCACGGTCGGCGGCCGGACGGTCAGGGGCTACCCGTCGCTGGTGGACGAGGGTGAGACGGTCGGCCTGCGCATCCTGACCAGTCCTGACGCCCAGGCCGCCCACATGTGGACCGGCACCCGGCGCCTGGTCCTGCTGGCTCTGCCGGGGGCGACCGCCGACCTGGAGCGCCGGCTTCCCGCCCAGGCCAAGCTGGCTCTGACGTCAGCCCCGGGCGGGGCGGCGGCGGCCCTGATCGACTGCATGGTGGCGGCCGTGGACGCCCTCCTCGCCGACCTGGGCGGCCCGGCGTGGGACGAGGCCGGCTTCGTCGCGCTGGTCAAGTCGGTGCGGGCCGAGCTGCCGGCGCGATCCCTCGAGGCCGCCCGCCTCGTCGCCCGCGTGGCCGCCCGCACGTCGGTCCTGCGCCGCCGCCTCGATGCCCTGGCGGCCGCCTTCGCCGACGCCCGCCACGACATGGCCGACCAGCTCGACCGTCTGGTGCCACCCGGTTTCGCCACCCGGGCCGGCCTGGCCCGGCTGCCCGACGTCGAGCGCTACCTGATCGCCGTCGAGCGGCGGCTGGACAGGATCGCCGAGGCCCCCAGGCGAGACGAGGAGCGCATGGCGGTGATCCACCGTCTCGAAGCGGAGCTGGCCTCCGCAGCATCGACCGGCGCCCTGTCCGCCGGAGCCACCGACAGCCTGCGGTGGATGCTGGAGGAGCTGCGGGTGGGGCTGTGGGCCCAGACCCTCGGCACCGCCGGCCCGGTCAGCGAGCAGCGCTTCCGCCGGGCGCTGGCCGCCGCCGCCGGCACGGGCTGAGGCGGCCGACCTGGTCCCTAGGACCCGGGCCGGACCCGGTCGCGCCTGACGCTGTCCGGCCCGGTCGCCACCGGAGCGACCGGGCCGAACCGCTGCGACTGGCTCAGCTGGAGGTGGCCGTGCTCGTGTTTCCGGGCGCCTGCTCTGACCCGTTGGGCGAATAGATCACCGTGTTGCCGTCCGGGTCCGTGCCGGAAGCCGTCACCGTCACGCTCTGTGATGGAAGGAAGGGGCTCGCCTTCACCACGACATACTCCGAGGTCTGGGTGCCAGCGGGCGAGGCCGTGCCGCTCTGGTCAGAGCACCCGGCGCTCTGGACCTGCAAGCCCACCCCCGATGAGCTGGCCGTGAAGTCCTTCGAGGTCACCGTGCCGCAGTCGATGGCAAAGGGCGCGTACTTGAGCACGATCGTCTGGTTGGATGAGCTGGCGGACTGGATGGTCATGCTCGGCGCGGGCCCGGGTTGCGTCGCCGGTGACGACGTGGCCGAGTCTCCGACCGCCTCGCACGCCGATGTCGAGCTCGCTGCGCACACCGTGTTGCTGTCGCTAGAGGACTTCTGGACGGTGACCTTCGGGGTCATGCCGACGGGTATCTGCTGACCGAGGTCTATGTAGACGACCGAGCCGGCGGCGTTGGTGGCCGTCGGGGTGACCGGGGTCGGCATGGTGATGGCGAAGTCGCCGGTGTCGACGGTGGAGGGGTTGATGGTCTCGTTGTAGTTGACCGCGATGGTCCATCCCTGCGTCGTGACGCTGGAGATGGTCGGAGCCGATCCCGTGCCCTGGGTGGCCGCCACCGCCCCGGGCGTCGCCGAGCCCGATGCCGGGTTGGCGGGAGCGGCTGTACCGATCTGGACCGGCCCGGCACCGCTGGGGCTCGCCGACGAGACGGCGTAGCAGAAGTCCGGCGTCGAGCTGGTGTACGGCTCAGAGGTGTCGACGATCGAGTAGTTGGTGTTGGAGCTGCTCGCCGGCACCGTCGTGACCTGGGTCCAGCTGTTGGCCACCTGATCAGGCGTGTTCTGGGGGGACGAGCCCGGAGCGGTGGTGTAGGCGGCGTTCGGGCAGCTGTAGGTGGTCCCACCGAGGACGCTGCTGCTGCCGGAGGCCGTGTCCCGCCAGACGATGTACTCGCTCACGCCGTCGGTGGCAGCGGTGCTGGGAGCGGTCCACGAGATGACCACCCCGCCCTGGGAGTTGTTCGGGTTCGACGTGGCCGTGGGGCTGGCAGGCGGATGGGGGGCCTGATCCACCAGGCAGAAGGTGCTGGTCTGGCTCGGCTGGTAGTTGCCGGTCACCTGGTCGCCCTTGCTCAGGCGGGCCTGGAAGTCGGCATAGGTGTCGGACTGACAGGAGGGCGAGCTCGAAGTGGGGCTCGAGCTCGGCTTCTGGATCTGGTAGGTGTCGCCGGACTTGTAGGTGTAGGTGAACCCGCCCTGGGCGAAGGAGTTGCTGGCCACCGCCGTCACCACCTGGGAGGACGTCGGCGAGATGGTGCCGGCGGGGGCGGGGTTGGACCCGGCCGCCTGCTGGATGGACTGCATCTGGCTGTCGGTCACCGCCGCGGTGCCGCCGAACACGTAGGAGGTGCCGGTGAGGGTGGTCTGATGCTCGTTGGCGAACGAGGTGGCCGACCCGGCGTCGCTGGTGGAGTTGGTCACCAGCGTCGGGAACCCCTTGACCCCGCCGAAGGAGGAGCCAGCCAGGGCGTCGCTGCCGTCGTCTCCCCGGGCGACGTCCATGTTGGTGTTGGCCAGCCAGCCCTTGCTGATGGCGAAGTCGCTGAGGACCGAGGAGGTCTGGGACCGGTCGTTTCCTGCCTCGACGTCCACCGTGGTCACCCCGGAGGGCTTCGGGCTGTACTCCGAGGAGGGGATGGAGGCGGTGCCGCCGACGACGATGAGGTGCTTGATCCCCAGCTTCCCGATGACGGCCTGGGCCTCCGGAGACAGGTCGGGGCCCTGGGAGTTGGTGAGGATGATCGGAAACTTCTTGGCGTAGGCCAGGGCGCCGGCCGACAGGGCGTCGACGTAGTGGTTGTTGTCACCGCTGGCGAGGATGGCGGTCGGGTCCCCGTTCGAGTCGGTGCCGACGCTGCTGGGACTGATCGAGTAGTCGATCATCTCCATGGTCTGGTACCGGGTCTGACCCTGGTAGGGCGTGGTGACGTTGTATTTGTCGTTCTGCAGCTCGGCGACCTGTGCCTGGCTGACCGAGGCGTAGCCGCCGAGGACGACGATGTTCTTGACCTTGAGCGACTGTAGGGCCGACAGGGTGTTTGTGGGAACGTTGTCGGTGTTGTCGGTGAGCAGCACGCCCTCGGAGTTGACCCCTTCCAACCCGGACGCAGCCAGGGCGTCGGGTTGGTGGGCGGCGAGCCCGTCGGCGAGTAGCACCGTGGCCTCGCCCGATGGATAGGTCGTGAGATTGATGTTGCCCGCCGTCTGGTAGCGGTCGCTGCCGGCGATCCTCTGCAGCTGGAAGGTCGGGTCCGCCTTCGCCCCCGGGGTCAGCCCGTAGAGGCCCCCGGCTGCGGCCAGCCCGCCGATGACGGCCGCGACGACGCGCTTTCCCATCTTCTTGGTACCCATCGCTTCTCCCGCCTGGTGAGGTGGCGTCCCAGGTTATAGGCCGGTGCCCCGCCATCCCAGGCGGCCCCTCCTCGAGCAGTCGCCGCCCCGCCTTCGGGTACGAGGGGCCGCTTCAGATCGACGGCGCCTTCCATGTCCTTCCGGTGGCCGTGGAGCGCAGGCCCGAGGCATCGCTAGCCTCGCCAGCCGTGGCCGAGGTATCCACCACCGTGCCCGAGCGGACCCTGGCCGACTTCGCCCAGGCCTGCCCCGACGCCCTGGTCCTGGTGGACGCCTCCGGGATCATCCGGTTCTGGAACGCCGGGGCCACCCGATTGTTCGGGTACTCCGAGGGCGAGGCCCTCGGAAGGACCCTGGACATCATCATCCCGGAACGGCTCCGCCAGCGGCACTGGGATGCGTTCCACTCCGCCGTGGCCGCCGGTGCCAGCCACTACGGCCCCGGCGACGTGCTGGCCGTTCCGGCAATCACCTGCGATGGAGCCACCGTGTCGGTGGAGTTCACCATCGCCATCCTCAAGCAGGCCGACGGACTGATGCTCGGCGCCAGCATCCGCGACGTCAGCGAGCGCCGGCGACGCGAGGTCGAGCTGCGCAACCGGGTGAAGGAGCTCGAGGACCGCCTCAGTGGTTCCGGAGGGCCTTGATCAGCTCCTGCTTCGACATCGACGACCGTCCGTCGATGCCGACCTGCTTGGCCTTCTCGTAGAGGTCCTTCCTGCTCCGGTCCTCATAGGAGCCGGCCGAGCCACCTCTGCGCCCGGTCCGGGAGCGAGACGATCCCGCCGAGGCGTTGGCGATCCGAGCCGCCTTCTCCTTGCTGGCGCCTTGGCGCCGCAGTGCCCGATACTGGCCCTCGTCTTTGATGCTGCTGTTCGGCATGACAACCTCCGTCATCCGCTACCGGCGCAAGGCAGTTGCCGGCGGGCGTTGGGAGGTATTCCCCCTCGCCGGCGGCCCCAGACCTCCCGTGGCCGGCGTGCCAATACCTGTCCGGGCCTCTGGTGGCGGACGTGGGCAATACTCGTCCGGTGCAATGGCCCGTGGGCTTCATGTGGGGCACAGCGGCATCCTCGACCCAGTGCGAAGGGGCGTCTCCGAACTCCGACTGGTGGGACTGGGAGCGAGCCGGCCGGGCGCCCCTCTCCGGCGACGGCAACGGCTTCGCATCCCGTTACGCCGAGGACTTCCGCCTCCTGGCCGACCTCGGCCTGGTCCACCATCGGCTCTCCTTCGAGTGGGCCCGGCTCGAGCCCGAGCCCGGCCGCCACGACCCCGAGGCGGTGGAGCGCTACCGCTCCGTCCTCAATGCCGCCCGGGCGGCCGGCATCACCCCATGGGTGTGCCTCAACCACTTCACCCTCCCACGATGGTTCGCTGCTGAGGGCGGCTTCGTGGCGTCCTCGAACCGGACGGACTACTGGGCCCGCCACGTCGACTTCGTCGCCGAAACCTTCGGCGACCTGGCCGGCGGCTGGCAGCCGGTGAACGAGACCAACTACTACGCCCGGGCCGCCTACGGAGGCGGTGGCTGGCCTCCGGGGGTGCACGACCGCGAGCTGGTTGGTCAGGTCGAGGAGAACTTCCAGCTCGCCTCGGCCGAAGCAGCTGTCCGGCTGCGCCAGACCGGCCTACCGGTGGCTTCGATCTTCGGCCTGTCGGCCATTGTCGCCCAGGACGGGACCGAGGCCAGCCTGCGGACGGTCCAGACCCTCCAGGACCTGTACTGGACCCCGGGGCTGGGGCTCCTCCGCGACGGTGTCCTGCGGGTGCGGGGCCGCCAACCGGTGGAGCGGCCCGACCTGGCCGGCGCCTATGACCTCCTCGGCTTCTCCTACTACAGCGCCATGGGCGTGCGCGACGGTCGTCTGGTGGTGCATCCCCCTGAGGCGGCGGTCTCGCCGCTCGGCTACGGGATTTGGGCCGATGGGCTCGGCCTGGTGCTTTCCCGTCTGCGCGACGAGCTACCCGGCACCCCCCTCCTGGTCGCCGAGTTCGGGGTCGGGACCGACGACGACCGGGTTCGGGCGGCCTACCTGCGCAGGGGCCTCGAGGTCGTCAACCAGGCGATCGGCGGAGGGATCGACGTTCGGGGCCTCTTCCACTGGACCGCCGTTGACAACTACGAGTGGCTCCACGGCTATGACGTGAAGTTCGGCATCATCGACGCCGAACGTCGCGTGAAGCCGAGCGCCGGGGTCCTGGCCGAGGAGGCCAAGGCACCCTCGGTCCGACCGTAGCGGCGCGCGGACCGCGCCGGAGCCGGCAGAAGCGGAAAATGTCGGGCTCGGTGCGGGCTGACGGGATACCTTGCCTCTCGTGCAAGCAAGGCGCGCCTCGGGTCTGATGATGCGCCCCCGTCGGGGCTTCATCGGCTGATTCGCGCCGGTCGGGGCCCAGGAGGGCCCTGATCTTCCCGTCTGGTCCTCCTCGGCCAAGGGGAGGAGAACCAGTGCGGGTGTTCATAGGAGTGGCCTGGCCCTATGCCTCCGGGCCCCGGCACCTCGGTCATCTGGCCGGCGCCTATCTACCGGCCGACGTGGTTGCCCGCTACCACCGCATCGTCGGCGACGAGGTCCTGATGGTGTCGGGCTCGGATCAGCACGGGACCCCGATAACCCTGGCCGCCGAGGCCGCCGGCGTGTCCCCCGCGGACTTCGCAGACCATCAACACGCGAGGATCGAGGCGTCACTGCGACGGGCGGGCATCAGCTTCGACCACTACAGCCGCACCGGGGCGGCCACCCACCATCGGGTGGTCGGCGAGGTGTTCGCCGACCTGTGGAGGGCCGGGCTCATCTACCAGGACACGGCTCGCTCCGCCTGGTGCCCGGCCGAGGGCCGATCCCTGCCCGACCGCTACGTCCAGGGAGGCTGTCCCTACTGCAAGGTGGAGGATGCCCGCGGCGACCAGTGTGACGGCTGCGGACGCACCCTCGACCCCGACCAGCTGGTGCAGCCGACCTGCCGGCGTTGCGGGGCGGCGGCCACGTTCCGCCCCATGCGCCAGCTCTTCCTTGCCCTCGACCGGATGGAAGCCAAGCTGACCGACTATGTCGAAGCCCGGGCGCCGGGGTGGAGGAGGTTCGTGGCCGAGGAAACCAGGGGGATTCTGGCCGGCGGCCTGCGGGCCCGAGCGATCACCCGTGACCTCGACTGGGGGGTGCGGGTGCCGCTCGAAGGCTGGGACGACCGCCGACTCTACGTGTGGTTCGACGCCGTCATCGGATACCTGTCGGCGTCGAAGGAGTGGGCCGACGCACACGGCCGTCCCGAGGTGTGGCGGCAGTGGTGGGAGGACGCCGGCGCCCTTCACCGCTACTTCATCGGCAAGGACAATCTCTTCTTCCACACCCTCTTCTGGCCGGCACTGATCATGGGGACGGGCCGGGGCCTGCACCTGCCAGACGACGTCGTGGCCAGCCAGTACCTGACCATGGCCGGGGCCCAGATGTCGAGCAGTCGCGGCCACGGGTTCGACCTGGACGACGCGCTGGGGCGCCTCGGAGCGGACCGGCTGCGACACGCTCTGTGCGCCCGCAGCCCCGAGAGCTCGGACACCGAGTTCAACTACCAGCAGGCAGGCGAGCTGACCCGAACAGGGCTGCTAGGGGGCGTGGCGAACCCGGCCCATCGGGTGACCACCCTGCTCTGGAGCCGCTTCGGCGGCCGACCGGACAAGGACGCCTGGGCCGGAGCGACGGTCGAACGGGCGGAGGCCTCCGAGTGGCTGCGACAGGCCGGCAAGGCGATCGCACGGGTGGAGCTCCGATCGGCGCTCGAGCATGTTCACGCCCTCGGCCGCACGGTCAACCAGCGACTCGCCCGCAGCGAGCCGTGGCGGCTTCCGGATGCCGAGGCGCAGGCTTGCCTCACCTCGCTGCTCCCCTACCTCGAGGCCTTGGCTGTCGCCGCCTGGCCCATCGTCCCAGAGACGGCGAGCCGGATAAGGCTCCTCCTCGGCCGATCGGAGAGGCCAACGGCGTGGGCCATCGACCCGGCTCCCCCGAGGCTCACGGAGCCGCTCCGGGCGCCGCTCGACCCTTCCCCGGGCAGCTGAGCCCGGTCCCAGTTCGATGCCGGATGTCAGTAGCCGTAATCGGCGAAGACGTAACCGGTGGTCGACGTGTCGCTTAGCAGGACTGTCGGCTGCGACATGGCCCCGTACACGGGCACATCCACCCCGGCGTAACCACCCCCACGGCGATAGTCCGTGCCGCAGTGGATCCACAGGAACGGCGGCGGCGTCGGAACGGACACCCCGTTCGTGCCGACGCTGAGAGGTGAGTCGTCCACCTCGATGCTGTAGCTACCGGTCGGCAGGCCGGTCACAACCGACACCGGAGCGGCGGGGACGAAGGTGATGGTGGCGAAATGGAACGCGGAGAAGGTGGTGAAGGTCTGGGCGGTGGCCAATACGACGCCGCCCACCGCGGCTCCGAAGGCGGAGGCCGCCGGGTGCAGGACCAGGCGGGAGGTGATGGTGCCGGTGAAGTCCTGACGGCTGCCGAGCACGACCTGCCACCTGGTGATGGTCCCGACCGCAGGGGTGAAGGTCTGGGTCAGAGTGTTGCTCCAGGAGCCCACAATCGTGGTCTGCAGGCATGCCTGGTCGCGGTGCACCTTGCCTGCGGCGGCTGCGGGTGGCGTGAGCGAAAGCAGCCCGAGCACGAGCGTTGCCGCCGTCGCGCCGAGCGCGACCTTCCCCAGCCGGCCGAACACTCTCCTGACGGTACCGCTCGGGTATCTCGCCCGCACGGCAGGACCGCCCACGGGCGGGCGCCGGCCTGCCGTTTGGCACCGCAACTCGATCCCGGGCGCTGTGCTCGCTGGTCGGGAGCCGAACTCAGCACCCCTCGCCCTCGCCCTCGTCAGGCCGGGTACACCTCCATGTCGGTGGCCTTCACCGAGGCCCACACCGGCCCGTGGTCGGCCAGCGCCAGTTCGGCGACCGCCCCGGCCGTGACCTCCGCCACCAGGGCCAGCTCACCCTTGACCCGCACTCGAGCCCGGTCGCCGACCGGATTCAGCTCGGCGACGGCACCCCCCCACACGTTCCGGGCGCTGCCCTCCGGACGACGTCGGTGAAGCGTGACGGCGTTGGGACGGAAGGCCACGAAGACCGGACCCTCGAGGGCGGTCGCGGTCGTCACCAGCGCGCCGGCATCCAGCCGAACGGTGGTGCCCTTCGCCTGGCCGGGGAAGAGGTTGAGCCCGACCATGTCGGCCACCCACGAAGATCGGGGCCGAGCCGTCACCTCGGCCAGGGGTCCCTGCTGGCTCACGCGGCCGTCCTCGATGACCACCAGCCGCTCGGCGAGGGCGGCCGCCTCGATGGGGTCATGGGTGACGACGATGCGGCACCCGGTATAGCGGGCGAGTTCCTGGCGGAGGAGGTGGCGGAGCTCGGCGCGAGCCGAGGCGTCCACGGCGGCTAATGGTTCGTCCAGCAGCAGGAGCGCCGGTTGGGTGGCCAGGGCCCGGGCAAGGGCCACCCGCTGGGCCTGGCCACCGGAGAGTTGCCGGGGACGGAGGCGAGCCACTTCGGGAAGCCCGACCCGCTCGAGCCAGGCAGACGCCGTCGTGCGGGCCTCGCCTCGTCGCACCCCCCGGGCCCGCAGCCCGAACGCCACATTGTCCAACGCCGAGAGGTGATCGAACAGCCGCGGCTCCTGGAAGACGACCCCCAGGCGACGCTCCTCCGGCGCTAGTCGCACGCCCTTGGACGGGTCCTCGACGACGATCCCGTCTATAGCCACCCGACCAGCACCGAGGCGGACCAAGCCGGCAAGGGCGCGCAGAAGCGTCGTCTTGCCCGCTCCGTTGGGTCCGACAAGGGCCAGGGCGGTCCCATTGGCCACCTCGAGAGCGAGACGTAGGCGGAAGGTGCCGAGGCTCACGTCGACCTGGGCGGAGACGCTCACGGGCTGCCGAGCCAACGATCCCGCAGGCCCACCAGGACGGCCAGGGAGACGACGAGAAGGACGAGGGAGAGGGCCAGGGCGGTGGCCTCATGTCCTGACTCGATGTCCAGGTAGATGAGCAGCGGTGTGGTCTGGGTCGCGCCGGGGAGGTTGCCGGCGAAGGTGATCGTGGCCCCGAACTCGCCAAGAGCCCTGGCCCAGGTCAGGGCGGCCCCGGCGGCCAGGGCCGGCGCGACCGCAGGCAGGGTGACCCGGCGGAACCGGTAGGCGGGCCCCGCACCCAGGGTAGCGGCGGCCTCCTCGCCCCGCCGGTCCATCGAGCGGAAGGCGGCCTCGGCCGTCACGATCAGGAAAGGCATCGAGACGAAGGCCTCGGCCAGCATCGCCCCGGAGGTGTTGAACACGAACCGCCAACCGGTCAGGTGGTAGATGAGCTGCCCGGCCACCCCCCTCCGACCGAATGCGTACAGCAGAGCGATGCCCCCGACCACGGGGGGAAGCACCATGGGCAGCGTCACCAGGCCCCGAAGGACCGACCGGCCTGGGAAGCGGCGGCGGGCTAGGACCCAGGCCAACGGCAGGCCGACTACCAGGGCGATGGCCAGGGCCCCGAGGGAGGTCTCCAGCGAGAGGCGGAGCGCGACATAGGCGTCGTGGGCGGACAGCTCCGACCAGAGCGTCGACCACGACACCCTCGCGAGAAGTCCGATGAGGGGCAGGACGATGATGACCACCGCACCGGCGGCGAGGACCACGGGAGCGGCAGCGGGGATGAGCCCGGCCCGACGGCTAGTGCGGGGGGAGAAAACCGGCGGCCTCCAGTGCCTCTTGGACCTCGCCGGAGACCGCCGAGTCCACGAACGCCTGAGCGGCACGGTGGTTCCTGGTGGCCTTGACGACGGCGATCGGATAGCCGATGTCGGGCTGCAGCGAGTCCGGAATCGATACGCCCGCCACCGACCTCCCGGCCGCCCTTACGTCAGTGACGTAGACGACCGTGGCGTCGGCCTCGCCTGAGGTCACTTTCGCCAGGGCTGCCTTGACGTCCGTCTCCAGAGACATCGGGCTGACGGTGATGTGGTGCGAGGACAGGACGGAGCGCGTGTAGTCGCCGGCCGGCACCCCCTCCGCCTCGAGGACCACGCTGACGCCGGGGTGGGCCAGGTCGGCGAGGCTGCTGATGTGCTTGGGATTGCCGGGGGCGACCGCAATCTCGAGCTTGTTCCGGGCGAACGTGACGGGGGTCTCGACCAGGCCGGCCGTCACCAGCTTGTTCATGTTGGTCTGGTCCGCCGATGCGAAGACGTCCGCCGGTGCGCCCTGTTGGATCTGGGTCACCAGTGCGTTCGACCCGGCGAAGTTGTAGGTCAGATCGAGCTCAGGGTTGGCGCGCATGAGCCCGGTCTTTGCCGAGCTGAACGCCCCGGTGAGCGACGCCGCCGCGAACACGTCGAGGCCCCCGGTGACCGTTGCCCCCGCGGAGGTCGCGCTCGGAGCTGTGGTCGAGGTGACGTTTGAGGCCATCCCCTGGCGCGAGCCGCTCGAGCCGCAGGCCACCACGATCACCGAGAACGCAGCCAGGGCGGTCGCCAGAGCGGTCCTGCGGTTCGAGGTCAGCCGCGCCATTGCCTTGCTCCCCGGTTCAGGTGGGCGGAATCTCCACCACGACGTTGGTGGACTTCACCGAGGCCACCGCCATGACGCCCGGAGCCAGGGCCAGCTCGTCGGCGGCCTCGCGGCTCATTAGGGACACGACCCGGAAGGGGCCGGCCTGGATCTCCACCTGCGCCATGACCTTGTCCTTGACGACCTTGGTGACCAGGCCGGGGAAGTGGTTCCGCGCCGACTCGGCCACCGGCAGAGGCGCGGTGCCTGTCGCCCGTTCGACGGAGAACCGCGCCAGGGCGGCCCCGTCCAGGCGGCGCCGGCCGCCGGCCGTTCGGCTGGCAGGCAGCTGGCCGGCATCAACCCACCGCCGCACGGTGTCAGGACTGACTCCCAGCAGCTCGGCAGCCTGGCCGATGGTGAAGGAAGGCATATGCGTCATGCTAACCGGCTTTTGCGGGAAACGGGGGGGCAAGTGCCGGTAAATGCGCCATTACCGCCGACTCAAACCCGCCTTTGCCGGCACAACTGGGCGGATGGCCCGCCGGAGTCGTCGCTCGGGGGACGTCGTCCGGGCCGGCGGGAGACGACCGGCTGACCCGGCTCAGGCGCTGATGGGTCGCGGAACGGCGAGGGCCGACGTGCTGGGCACCCCTGGACCGCCGAACGGAAGCCGAGCCACCCGGCCCAGCACCGAGAACCGCGGACTGGGGTGAGCCTCCCCGAACGGGGTCATGAACAGGGGGGCGACCCGTTCGATGTCGAAGGCGCACAGGTCGAGCATGCGGAGATAGGCCGCCCGGTTGGGCACCAACCACTGGGAGTCGTTCCCGTTGAGTCGCATGTAGGTGGAGCGCCGCCCCAGGCCTGAGAGCCGCAGGTCCACCGCCTCCACCGACAAGAGGTGCCCGGCGCACACCGAGTGGATTGCCTCCAGGGCAAGGAAGGGGTCGCGCAGGTGCAGCAGCAGATTCCCGCAAACCACGACGTCGAACGATCCCACCGTCTCGGGGCTCAGGTCGTACACGGAGATGAAGCGGCGCTCGACCTTCGAGCCCAGCGCTTCGGCGGCGATCTCGAAGCCGCGCCCCTTGGGTCCGGCGGCCGCGTTCAGGTAGGCGATACCTCGGGCCCTGGCCGACAGGGGCCAGTCCCAGTCCTCGTGGCTGGCGATGTCGACCGCGACCACTTCGGCCGCTCCTCGGCGCTCGAGCTCGAAGGCGAAGAACCCGTCGTAGGTGGCGACATCCAGACAGCGCCGACCCTTCACCTCCGGCCACGGCAGCTTGGACACCACCGGGCGGAGATCGAACCAACCGGGGGTCGTGACCCCCGGCAGGTCGAGCGTGTGATACCAGAGCGGGTTGGCGGCCACAGCTGTCGCCAGGTCCGGGTCAGGACCTCTGTCCTCAGGGGGCGTCGTCAACGGGGCCCTATTCGGCCCGACCGGGCCGCCTCCAGTCGGTCCATCACCCGCCGGACCGCCCCGGCCGGGGCCGGAGCAGGGTCCTTCCAGTGGCGGCGCGCCTTCTCCTCGGCGACGAAGGTCGCCAGGTACGAATCCAGTTCCTCTGGACGATCGAAGTGCCGCTCACAGAAGGTGAAGCTGTCCACCCAGAAGAAGGGAAGGACCCTCTCCCGCTCGCTCAGTCGGTCGCGGAAGCCGAGCGGGAACTGATTGTCGCTGCGACCGTGGACCACGTGGTGCTTGAACACGAAGTCCAAGTGGCCCTCGCTGCTGTCGACCAGCCAGTGATGATGGCCCCATCCCACCCAGGGGCCCTGGAAGCCGAAGCTCTGCTCCTCGAGCCGCGAGGGTGTCTCGATGTAGCCGGCCTTGGCTATCCGAACCAGCTCGGAGCAGACCCACACAGGGTCCCGCACGTCCTCGAGGGTGTGGGAGCAGACGACGAAGTCGAACTCGCCGTCGGCGAACGGCCACGCTTGCCGCCCGCAGATGTCCAGCTGGACCCAGCTGTCGCGGGAGAACCGCTCCGGGCCCGGCCCGTCCGACCCGAATGCCCCCCGCGTCTCGTACGGGTTGATGTCCAGCACCGCGTCGGCCCGGAGGAACGGCTTGGCCCACGCCCCGACGTCCAACACCCGGTCGCCGTCGCGGAGGAGGGAGAGGATACGGTCAACACTCTCGGCCAGCATGGCCGCCCCACCTTAGTTTGGACGCGTTGGGTCGCCGCTCGGCCGGACCGAGGGCCTAATCGCTCAGGGCCGCCGGGAAAGCCGGTCGAACACGGCGTCGCGGATCTCGCGGATGGCAAGGTCCAACTCATCCACCGCCTCCCCGAGCCTCGTCGCCAACGGGGGCCCGGCAAGGTGCAGCACCGCCTGGATCCCCACCCCGGCGCTGAACAGCCGCTCGATGACCCTCCCGTGCAGCTCGGCGGCGATGCGCTCTTCGTCCTCGGCCAAAAGAACTTGTCGCTCTGCCACCTCGGCGGCCCGATAGTCACCCACCTCGCGAACCACGGCAATGGTGGCGGGCTGGCCGCCAAGGTCCATCGGCGAGAGGCTGATCTGAACCTGGACCTCCGAACCGTCGGGCTGCTGTGCCCACAGATCGAATCCAACGCCCAGCGCCCGAGCCTGGGGTGACCAGCGGTAGTCGGCCCTGTGCTCAGCACGCCCTGACCAGGGACGATCGGCGATGAGATCCTCGACCTGGCGGCCGAGGAGGGCCCGACGGGTCAGGCCGAAGAGAAGTTCGGTCCGGGCGTTGGCGAAGCGCACCCGCCCGTGGGTATCGGCCACCAGTATGGCGTCGGAGGCCGCTTCGACGACTGCGAGCGCCAGCTCGGGGCTGAGGCGCCCCTCGGGCGACACCATCGGCGCGGCGGTCTTCATCCTGTTGAGAACCCAGACCGAGGGGGAGGTCTGATGGACGAGGCAGCCTGGGGAGCCGGATCCGGTACCAGGGCACTCAGCGCTCGGTGGACCCCTTGGCTGGCCTCTCCGAGGGCCATGACCAGTCCGGGGCCGCCAGGGGCGCTACGGGCCTCGTTCCATAGGTGGTCGACGATGGCCACCGCCTGGCGCAGGAGCGCCAAGGCCAGGGACAGATCGTCGTGTCCTCCGACGGGCGAGGAGACGAACATCGGGGGCTCGAAGGTCCGGGTCACTCCGGGGGGAACGGTCACAACTCCTCCAGGACGCGTGATTGCGAACGCGTCGCCTGGGTCTGGGGCGACCGGTTTCCGCCGAGGACCAGGACGGAGAAGCGCAGCCGAAGCGCTTTCGCCACAAGACTAGCAGCGGCGCCGGGGGTAAGCGACGGTGCAAATGCTCCAAAGGGCGCCAAAGCACGAAGTCGGGTCTCGGCGGTGCCTACCCGGAGTGCTCCGGCCGCCCGACAGCATCCTGCGACGACGGACGCTGATGAGCGGCCTTGACGTCAGGAACCGAGAGGAGAGCTCCCCGCCTTCGTCGCTTCGGGCCCGATCGACCACATTGCCTCACTGCCGGCCGCGTGCAGCGTCTCCATCAGCCGTGCCAACACCTGCGGCGGATGCAGCCCGAGGTCGGCGATGAGTTTTCGGCCGTCGCAACCCTGCCTGAGTGCCCCGATAAGGAGATGTTCGGGTTCCAGACGGGGGGAACCCAGGGCGAAGGCGCCCGCCTGGGCCCGCTCCATCGCCGCCAGCAGTTCGTCCGAGCGGATGAGCCAGGCTCGCTGGTCCCTTCCGGCCGGTAGCCGACTGCGGAGCCACTCCCGGGCGTCGGCGACCCCCAGTCCAGCGGCCTTCAATGTCTCACTGGCTGGACCTTGGCCAAGGCGGACGACACCGAAGACGACGTGGGCGCTGCCGTAGACGGAGTGGCCGAGGGAACGGGCTTCGTTCTCCGCATCGGCCATGACCTGCTTGGTGGCGGGGCTGTCGCGGTCGGGAACCACGTTGCGCCTTCCCCCTCGGCGCTCGGGATGAGCCGCCACCCACCCCTCGATGGCTGTGCGTGCCCAGACGTTGCCTGCGGCCAACTCGACCTCGGGCTGGGGGAAGTCCGGGTACGTGGAACGCAGCTGGGTGACCCGCTGACGGGAGACGGATAGGAACTCGGCGACCTCGGCCGTGCCCAGCAGGTGATGACTCACCATGGCAGCTTTGTCCAGTGACTGACAATTGTCAATCGCAAAGTCAAGGGGGGACCACCAGCACCTGCACCACCTTCGCACCCGCGCCATCGGGGCGTTGGGCTCTTCCTGGCTACGAAGGCGGCTCCAGAGGATCGGGCCGGGTCAGGCGTCGTCCTTTCGCGCTCATGCGGTGCTGGATGTCGGTGATCCCCTCTGTACAGCTTCACCCCGGTGGGCACGACAGAGACAGGTCGAGCTGTGGATGTCGGCCGTGGGGCGTCACCGCGTGGGCAGGTGGTCCCTTCCGTCGGTCTACGACCGTGCGACCCTGATCAGCTCGGCTATCGACGGGGGCACATCGCTGACCAGTGACCTGAGGGTCTCCAAGGTTCCGTCGGGGCTGGCGGCCTCGGACCGGTTCTGCGGTGGCCAGATGATGGTCATGCGCAAGTGGTGGGCGATCTCGTAGAGCCACAGCCTCCCCTCCATATAAGGGTGGGAGAACAGCTCGGGGTAGGCACGCGCGACTAGTTGAGCCACGCTTAATCCGGTGGCACCAGGTGGTTGGGCGGCGAGGAAAGGGAACTCCATGTCCGGAGCTCCGAGGCGGACCCACTCCATGTCCATGAGGGCACTGAGCTTGCCGTCGTGCCAGAGGACATTGCGGAGGGAAGCGTCGCCGTGGACGACTCGGTGCATCTCGCCAGCCTCGTGAGGACCGAGCAATAGGAGCTGCTCCAGGCGGCCCCGCAGAGGAGCTACGAGGCCATCGGTGAAGGGCATCTCAGCTAGTGCGTCGACCAGGACGGAGAGACGAGAGCCCTGAACAGGGAAGATCTCCGCTCCGATCACAGCTTCGGCGTCCGGGTGCCGGCGCGTCTGGTCGGTGAGGAGTCGGTCCAGTAGAGGTGCTGGCACCTGCCAGTCATGCAGGGCTCTCAGAGAGTCGGTCAGCTGCGCCACAGCCGACTCTCGCTCGATCGCGGACAGGGCGGGCCAAATTGCCCAGAGGGTCTGTCCCGGGACCGCGGCGGTGACCATCCAGCTCAGGTCCTCCGTACTGCCGGTGGCGACAACCGGCGGGTATGGAATCTCGGACGGCAGGTGGGCGGCGACCATCGCCTCCTTCTCCAAACGCGCCCTGTCGCCTCGCCAGCAGATCCTCAGGTGCAGGCCGTCTAGGCACCACACTTCATTGGAGTCCGACTCGACCGTGCGGGCCGTTGCTACGTGGCGCCCGCGGAGGCATGCCTCGGATCCCAGTACCTCCTCGAGTCGTCGAGTCTCCGGCGCCTCGGACACGGTCCAAGCCTGTGGAACATGCCGTGAGTTGGCAAGGGCATTTCGGCGGTGTCCGGTCACAGGAAGCGCCGGGCGGATGCTTCACCGTGGGCCGGTCGAGCCGCTACGGCGTGCTGCTCGCTGGACGAGAGGAGCCGGAGGCCGTGCCCGCCCACTGCCAGTGACGCGGTCGGACCTGGACCGCCACCTACCGCCCTCGGCGGCCCAGACCATCGCCGGCCCGAGACTTAGTGGTCGCCAGGTTTTCAGGTCTGAGGGTCCGCCGACCCGGCGCTCATAAAGCCGATCGGATGCCCGTCAGGATCCTCGACGACGGCACATCGCCGGCGCCACGGGGCGTCGTATGGCGCTTGCTGAACGACGTAGCCTTCTCTCGCAAGGCGCCCAACCAGGGCGTCGACTTCCTCTGGTGTATCAACCTCGAAGCCCAGGCTGATGCCCGGGCCCCGGCTGCCCGGGTTCCATGAGAGAACCGCATCCGCATCATCGACGTCGAAATGTTGATTTGGCGCGTCCACGCAGGAGCGACCGTTCCCGTTCTTGTCCTCCTGAACGGCGAAGCCCAGAAGCCGGTAGAACGCGAGGGCCTCAGTCCTCCTGTCGGTCGTGATACTGAATCCCGAGAATCTCGGCGCTCCCGACACCTGCTCCCCCCAGAGGCCTCGACGATCCATTTTCGGACCTCTCCCAGGAAACGAGCCTAGACAGCATGACGCTGGGTCCGCTGGACGCTTTGCCCCCGGCCCACCCGGGCACGGATCCGCGGACGCCGCTGCGAGACCGGCGTTTCGCCTTGCGCTGTTCCTGCTCACCCGGGTCGGGCCTGTCTCGGCAGAGGGCGGTAGGTCGCGCGAGGGACACTGGCATCGGGTCCAGCTAGTAGGGTCCGCCCCGGAGCTCATCTGAGTATGGAGGGTGGCTGTGTCTGGGGTGCCGATGCACGGCGAGTCCTACGTGCAGCCTGTACAGCGGGCAGGCTTCTGGATCCGTTTCGCTGCCGCCCTTGTCGACGGCATCGTCTTGGGCATCATCAGCTCTGTCCTGGCCAATGTGCTCCACGCCACCACCTCCCGGTACCTCTCGACCCTTGTTGGCCTCGTCTACGTCGTTGGCTTTATAGGTAGCGCCAAGGGTCAAACCCCGGGGTTCATGGCTCTGCGGTTGCGGGTGGTGTCGCTGTCTGACGGCGGCCCCATCGGCTTCGGACGGGCCGCCATCCGCTGGGTAGTCGGGCTGGTCTCCGCTGCGGCGATCCTCATCGGGTACTTCTGGATGCTGTGGGATCCGCAGAAGCAGACCTGGCACGACAAGGCTGCCGGCTCCATCGTCATCCGCACTCCCCGCTGACCCACGGCGAGCGAACTCGGGTGCACCCGATTCGCCCGGCCTCCCCGGAGAACACCGACTGCCGGCTCGCGAGCCAGCGGGTCCGTACGCCGCCCCGAGTTGGCGTCGCCAGCCCCGAGCATCACACGATCACGCGCTACCCCAACCGCCCGGGCAGGGTCACGTCCCAGGTGGGGGCGCCTCGTGTGGTCGAGGCGCAGTCCTGTCCCTTCCCGGGTGGCGGACGGGACGCGAACTCAGGGGCCGCCGAGGCCAGGGTTCTCAGCGGACAGGGGGGCCAGCCCGGCGAAGCCGTCCAAAACCTCGACGGCGTCATCCGGGACGCTGACCACCAGCCTGACCCCGTCAGCGTCCACCTCGAATGCGAAACCGAAGAACCCGCAGCAAGCCTTCTCTTGTCGAGCCAGGTCGACCAGTGTTGCAATCGCTCCTGGCTCGGCTACCACGTGCAGTTCCGCCCGAGTCGGCGTGGGCCGCGATACCGCCGCGACCGTGGTACCCAGGGCCACGCGCCACCTCTCGACGCGGCTGGCGGCGTCGGTAGCGCTCAGCGTGCATGCGATCGGAATCTTCATTTGGCCCCATCCTATGCCTGCCGGGTCCCGAGCACGCGAGGAGGTCGGCTATTCGAGGGCCACGACCTGGTCGTCGGGGTCGACATCTGAAGCGGTCAGGTCCGCAAGTAACAGGCCGACCAACTCGCCCTCATTCGCCTCCTCCAGCAGCCGGCGAAATTGTTCGATGCCTATGCATACGCAGTGCCGATCCCTCCCGTTGGCCCGCTGGAGGACCACAGGGGTGCCGGATCGGAGGCTCCCTCCTACCAGGGTGCCCGTCACCACGACGCCTCGTCCGGGCACGTCGAACACGTCCTCGACGGTCAGCACTGTCATTTGCCTTCACCTCCCTGTGAGGGCCAGCGCGGACCTGGAGCTGAAGCCGGCCATTTGCCTGTTGGGAACCTGCCCCGCAAGGTCGTTACGCCTGGGCGCCCTGCGCCACCCTGGCAGCGTCACTCGCCCCTGGGGGCCTCCGGCAAGGGATCGATTTCGGGCGGTGCTACGGGCTTCGCCACACTGCCCCAGTCCGCCCCGGCGATGGCCGCATTGATCGCCTCCGCCGCTTGTCC
>DASRBO010000186.1:0-19750 GCA_035653595.1 Acidimicrobiales bacterium | reverse complement strand
GCCTGGGCGGGGTCGTAGACGCCGCAGGGCAGGTCGCAGTGGGCCTGGGCCACCGCCGGGGCCTTCACCCGGTCGACAGCGGCGATGAGGCGGGAGGCAATGCGCATGGCGAGACTCCTTGTCGTCGGGAAACTGGTCTTTGCCGAGGGACGGGATGTCGTCGGGCTGCTGGCGGTCGTCGTCATCAGCCCGTGGTGAACCGCGATGATCTGCCCTCCATGGCCGATCGCGCCCGCAGACTAGTCCCTGGCCAATGACCCCGAATCCCCCCAGATCGACCGGTGCCGGGGCGGCGATGGGCCTCCTCGTGGCTGTTCTGGCCGCGGCGGCGGTGGCGCTGACCCGACTGCGGCGGGTGACGGTCAGCGGGGCGAGCATGGAGCCCGGCCTGACCGACGGTGACCGCCTCCTGGTGCTGGCTGGCGTCCGGACGCGGAAGGGTGACGTGGTCGCCCTTCGGGATCCGCGCCAGCACCGGCGCCTACTCATCAAGCGGGTGTCCGCGGTGCACGCCACCGGGGTCGAGGTCGCTGGGGACAACCCGGCCGCCAGCACCGACAGCCGCCAGTTCGGCCCGGTGCCGGAGGAGCTCGTCCTGGGCCGGGCGATCTACCGCTACCACCCGCCCGACCGCTCGGGGCGGCTGCGGCGCCCCCGCTGACCGGGGAGCCGATGACCGCGGCGCTCTGATCGGCGGGCTCCGGCGGGAGGTACCCGGCAGGGGCGTGCTCCGGCCGGTGGCCGCCCGACGGTACGATCGGCCCCATCATGCCCATAGAGCCGGCCGATCTCGAGCGACTGCTGGGGTCCCAGTACCTCGACGGCCTCTCGGACAGCACCACCGACGAGGTGCGGGCCAAGCGGGAGGAGCTGCAGCGGGCCGAGGTGGCGGTGTCCTACGTCCGCCGGCTGCTGCAGGGCCGGATCGACATCGTCGAGGCCGAGCGGCGCCACCGGTCCTCCGGCGCCGGCGAGTCGCTGGTGGACGAGCTGCCGTCGATCCTGGCCGAGGGTGGGCGCACCGCCGGGCCCGGCCGTCTCCCCCAGCACATCGACCCCGGCCAGGAGGCCACCGAGCTGGCCGCCGAGGTCGACCGGGTCGTCGACCCCGCCCGCCTGGCCGACGTGGCCTCGCTGAGCGAGGCCGACCTCGAGTCGATGGCGGGGGACCTGCGCCGGCTGGAGCGGGAGGTGTCCGAGCGCCGGCGGGCCCTGCACGAGCGGCTCGACGCCATCCACGCCGAGCTGGTCCGGCGCTACCGCAGCGGCGAGGCCACCGTGGATACCCTCTTGAGGTGACGCCGGCGGGGTGAGCGACGATCCCCAGCGCCGGCGGGACATAGGCGAGATCATCCGCGACCTGCGGCGCGCCTCGCGCCTTTCGGTGCGGCGGCTGTCGGAGCTGGCCGGCATCTCCAACCCCTACCTGAGCCAGGTGGAGCGGGGCCTGCGCCGGCCATCGGCCCAGACCCTGCAGCGCATAGCCAAGGGCCTGGCCATATCGGCCGAGACGCTCTACCTGCAGGTCGGCATCCTCGAGGAGTTCACCCCCGAGGAGGCCGCCACCGAGTTCGAGTCCCGCCTGCGGCGGGACCCCCTCCTGGACGAGGAGGGCCGGGCCGCCCTGGTGGAGCACTACCGCTCCCTGGTCAGCGCCCGCCACCGGTCAGAGGAGGGCGGCGCCGGAGGGCAGTAGCTTGGTGGGGCTCATGAGCAGGCGCAGCCTCGCCGTCCTCTCCATGCACACCTCCCCGCTGGCCCAGCCGGGTACGGGCGACGGCGGGGGGATGAACGTCTACGTGCGGGAGCTGTGCTCGGCCCTGGCCCGCTCGGGGACCCAGTGCGACGTGTTCGTCCGCTCGTGGTCGCCCGATCTGGATCGGGTGGTGCCGGTCGAGCCCGGCCTGCGGGTGCACCACGTCGTGGCCGGGCCCGAGCAGGTACTCCCCAAGTCGGCCCTGGGCGGGTTCATCGGCGACTTCGCCGACGCCGTGGCCGACCGCCTCGAGGCCGGTCCGTGGGGCAAGGGCCTCACCGGGGTGGAGGCCATCCACGCCAACTACTGGTTGTCGGCCGAGGCCGGTCACCTGCTCAAGCACCGCCTCGGCCTGCCGCTGGTGTGCACCTTCCACACCCTGGCCCGGGTGAAGGCGGAGGCCGGGCTGGCCGGCGACGACGACGACCCTGCCCGTGCCGGGGTCGAGGAGCGGGTCATCGGCTGTTCCGACGCCGTGCTGGCCTCCAACCCGACCGAGGCCGAGCACCTGGCCTCGCTTTACCGGGCGGCCGAGGACCGCATCGAGATCGTCCCCCTCGGGGTCGACCACGCCTTCTTCTCCCCCGGCCGGAGGTCCCAGGCCCGGCGGGCGGTGGGCCTGCCGGCCGAAGGCGCCATGCTCCTGTTCCTCGGCCGCATCCAGCCCCTCAAGGGAGCGGACCTGGCGGTGGCCGCCCTGGCCGAGTTGGGCCGACCCGACGCCTTCCTGGTGGTGGTGGGGGGCCCCAGCGGCGGGGCCGGGGTGCACGAGATGGAGCGGCTGCGCAAGCTGGCCGCCGAGCTCGGGGTGGCGCACCGGGTGTGGTTCGTCCCCCCCCAGCCCCACGAGCTGGTCTCCAGCTACTACCGGGCAGCCGACGTCTGCGTGGTGCCCAGCCGGTCGGAGTCCTTCGGCCTGGTGGCGCTGGAGTCGGCGGCCTGCGGCACCCCGGTGGTGGCCAGCGCGGTGGGGGGCCTGCGCCAGCTGGTGCGCCACGGCGAGACCGGGCTGCTGGTCGAACGCCGCTCACCGGCCGCTTTCGCCGCTGCCCTCCGGAGCGTGCTGGACGACCCCGGCCGGGCCCGGGCCATGGCCGCCGGCGCCGCCCGGATGGCCCTCGGGTACAGCTGGGCCACGGCGGCGGAGCGCCTCCGGCGCCTGTGCGACCGGCTGGCCTCCAGCCAGCTGGTCGAATGCTCCTAGGACCGGGCCGAGCGCCGGCAGAACCCTTGCCCGTCGCGGGGCGCGGCGGTAGGGTGGCCGAAGGCAGGCCCGAGGTGCGGAACGACCACTTCGTTCGGGGAAGTACGAAGTGGTCGCGAGGTTCCTCGGGCCGCCTCGCGTCCGCCCGCCGGGGCCCGGGCCGGGCCCCGTTGTGCCCTCCGCCGGCGGGGCGGTGACGGCAGCGACCGGAGCGTCCGGCTTGCTGGTGGTGGGGGGCGGGCGCATGGGCGAGGCCCTGGTCAGGGGCATGCTCGCCGCCGGCCGGCCCCCCGGCGAGGTCGTCGTGCTGGAGATCGACCCCGCCCGGAGGGAGGCCCTGGCCCGCTCCTGCCCCGACGTGGCGGTGGCAGCCAGGCCCACCCCCGCGGCCGCGGCGGTCATCGCCGTCAAGCCGGCCGACGTGGAGGCCGCCTGCCGGACCGCCGTCGATGCCGGCGCCGGGCGGATCCTGTCCATCGCCGCCGGGGTCACCACCACCAGCCTGCAGGCCTTCGCCGGGGCGGGCCCCGCCGTGCTGCGGGCCATGCCCAACACCCCGGCCCTGGTGGGCGCCGGGGTGTCGGCCCTGTGCCGGGCGGCCTCGGCGGGACCGGAGGACGAGGACTGGGCCGAGGCGGTGCTGGCCTCGGTGGGCCGGGTGGTGCGCCTGCCGGAGAAGCTGCTCGACGCCGCCACCGGCCTGTCCGGCTCCGGCCCGGCCTACATCTTCCTGGTGGCCGAGGCCCTGATCGAAGGGGGGGTGGCCGCCGGCCTGCCCCGGCCCGAGGCCACCGCCATGACCGTCGGCACCCTGCTCGGGGCGGCCCGCCTGCTGGCCGAGACGGGCGAGACCCCGGAGGCGCTGCGGGCGGCGGTCACCTCGCCCGGGGGCACCACGGCCGCCGGCCTGCGGGTGCTCGAGTCGCGCGCCGTCCGGGCCGCCTTCATCGACGCCGTGGCGGCGGCCACCGAGCGCTCCCGCCAACTCGGCCAGTAGACCGCCGCCGACACCGGGGGCGCCCCCGACAGAGGCCCCGTTCACCCGGTTCCACCTTTCCCTCACTGGCCCCACTGGCGTACAGTCGCCACAGGGCGGAGAGGGGTGGTTCCACTGACGCAATCCGGCTATGCCAAGGCCCGGTTCCTCACCGTCGCCGAGGTGGCGACGGCCCTCCGGGTGTCGAACATGACCGTCTACCGGTTGATCCAGTCCGGCGAGCTGCCGGCGGTGCGGGTGGGCAAGTCCTACCGGCTGCGGGAAGAGGACGTCGACAGCTACCTGTCCAAGCGCTACACCGAAGCTGGCTGACCCGGCGCCCCGGCGCCGCCCGGTTGTCACCTTCCTGTCGGACTTCGGCCGCCAAGACGAGTACGTCGGGGTCGTCCACTCGGTGCTGCGCCGCCTGGCGGCGGGCCCCGACGGCGACGGGGTGGAGATCGTCGACCTGGCCCACGACCTGCCCGCCGGCGACGTGCGGGCCGGCGCCGCCATGCTCGAGCGTTCCGTCGACCATCTGGCCGACGGGGTGGTGCTGGCGGTGGTGGACCCGGGGGTCGGCAGCGACCGGCGCCGGGTGGCCCTCGACTGCGGCCGGCTCGCCCTGGTTGGCCCGGACAACGGCGTGCTGGTGCCGGCGGCCGAGCGGGCCGGCCTGCGCCGGGTGGTGGAGCTGGCCGAGCCGCGCTTCTGGCTGACCCCGGACACCTCGACCTTCGACGGGCGGGACGTCTTCGCCCCGGTGGCGGCCCGGCTGTGCTCGGGGCTCGACCTGGCCGAGCTGGGCCCGGGCGTGGCACCCGCGTCGCTGGTCCGCCCGGAGCCCCCCGTACGACGCCTGGTCGGCGGGATCCTCGAGGCCGAGGTGACCTGGGTGGACCGCTTCGGCAACGTGGCCCTGGCCGCCGGGGCGGACGAGCTGGCCGCCCTGGGCCCGGGGCCCTACACCGTCAGGGTGCCGGCCGGGTTCCACACCGCCCGGCTGGTGGCCGCCTTCGCCGACCTCGGCCCCGACGAGCTGGGGGCGCTGATCGACTCGTCCGGCCAGCTGGCCCTGGTCCGGCGGCTGCGGTCGGCGGCCGAGGTGCTGGGCTCGCCCCCCGGCACCCTGGTAGTCATAGGGCCCGCTTGAACCTGGCCGCCATCATCGATCCGCACCCGGCGGAGGCACCGGCCCTCGTCGGTCCCGACCGTTCGCTGTCCTACGGCCAGCTGCGGGACCTGACCGCCTCGGCCCGCCACGGTCTGTCCGCCGCCGGGGTCGGCCGCGAGGACCGGGTGGCAATCGCCCTGGGCAACCACTGGGCCTTCGTGGTCGTGTACCTGGCCACCCTCGGCCTGGGGGCGGTGGCCGTGCCGGTGGATCCCTCCCTCCCGCTCCCCGCCCTCGAGGAGGAGCTGGGCGCGGTGGGCCCGGTGGCGGCCCTGGTCACCACCACAGGCACCGCCGGCGCCGGCGGGGTCGGCGCGGCGCGGCGGGTGCTCACCGAGCTCGACGCCCTGGTTTCCGGCCCGGCCGCACCGGCGGTCGATCTCGCTCCGGGGGAGCTGGCGGTGCTGATCTTCACCGCCGGCACCGCCGGCGCCCCCCGGGCGGCCATGCTCAGCCACGGCAACCTGCTGGCCAACCTCGAGCAGGTGCAGCACCACCCCGGCCGGGCGGTGCTGCCCGGCGACGTGAGCTACGGGGTCCTGCCGCTCTTCCACGTGTTCGGCCTCAACGTGGTGCTCGGCCTCACCCTGATGGCGGGCGGATCGGTCCTGCTGGCCGACCGCTTCGAAGCGGACCGGGCCCTCGAGGAGATCCCCCGCCACCGGGTGAGCCTGCTGGCCGGGGCCCCGCCGATGTTCGCCGCCCTGGCCGCCGCCGGCACCGGCGACGAGCTGGCCGGGGTGCGCCTGGCGGTGTCGGGGGCCTCGGCCCTGCCCCCCGAGGTTGGGGAGGAGTTCACCGAGCGCTTCGGGCTGCCGCTGTGGCAGGGCTACGGCCTCACCGAGGCGGCGCCGGTGGTCACCTCGTCGGTGATCGGCGGGGTGGCCAAGCCCGGCTCCATCGGGGTCCCCATCCCCGGAGTCGACGTCACCCTGATCGACGAGTCGGGCGAGACCGCCCTGGTCGGCGATCCGGGCGAGATATGGGTGCGGGGCCCCAACGTCTTCGCCGGCTACTGGCGGGACCCGGAGGCGACCACGGCCGTGCTCACCGCCGACGGCTGGCTGCGCACGGGCGACGTGGCGGTGGCCGACGACGACGGCTACCTGTACCTCGTCGACCGCAAGAAGGACATCGTCATCGTGTCGGGGTTCAACGTCTACCCGGCCGAGGTGGAGGCGGTGCTGGCCGCCCACCCCGGGGTGGCCGAGGTGGCGGTCGTGGGGACGCCCGAGCCCGCCACCGGCGAGGCGTTGTCGGCCTACGTGGTCGCCCGCCCCGGCGCCACGGTGACCGACGAGGAGCTGATGCGCCACTGCCGGGGCCGCCTGGCCCGCTACAAGTGCCCCAGCCGGGTGGTCCTGGTCGAGGCCCTGCCCCGCGGCGTCGCCGGCAAGCTCCTGCGCCGCTCCCTGCGCCGGCCGGGCTGAACGGGCGTTGGGCCGACGACCGGCCGTCGGGGCTCTCCGGAGGGCCGACTTTGTGAAGTTGTGCACTTGGGCGGCTGTATCTTTGGGCGATGCCTAGCGGGCGGAACCGGATACCGGAGGCCACCGTCAGCCGCCTCCCGGTCTACCTGCGGGTGCTCCTGGACCTGTCGGCGGAGCAGATGACCACGGTGTCCTCCGAGCGCCTGGCCGCCCTGGCCGGGGTCAACGCCGCCAAGGTGCGCAAGGACCTCTCTTACCTGGGCTCCTACGGCACGCGCGGCGTGGGCTACGACGTGGGCTTCCTGATCGACCAGGTGGGGCGGGAGCTCGGCATGACCCGCGACTGGCCCGTGGTGATCGTGGGGCTGGGCAACCTCGGTCGCGCCCTGGCCAACTACCGGGGCTTCCCCAGCCGGGGCTACCGCATCGTCGGCCTCATCGACGCCGACCCCGACCTGGTGGGAGAGGTCATCGGGGGCCAGCCGGTGCGCCACATCGACGACCTCGAGGCCCTGGTTGAGGCGGAGCGGGTGGCGGTCGGGATCGTGGCCACCCCGGCCCCCACTGCCCAGGACGTGGCCGACCGGCTGGTGAGGGCGGGGGTCAAGGCGATCCTCAACTTCGCCCCGGTGGTGCTGACCGTCCCGCCCGACGTGACCCTGCGCAAGGTGGATCTGTCCATCGAGCTGCAGGTGCTGACCTTCTACCAGCACCACCAGAGCCGGCTGGCCTCGGTGGAGCCCGACGGCGAGAGCGCCTGAGTTGCCCCCGCCGCCCCGGCCGGCGCCGCCTCCGTACCCGGTGAACCTGGTCATGGCCGGGCGGGCCGCCCTGGTGGTCGGGGGGGGCCGGATCGCCGCCCGCAAGATCGAGGGCCTGCTGGCCAGCGGGGCGGTGGTGCACGTGGTGGCGCCCGTCGTCGACCCGGCCATCCAGGCGCTGCCGGTGACCTGGGACGAGCGCCCCTACCGGTCCGGCGAGGTCGCCGGCTACCGGCTGGTGGTCAGCGCCACCGCCGATCCCGCCCTCAACCGCCGCATCTTCGAGGAGGCGGAGGCGGCCGGGGTCTGGGTCAACAGCGCCGACGACCCCGAGTCCTGCTCGGTGATGCTGCCCGCCGTGCTGCGCCGGGGCCCGGTGTCACTAGCCGTTTCGACCGGCGGCGCCAGCCCGGCCCTGGCCGCGTGGCTGCGCGACCGGCTGGCGGCGGTGGTGGGCCCCGAGTACGAGGTGCTGGCCGGCCTGCTGGCCGCCCGGCGGGCGGGGATCCGGGGCGGTGGGCGCTCGACCGAGGATCTCGACTGGCGCCGGGCGCTCGACTCCGACATGCTCGATCTCATCCGCGCCGGTCGAGTTGATGAAGCCAGGGAGCGGCTCGAGCAGTGTCTGTCGTAGTAGTAGGCCTCAACCACCGCACCGTCCCCCTCGGCCTGCTCGAGCTCATGGCCGTGCCCCCGGCCGGCCTGGCCAAGGCGCTGCGGGACCTGCAGGACCGGTCAAACGTGGTCGAGGCCGTGCTGCTGTCCACGTGCATGCGCACCGAGGTCTACGTGGAGGCCGAGCGCTTCCACGGCGCCATCGCCGACATCCGCAGCTTCCTGGCCGAGCACTCCGGCGTCGCCCCCGACGAGTTCAGCGACCACCTCTACTCCTACTACGACGAGGTCGCCGTCTCCCACCTGTTCGAGGTGGCGGCGGGACTCGACTCGGCGGTGGTCGGCGAGAGCGAGGTGCTGGGCCAGGTGCGGGCGGCTTGGGAGTCGGCCCAGGCCGAGGGGTCCGCCGGCCCGGCTCTGTCAAACCTCTTCCGTCACGCCGTGGAGGTGGGCAAGCGGGCCCGCACCGAGACGGCGGTGGGCCGGGGGGCGACCTCGGTCTCCCAGGCGGCGGTGGCCATGGCGGCGGGGGTGCTGGGCGGCCTGCGGGGGCGCTCGGTGCTGGTGATCGGAGCGGGGGAGATGGGTGAGGGCGTCGCCACCGCCCTGGCCGCCCGGGGGGCCTCCCCGCTGCTGGTGGCCAACAGGAGCCGGCAGCGGGCCCTGGAGGTGTCCGGACGGGTGGGGGGGACGGCGGTGGCCTTCGACGAGGCCGCCGCCCGCCTGGCCGAGGTGGACGTGGTGCTGGCCTGCACCGGCTCCCCCCACGCCCTGCTCGGCGCCGAGGAGGTGGAGGCGGCCATGGCCGTCCGGGCCGGCCGGCCGCTGCTGCTGGTGGACGCGGCCCTGCCCCGCGACATCGACCCCGCCGCCTCGGCGGTGTCCGGGGTGACCCTCCTCGACATGGACGACCTGCGGGCCTTCGCTGCCGCCGGGCTGTCCGGCCGGCGGGCCGAGGTGGACAAGGTCCGGGCGATCATCGCCGAGGAGGTGGCCCGCCACGCCGCCCTGGCCTCGGCCCGCACCGTGGCCCCTCTGGTCGCCACCCTGCACCAGCGCTTCGAGGAGCTGCGTCAGGCCGAGCTGGACCGCCTGGCGGGCCGGCTGGCCGGGCTCGACGAACGTCAGCGGGAAGCGGTGGACGCCCTGACCAAGGGCCTGATGGCCAAGCTCCTCCACGCCCCCACGGTGCAGCTCAAGGAGACGGCCGGGTCACCCCGGGGCGAGCGGCTGGCCGAGGCCCTGCGGGCCCTCTTCGAGCTCGGCTGAGCATGGCCCGGCCACTACGGGCCGCCACCCGTGGCAGCCCGCTGGCCCTCTGGCAGACCCGCCGGGTGGCGGCCCTGCTCACCGCCGCCGGCGGGCCGGGGGTGGAGGAGGTGGTGGTCGAGACGACCGGTGACCGCCGCCGCGACGCCCCCATCCACCTCATCGGGGGCCAGGGGGCCTTCGTCAAGGAGGTGCAGGCGGCGGTGCTCGAGGGACGGGCCGACTTCGCCGTGCACTCGGCCAAGGACCTCCCGCCCCGGTGCCCCGCCGGACTGGTGCTGGCCTGCGTGCCGGAGCGGGCCGATCCCCGCGACGCCCTGGTCGGCGCCGGCCTCGACGACCTGGCGGCGGGGGCGCAGGTGGCCACCGGCTCGGTGCGCCGTCGGGCCCAGCTGGCCTGGCTGCGGCCCGATCTCACCTTTGCCGGCCTCCGGGGGAACATCGACACCCGGCTGGCCGCCGCCTCCCGCCACGACGCCGTGGTGGTCGCCGTCGCCGCCCTCGACCGCCTGGGCCGGCGGGGTGAGGTGGCGGAGGTGCTGGCCCCGGCGGTGATGCTGCCCCAGGTGGCTCAGGGCGCCCTGGCCGTCGAGTGCCGCTCCGACGACACTGGGGTGGTGGAGACCCTGGCCCGGCTGGACGACCCCGTCGCCCGGGCGGCGGTGGACGCCGAACGGGGCTTCCTCGACCAGCTCGGGGGCAGCTGCGACCTGCCCGTGGGGGCACTGGCGTCGGTGTCGGGGGCGGAGTTGGAGATCGAGGCCATGGTGGCCAGCCTCGACGGCCGGGCCCTCATCCGCCGCCGCGCTGGCGGGCCGGCGGCCCAGGCGGACTCGGTCGGAAGGGAGCTCGCCCGGGCCCTGGCCGGCTCGGGCGCCGTCGGACTGCTCACCGAGGAGGCCGGGGCGTCATGGGGCGGGAGCGGGGGCGGGGCGCGGTGACGGTCTACCTGGTGGGCGCCGGGCCCGGGGACCCCGGCCTCATAACGGTGCGGGGGGCCGAGTTGCTTGCCGCCGCCGATGTGGTCGTCTACGACCGCCTGGCCGAGGCCTCCCTGCTCGAGCTGGCGCCCGCCGGGGCCGAGCTGGTCGACGTGGGCAAGCGCCCGGGCAGCCCCGTTCCCCAGGAGGAGATCAACGCCCTGCTGGTCGACCGGGCCCGGGCCGGCCACCGGGTCGTGCGCCTCAAGGGCGGGGATCCGTTCGTGTTCGGGCGGGGGGGCGAGGAGGCGGTGGCCCTGGCCGCCGCCGGCGTGGCCTTCGAGGTGGTGCCGGGGGTCACCTCGGCGGTGGCCGCCCCCGCCTACGCCGGGGTGCCGGTGACCCACCGGGGCCTTTCGCCGGCCTTCACGGTGGTGACCGGCCACGCCGGCTCCGGGCCGGACGGGACGGTGGACTGGGAGGCGCTCGCCCGCGTCGGCGGCACCATCGTCATTCTCATGGGGGTGGCCCAGCGGGCCGAGGTGGCCGAGCGCCTCATCGCCGGGGGCCTCTCCCCCCGGACCCCGGTGGTGGCGGTGGAGTGGGGCACCAGGCCCGACCAGCGCAGCCTGCGCACCGACCTGGCCGGCCTGGGCGCCGCCGCCGTCGAGCCGCCGGCCGCCATCGTGGTCGGAGCGGTGGCCGGCATGGACCTGTCCTGGTTCGAGTCGCGGCCCCTGTTCGGGCGCCGGGTGGTCGTCACCCGGGCGGCGGGGGCGGCCTCGGCCCTGACCAGGCGCCTGCTTGAGGCGGGCGCCGACGTTCTGGAGGTGCCGACCACCGACATCGTCGACCCCCCCGACGGCGGGGCCGCCCTGGCCGAGGCCGCCGGCGCCGTCGGTTCGTCCGACTGGCTGGTGGTGACCTCGGCCAATGGGGCTGAGCGCTTCATGGACTGCCTGCCCGACGCCCGCGCCCTGGGCGGGGTGAAGGTGGCGGCCGTCGGGCCCGGCACCGCCGCCGCCCTGGCCCGCCGGGGGGTGGTGGCCGACCTGGTGCCCGAGGGGGCGTCGTCGGGGTCGGCGCTGGCGGCGGCGTTCCCCGACCCCTCGGGCGGCAGGAGGGTCCTGCTGGCCCGGTCCGAGCAGGCCGCCCAGGACCTGCCGGCCGCACTGGCTGCCCGGGGTTGGGAAGTGCACGAGGTGGCCGCCTACGCCACCAGGCCGGCCAAGCCCGAGCCCGAGCTTCTGCGCCAGGCCACCTCGGCCTGGGCGGTGACCTTCGCCTCGGCCGCGGCCGTCCGCTCCTACGTGGAGGCGGCCGGCCCCGGTGCCGTGCCGGCGGTGGTGGCCTGCATCGGCCCGGTGACGGCGGCGGCGGCGCGCCAGGCCGGTCTGCACACCAGGGCGAGGCTGGTGCTGGCCGGGCGCCAGAGCCTCGACGGCCTGGTGGAGGTCCTGGTCGGCGCGGCCGGCGGGACCGGGGACCGGTCGTAGGCTTTCGGCGGTGAGCTTCCCGACCCGCCGGATGCGCCGGCTCCGCCGCACCCCCGCCCTGCGCCGGCTGGTGGCCCAGACCCGCCTCAGCCCGGCCGACCTGGTCGCCCCCCTGTTCGTGCGGGAGGGCATCGATGAGCCGGTGCCGGTGTCCAGCCTCCCCGGGGTCCACCAGCACAGCCGGGCGTCCCTGGTCAAGGAGGCCTCCCGGCTGGCCGGCCTGGGCGTCGGGGGGCTGATCGTGTTCGGCCTGCCCGCGACCAAGGACGCCGTCGGCTCGGCGGCCTGGGATCCGGACGGGATCGTGCAGGTGGCGCTGCGGGATCTGCGGGACGAGCTGGGCGGATCCACCGTGGTCATGGCCGACCTCTGCCTCGACGAGTACACCGACCACGGCCACTGCGGGGTGCTCACCCCGGCGGGCGAGGTCGACAACGACGCCACCATCGAGCTCTACGGGCTGGTGGCGGTGGCCCAGGCCGACGCCGGGGCGGACGTGGTGGCCCCCTCGGGAATGATGGACGGACAGGTGGGCGCCATCCGCTCCGCCCTCGACGGGAGCGGGCACGAGGATGTCGCCGTCCTCGCCTATGCCGCCAAGTACGCCTCCGCCCTGTACGGGCCCTTCCGCGAGGCGGTGGACGTGGAGATCGCCGGCGGGGGTGACCGCCGGGGCTACCAGCAGGACTACCGCAACGCCCGCGAGGCCCTGGAGGAGGTCCGCCTCGACCTGGCCGAGGGGGCCGACATGGTGATGGTCAAGCCGGCCCTGGCCTATCTCGACGTCATCGCCGCCGTGCGGGAGCGCTTCGACGTGCCGCTGGCCGCCTATCACGTGAGCGGGGAGTACGCCATGCTCAAGGCCGCCGCCGCCAACGGCTGGATCGACGGTGAGGCGGTCGCCCTCGAGCACGTCACCGCCATCCGCCGCGCGGGCGCCGATGTGGTGCTCACCTACCTGGCCGGCGAGCTCGCCGAGGTGCTCTGAGCCCGGCGGTGACCGGACCCAGCGGAGGCGCCACCAACGCCGGGCTCTACCGGCGGGCCGCGGCGGTGACCCCGGGCGGGGTGAACTCGCCGGTGCGGGCCTTCCGCTCGGTCGGCGGGACCCCCTATTTCGTGGACCGGGCCGAGGGGGCGGCCGTCTGGGACGTCGAGGGTCACCGCTACGTGGACTGGGTCCAGTCCTACGGGGCGGTCATCCTGGGCCACGCCCACCCGGCGGTCACCGAGGCGGTGACGGCGGCGGCCGCCCGGGGCACGACGTACGGCGCCCCCACCGAGGCGGAGGTGCGCCTGGCCGAGGCCATCGTGGCCCGGGTGCCGGGCTGTGACTCGGTGCGGCTGGTGAGCAGCGGGACCGAGGCCGCCATGAGCGCCCTGCGGGTGGCCCGGGGCTTCACCGGCCGGGCCCGGGTGGTCAAGTTCGCCGGCTGCTACCACGGCCACAGCGACGCCCTGCTGGCCGCCGGCGGCAGCGGGATCGCCACCCTCGGCCTGCCCGGCTCGGCCGGGGTCACCCCGGCGGCGGTGGCCGACACGGTGGTGGTCCCCTACAACGTCGTGCCCGAGGTGGGCGAGGACGTGGCGGCGGTGATCGTGGAGCCGGTGGCGGCCAACATGGGCCTGGTTCCTCCCGCCCCCGGGTTCCTGGAGGGGCTGCGCCGGGCCTGCGACGCCGCCGGCGCCCTGCTGGTGTTCGACGAGGTCATCACCGGGTTCCGGCTCGGGCCCGGCGGCGCCAGCGCCCTGTTGGGGGTGACCCCCGACCTGTGGTGCTTCGGCAAGGTGATCGGCGGCGGACTCCCCCTGGCCGCCTTCGGCGGCCGGGCAGACGTGATGGCCGTGCTCGCCCCCGACGGCCCCGTGTACCAGGCCGGCACTCTGTCGGGGAACCCGCTGGCCACCGCCGCCGGCCTCGCCGTCCTCGACCGGCTGGACGAGGCCGCCTACCGCCAGCTGGCGGCCACCGCCCGCCGCCTGGCCGATGCCCTGCTGGAGGCGCTGGGCCCGGACGAGGTGCAGGTGCCGGTGTTCGGGACCCTGGTGGGCCTGTTCCTCTCCGACCTCCCGGTGACCGACTACCAGAGCGCCACGGCCGCCGCCGGCAACGGCCGCTACGCCGGCTTCATGCGGGCGATGCTGGCCGGAGGGGTGGCCCTGGCCCCGGGCGCCTACGAGGTGCTCTTCCCGGGCCTGGCCCACGGCCCCGAGGAGGTCGCCCGCACCGCCGAGGCGGCGATGGCGGCCCGGTCTCAGGCCCGGGCGAGCGCCGCCACCGCCCGGTAGGCGGCCTCGGCCGGGCCTAGCTCGTCGGGCCGGAGCATGTTGGACATGATCCGCAGCACCCACTCCATGAGCGAGGCCGACCGCATGCCGGTGGAGACCAGCAGGCGCATGGCCGCCGGCCGGCCGATGATGCGCACGAAGGCGTCGGCCACCCGGTAGTACAGGCCGTAGCTGTCCTCCAGCCTGGCCTCGTAGGTGGCCGCTGGCTCGGGGTCGGCCCCGTCCAGGGCGTCGGCCAGGCACAGGGCGGCCATGCGGCCGGTCTCGTAGGCGTAGGCGATGCCTTCGCCGTTGAACGGGTTGATCGCCCCCACCACGTCGCCGGTGGCCAGCCACCCGGGCCCCGAGCGGGGCCGGGCCGACAGGCCCATCGGCAGCCTTCCGCCGGTGGGCGGGCCGCAGCAGGACGCCTCCGACAGCCCCCATGACGCCGGGGCGCCGGCCACGAAGGCCTCCATCAGGCGGGTGGTGTTCACGTCCTTCCAGTGGCTGAAGGTGGACAGCAGGCCGACCCCCACGTTCACCCGGCCGTCCCCGACCGGGAAGATCCAGCCGTAGCCCGGCAGCACGTTGCCCGAGCGGTCCCGCACGTCGAGGTGCGATTCGATCCAGGCCTCGTCGTGGCGGGGGGAGAGGTAGTAGGCGCGGATGGCCATGCCCATCGGCAGCGACCGGTCCCGCCGGATGCCGAGCGGCCGGGCCAGGCGGGAGTTGGCCCCGTCGGCCAGCACCACCCAACGGGCCCGGACCTCGACCGGCTCGGGCCGGCCCTTCCGGACCACGCTCACCCCGACCACCCGGCCTGACCCGGCGGCGGTGTCGTCGAACAGCGGGGCGGTGGCCTCCGCCTCCTGCCAGACGGTGGCACCGGCCTTCTCCGCCCGCTCGGCCACAAGCTGGTCGAGGTCGTGGCGGGTCACGACGTAACCGTGGGCGGGGAAGCCCGGGTGCTCCGGCCAGCGCAGCTCCAGCTGGCGGCCGAAGGCCACCGAGCGCAGGCCGTCGAAGCGGTGGTGGGTCGAAAGCTCGGGGGCCAGGCCCATCGCCTCCAGCTGGAGGACCGAGCGGGGGGTGAGCCCGTCGCCGCAGGTCTTCTCGCGCGGGTAGCGCTTCTTCTCGACCACCAGGACGTCCCAGCCGGCGTCGGCCAGCCAGTAGGCGCAGGCGGCTCCGGAAGGCCCGCCGCCGACCACCACCACGTCGACGAGGGGGCCGGTCATCGGGCCCGACAGTAGGCGGCGGGCGGGCGGGCTCCGAATCCGGGCCGGCAGGCCGTCTCGGGCGCCGACGGGCACCGTTCCCGTTTGGCGTCCGGGGGTGGTGGCGGCACTAGCTTGAGGGCCGAAGCGATGACCCAGTACCTCCCCATCCTCGCGCTGCTGATCCTGGCGACTCTCTTCGCCGGGCTCAGCTTCGTCGCCTCCGGGCTGCTCGCCCCCAAGCGGGAGACCGAAGCCAAGTCGGCGCCCTACGAGTGCGGCATCGTGCCCGACCGCGAGCCGGCCGAGCGCTTCCCGGTGCGCTTCTACCTGGTGGCGATGCTGTTCATCATCTTCGACATCGAGATCATCTTCCTCTACCCGTGGGCGGTGATCTTCCGCCAGCTGCGGGCCTTTGGGATGGTCGAGATGCTGGCGTTCGCGGCCGCGGTGTTCGTGGCCTTCATCTACCTCATCAGCAACGGGGCCCTCGACTGGGGCCCGGTCAAGCGGTTGCGCCCGATGGCACCGGTGTCGCCGGCGCGCACCAGCGACAGCACCGTTCGCCGGATCGGTCGTACCGACGAGGCGGCCTAGCCAGGAGCACGCCGGTGGGATTCGAGGATCTCAATCACAACTTCATCACCGGGACGTTGGAGGAGCTGGTCAAGTGGGCCCGGCGCAACAGCGTCTGGCCGGCCACCTTCGGCCTCGCCTGCTGCGCCATCGAGATGATGGCGACCGGGGCGGCGCACTTCGACATCTCGCGCTTCGGCATGGAGGTGTTCCGCGCCTCTCCCCGCCAGGCCGACCTGATGGTGGTGGCCGGGCGGGTGAGCCAGAAGATGGCCCCGGTGCTGCGGCAGGTCTACGACCAGATGATGGAGCCCAAGTGGGTCATCTCCATGGGCGTGTGCGCCTCGACCGGAGGCATGTTCAACAACTACGCCATCGTCCAGGGCGTCGACCAGGTGGTGCCGGTCGACGTCTACGCCCCCGGCTGCCCGCCCGGGCCGGAGACGCTGCTGCACGCCATCCTCACCCTGCACCAGAAGATCTCCGAGGGCGAGATCACCCGTCGCCGGCCGGGCGTGGGCGCCGGCATCCAGCTGCCGCCGCCCCCCCACCCCGGAGGCGCCGGGGTCGAGCCCGCCAACGTCCGGGTCGGGGTTCCCCGCTGATGGCCGAGGCGGCGGCGCTGGACCGCTCGTCCCCGGCCCCCGAGGAGCTGTCGGGTTACGGCGTACCGGTGTCGTGGTCGCGGGGCCAGGCGGTGCTGCACACCGACGTGGCCGGGTACCGGCGGTTGGTGGAGGCGCTGCGGGAAGACGGGTTCAACGTCTGTGTCGACGTCTGCGCCACCGACTACCTCGCCCATCCCGACCGGCCCCTGCCCGAGGGCGTCACCCGTCAGCGCTTCGAGCTGGTGGTCAACCTCCTCTCCCACGGCCGCCGCCAGCGGGTGCGCATCCGGGTGCAGGTGCCCGAGGCGGACCCCGTGGTCCAGAGCCTGTTCGACCTGTACCCGGGCACGGAGGCGATGGAGCGCGAGACCTTCGACATGATGGGCATCGTCTTCTCCGGCCACCCCGACCTCACCCGCATCCTCATGCCCGAGGACTGGGAGGGCCATCCGCTGCGCAAGGACTACGCCGTGGGGCGGGTGCCGGTGCAGTTCAAGGGGGCTCCGTCGACCCGATGAGCGACCACGACCTGATCCACGAGACCTCCGAGGGCCGCCAGGAGATGCAGCCCCGATCGGACACGGAGTCCCGCGAGCTGCTGATGGAGCAGGGTGCCGTCCTGCGCCTGCCCGAGGGCAACGTCCTCGACTCGTCCGACATCGACGTCGAGCGCGAGGGCGAGACCATGATCATCAACATGGGCCCCCAGCACCCGTCGACCCACGGGGTTCTGCGGCTCATGATGGAGCTGCAGGGCGAGACCGTCCTCCGTACCAAGCCGATCATCGGCTACCTGCACACCGGCATGGAGAAGACGGCCGAGGAGCTCACCTTCGTGCAGGGCTGCACCAACGTCACCCGCATGGACTACCTCGCCCCGCTGTTCAACGAGCTGGTCTTCTCCCTTGCGGTGGAGAAGCTGCTCGAGGTCGAGGTGCCCGAGCGGGCCACGTGGATCCGGATGCTCATGACCGAGCTCAACCGGGTGTCGTCGCACCTGCTCTGGATGGCCACCAACGGTATGGACGTCGGCGCCGTGTCCATGATGATCTACGGCTTCCGCGAGCGGGAGATGATCCTCGACTTCTTCGAGAAGACCAGCGGGCTCCGGATGAACCACAACTACATCCGCCCCGGTGGGGTGGCCGCCGACCTCCCCGACGGCTGGCAGGACGACCTCGACGTCATCCTGCGGACTGTTCCGCCCCGCCTCGACGAGTACGACGAGCTGCTGACCGGCCAGCCCATCTTCCGCGAGCGCACCCAGGGGGTCGGGGTAATCAGCGCCGAGGAGGCCCTGGCCCTGTCGGCCACGGGGCCGGTGCTGCGCTGCACCGGGGTGGCCTGGGATCTGCGCCGCGAGCTGCCCTACATGTTCTACGAGGACCTCGACTTCGACGTGGTCGTCGGCCGCTTCGGGGACGCCTTCGACCGCTATGCCATCCGCCTCAACGAGATCCGCGAGTCGCTGCGCATCCTGGCCCAGATCGCCGAGGCCATGCCCGCTGGCGACTACCGGGTGCAGGACAAGAAGGTGACCCCGCCGCCGCGGCGCCGCATCGACGAGTCGATGGAGGCGCTGATCCACCACTTCAAGATCTTCACCGAGGGCTTCAAGGTGCCCGAGGGCGAGGTCTATGTGGCGGTGGAGTCGCCCCGAGGCGAGCTGGGCTGCTACCTGGCCACCGACGGATCCTCCAAGCCCTACCGGTGCCACATCCGCGACGCCTCCTTCGTCAACCTCCAGAGCCTGCCGATCATGATGCGCGGCGGACTGGTCGCCGACGCCGTGGCCGTCATCTCCTCCGTCGACCCGGTGATGGGAGGAGTGGACCGCTAGTGGCCCGCCTCAGTGCCGACAACCTGGCCCGAGCCCGCCAGACCATCTCCCTCTACCCGCACCCCCGCTCGGCCCTGGTGCCCCTGTGCCACCTGGCCCAGGAGCAGGACGGCTGGCTCACGCCCGAGGCGGTCGGCCACATCGCCGAGCTGCTCGATCTCACCCCGGCAGAGGTCCTGGGCACGGCCTCGTTCTACGACATGCTGCACACCGAGCCGGTGGGACGGCACCTGGTGGCCGTCTGCACCAACATCGCCTGCCTGCTGGCCGGGGCCGAGGAGCTGCTCGAGCACGCCGAGGCCAGCCTGGGCGTCACCGTCGGGGGCACCACCGCTGACGGGACGATCACCCTCGAGGACAGCGAGTGCATCGCCTACTGCGACCGGGCCCCGTGCGTGCAGGTGAACTACCGCTACTTCGGCCCCCTCGACGGGCCAGCCTTCGACCGCCTGGTGGCGGACCTGCGCTCGGGGGCCCTGGCCGACACCGTGCCCGCCCACGGGGTGCTCAACCGCGTCCGGCGCGACGGTGGGCTCCGGGTGGGGACGGACGAGATCGCCGCCCAACGGGCCCGTTCCGACGCCGAGCGGGCCGAGCGGGCGGAGCAGGCCCGGCGCGACGCCGGGGCGGCGCAGGGTCCCGCCCAGGGCCAGCAGGGCCAGTCGGGCGGGCGGGGGTGAGGGCGTGACGGTCACCGAGGCGCCCAGGATCGTCACGTCGCGCCTGGGCGCAGACGGCTCCCACACCCTGCAGCGGTTCCTGGCCACCGGGGGCTACACCGCCCTGCGCAAGGCGCTGACCATGCACCCCGAGCAGGTGGCCGCCGAGGTCGACACCTCGGGGCTGCTGGGCCGGGGCGGGGCCGGTTTCGCCACCGGGCGCAAATGGTCCATGCTGCGACCGGCCCCAGTGCGCTACCTGGTGGTCAACGGCGACGAGAGCGAGCCGGCGACCTTCAAGGACCACGCCCTCGTCGTCGGCGACCCCCACCAGCTGATCGAGGGGACGGTGATCACCGCCTACGCCGTGCAGGCCACCCAGGCCTTCGTATACATAAGGGGCGAGTTCGCCCTCGGCCTCGAGCGGGTTCAGGAGGCGCTCAACGACGCCTACCGCCACGGCGCCGTGGGTGCCGACATCTTCGGTTCCGGCTTCTCCCTCGACGTGGTCGTGCACCCGGGCGCCGGCGCCTACATCTGCGGGGACGAGACCGGGCTCCTCGAGAGCCTCGAGGGCAAGCGCGGCTTCCCCCGGATCAAGCCGCCGTGGTACCCGGCGGTGATGGGGCTCTACGCCGAGCCCACCATCGTCAACAACGTGGAGACCGTCTCGACCATCCCCTGGATCGTCAACAACGGCGGGGCCGCCTACGCCGCCCTCGGGGCGCCGACCTCCACCGGCACCCGCATCTTCGCCCTGGCCGGGCATGTGCGGCGCCCGGGCAACTACGAGGTCGAGATGAACAAGCCGACCTTCCGCGACCTCATCTACGACCCCCGCCTCGGTGGCGGCGTGCGGGACGGCAACGCCATCAAGGCGGTCATCCCCGGCGGGGTGTCTGCCCCGTGGATCGGGCCGGACGAGCTCGACACGCCGCTCGACCAGCAGGCGGTGGCCGCCCTGGGCACCATGCTCGG
>DASRBO010000185.1:0-18913 GCA_035653595.1 Acidimicrobiales bacterium | reverse complement strand
CGCACCCCGGCCATGGTCAGCATCACGGGCATCGAGGTGACCACCGAGCCAGGCGCCGGGCCCACGGTGTCCGGGCCGTAGTCGAGGACCTCGGCGGCGAACTCGTGGCCCATGAAAACGTCGCGGGCCGGGTCGGGCGGGGTGAGACCTCCCACCTCCGGCATGCCCCGCATCTCCTGACCGAGCCGCAGCATGGTGGCGCCGTGGCGGGCGAAGTGCAGGTCGGACCCGCATATGCCGCAGGCCTTCACCTGCACCAGAACCTGGCCGAAGGCCGGCTCCGGATCGGGGACGTCGCCCCGCACCACCATCCGGCCGTCCCGCAGCACCGCTGATCTCAATGGACCTCCTCGGGGTCAGGCCCCGCTGCCCCGGTCGGCTGGATGCCGGCCAGGAACTCCAGCAGGGCGGTGTTGACGGCCGTCGGGGCCTCCTGCTGGACCCAGTGGCCGGCACCGGGGATCAGGACGGTGCCCCGGTGGTCGAGCAGGTGACCGTCCATCACCGACGGGGGACTCATCACCAGCACGGGGTCGTCGGCGCCGCCGATGAAGAGGGAGGGCACCGTCACCTTGGCGTCGGACAGCTCCGGGGTCATCTCCCAGTTGCGGTCCAGGTTGCGGTACCAGTTGAGTCCCCCGGTGAAGCCGGTCCGGCTGAACTCGTCGGAGTAGTGGTCGAGCTCGGCCTGGGTGAGCCAGCCGGGCAGCGCCTCGGGCTCCTGCATCCTCTCGACGAAGCCCCGCCCGTCGTCGGCCATGGCAGTCTCATCAAGCGCTCCGGCCCGGGGGGCGGCGGCGAGGAGCCGGCGCATGGTCGTGGCCGGATCGCGCCCCAGCTCGGCATCGGCCACCCCTGGCTCCTGGAAGTAGACGATGTAGAAGAACGACGAGCCGAACACCTGGCGCATCAGCTGCACGGGAGGCAGCGGCGATCGGGGCAGGAAGGGGACGCTCATCCCGACCACGGCGGCGACGCGCTCGGGGTGAAGCAGCGCCATGTTCCACGCCACGATCGAGCCCCAGTCGTGGCCGACGAACACGGCTCTGTCCTCGCCGATGTCGTCGAGCAGTCCCACCAGGTCGCCGGTGAGATGCAGGATGTCGTAGTCCTCCACCGCCGCCGGGCGAGAGGAGCCGCCGTAGCCCCGCTGGTCGGGGGCGACCACCCGGAAGCCAGCCTCGGCGAGGAAGGGGATCTGGTGCCGCCACGAGTAGGCCAGCTCGGGGAAGCCGTGGGCCAGCACCACCAGCGGCCCCTCGCCGGCCTCGGTGACCCTCAGCTCGACCCCGTTGGTGGCCACCGTGCGCTGCCTGATGCTCACCGGGCCGCCCCCTCCATCTGCCCGAGGGCCGCAAGCAACTCCTGACGGGTCGGCCCTTCGGCCGCCGGGGTGGGGTAGGCGTCGGGGTTGGCCATGACCTCGGCCGCCCTCACCGTGTAGCTCGGATCGGCCATCAGCTCGGCCGGGGTCGCCAGCAGGTTCCACAGCCGTGCCATCCCCCGCCCGAGGACCGGGTCGGTCGCCGCCGCCGCCAGCACCGCCCCGATCGCCCGGCGCTGGGCATCGTCGCCCCCGGTGGGCAGGCCGGCCGGGTCGGCCCCCATGCGGTCCATCTCCACCGACAGGTGGAACCAGGGCTCCACCTCGGTGGCGCAGTCCCGCTCGTAGCGGCGGGACCGGGCTTCGTGATCTCCTGGGTGGGCAGCCATGGCCTCGGCGAGGAGACGGGCCTGCACCACCGCCAGCGAGCAGCCCCGCCCGTACAGGGGGTTGGTGCAGGTGTGGGCGTCCCCGACGGCATGGAATCCGTGGACCAGGGGCGAGCCGTCGTCGGCGGCGAACCGGCGGAGGCGGTTGAGCAGGCCGGCCATCGGCCTGACCCCTCCGAGCGGCTCCAGGGGCCCGTGGGCGAAGAACTGGTCCGGACCGGGCAGCAGCCTGCAGGCGTGCTCGAAGCCGTCCGGGTCCGACAGGGCGGTGCGGAGCGCGACGTCGTCGGGCCGGATGGCGAGGGTGACGGACAGGGTGCCGGCGTCGCCGGGCACGCCCAGGTACTTCACGAAGCCCAGGTCCCCGCCGAGCTTGGGGTCCATGGTCCCGCCGAAGCCGGCCGGCAGGCGGTACCAGCGGGTCAGGTACATGAGGCCGCTCTCGTGCACGGTCTCCGGCACGGTCACCCCGCACCGGGCCAGCCACTCGGGGACCGGCCCCCGCCGGCCGGTGGCGCCGACAACCAGGTCAGCCGGAAGGGTCTCGCCGTCGGCCAGCCGGACGCCGGTGACGACCGGTACACCTGCGGCGCCCGGTTCGGCGATCAACCCGGCGACCGCCCGATCGGTTCCGAAGCTGACGGACGGCTCGGCCGCCACCGCCCGCCGCAGCACCCACTCGAAGGTGGTGCGCCGCACGACCACGACGGCCAGGTCCTCGTCGCCGGGACGGGGCTCACCCAGGTTGGAGGTGAGGGGCAGGGTGTGGCAGCCGGCGTCCATGAGGGCTTCGAGCACGTCGGGGAAGAGCCGGCGCAGCTCGACCCGGATGCGGGCGAGGAACCCGTGGGTCTGGTGGACCTGGGGCGCGCCTCGGCGGGAGGCTAGGAAGGCCTCCTCGGCGTCGGCGGCCGGCGGCAGCGGATCGCGCTCCAGGAGGATGACCCGATGGCCCGAGCGCCCCAGCGCCAGCGCCGTGGCCAGCCCGGCTACACCTCCGCCCACGACGACTACCTCGCTCACCGTTCCTCCTGACGGGGTCAGCTCCGCCGGTGCCCGGGGACGCAGCGCCCTGCCGGTCCGGCCGACACTACGGGACCTGCCCGTTGGCACACGAACCCGTGGCCGGCCGGGGGACGGCGTTGATCAGGCCGGGGATGGATCAGGCCGGGGCGCTCAGATGTCGGCCGAGGCGGCCTCGGGGGGAGCCCCGCGCACTGGCAGGGTGTCGAAGATCGCCGGTGGGGTCCGCCAGGCGGGCTCCGGCTGACCTGACCTGGCGGCGACGACCGCCCGCCACACCCGCTCCGAGGTGCACGGCATGTCGATGTGTGCCACCCCTAGGTGGCTCAGGGCGTCGACCACCGCGTTCTGCACCGCCGGCGTGCTCCCAATGGTCCCCGACTCGCCGATGCCCTTGGCGCCGAGGGGATTCAGCGGCGTGGGCGTCTCGGTGTTGGCCGCCTCGAAGCTGGGCAGCTCCGCCGCGCTGGGCATGCCGTAGTCGGCCAGGGTGGTGGTCACCGGGTTGCCGTCCTGGTCGTAGACGAACTGCTCCCACAGCGCCTGGGCCATCCCCTGGGCGATACCCCCGTGCTGCTGTCCCGCCACGATGAGCGGGTTGAGGATCCGGCCGCAGTCGTCCACCGCCACGTGGCGCAGGGGCCGCACCTGACCGGTGTCGGTGTCCACCTCCACCACCGAGGCGTGGGCACCGAACGGGAAGGTGGCGCCGGCCTGCTCGAAGTCGAGGGCCGCCGCCAGCGGGTCGCCGTCCTCGTCGGCGGCCTGGGCCAGCCGGGGCCATTCGATGGCGGTGGCGGGGACGCCGGCCACCCCGACCCGTCCGTCCTCATGGACCACGATGTCGGCGGGATCCGCCTCCAGCAGGCGGGCAGCGGTGTTGCGGGCCTTCTGGAGGACGGCCTCGGTCGCCTGCCGAACGGCGCTTCCCCCCAGCTGAAGCGATCGTGAGCCCCCGGTCCCCCCGCCTCGGGGCACGGCGGCGGTGTCGGACTGCACGAAGCGGATGCGTTCGATCGGGATCCGGAGCATGTCCGCCACGATCATGGAGAACGAGGTGGCGTGGCCCTGGCCGTGGGCCGAGGTCCCGACATGGATGGTGGCCGATCCGTCGTGGTGCACCTCGACCGAGGCGTACTCGCCCGCCCCTCCGCCGGCGGTGACCTCCACATAGGTCGCCAGGCCGATACCGAGCTGGAGGGACTGGCCCGACTGGCGACGGCGCTCCTGCTCGGCCCGCACCTGCGGGTAGTCGACCATGCGGACCGCCTCGTCCAGGGCCCGCTGGTAGTCACCGACGTCGTAGGTGGTGCCCATGACAGTGGTGTAGGGGAACTGGTCGGGCGTTATGAGATTGCGGCTGCGCAGCTCCACGGGGTCGATGCCCAGCTGGTCGGCGGCCATGTCCATGATCCGTTCGAGGAAGGCGGCCGCCTCCGGTCGGCCCGCTCCTCGGAACGCCCCCACGGGGGTGGTGTTGGTGAGGGCGACGGCGACGTCGTAGCGGATCCGCGGGATGCGGTAGACGCCCTGGGCCATGTTTCGGGTGGGCCCCATCGCCAGCGCCCCGCCGAAGCCGGCGTAGGCGCCGGCGTCGCTGATCACCCGGCAGCGCATGCCGCTGATGCGGGCGTCCTCGTCGAATCCCATCTCGATGTACTGCACCTGGGCCCGCCCGTGCGGCATCGCCACCAGGTTCTCCGAGCGTGACTCGACCCATTTGACCGGCACCTCGAGCCGCCGGGCCAGCGCTATGGCCACCATGTGCTCGGCCGCCATGCCGGCCTTGGCCCCGAAGGCACCGCCCACGTGGGGCGCCACGACCCTCATCTCACCGCGGTGGTAGCCGAAGGCCCTGGACGCCATGCGCACGAACAGGTGCGGCATCTGGGTGGCGACGTAGACGGTGATCAGGGCATCGGTGCCTTCGCCGCCGGGCACCACGGCGATGGCGTTGCCCTCCATCGGCAGCACGGCCACCCGCTGGTTCTCGAAGCGTCCCCTCACCACCACCTCGGCGTCGGCCAGCGGGTCGGGGCCGTCGGGATCGCGGCTGCCCGCGGCCAGGTTGCTGCCGAGCTCCTCGAACTGCAACGGGGCGCCCGGAGCGAGGGCCGCCTCCGGATCGGTGACGGAATCGAGCGGGTCGTAGTCGACGATGACCGCCTCGGCGGCGTCCTCGCCGGCGGCGCGGCTCTCGGCGAGCACCGCCGCCACCGGCTCGCCCACGAACCGGACCTTGTCGGTTGCCAACGGCGGCCGGGCGCAGGCGTCGTTCAGGCTCATGAACCCCTGGAAGGCGGGGAGGTCGAGCTCGGCGGCGCTGAACACCCCCACCACGCCGGGCATGGAGGCCGCTGCCGAGGTGTCTATCTCCCGCAGCCGGGCATGGGGAAGAGTCGAACGGACGAACACGAGGTGCAGGGCGCCGGATATGGGCAGGTTGTCGACGAAGGTCGACCTGCCCACCAGCAGGTCGGGATCCTCGACTCGGGGGACGGCGTTGCCGAGGAGGGAGCCGGGCATGGCGACACTGTAGGAGGGCTCAGCGTCCCGCGCCGAGGTCCCACATGGCCTCGAGGTCGTGGCGGCTGTGGGCCTCGAAGGCGATCATGGTACGGGTGGCCCTGATGCCCCCTGAGGTGGCGATGCGCTTGGTCACCACCTCGGCCAGCCCCTCGTGGTGGCGGACCCGAACGACGGCCACGATGTCGGCTGACTCGCCCGCGACCGAGTAGACCTCGGCGACACCCTCGGTGCCGGCCAGCTCCTCGGCCAGTGCTGCTATGCGGGCCGGCTCCGCCTCGATCAGTACGAAAGCGTGCAGCATCGCCCTCACGCTACCGCCGCCCCCGGCCCCGGCTATCCGGACCTGCCGGTGGCCCCGGTAACCGCCCGGTGGCTACGGTCCGCTGGTGCGGATCCTCCTCACCCGGCCGGCCTACGACCGTTTCTGGCCCGAGGTGGCCGAGGTGACCGACCAGGCGGTGATCGTGGAGGAAGACGGCGGCCTCTCCGGCGGCGGGGGGGAGCAGATCGCGCTCGACTCCGCCGATGTCGAGGTTGCCTGGGGGACCTCCGACCTCTACCACCGGGGCGCCCCACTGCGACCGTTCTTCGGTCTGCTGAGACGCGCGCCGACCCTGCGCTGGTTCCAGTCGCCGGCGGCCGGCTTCGACGACCGCGTCTTTGGCGAGCTGGCCGGCAGAGGAGTGCGGGTGACGAACGCCCACGTCAACGGCATACCTATCGCCGAGTTCGTAATCCGCTCGGTGTTGGACCACTTCCAGGACGCCCGTGCCTGGCGGCGGGCCCAGGCCGAGCACCGGTGGGAGACCCATGACTACCGCGAGGTCTACGGCACGACCTGGCTGGTGATCGGCCTGGGGTCCATCGGCGGCGGGGTCGCCCGGCGGGCGTCCGCTTTCGGCGCCACGGTCATAGGCTGCCGCCGCCACCCCGGTGATGGCGACCCGACCCACCGAACGGTCGCGCCGCCGGAGCTGAGGGGCGTCCTCGGCTCGGCCGATGTGGTCGTGCTGGCCCTTCCTGCCACCGCCGCTACCACCGGGTTGGTCGACGCCGGCTTCCTCGCCTCCATGAAGGAGCGCTCGGTCCTGGTCAATGTCGCCCGCGGCGCCCTGGTGGACGAGGCCGCGCTGCTGGCAGCGCTCGAGTGGGGAAGGCCGGAGGCGGCCGTGCTCGACGTGTTCCAGCGGGAGCCGCTGCCGCCCGATCACCCGTTCTGGGACCACCCACGGGTCACCGTCACGGCCCACAACGCCGCCGGAGGCACCGGCCGCTACCTCCGCCAGGCCGAGCTGTTCGCCGCCAACCTGGCCCGCTACCGCGTGGGCGAGGACCTAGTCAACGACGTGACCGCTCTCATCCTCGTCGAGCAGTCATGACGGTCACAGCAGGCCCTGGGTCAGTCCCCCGTCGACGTTGACCGCCGCCCCGGTCATGAAGGCGGCGGCATCCGAACAGAGGAAGGCGACGATACGGCCGAACCGGTCGGGGTCGCCCATGGGGCCGCCACCGCCGAGCTGACGCATCCGGTCGGTGGCGTGGGGCCCGGGGCAGGCGAGGTTGAGGGTGATTCCTTCGGCGAAGAGCTCAGGTGACGCCGTCTTGACCCAGGCCCACAAGCCGGTGCGGGCGACGTTTGACAGGGCCAGGGTGGGAATGGGCTGCTTGATGCTGTAGGAGGTGATACAGCAGATCCGTCCCCATCCTGCCGTCCTCAGATGAGGTCGGGCCTCCCTCACCAGCCGCACGGCCGACAACAGGTTGGCGTCGACGGCGTGATGTATCGACTCGTCCGACAGCTCCAGAGCGCGCCCCGGCGGCGGCCCGCCGTTGTTGGCTACCACGACGTGCAGTGCACCGAAACGTTCGACCGTCTGCTCCACCACTAGTCGTGGGGTGTCCTGATCGGACATGTCGGCCGCAATGGCGTGCACCGGGCCGGGCAGGTCGGCCCGGGCGCGCTCGAGGGCGCTCTGGTCGCGTGAGGTTATGACCACGTTGGCACCTTCCTCCGCCAGCGCCTTGGCGGAGGAGAATCCCAGCCCCCTTGACGACGCTGTCACCAGCGCCACCCGTCCGCGCAGGCCCAGCTCCATCCAGCGGCTCCTTCTGGCAGCCGGCTTCCTGGCCGACGCCGACCCAGTGACGCGACGATAGCGACCTGCTGACAGACAGCAAATTGCTCCTACCGTGCTGCGGCCATATCAGCTGGACTACATTGTGAGTTGGCATCATCACGTCGCCTGCGCTAAGGATTGAATTTCCAGAGTCCTGGCATGCTGGCCAGGCAGGGAATCGTCTCTTTACACCCCCCCATTGTCCGAGTGTCGCTACCCGGAAGTAGGTACTCTCGTGTCGAAGGATCTGACCGCCCGTAGTCGCATAATTGCTCACCTCTCCACCAACGGTGCGATCGTCGATGACGGCGGACGGGCCACAGCTGTCCTCAAGGACGCGGTCGACTACGACGGCTCATCGCTGGCCTTCATTCAGCTGGTTTCGGCCATGGAGCGCGCCGGTCAGATCCGCCGCGAAGTTCGCGGAAAGCGCACTTATCGGATCGAGGCGGCCGACGTGTCCGGCTTTGAGTCCGAGGATGTATTCAGCGCCGGTGACGGCGATGGGCGAGGCGAGGAGCAGGCTGTCCCGTCCGCAGCGTCCGCACCGTCCGCACCGGCAGCGCCGTCCGAGTTCGACTACGACGAGTTGGCCGGAGCGCTGCTGGCCCGGGTCAGCCGGGTGCTGTCCGAGCCTCCGGCGCGCGAGAGCGGAGATCGTCCCATCCTCCGCCGCAAGCTGGACCAGCTCGGCTCCCGGGTGACCGAGCTCGAGCGCCAGCTGGCCCGCACCCGCGCCGATCGCGACGCGGTCGCGTCCGAGCGCGACGAGCTGCGGCGCCAGCTGGACGCGGCATCGCACAACCTGAGCCTTCTCACCGAGCGCTTGGGCAACCAGCGTCGGCCCACCGGGGGGGCGTCATCGCGGCTGGACTCCGAGGAGCGGGCCCTGTTGTACCGGCTGAGTCGCGACCGGCGCGACGAGGCCAGCTAGGTCGCCGCTACTCGGTGGTGAGGCTCAGGCGGTAAGGGGCGCTGGCGGGCTGGAGGATCTGGCTCCGTCCGGAGTGGCTCACAACGACCGAAGCGCCGCCAGCTCCCAGTTGCACGGTGATGCTCTGGCGGGCCGTGGCCCGGGCGGAGCTGCCCGGGTTCAGGACCCCGGCGTAGACCGTCTTCCCGTCGGCGTCGATGCTGAGCCAGCAGGGACGGCTGCTGTCGGTGACGCTCACGGCGAAGCCGGGCCCCGGCACGCGGTAGCTGGCCGAGCCCCACTGCTGCCCAGTGGCCAACAACAGGCCCGGGGCCGGCGCTGTCGCCTGGTTGGTTCCGCTCGCGACCGCACGGTGCAGGACCCCCGCCTGGGCAGCCAGCACTCCGCCTCCGGTCACGACGACGGCGGTCGCCGCCGCCACCACGGCGGTGCGCAGGCCCCGTCCGGAGCGAGTGGAGCGGGCGGGCGTGGTCGGTGCGGGTGCCCGGTCGAGAGCGCGGGCGCGACAGGTCGGGCACTCCGGCGCTGACCGATCCATGTGGTCCGGCCCGGCAGGGCCGGTCGCCGGGCGGAGCGGCTCCATGCGCCCGGTGCGCGGATCCTCGTGGCGAGTTACTGCCGGAACCGGCACGGTGGGCTCGCCGTCCAGGGGCGGCTCCGGCCGGACCGTGCCAACCGGTGCCAACTGGGTGGTGACGGGATCGGTCGTGAGGCTCACACGGGATTGATCTCCCGAACCACCATTCTCCTAACCCAACCAGGCGTGGCGCGACCGCAGAGCGGCGCAGCACGATGCAGGGGTTTGCGGCGGGTGCGCCACCCGTCGGAGCCGGGCATGGGGCCGATACCGTGAGGGCGTGCTTGCTGCCTTCTCAGTCACTCCCATCGGCGCCGGCGGGTCGGTGGGTGACGCCGTCGCCGAAGCCGTCAGGTTGGTCCGGGCCAGCGGCCTGCCCAACGAGACCAACGCCATGTTCACCAACGTGGAGGGTGAGTGGGACGAGGTGATGGACCTCATCCGGAACTGCGTCGAGGTGGTGGCGGCCGGTGCCGGTCGGGCCAGCGCGGTGATCAAGATCGACTATCGGCCGGGCACCACCGGGGCCATGGTCACCAAGGTCACCTCGCTGGAGCGGCGCCTGGCCGACGGCGGCGCTGCGGTCTGAGTTCGACGGCTAGGCCCGGCGCAGCCGGGCCCGGTACACCTCTGTGCGGTCCCGGGCCGCCATGCCCAGGGCCTTTCCGAAGGTGACGGCCGTGGTCGGGAGCGACTTCAGGAACGACGGGTCCAGGAAGCCCCCGGCCTTGTCGTCGAAGATCCCGTGCGCCCCGTAGTCGTCGTTGACGTCTACGGGTTCGAACAGGTTCACCGGGCGGTCGGTCCCGCTGTCGCGCTCGGTGAGCTGGGTGTCCCACGCCCCGATGGCGGCGTACTGGTTGCCGACGCCGGGCATGACCTTCGACGCCGCTACGAGGAGCTTGTTCCACGAGCCGATGATCTTGCTCCGCCGGCCGTCGAGGGCGGTGTCGACGATGAACCTGGCGCACACCTCGGACTGGTAGATCGGCGGCACCGGCTGGGGGTGGCGGTTGAACACGCTCTTGCACCAGCCGAACTGGGGAGTGTTCACCGCCGGCAGGTGAACCATGCTCAGACGGACCCGGCTGCCTTCGTGGATCAGTTCGGCCCGCACCGACTCGAAGAAGCCGCGGCAGGCGAACTTCGACGAGCAGTAGGCCGACTGCAACGGGATCCCAAGAAAGGCGAGGGCGGAGCCGACGTTGACGATGGCGCCGGCGTCACGGGGCTTCATGCGCTCCAGCGCCGCCCGGGTCCCCCAGACCTGCCCGAGGAAGGTCACCTCCACCGCCCGGCGAAACTCGTCCGGCGCGATGTCTGAGAACGGGGCGAACGCCGTGGTCATGGCGTCGTTCACCCACACGGCGATCGGGCCCAGCTCCTCCTCGGCGGTGCCGGCGGCAGCGTCGACCTGGTCCCAGTGCGACACGTCGGCGGGCACCACCAGCGCCCGGCCGCCGCGGGCCTCGACCTCCTTGGCCGCGGCCTCCAAGCCGGTCCGGCCCCGGCTCACCAGGGCAACGTCGAACCCCCGTTCAGCCAGGGCGACCGCAGTGGCCCTTCCGACCCCCGCCGACGCACCCGTCACCACTGCCACCGCCATGCCGTCTGGGGTACCCGGCTGATCGTCGGGTAAACGGGCCGGTCGCAGCAGGGAGCCGGGAACTGGGTAGGACAGGGCTGGTGCACAGAGCTGGCGGGCGGTCGGCTGATGGGCGGTCCGCTGGTGGGCGGTCCGCTGGTGGGGTGGTCGGCCGCCGGGCCCGGCGGACGGCGCGACGAGACTGCGCTGCGGGAAGTCCCGGCGGCAGGGACACCGGGCAGTAGGGGACCGAGGACGGAGACAGGGAGGGCGGCCATGGTCAGGACCTCGATCCCGGTCACCGAAGTGGTGGCCCGGGCCTACACCGTGCCAACCGAGGTGCCGGAGTCCGACGGCACCCTCGAGTGGGACGCCACCACCGTGGTCGTGGTCGAGGCCAGAGCAGGCGGCCTGACCGGCATCGGCTACAGCTACACCGACGCCGGGGCCGTCTCGCTGGTCGCGTCGAAGCTGGCCCCGGTGGTGGAGGGCCACGACGCCCTCGACGTAGCGGCGGCATGGGCGAGGATGGTCGACGCCTTGCGCAACGTGGGCCGGGTAGGCGTTGGCGCCACCGCCCTGTCGGCAGTGGACGTGGCGCTGTGGGACCTCAAGGCCCGCCTGCTCGACGTGCCGGCGGCGGTGGCCCTCGACGCCTGCCGGGCCGAGGTCCCGATCTACGGAAGCGGCGGCTTCTGCTCCTACAGCCCTGCCCAGTTGCACGACCAGCTGGCCGGCTGGGTCGGGGCCGGCATCCCCCGGGTGAAGATCAAGGTCGGCCGCCGCCCGGCGGAGGACCCCGAGCGGCTGGCCACCGCCCGCAAGGCGGTGGGCGATGACACCGCCCTTTACGTGGACGCCAATGGGGCCTTCAGCCCCCGCCAGGCCATGGCAGAGGCCAACGTGTACGCCGACTTCGCCGTCGGCTGGTTCGAGGAGCCGGTCTCCTCCGACGACCTGGCCGGCCTGGCCGCCGTCAGGCGGGGGGCGCCGACGGGAATCGACGTGGCCGCCGGCGAGTACGGCTACACCGCCGAGTACTTCGCCGCCATGCTGGCCGCGGGGGCGGTGGACTGCCTGCAGGCCGACGTCACGAGGTGCGGGGGCTTCACCGGCTTCCTGAAGGTCGCCGCTCTGTGCGACGCCGCCCACATAGACCTGTCGGCCCACTGCGCCCCCCAGATCAGCGCCCACGCCTGCACGGCTGTGTGGCACCTGCGCCACCTCGAGTACTTCCACGACCACGTGCGCATAGAGTCCCTCTTCTTCGACGGCGTGCTCGAACCGGCCGAAGGGGGGGTGCTGGTGCCCGACCGGACCCGGCCCGGCCTCGGGCTCGACCTTCGCCGAGGTGACATCGAGCGCTTTGCGGTGGGCTGAGCGGCTCCTCCGCCGCCGGTAGCGTGGCGCACGGTCAGGCCGGAGGGGGCGCCGCCATGGGCTACGAGGACATCACCGTCGAGCGCACCGGCGAGGTAGAGGTCCTCACTCTGCGCCGGCCAGAGGTGCGCAACGCCCTGCGGTGGCGGACCTACGAGGAGCTGGAGAGGGCGGTGCGGCAGACCACGGCGCGGGCGCTGGTGGTCACCGGTGCCGACCCTGCCTCCTGCTCCGGCGACGACGTGCGCGCGGTCATGGGCTCGGGCGACGGCGCCACCACCGTCGAGCCCCGGCTCACCCCGGCGGCCCAGGCCCTCCTGGCCACCGACGTGCCGGTGATCGCCGCCGTCAACGGCGCCGCCGTCGGCTGGGGGATGGAGCTGGCCCTGATGGCCGACATCAGGGTGGCATCGGACAGGGCCCGCTTCGGGGAGCTCTTCGTGCTGCGCGGGCTGGTGAGCGACGTGGCCGGCATCGCCCGGCTGGCCCAGCTGGTGGGGCGGGAGACGGCCGCCGAGCTGTTGATGACCGGCGAGGTCATCGACGCCGCCCGCGCCCTCGAGCTGCGGCTGGTGAGCCGGGTGGTCCCCCACGAGGAGCTGCTCCCCACCGCCACCGCCCTGGCCGAGCGCATCGCCGCCAACCCGCCGCTGGCGGTGGCGCGGATCAAGGCCGGCCTGCGCCGGGCCCTCGATCCCGACTGGGAGGAGCTAGGCCGGTGGGTCAGCATGAGCCTGGGCGAGCTGTTCCGCACCCAGGACCACCGCGAGGGCGTGGCCGCCTTCCTCGAGAAGCGCACCCCCCGCTTCGTCGGTCGCTGAGCGTCAGCTCCCCCCGGCGGGGAGGGGCCGGGCGAGGCGGGCGATGGCGTTGAAGGCGGCCGCCGCCGCCGGGCTCCCGCCGCGCCGGTCCAGGTTGGTCACGGCAATGGGGGCGAGAGGGCTGTCCCACAGCCGGGCCTTGGCCTCCAGCGCCCCCACGTAGCCGACGGGCAGCCCGATCACCGCCGCCGGCCGCACCCGCCCGTCAGCATGGAGGTCCAGGAGGGCCGCCAGGGCGGTGGGTGCGTTGCCGATGACGAAGACGGCCCCGTCGGGGTGGCGGTCGGCGGCCAGGCGCATGGCGGCGGCGCTGCGGGTGTCGCCCGGTGCGGCTACGGGCACCTCGTCCAGCAGGCAAAGCGGGGCATGGGAAGGTCCCAACCCGCTGGCGATGCCGGCCACCACCATGCGGGCGTCGCATATCACCGCCGCTCCCTCCTGAAGGGCGACCGACGCCCCGCTCACCGCCCGGGCCCCGACCCTCATGGTGGCGGCGAAGGACTCGTCGGCGGTGGCGTGGATGACCCGGGCGACCACGGCCCGCTCCTGGGGAGCCCAACCGGACAGGTCGACCCGGGCCTCCAGGATGCGGAAGCTCTCGGCTTCTATGGGGTGCACCGCCGGCCGCTGGGCGCTGACCGGTTGGTCATCGGTGCTCACCGGGGTCCCACCGCCTCGGTGATGGCGTCGACCGGGCAGACCTCTATGCAGGCCAGGCAGGCGGTGCACAGCCGGTCCCTGACCGCAGGCCGGCGGGGAGCCGGTGCCAGGGCGCCGGTCGGGCAGGTGGCCAGGCACGAACCGCAGGCCGTGCATGACTCCGCCACCACCACGGTCCCCCGTGCCACCACCACGGTCATCGGCCCGCCCCGGTCGCTGCCGCTCCGCCCGGGCCGGCCGAGTAGCCCCGAGGGGTGACCATCCGCTCGCCGATCCACCGGGTGGACGAGGAGCCGACCACCACCAGGGAAAGCATGTCGACCTGGTCGGGATCGAGCTCGGCCAGGGTGGTGCGGACCACCCGCTGGCCCGGCCTTCCCACGTTGGTGACCACCGCCGCCGGCGTGTCGGGCGGCCGGCACCGGGCCAGGAGCTCGAGGGCCCGGCCCAGCTGGGCGGAACGGCGGGCCGAGCGGGGGTTGTAGAAGCTGACCGCCATGTCGGCCGATGCCACCGCCTCCACCCTGGCCTCGATCACCGCCCAGGGGGTGAGCAGGTCCGACAGCGAGATGGCGGCGTGGTCGTGGCCGAGGGGGGCACCGAGGACGGCGGCGGCGGCCAGGGCGGCGGTGACCCCCGGCACCACCGTCAGGGCCGGGTCCCCGTGGTGGGGCGCCAGCTCGCACGCCAACGAGGCCATGGCGAACACCCCGGGGTCGCCGGAGCACACCAGGGCCACCTGGCGGCCGCCGGCGGCCAGCTCGAGGGCCCGCCGGCAGCGCTCGACCTCGGCGCCGATCGGGAGGCGCAGCACCTCCTGGGCGGGGGAGAGCAGGTCCCCCACCAGGTCAACGTAGGGCCCGTATCCGATCACCACCTGGGCCGACCGCACCGCCGACGTGGCTTCCGGGGTGCGCCAGCGGGCGTCGCCCGGTCCCACCCCCACAACGGCCAGATGGCCCTCGGGACCGGCCCGACGGGCCAGCGCCACGGTGGCCTCGCGGTTGCGGCGCTTGGGGAGCACCAGGGTGGCGCCGGGACCGGCGGCGAGGACGGCGGCGGCCTCGGCCACCGAAGGCGTGCCTACGGCCGCGGCCACCACCTCGCTCGGGTTGGGCACCGCCACCGAGGCCAGCGCCCCGGCAGGAAAGAGGCGCAGCCGCACCCCGAAGCGGGCCGCCACCGAAACGACGGCGGGCTCGTTCGCCTTGCGATCGATGCTGGCCACCGCCGCCACCGAGTGGGGGTCGAGGCCCGCCTCGGCCAGCGCCGAGTCCACCAGAGCGGAGGTGGCGGCCGGATCCGCCCCCGAGCTGGTGCCGATGCCCAGCACCAGGCTGGGCGGCCGCAGCAGCACCTCGCCCGGCCCGGCCGGCCCCACCCGGTCGGTCAGGCGCAGCCGCCCTTGCCCAGTGGCGGGCCCGAGGCGGCCCAGCGCCGCCGGCAGGGGCCAGCCCGACAGCTCGGGGTCGACGCTCAGCTCGGGCGGATTCCCGTCCAGCCAGGCCCGGGTCACCCCGGCCACGTCACCGTCGGCCCGCAACCCGGCCAGGCCCTCGAGGGCGGGCAGCCCCGCTGCCTCGGTGGCCGTGGTGACCACGGCGGTGGCGCCGAGCAGGGCGGCCACCTCGACGGCGAGGTCGTTGGCCCCGTGGTGGCCCCCCGTCAGGGCGACGACCCACCGGCCGCCGTCGTCGACACAAACCACCGCCGGGTCGTGGCGCTTGTCGCCCAGGTGGGGGGCGATGGCCCGCACGGCGATCCCGGTCGCCGCCACCAGCACGAAGGCGTCGGTGTGGTCCCACTCCTCGGCCACCCCGGCCACCAGCCGGCCCCGCCGGTGCTCGTACGGGAGGCGGGCGGCGACAGCGGCACCGGCGTCGGTTACCGACAGGCACAGGATCCTCACCGGTCGGGGCCCCAGCAGACGAAAACCGGGTTCTCGGCCCGCAGCCGGATCCCGTCGGCCAGGGGGGATCCCCGGGCCACGGAAAGCTGGACGACCGAGCCCAGACGGGCGGCGGCCGCTCCGGCCCGGTCGAGTCGGGCGTAGGTCGCCACCGTCACCCCGCCCGGGCGCAGCCGGTCGAGGGCCGCCTCCAGCACCTCGGTGCCGCCGCCGCCCACGAAGACCCGGTCGGGATCGGGAAGCGACCCCAGGCACGCCGGGGCCCGGCCCTCCACCACCGTCACCGCCAGGCCGGCGGTGTTGCGGCGGGCGAGGGAGACGGCCTCGGGGTCGGAGTCGACCGCGTACACCGAAAGACCGGGGCGCAGCCGGGCGCACTCGGCTGCCACCGACCCCGACCCGGTGCCGAGGTCCCAGAGCACCCCTGCCGGCGGCAGGCCCAGCTTGCCCAGAGCCACCGCCCGGACCTCGGCCTTGGTGATCATCCCCCGCTCGGAGCCGGCCCCGGCTCCCGACCGCGAGGCGCGGTGCTCGAAGTCAGCCTCGGGCAGGCCCCAGGCCAGGCCCATGCCCGGGCCCCCGGTGGTGACGGCGACGTCTTCGGGCTCGGGCGCCCGGAGCACCACCACCGACAACGGGTCGAAGCGGCCAGCGGCCAGGCCGGCCAGGTCGGTGCGGGTCACCACCTCGTCCATCTCACCGAGCCGGCTGCACACCGCCACCAAGCGGGGGCCGCAACCGGCCTCCACCAGGGCCCGTCCGAGAGCCTCGGGGGGCTGGTCGGGCGAGACCAGCACGGCCACCTTGGCGTGGCCCATGACCGTGCCCACCGCCGGCTCGAGGGGCCGGCCGTGGGCGCTGGCCACCACGGCGTCGTCCCAGTTGACCCCGACCCGGGCGAAGGCCAGGGCCACCGACGACGGGGCCGGGTGCACCCGCAGCCCGTCGGGGCCGAAGCGACCCGAGGCCAGCCGGGTCAGGCCGAAGAAGCCGGGGTCGCCGGCGGCCAGTATGCACACCCGTTGGCCGGCCCGACGGCGGCGCTCGGCCAGGTCGAGCACCTCGTCCAGCCGTCCCCACAGCTCCACCGCCTCCCCGGCCAGGTCGGCCGGCAGGAGGTCGAGCTGGCGCCTGGCCCCGATGAGCACCTCGGCCCGCCGCAGCGCCTCCTCGGCCCTGGCCCCGTACCACTGGCCGCCGTGGAGCCCGACGACGTCGACCGGAGCCAGCGGCGGGACCGGCCCGGGAGAGGGGGCGTCACCCACGGGCGATCAGCTCGGTTCCCTCGAAGTCGGTCATCAGCACCTCGACGGCGAGGCTGTCGCCGGCGTGGGCCCGGCAGGCGGCGGCCGCCCGCCGGCACAGCTCGTCGAGCGGGGCGCGGTGCCCGCACTGGAGGCACACCTCGGTGAAGTGGCGGGCGGTGGCGGTGGCGGTGGCGGCGTCGATGACCGCCTGGGGGGCGGCGCTGGCCCGGGCCACCTCGGCCATGAGCTCGCCGTCGACCTTGGAGCGGCGGTAGTGGGTCATCAGCACGCCGGCGGCCAGCTTGGTGATCTTGCCCGCCATGCCCACGAAGGTGATCCGCTCGAGGTGGTGGTGGGCGACCCGCCGCAGGGCTATGCCGGTGAAGTCGCCGACCTCGACGAAACAGACCGGCGGGAGCCCGGGGAACCGGCGCTGGGCGAAGGCGTCGGTGCGGCTGCCGGTCGACAGCACCATGTGGCCCTGTCCCTGGGCGGCGGCCACGTCGACCTGCTGCACCACGCTGGCCCGCCAGGCGGCGGTGGAGAAGGGCTTGACCACCCCGGTGGTGCCGAGGATGGATATCCCCCCGACGATCCCGAGGCGGGCGTTGGAGGTGCGGGCGGCCATGGCGGCGCCACCGGGCACGGAGATCGTCACCACGACCGGGCGATCGGTCACCTCGGCCACGGCGGCCCGGATCATCCGGGCCGGCACCGGGTTGATGGCCGGCGCCCCCACCTCCAGGCCGAGGCCGGGGAGCGTGATCGTGCCGACGCCCTCGCCGCCCCGGAGCGAGATTCCCTCGCCGCCGGCGGGCGCGTAGGCCACCTCGGCGGTGATGTGGGCGCCGTTGGTCACATCGGGGTCGTCCCCGGCGTCCTTGACCACGGCGCAGCGGTGGGGCCGCGACGGGTCCAGGTCGGTGACGGCGAAGCTGACCCGGCGGCCGCCGGGCAGGCCGACCTCGACCTCGGCGGGGGGCTCACCGGTGGTCAGCCACAGGGCGGCCGCCTTGGCCGCCGCCGATGCGCAGGTGCCGGTGGTCCAGCCCGGCCGCAGGCCCTTCGCCCGGGCCACCTCGGGGGCGAGGGGGGGCTCGGTGGTGGCGGGCCCGTCGGGATCGGTCATCGCCGGCGGGCCGAGGGGCGACCGGCGGTGGAGCCTCCGCGGGATGGCAGCCGGTAGGTGGTGGAGAACTCGGGGGCGTAGAGGTGGCTGCGCCGCACCGGCGCCCCCTCGGCCAGGGCGTCGCCCACCAGCACCAGCAGGGTCATGGTCGCCCCGCTGGCCCTGATCGTCTCCGCCACCTGTCCGACCGTGGTGGCCAGCACCTGCTGGTCGGGCCAGGTCGCCCGTACCACGACCACCGCCGGGGTGTCCGGCCGGTAGCCGGAGCCGTCGGCCAGCAGCTCGGCCTGCAGCTCGTCGGGACGGGCACCGGAGAGCAGGACAGCCATGGTGGTGGCGTGGGGGGCGAAGGCGGCCACCCCCTCACCCTCGGGCACCGAGGCCCGGGTACGCCCGGCCAGGCGGGTGACCACCACGCTCTGGCTCACCCCGGGCACGGTGAGCTCCCGCCCGACCACCGCCGCCGCCGCCGAAACCGAGGTGACCCCGGGCACTATCTCCCAGCGGCGTCGGTTGGCCTCGCACCAGGCGATCTGCTCGGCGATGGCGCCGTAGATCGAGGGATCCCCGGAGTGGAGCCGCACTATGGCGGTCCCCTCCGGATGGGACCCGTACACCGCGGTCACGTCCTCGAGGGTCATGGTGGCCGAGTCGTGGAGCACGACCCCGGCCCGGCAGTGGTCGAGGACGGCCTCCGGGACCAGCGAGGAGGCCCACACGACCACCTCGGCCCGGGCCAGTCGGTCGGCGCCCCGCAGGGTGATCAGGTCGGGGGCGCCGGGGCCGGCGCCGACGAAGGAGATCACCGCGACCTCGTCGGACGGCGCCGCTGGGCCGGCCCCGAGGTCGAGGCGGACGTCCGGCGGGGCCCCCGGTCGGGAGCCGGGGCGGCGGCCGGGTCCGCAGGGACGATGACGGTCGCGAGGTAGGAGGCGGGCCCGTCGGCCAGCTCGGTCAGCGGTCCCACCCGCTCGCCGGGCAGGCCGAGCAGCTCGCCGGCGACCGCCGTCTCCGAGCGCCCGGCCGCTTCCACCGCCGCTGACAGCTCGGGGAGGCGCCTGCCCCCCTTGTAGAGCACGAACGTAGTGGCGCGGTCGGTGAGGGCGGCGGCGATCTCGTCGCCTTCGAGGGCGGTGCGGATGGAAAGGCTCTGACGCTCGTCCACCACGGTGGTACCGGTGATGGAGGCCAGCTCCTGGAACGCCATGATCCCCGGCACCGACTCCACCACCGAGGACGGGCGGCGCCGGCGCACCGATGCGGCGACGGCGGTGAAGGTGGAGTAGGTG
>DASRBO010000184.1:0-51352 GCA_035653595.1 Acidimicrobiales bacterium | reverse complement strand
AGGCCGCGCAGGTCGAGGCGCCGTAGCATTGGAACTCGACATGGTAATGGCCGTCCCTGGGGACCCCTTCCGGTTATGAGCTCCAGCGCGGCAGAGCTGAGCTCCCTGGCCACGGCGCTGGAGGAGCTGGCCAAACGGGTTGTCTCCATCGCCGACGGCTACGCCGCCGCCCGGCGCGAGGATCTGGCCACCGAGCTCTACGGGGTCGAACGTCAGCTGACCAACTCCCTGCGACGGATCAGCAAGGTCACCCGGGCCGAGGGCGTCACCCGCTGAGGCGTGCGGGAAGGCGGCGCCCGGAGGCGCCGCCTTCCGGGAGCGGGCTCCGACCGGCGGATCGGTGCCTCGCTCAGGTCGGGGCCGGTGGCGGGTACCGACCCCGGTCAACACCGCCAACCGCGCGAGCCCGGGCTTTGTTCCCGACCGGCGGGAGGTATCAGGCGGGGCGGGCCCGCTCTCCGCCACCCCGCGGCTTTTGAGCCTTTGTTCCGCCCGGGCGCGCTCGGACGGTGGGGAGCTGGGCCGAAGGGCAGAAGTCGTTGAGCACGCAGTCCCCACAGCGGGGTGAGCGGGCGGGGCACACCCTCCGGCCGTGGAGGATCAGCCGGAGGCTGAACGCTCCCCGTTCATCGGGCGGTATGTGGGCGTTGAGCTCCTGTTCGATCTTGTCCGGGTCGCTGACCGCGGTCAGCCCCAGGCGCCGGCTCAGCCTGGCGACATGGGTGTCGACCGGAAGGCCGGGCTCGGACATGGCCACGCTGCGCACGACGTTCGCCGTCTTGCGCCCCACACCCGGCAGCGTCACCAGCTCCTCGATGGCGCGGGGGACCTTGCCTCCGAAGCGCTCCTGCACGCCGGCGGCCATACCGATGAGGCTCTTGGTTTTGGACCGGAAGAAGCCGGTGGAGCGGATCATGTCCTCCAGGTCAGCCGGGTCGGCCGCCGCCAGGGCCGCCGGGGTGGGATAGCGCCGGAACACCGCCGGAGTCACCATGTTCACCCGCTCATCGGTGCACTGGGCGGAGAGGATGGTCGCCACCAGCAGCTGGAACGGGCCCCGGTGGTGCAGGGCGCACAGCTCGGGGGCCGAGCCGGGGTACTCCGCCGCCAGCCGGCGCATGGTCTCCTGAGCGCGGCCGCGAGGCGATCGGGGACGGGCCACCGCCCAGAACCTAATGGTGCCCCGTCGGCGATCCGACCCGGTCCTGGCGGGCGGACCGGCGGCTACGGTTCTGCCGGTGTACCGGTTGGAGGTGAAGCGGGAGCTCGGTGAGGGCGACATCGCCGCCGTGACCCAGCTGCTGCAGGCGGCGAAGGCCGCCGACCACCACGACCCCCTGGGTGAGCACAAGTGGCTCGACCTGGTGCAGGGGGGCCGCAAGGGCTTCGCCGGCCTGGTGGCCTGGGAGCCGGGCGACCACCACCCCATCGGCTACGCCCAGCTCTCGAGGGGAACCGACAGCTGGGCCCTCGAGTTCGTCATCGACCCCCACCATCGCGACCAGATGGCCGTCATCGGCCTCGATCTGGTGCGCCAGGCCCTCGCCCTGGTTGCCGACGAGGGCGGCGGTCACCTGCACCTGTGGGTGTCCAAGCCCCGGGCCGAGCATGACGAGATCGCCGCCAAGGTCGGCCTGACCCGGGGGCGAGAGCTGTACCAGATGCGGGTCGATCTGCCCCTGCCCGCCGACGTCGGCGGCCCCGCCGATCCCTTGCCCACCCGGCCCTTCCGCCCGGGCGAGGACGACGAGGCCTGGTTGGCGGTGAACAACCGGGCCTTCTCCTGGCATCCCGAACAGGGCGGTTGGGACGCCGAAACCCTCCGGCGCCGCCAGGAGGAGCCCTGGTTCGACCCCGCCGGCTTCCTGCTCCACGAGGAGGACGGCCGCCTGGCCGGGTTCTGCTGGACCAAGATCCATCCCGACACCGAGCCCCCGCTGGGTGAGATCTACGTCATCGCCGTGGATCCCGACTACCAGGGGACGGGCCTCGGGCGTCGCCTGGTCGTCGCCGGGCTCGACTGGCTGGCCGGTCGGGGACTGCGAGTGGGAATGCTCTACGTCGACGCCGGCAACAGCGGCGCCGTCGCCTTGTACAAGACCCTGGGCTTCGAGATCGAGCACTCCGACCTCGCCTACGTCGGCGACGTCGCCGAGGCGTCAGGTGACGCCCGACACCCCAACGGCTGAGCCGATGCCGAAGGTGACGGCCGCCGCCGACGCCGAAATCGCCACCTGACGGGCCACTGTGCGCAGCTTGGACCGGCCGGTGAAGAACGACAGGGCCAGGCCGATGGCCACCGCCATGACCATGCCCAGGAGCACCGAGGCCACCTCGGCCGCCCCCCCTTGGGACACGAACCACGGGACGAGGGGGATGACGGCGCCGAAGGCGAACGAGATGAACGACGACACCGACGCCTGGACGGGTGACCCAAGGGCCTCCGGGTCGATGCCGAGCTCCTCGCGGGCGTGGGTCTCGAGGGCGGTGTCCGGGTCGCGCATCATCTGCTCGGCCATGTCGTGGGCCGCGTCCGGCTCCATGCCGCGGGACTCGTAGATCTTGGCCAGCTCCCGCTGCTCGCTGCGGGGGTTGCGGGCCAGCTCCCGCCGCTCGACGTCCAGCTCCCTCTGCAACAGCTCGGTCTGGGCCCGCATGGACACGAACTCCCCGGCCGCCATCGACCACGCCCCCGCGACCAGGCCGGACAGACCGGCGAGCCGCACGATCCCGGGCCCGGGGTGGGCCCCGGCCACCCCGAGGATCAGCGAGACATTGGTCACCAAACCGTCGCTGACCCCGAACACTGCCGCCCGGGCCGCCCCGCCGCGGATGTCGCGGTGGTGGTGCTCCATCCCCACCTCGGCGGCCGGGCGCTGGGGCGGGCGCCTGGGTCCCAGCCTCGATCCCACGTCGCCCACCGACCGGCGCTGCACAGGGTCACCGTAATCCGGCGGAGGGCGCTCTCCGGATCGGGGCGGCGCCGCCGGTACCCTCGTCAGGTGAGCCGCTACGAGCTCAGCCGGGCCGACCTGGCCGCCCTGCTGGCCGACCAGCCCCGGTACCGGGCCGACCAGGTCTGGGAGGGCCTCTACCGCCGGCTCTGTCCCCCGGCGGAGCTGTCCAACCTGCCCGCCGGCCTGCGCCGGCGCCTCGCCGCCGACCCGGCCCTGGCCCCGGCCCTCGAGCTGGCGAAGGAGACGACCAGCACCGGCACGGTCAAGTGGCTGTGGCGCCTGGCCGACGGCGCCTCGATCGAGACCGTGCTCATGACCTACCGCCAGCGGGTCACCGCCTGCGTTTCGAGCCAGGCCGGCTGCGCCATGGGCTGCGGGTTCTGCGCCACCGGACAGGCCGGCTTCACCCGCCACCTGGCGGTCGGGGAGATGGTGGAGCAGGTCGCCCGGGCCGCCCACCGGGCAGCGGTCGACGGGCGCCGGTTGTCCAACGTCGTCTTCATGGGCATGGGGGAGCCCCTGGCCAACTACGACCGGGTGTGGGCGGCCATCGAGCGCATCCACGACGAGATCGGCCTGTCGGCCAGGCACGTCACGGTCTCCACCGTCGGACTGGTCCCTGGCATCCGCCGCCTCTCCGAGGCCCGCCTGCCGGTGAACCTGGCCGTGTCGCTGCACGCCGCCAACGACGAGCTGCGCGACCGGCTGGTGCCGATAAACCGCCGCTATCCCCTGGCCGGGCTGGTGGCGGCCTGCCACCGGTACTTCGAGCGGACCCGGCGGCGGATCTCCTTCGAGTGGGCCCTGATAGACGGGGTCAACGACCGGCCGGTCGACGCCGGCGAGCTGGCGGCCATCGCCCGCCCCCTGGCCGCCCACGTGAACCTGATCCCGCTCAACCCCACCCCGGGGTGGCCCACCCGGGGAACCGACCCCGCCGGGGTGGCCCGGTTCCAGGCCCTGCTGGCCGCAAGGGGCGTCAACGCCACCGTCAGGGCCAACCGGGGCACCGACATCGACGCCGCCTGTGGCCAGCTGGCGGCCCGGTCGGGCACACTGGATCCGTGAGCAGCCGCCGCTGGGTCAACAACACCCAGCCCCAGACGCTCCAGATAGCGGTCATCCTGCTCTACCTGAACGCCGTCTTCCTGGCCGTGGCCGGCTACCTGTTCAGCCCCTTCGGCCTGGCGGTGGTGGCCGGGCAGGTGCTGGGTGCCTTCGGGGTGGCCAACGAGCGCAAGTGGGGCTACCTCCTCGCCCTGGTCGTCGCCTGCCTGCCGCTGGCGCTGCTGCTGATGAGCCCCCGCTCGATCCTGGGTGCCAACTTGCTCACCCTCATGTTCCAGGTCGCTCTGGTGGCCCTCCTGGTCCATCCCCACAGCCGCGACTACCGGCGCATCTGGTTCAAGTGACCGGCGCGCCCGGCTCGCCCCGAAGGAGGGGGCGCCGGGCGGAATGATTCAGCCCGGCGAGCCGCCCCCTCCGACCAGCGAGCCGCCGTCGACGACCAGGGTGTGGCCGGTGATCCACGAGGAGGCGTCGGAGGCCAGGAACAGCGCCGCCTTGGCGATGTCCTCCGGTTCTCCGAGCCGGCGCATGGGCAGGCGGCGGGCCACGGCATCGCCGTAGTTCTCCCACAGGGCGCGGGCCATGTCGGTCTTGACCAGGCCGGGGGCGATGGCGTTCACCCTCGCCTTCGGGGCCAGCTCGTGGGCGAACTGCTTGGTGATGTGGATGACGGCGGCCTTGGTCACGTTGTAATAGCCGATGCTGCCCTCGACGCCCATTCCCCCGACGGACGCGATGTTGATGATGTTGCCGCCCGCCTCGGACATGGCCGCCCGCCAGGCGCACTGGGTCCAGATGACGATGCCGCGCTGGTTGACCTGCACGGTCTTGTCCGCCCGGGCCACGTCGATGTCGACCATGGGACCCATGTAAGGGTTGGTGGCGGCGTTGTTGACCAGGATGTCGAGGCCGCCGAGTCGCTGCACCGTCGCCTCGACGCAGGCGGCGGCCGCCTCCGGATCACCGGCGTTGGCCTCGAACCACTCGACGGTGCCGGTCATGTCGGCGGCCGCCTTCTCCAGGGCCTCGGCCTTGCGCGATGACAGCATCACCTTGGCCCCCGCCTCGGCGAAGGCCTGGGCGATGGCCTTGCCTATCCCCCGCGACGCCCCGGTGACCAGGGCGACCTGACCGTCCAGTCTCAGTTCCATTGCCGGACCCTACTTTCCCGCGCCAGGCGGCTCCCGTCCGCCCCCCCGACACCCGAGCCGCACCAGACGGCGCTCAGGGGGCCGCATCGGCCGGCAGCGACCGTCGGGGCCGCGAGGGGGCGACGGCAACGAAGGCCGCCCCCGCCGCCAGCAACCCCAGACCGGCCCGCAGTCCAGCGCCCTCGGCCACCCAGCCCACCACGGTGGGCCCGATGACGAAACCGCCGTAGCCGACCGCCGACACCGCCCCCACCACCGGACCGGGGCGGGCCCGTCCGGCGCTGGCCTCGGCCAGCAGCAGGGGCCAGCACATCGAGATCCCCCCGGCTGCCAGCACCAGGCCGACGGCCGCCACCGCCGCCACCTGGGCGGTGGCGAGCACCACTGCCCCCACCGCCGCCAGGCCGGCTCCCGCCGCCACCCCCCGCGCCGGGCCCCGACTGCCGACGGTGGGACCGAGGCTGATGCGGGCGGTGGTCGCCACCAGGTAGCCCACCACGGCGCCGCCGGCACCGACGAGGATGCCCGAGGCCAGCTTGGTCCGCAGGAACAGCACGCCCCACAGATCCACCCCTCCCTCCACCATCGCCGCCAGCGAGAAGGCCACCGCCAGCAGCACCAGCCGCTCGCGGCGCAGCAGCGCCAGCGCCCCGGCCAGGGGAGCCTGGTCCCCGCCTTCGCCGGCGGGCAGGTTCGCCCGCAGGCACACCACGCCCAGCACCACGGCGAGGACGGCGACGGCCACCCACAGCCAGCGCCACGACTGTCCGGCGCCGAGGAGGGCGCCGACGCCGGCCGCCCCCGCTGCCGCCCCGGCGTTGAACCGGGCGTGGAAGGCGACCAGGCGACCGGGCGTCTCGGCCAGAGCGGCGGTGACGGCCACGTTCATGGCGATGTCCACCACCCCGGCGGAGGCGATCGTCGCCACCACCAGCGCGCCAAGACCGACCGGGTTGCGGGTGAGCGATGCCGCCGCCACCAGGACCGCCCACGCCATCAGGGCGGTACCGAGGACCCGGCCGGTGCCGACGCGCTCGCACAGGGCACCACCGACGGCGTTGGCGGCGGCGGCCCCGGCCAGCGCCACCGACAGCAGGAGTCCGAACCCCCCGGTCGAGAGGTGCAGGGCCCGTTCGACGTCGGCCGCCGCCACCGCCCAACCACCCCAGAACACCCCGAACAGCAGGAACGAGGCGGTGAGCGGGCGGAGGTTCATCCCCCTATTAGGGCAGACTGCGGGCCGGGCCCACGAAGGTGGGGCCGACCAGCCCGGCTGGGGCGCAGGTGAGCCGGCACCGATCACTGGGCGAGCCCTTGGGTAGGAACGGCAACAATGTCCGAGCTTCCCTAGCAGCGAGGAGGAACAGGTGGCTCACGACCACGGCGAGCATCACTCCCACGAGGCCCTCACCCACGAGCACGAGCACTATCACATCACCCACAACTTCAATCACCTGACCCAGGGCTTCGACCACCTGAGCAGCCGGCACTCCCACCGTCACGACCACGCCGCCCTCGAGCACTCGCACTACCCCCATCAGAACTTCGAGGCCGAGCACGCCGGCGAGGCCCACGTGCACGACCACGCCGACCCGACCGGCGAGGGCAAGGCCGCCGCCATCCAGAAGGCCACCGGCGCCACCAAGGCGGCCAAGGCCACCAAGTCGGCCAGCAAGTCGACCAAGGCGGCCGGAGCGGCGAAGGCGGTCACCTGAGCCGCGGCAGGCCCTCGGGGCCGGACAGCGCGCCGGGCGCGACCGGCGCGGCGGTACCGCACAACCGGGCCCGGGCCGGCCTGAGCCCATGAACCGACTGGCGGGCGAGACGAGCCCCTACCTGCGCCAGCACGCCGACAACCCGGTGGACTGGTATCCGTGGGGGGACGAGGCCTTTGCCGCCGCCCTCCAGCGCGACGTCCCCGTGCTGCTGTCGGTCGGTTACTCGTCCTGCCACTGGTGTCATGTCATGGCGCACGAGTCCTTCGAGGACCCGGCCACCGCCGAGGTCATGAACCAGCTGTTCGTCAACGTCAAGGTGGACCGCGAGGAGCGCCCCGACGTCGATGCCGTGTACATGGAGGCGGTGCAGGCGCTCACCGGGCAGGGCGGCTGGCCCATGACCGTCTTCCTGACCCCCGAGGCCAAGCCGTTCTTCGCCGGCACCTACTTCCCCCGCACCGGTCGGGGGAACATGCCGAGCTTCACCCGGGTGCTGACGGCGGTGGCCGAGGCCTGGTCCGAGCGTCGGCCCGAGCTGCTCGAGCAGGCCGACGAGCTGGCCCGGTCGGTGGGCGCCCGCACCGGCCTGCCTCCGGTGGAGGACGGCCGCCGTCCCACCTCGCTGGCATCGGCGCTGTCCGGCGCCGATGACCCGGCGGCCGGGCGCATCCTCGACGCCGCCTACCGCTCGCTGCGCCAGCTCCACGACGACCAGTGGGGCGGCTTCGGTCGGGCGCCCAAGTTCCCGCAGACGTCGATGATCGAGCTGGTGCTGCGGGCCTATTCGCACAACCGCAGCCCCGACACTCTGAAGGTGGTGACCGACACCCTCGACGCCATGGCCTCGGGCGGCATCTATGACCACCTGGGCGGTGGGTTCTCCCGCTACTCGGTCGACGAGCGCTGGCTGGTGCCGCACTTCGAGAAGATGCTCTACGACCAGGCCGGCCTGGCCCGCGCCTACCTGCACGGGTGGCTGTGCACCGGACACGACCGCTGGCTGCAGGTGCTCGACGAGACCGTTGCCTATGTGCTGCGCGACCTGCGCTCGCCCGAGGGCGGCCTGTACTCGGCCGAGGACGCCGACTCCGAGGGGGAGGAGGGGCGCTTCTATGTCTGGCACCTCGACGAGGTCCGGCGCCTGCTCGGCCCCGACCTGGCCCCGGCGGCCATCGAGTGGTACGGGATGACCGAGGCGGGCAACTTCGAGGGCGCCAACATCCTCTACCGCCCCTCGCGGGGCGACCTGATCCGACCGGCGGAGATCGAGAAGGCCCGGACCATGCTGTTCGAGGCCCGATCGCAGCGGGTCCGCCCAGGCCTCGACGACAAGGTGATCACCGAGTGGAACGCCATGTTCTGCGCCTCGATGGCGGAGGCGGGGGCCGGCGCCGCCCGGTCGGACTGGCTGGAGGCGGCCGAGCAGACGGCGGAGTTCCTGCTGGCCGAGCTGCGCCGCCCCGACGGGCGCTGGCTGCGCAGCTGGCAGGGGGGCCGGTCCCGCCATCTCGCCTACGCCTCGGACTACGCCTGGCTGATGGAGGCCTTCCTCCGCCTCTACCAGGCCCTCGGCCGGCGGCGGTGGCTGGACGAGGCCGTCGCCGTGGCCGACGACACCCTCCGGTTGTTCTGGGACGACGCCAGCGCCGGGCTGTTCACCACCGGCGCCGACGCCGAGCGCCTGATCGTGCGGACCAAGGATCTCTTCGACGGGGCCACCCCTTCGGCCAACAGCGTCGCCGCCGCCGCCTTCCTCCGCCTCGAGGCCCTCACCGGGCGGGCCGACTACGGCGAGCGGGCCAGGCAGATGCTCGACGCCGTCCTCGACACCGCCGCCTCCCACCCCAGCGCGTTCACCCACTGGCTGGCCTCGCTCGACACCCTGGCCGGGGGCATCACCGAGGTGGTGGTGCCGGGCCGGGGCCGGCTCGACCTGGTGGGGGTGGTCCAGCGCCGCTACCTGCCCGACGTGGTGCTGGCCTGGGGTGAGGCGGGCACCGGTCCGCTGTGGGAGGGCCGGCAGGAGGGCCTGGCCTACCTGTGCCAGGGTTACGTGTGCCAGGCGCCGGCGGCCGACGCCGCCACCCTCGAGGCCCAGATATCCACCCGGTGACGGCGGAGGAGTTGCACCATGGTCCGGTGCACGCCCTCCGGCCCAGGATCGCAGCCGTGGGGGCCCGTCTGACCCTCATGGTCCTGGTCGACGGGCCCGAGGGGGCGGCCTGCGTCGACCTGGGCTCCGGGGCCCTGGTGCGGACCGACCTGCCCCGGCCCGAGCGGGGCGGCTGGCGGCCCTTCGAGACGGTGCAGGTGGCCCTGGCCGACGACCCCGACGGGCCCGACCCCACCCAGCCCGAGGCGGTGGTGGTCGGCCCCGGCCCCACCCGCACGGGGCGGCTGCGGGGACGGCGGGCCCGCCGGATCCTGGGCCCCCTGCTGCTGCCCGCCGGCGAGCAGCCCCTCGGCTTCGCCGCCAGCGCCCTGCCCTACTGGGCCGTCGCCGGCGACCGGCCGTCGGTGGCCCTGGTGCGCCCCGACCGGGGCCCGGCCGTGGCCCGCCGCCACGGCGAGGTGGTGTGCCGGTTCGGCTCGGGCCGGATGGAGACCGAGCTGCCGGTGGCCGATCCCCACGCCCTGGCCGCCGTGGCCCGGGCGCCGGAGCTCCGCCTGGCCGGCACCATGCTGGCCCGGGCGCTGGGCCACCGTCCCGAGTACCTGGTGGTGATGCTCAGCAGGCCTCACCAGGGGCGGTGCTACCGCGTCGTCGCCGGTCTGCTGCCTGCCGCCTGAGCTCGGCGAAGGCCTCGGCGTAGCGGGGCTCGGACAGGCGGCGGACGGTGGACTGGTAGGCGGCCTGGGCGACGGGCAGCAGGCTCCCGGAGCGCATCATGTTGAGCCCGTGCCGCCTCACCTCGGAGGCCGTGGGCAGGAACAGCAGCACGTTGGCCCCCCGGCGCCTGACCCGACCGACCTCGGTGGCCAGGGCCTGGTTGGCGAAGCCCCGGCTGAGCGCTCGCAGCGGGCCGGGGGGCGCCTGGCGGTCGAAGCCCATGGGCACCACCCCGATGACCACCTCGTGACCGGCGGCCAGGTCGAGGTTGGTGGTGGAGTGGGCGCCCCCGTCGATCAGCTGACGCCGGCCGTAGCGCACCGGGGGGTACACACCAGGGATGGCACAGGACGCCATGACGGCCCGGGCCAGAGACAGGTGGGGCGCCCCCCGACGGCCCAGCACGATGCGCCGCCCGCTGACGATGTCCACCGCGCACAGCCACAGGAGCCGCTCCGGCCAGTGGGCCGGCAGCTCCTCGTCGAAGCGGCGCCGGCCCTCGGCCATCTCGAACAGCCCACCGGGGAACAACCGGCCCAGGCCCGCCGGCAGCACCGGCAGGGGCGCCCGGACCATGCTCCGGGTGAGCACGAAGGCCGAGCCCATGGCCCGGCGCACCAGCTCGGTCGGGGTGCGGAAGGCGGCCACGAACAGGTCGGGCATGTCCAGGCGCCGGTCGGCCTCCGGTGAGGGGGGCAGGCCGGGGGCGGCGTTGACGAGCTCCCACATCTGCGCCGCCGACCAGCCGCTGCGCAGGTAGGCGGCCGCCACGCTGCCGGCGCTGGTCCCGATGACCACCTCGGCGTCGTCGGCGACCAGGCCCGCCTCCTCCTCCAGCGCCTTGAGCACGCCGGCGTGGTATGCGAGCCCGACCGTCCCTCCGGCTCCGAGCACCAGGGCGAAACCCATGTTTCAGTGTCCCCCTCCGGGGACCCTCAGCGGTGGACCGGTCCCTCCGGCGGCATCTGTGGGAGGGATCGTCGGGGGCGGCTGGTCAGCGGCCGAGGTTCTGGGAGGCCAGGTCCTCCGCCATGGCCCACCCGAACACCACCAGGCTGTCGCGCCGGTCGCGGTCGACGCCGTCGAAGAAGGTGACCACGTCCTGGGGGATCGCCTCCGGCTTGGCCGACTCGTGGTCGAGGACCCCGGCCACCTGGCCGTCGCCGGTCAGCACGAAGCTGCGGTCGTCGATGCGGCCCTCGGCGCCGAAGCGCTTGGCCAGGCGTCGGCCCCAGGCCCGCTCCTCGCCGGTGGCCCGGTGGCCGGGGCGGGGAACGATGTCCTCGAGCCCCTTGAAGGCCTGGAAGCCGGAGGCGTCGGCGATGCGGGTGCCCACCAGCACGTCCTCGTCCGGGAAGGCCAGCACCGCCCGCCGGTACTGGTCGGCCATGACCGCCCGCAGCACGGAGTCCCGCTTGGCCGTCCTCTTCACCGAGGCCAGGCCGATGAGGAGCGACGGGGTGCCCCCGATGCGCTCCAGGGTGCAGAAGGAGAACCCAAGCAGGCGGCCTGCGTCGCGGGCCTGGGTGATCAGCACCCACTCCTCCCGCTGCTTCGACAGGAAGCCGACGTCGAAACCGGCCGGGCCGGCCGCGGCGATATCGGCCATGTCCGCCAGCTCGGCGTCACTGAGAGCGGTGCAATCCTTGGTCTCGACCTCGATAGACATGACCTGCTATGTGCTCCTCGCGGCTCGAAAACGACCCCGGGTCCGGCCTCTAGGTTACCGGGCCGATCCCCTCACCCCGCCACTCCGGACGATGGCCATGGTCCCCGCCGGGGCCCCCGGGCCCTGCCCCTGCCGCCGTCCCGGGCGGATCTCGGGGCCCCCGATCACAGGGTCGGCTCGCAGATCCGGCACGGCTTGAGCCCACCCAGACGGGCCGGATCGACCGGACGGGCCGTCGCCCGCCGGTTCTCCAGCACCGGACAACCAGCCTGGTGGAACGTCGACCCGTTGGCGGTGGCCATCAACACCGCTCTGGACCGATCCGCGTCGGGCCGAGCGCCGTTGGCCCCGACCGCCGGCCGACCTCCCCCGGGCGGGGCGACCTCGCGCAGGGCGGCCAGCAGCTCGCCCTGCTGGCCCAGCAGCTCCTGGTGCTGGAGGGCGGACTGGTCGTAGATGCGGTAGAGCCAGTGGGCCCAATAGAGCAGCCCGCCCACCACCATGAGGCCCAGCCCGATGAAGGACCCGCTCACCAGGTACGGGATCTGTTGCTGGACATAGGGGGTGTGGGCCGACCCGTACCACGCCAGCAGGATGACGGCGATGCCGAGGGGCAGCAGCACCGCCCCGGCCACCACCTGCCAGGTGTTGCGCAGGTCGAGCTGGCCCGGCCCCCTCCGCCCCCGACCCGGGGTCCGGGGCTCGGGGCCGTCGCCCCCCGGATGGGGCCGATCGGGCCCGGTGGCGGTCATCGCCGCCGTCCCCCGAGCAGCTGCCAGCGGGCGTAGCCCAGGAGAGGGGCCGCCAGCACCAGGGCGGCGAGGACCGCCAGGGCGATCAGGCCCACCGGAACCGGGCGGGAGCCGGGCAGCCCCGCCCGGGCCGCGGCCGGCGCATCCCCGGCCGCCGCCTCCGTCCCCGGGCCGGTGATGGCGCCGACGACCGAGCCGGGGCTGGCACCGGCACCGGCACCGGCCCGCTGGGCTGCCCCGGCCAGCACGAAGCCGCCGACGGCCGAGGGTCCCTGGTCGGCGAGGCTGGCACCGGTCGGGACCAGGGCGACGGTCGTGGCGTCGACGGCGGCGCTGGCGTCGCCCAGGGCGACGGTGATGCGCGCCGGCACAGGGGGCGTGCCCAGCGGGATCGGAGGGGCCCCGGGCAGCTCGAGGGCGGGGACCCCGGGAACCCCCGTAGCGGGCACGGTCCGGGTGATGGTGATCAGCACCCCGCCGGCGCTGGCCGAGGCTGCCCCCCCGCCGCTCCAGAGCCGGGGGGCGACGGCGGTGACGGTTATCCCGTCGGCGGCCAGGGCCCGGTTGAGGGCCGAGGTGGCCGACCCGACCGCCCCGGAGCCGGCCCCCCGGCCGGCGACGTGGACGCCATCCTGGTCGATCCAGGCCGACTGGCCGCCCACGGTGACCGAGCCGATGCGCAGGCTCGCCCGGGGCGACCCCCTGGTCCCGTCCGACGAGGCCGCCGCCTGCCCGGCGATCCCGCCGATGTGCACCAGGCCGGCGATTTCGATCGAGTTCACGGTGGTGGCGGCCGTCGACGTGGCCAGGTCGCCGTAGCCGGAGCGCTCGGTGGTGCTGGAGGACCCCACGCTCAGGAGGGGGGGGCCGGCCGGGGCGGCGATGGAGAAGCCGCCCACCTCCGATGTGGCGGTGGCGGCGGACGGGCCGGCGGTGGACTCCCCGTCGCCGCCGGTGACGGTGAAGACGCCCGCCGGCGGCGGCGAGCCCTGCAGGCTGGCCGAGGTGCCGTGGCCCGGGGCCGGCGGGTACTGGGCCTCGGCGACGGCGGGGTCGTTGGGCAGGTCGGGCCCGCCGAACTCGGCCACGGCGCTGCCGAGGTGGGCGGCGGTGTCGCCCGGATAGAAGGGGGTGGCGAGGGCGTCGACCACCGGGCCGGACGAAACCGTCACCCTCGAGAACGGCAGATCCAGCTCGAAGATCTCCCCCACCCGGGGGTCCCCCACCGGGAACAGCCCGGGGCTGTCCAGCTCGATGTGGGTCGCCGCCGCCAGGGAGTCGGCCGAGTAGCCGGCCAGACCCGGCCCCTGTGCCGAGGCCGGGGCGGCAGGCACCGCCATCCCCACCAAGGCGGCCGCCGCCACTACCGCCCCCGCTGGTGCCCGGCGCATCTCCATCACTCTCCCAGGTAGGACCGCAGGGCCCGGCTGGCCCGGACGTCGGCTGGCTCGCCCACGTCCACCAGTCGGCCCTTGTCCAACACGTACACGTAGTCGGCCAGGCCCATGGCGATCTCCACGTACTGCTCGACCATGAGAACGGTGCCGCCGGCGGCGGCCGTCTCCTTCACCGCCCGCAGCAGACGGGTCACCACCGTGGGCGCCAACCCGGTCGAGATCTCGTCCAGCAGCAGGAGGCGGGGCCTGGCGACGAGGGCCCGGGCGAGGGAGACCATCTGCTGCTGGCCCCCGGACAGGGTGGCGGCGATCTGGCCCAGGCGTCCCTCCAGCTCCGGAAAGACCGACAGCCCGGACGCGACCATCTCCTCGCCCGGCAGGCCGTCGACGTAGGAGGCCACCCTCAGGTTCTCCTCCACCGTCAGGCTGGGGAAGATGCCCCTGCCCTCGGGCACGTGGAGGACACCGGCCTGGGCAACCCGGTGCGGGGCCAGCCCGTCGATCCGCCTGCCGTCGAGGCTTATCGCCCCCCGACGGGGCCGCAGCAGCCCGGATATCGCCCGCAGCACGGTCGTCTTGCCCGCTCCGTTGGGGCCGAGCAACGCCACCACCGACGCCTCGGGGACCAGCAGGTCGATCCCGGAGACGGCCAGCACCGGGCCGTAGGCCACGGCGAGGTCGTCCACCTCCAGCAGACCGCTCACCGCCGCCCTCCCGGCCATGCCCTGCTCATGCCGCGTCCTCCTCGCCGAGGTAGGCGGTGACCACCAACGGATCCCTACGGACCTGCTCCGGCGTCCCGTCGGCGATGCGTCGGCCTGACTCGAGCACCGTCACCCGGTCACAGATCTGCATCACCAGGCTCATGTCGTGCTCCACCAGCACCACGGCGAGACCGTCGTCGGCGACCAGGCTGCGCAGGTGCTCCCCCAGCAGGGCCGTCTCCTCCGGGTCGAGGCCGGCGCCGGGCTCGTCGACCAGCAACACCCGGGGTTCGGTCACCAGCGCCCGGGCGAGCTCGACCAGGCGGGCCTGACCGGTGGGGAGGCCGTCGGCGGATCTCCCGCTGAGCTGAGTCAGGCCCATGCGGTCGAGGGTGGCGTCCACCCTGGCCCAGCCGACCGCTTCGGCCCCCCGCCGCATGACGCCCCAGCCCCGCGACGCCTCCCACCCGGCCATGAGGTTGTCCCTCACGCTCAGGCGTCCGAACAGCTCGGGGCGTTGGAAGGTGCGAGCCAGGCCCTGCCGGGCCCGGCGGTGGGCCGGCCAACCGGTGATCTCGCGCTCCCCCATCCACACCGTCCCGCTGTCCGGGGCCACCAGACCGCACAGGACGTTGAACAGGGTGGACTTGCCTGCCCCGTTTGGCCCGATCAGGCCGGTGATGGCGGCAGGAGCGGCGCTGAACCCGACGTCGGAGAGGGCGGCCACCCCGCCGAAGCTGACCGACACAGCCTCCGCCCTCAGCGCCGCCTCGGTGATCACGGCGACACCGTCCCCACGGCCGAGGGCACGGCCGGGGCAATGGCGGCACCGCTGGGGCCCGCGGCGGCAGGGACGTCGCCGTCGTCGCCGTAGCCCCACCGACCGGCGGGCAGGCGGCGCAGGAGAGCGGTCATGCCGCCGAGCCGATCACCGAGGAAGGACAGGATCCCCTCGGGGTAGCGGGCGACCACCACCACCGCCGCCGCCACCCCCAGCGGTAGGTAGCGCCCGGTCGCCCCGGTGGAGGGGAGGAGCTCGGTGGCGAACAGGCCGCCGGCGACCACTGCTCCGGCCACCAGGCTGCGACCGCCGATCACCACCAGCAGGAGTAGCTGCAGGGAGCTGGAGAAGCTGAAGTCCGAGGGGCTCACCGTGCGCCGCAGGGCACCGTAGAGGGCCCCGGCCACGCCGGCCCCGAAAGCGCACAGGGCGAAGACCGCCAGCTTGGTCGCCACCACGTTCACGCCGAGGGTCGAGGCCGCCACCGGTGACTGGCGCAGCGCCTCCAGCCGGCGCCCGAGGCGGCCGTGGCGGATCACGATGCAGGTGGCGGCGAAGAGGACCAGCACAGCCAGGGCGAGGTAGTAGAAGGCGGTGGTCGACTGCAGCCGCCAGCCACCGACGGCCGGCCGGGGCACCGTCATGCCGGTGTAGCCGCCGGACACGTCGGACCGGGCGAAGACGAGGTCGTCCATCAACAGGGCGAAGGCCATGGTGGCCAGGGCCAGGAACAGCCCGGACAGCCGCAGCGACGGCAGCCCGACCAGGAGGCCGATGGGCACCGCCACCAGGCCCCCGAGCACCATGACGGGGAAGAACCAGGACCCGGTCGGTCCGGCCAGATGGCCCGCCACCACCGCCCCGATGCCCACGAAGCTGAACTGGGCCAGCGAGATCTGGCCCGCCCAGCCGGTCAGCACGACCAGGGTGAGGGCGATGCAGGCGAACACGATGCCGTAGGTGAGGTCGTCCACCAGCGATGCGCCAAGCACCGCTGGGGCGAGCAGCCCTACGGCGCCCAGCCCGGCCAGCCAGGCGAATGCCCGCCCGGTGCTTGCCCCCAGTACCGGGCCCCGGTGGACCAGGGGGGCGAAGTCGCGCCCGGACTCCTTGAGGCGGCCGCCGTAGCCGACCAGGAGGGCGAACAGGGCGATGTAGGGAATCGCCGTCTCCACGTCGGCCACCGTCCCGGACGAGCCCCAGCGCCCCAACACGCCCTGCGCCACGCCGAGGCCGAGGCCCCCGGCGAAGGCCAAGGGAAGGCTCACCAGCCGACCGAGCACCGCCGGGGCGAAGGCGTAGATGACCACGACCACGAGGACGTAGACGTCAAGGCCCTGGCTGGCGCTGAGCAGGATGCCGGCCAGGGCGGCGAAGGCGGACGACAGCATCCACGAGACCCGGGCCACCCCGTCGGCGCCGATGCCGTTCAGCTCGGCGAGGTCGCGGTTGTCCACCACCGCCCTGGCGGCCAGCCCGAAGCCGGTGCGCCGCAGCAGCAGCCACAGCCCCCCGCCGACGGCGGCGGTGATGAGCAGGGTGCCGAGCTGGTCGTAACCGACCCGCAGGCTCCCGACCCCGAAGGTCGAGGTGGGCAGGATGCTGGGCAGCGAGCGGTCCTGGCCCCCGTACAGCAGCGGCACCAGAGCCTGCAGGAAGGCCAGCAGCCCCAGCGACACCACGATCTGGACCTCGGCCGACACCGCCCGCAACGGGGCCATGATGCGCTCGAAGGCCAGACCCATCGCCGGGGCCACCACCACCAGCACGAGCGGCAGGGAGATCCAGGTAGGGACGTGCCAGCCGTCGCGCAGCTGCCAGAAGGTGAAGGCGCAGAACATGGCCTTGGCCCCGTAGGCGAAGTTGAACACCCCGGCCGTGCGGTAGGTGAGCACCAGGCCCATGGCAGCGAGGGCGTAGACGCTCCCACTCAGGAGCCCGATGACGAGGAAGGGCCAGAGCTGACTCATCGGCTCATCCCAGCGGCACCAGATCGCCGTTGCAGTACATCCCCGAGGTGCCCGAGGTGACCCCCGCCGGCAGCGCAGGCCACTGGCGGGCGAAGCCGTTGCCCTGCACGACCATGTTCACGATGCAGCGACCGGGCGTCTGGCGCAGCTTCGGCGTGGTCGGGGAGAACATCCCTCCGGTGTCCCAGCCCGACAGTGCCGACAGCTGCGAGGTCAGGCTGGCCCGGGTGGGGTTCCGGCCGGCGTGGATCAGGCAATAGACGAACATCTGGGCATCGGCCCAGGCGAGCGTGCCGAAGAAGTTGGTCTGCTGGCCCGGCTCGTAGGTCGCCATCTGGGACTCGTACATCCGCACCATGGCGTTGCCGGTCTCCTCCAGCGGGTACGACCAGAGGTAGAGCTGGAACCCCTGCGCTGCCGGGGCGCCCGCCACCGATATGAGGCTGGGCGAGTAGGCGGCGCCGGTGCTGGCCACGAACGGAGGGTGGAAGTTCTGGCGCTGCAATGCCTGCAGCAGCTTGGCGTTGCCGGTCGTGTCCATGGTCGTGTACACGCCGTCGCAGCCCTTCTGGCGCATCTCCAGCACGTCCTGGTCCAGCGACGCCGTTGCCGGCGAGATGCTCTCGTCGGTGAAGCAGATGCTCGACCCGGCGTAGTGGGACATGCCGTAGGAGAAGATGTTGGCCCCGTAGGAGCTGACCGGAATGTTGTAGGACAGCACCGCCAGACGCTTGGGGGCCCGGTGGTAGGCCACCAGGCCCTTCTCCAGGGTGTCCCAGCCGTAGGGCCGGCCGTTCACCAGCATCTCGGAGCTGCCACTGGAAGACCAGTAGACCGACGAGCCCGAACGCTGGGGGTTGATGGCGAAGCCGATGTCGGGCACGGCCGCCTGCTCCATGGTCTGCACCCCGCCGTTGTCGCCGTCCGAGGTCGACCCGACGAAGGCCAGCACCCGCGGGGTGAGGTCGGCGACGTCGGCGGCGTGGTGGGAGGAGTCCTGACCGTCATCCTCCACGTCGAGCACCAGCTGCCGTCCGCATATCCCGCCGTGGGCGTCGATGGCCTTGAACAGCGCCTGCACCGACTGCTCACCGGCCGGGAAGGTGTTGGCCACCACCCCGGTCAGGCCGCTGACGTTGCCGACCGTGACCGAGGTGGGCGTGACCCCCGGCGCCGAGGCGGCGTTGCCAGGCCCGGCTGGGCAGGCGGCGGCCTCGGCCGCCGGGTCGAAGTTGAAGCCGGCGCCGTTGCCGCCACCGCCGCTGGGGGCGGCTGCCGGCCCGGAGGATCCGGCGGCGCTGGCTTGGGCGCCCGCGCCCGCCTCCGGTCCGGCGCCCGGCCCGGCCGAGCCGCCGGCCTGGCCGGTAGCGACCGTCGGGGTGGCTGAGCCCGAGGAGGCGGCCGGGGCGGCGCCCTGGCCCGCGCCCAGGTAGGGGGCCACTCGCGCCCCGCAGCCGGCGCTCAGGAGGCACAGGCACAGCCCGACCGCCAGCTTGGCGCGGGTGGTGATGACCTCGACCTCCTGTTCCCCAGTCGACAGGGTCCCTTCCTGTCGCCGGCCCCTGATCCTACCGGTGGCGAGACCTCCATAACCAACAGGGATGACCAGCTAGTCACCAGAATTGAGTATGCCCACCCGGGGCCGGCACCACCCGTCGACCGGCCTTGGAACGCCGGTCTCGACCCGACCCCGGCCCCCAGGGCTAGGCGAGGACCGCCCCGGCTCCGAAGAGGACCCGGAGCTCTCCGATCAGCCCGGTACGGGCGTCGACGCTGAACTCGTCAGGCAGCCGCAGGACCTTGTCGCCCACCTCGAGCAGGACCGGCGAGTCGCCCGGGTGCTCCACCAGGAGGGCCTTCAGGCGGGCCACGGCGTTGTCGGTGAGCGAGCCCAGTGGCAGGGACACCCGGAGGGGCCGCCCGCCGTCGAGGGCGAGCTCGGGGACGCGGACCTCGACGCAGACGAACTTCGGCTCGTCCTCGCGGGTGTCCAGGCGCCCCTTGATGCAGACGATGGCATCGTCGGCGAGCAGGGAGCCGAACTCCTGCATGGCCTTCGGGAAGACGAACACCTCGATGGCCGACTGCAGGTCCTCGAGGGTGAAGGTGGCCATGAGGTCCCCCCGTTTGGTGTACCGACGGGACAGGCCGGTGACCACGCCACCGACCACCCGGAACTCTCCCTCTCTTCCGGGGGCGACCTCCCGCAAGTCGGCGATAACACAGTCGGCATGGCGGCGCAGCGCCGCTTCCGCCCCCATCAGCGGGTGGTCGCTGATGTACAGCCCCAGCATCTCCTTCTCCGCCGCCAGGCGGGCCATCTTCTCGTACTCGGTGTCGGGGACCGGCACCCGGGTGTCGTCGAAGACCGGCTCGGCGCCGTCCTCGGCGGAGCCGAAAAGGCTCATCACGCCCATGTCCCGCTCCCGCCGGCGGGCCAGGGTCCGGTCCACGATCTGCTCGAAGACCATGAGCAGCCCCTTGCGGGGATGACCGAGGGAGTCGAACGCCCCCGCCTTGATCAGGGACTCCACCGTCCGCTTGTTGAGCACGGTGGGATGCACCCGCTCGCAGAAGTCGTAGAAGTCGGTGAAGGGGCCCTTGGCCGACCGCTCCTCGAGGATCATGCCCACCAGGGACTCCCCGACGTTGCGCACCGCCGACAGGCCGAACGGGATGCTGCCCATGGCACCCGGCTCGCTGGCCGGCCGGGCCACGAAGTCGGAGTCGGACAGGTTGATGTCCGGCACCAGCACCTTGATGCCTCGGGCCCTGCACTCGGCGAGGTAAACAGCCGTCTTGTCCTTGTCGTCCTTGACGCTGGTCAGCAGGGCGGCGAGGTACTCGACCGGGAAGTGGGCCTTCAGCCAGGCGGTCTGGTAGGCGACCAGGCCGTAGCCGTAGGCGTGGGCCTTGGGGAAGGCGTAGTCGGCGAAGGGCTCGATGATGTCGAACAGCTGGGTGCCGAGCTCACGCCCGTAACCGGTGCGCTCGCAGCTGTCCACGAACTGCTCGCGTTCCTTGGCCATGAGGGCCCGGATCTTCTTCCCGCAGGCCTTCCTCAGGTTGTCGGCCTCCTCCAGCGAGTAGCCGGCGAAACGCTGGGCCACCCGCATGAGGGACTCCTGGTAGATCATGAGACCGAAGGTGTCCCCGAGGATCTCCTGCATGTCGGGATGGAGGTAGGTGACCGGCTTGCGGTTGTTCTTGCGGTCGGCGTAGTCGTTGTGCATGTTGGCCGCCATGGGCCCGGGCCGGTACAGGGCCACCAGGGCGGCCACATCGTGGAAGGAGGTCGGCGCCAGGGCGCGCTCGAGGGTGCGCATCGGTCCCCCCTCCAGCTGGAACACGCCGATGGAGTCGCCCTTGCGCAGCATGGCGAACACGGCGTCGTCGTCCAGCGGGATCCGGTCGATGTCGGGGCGCTCACCGGTCGACAGCGCGATGAGATCGAGGGCCCGCTCGATCACCGACAGGTTGCGCAGGCCGAGGAAGTCCATCTTGAGCAGACCGAGGTCCTCGACCCCGTGCATCTCGTACTGGGTGACGATGGGTGCGTCCTCGGGGCGCCCCCCCGGATCGGGCTTGCGCTGGATCGGCAGGTACTCGACCAGCGGCTCGGCGGTGATGACCACGGCGGCGGCGTGGATACCGTCCTGGCGGCGGAGGCCCTCGAGGCCGCGGGCGACGTCGATGACCCGCTTGGCATCGGGGTCGGTGGCGTACATCTCGCGCAGCTCGGTGGCCGCCTTATAGCCGTCGGAGTAGGACGGGTCGGGGTCGAGGCAGGCGTACAGCGGGGTGTCGCGCCCCATCACCAGCGGGGGCATCACCTTGGCGATGCGGTCGCCTACGGCATAGGGGTAGCCGAGCACCCGGGCGGCGTCGCGCACCGCCGCTCGGGCCTTGATGGTCGAGAAGGTGACGATCTGGGCGACGTGGTCCCACCCATAGCGCTCGGACGCGTAGCGGATCATCTCCGAGCGGTAGCGCTCGTCGAAGTCCATGTCGATGTCGGGCATCGACTTGCGCCCCGGGTTGAGGAAGCGCTCGAAGATCAGCTGGTTGCTGATCGGGTCGATGTCCACGATGCGCAGGCAGTAGGCCACGCAGCAGCCGGCCGCCGAACCTCGCCCGGGGCCGGTGCGGATGCCCGACTCGCGGGCGTGGCGGATGAGGTCCCACACCACCAGGAAGTAGGCCGAAAAGCCCATGCCCGCGATCACCGACAGCTCGTATTCCAGCCGCTCCCGCACCTCGGCCGGAACGGGCTCGCCGTAGCGCTCGGCGGCCCCCCGCAGGGCCAGATGGCGCAGGTAGGCGGTCGCCCCCTCCTCGTAGGTCGCCCCCCGGAACTCCTCCGGCACCGGGAACTCCGGCAGCTTGGGCTTGCCGAACTCGATCTCTACCTGGGCCCGCTCGGCGATCCAGAGGGTGTTGTCGCACGCCTCGGGCCAGTCGGCGAACAGCGAGCGCATCTCCGCCGCCGTCTTGAGGTAGTGCTCGTCGGACTCGAACTTGAAGCGCTTGGGATCGTCGATCGACGCCCCCGTCTGGACGCACAGGAGGGCGTCGTGGGCGACGGCGTCCTCGCGCCTGGTGTAGTGGCTGTCGTTGGTCGCCAGCAGAGGGGCGCCGATGTGGCGGGCGATCTCGATCAGGGCTGGGTTGGTCTGGCGCTGCTTGGCCAGGCCGTGGTCCTGCAGCTCCACGAACAGGTGGTCCCGACCGAAGATGTCCTGCAGGCGGCCCGCCAGCCTGGTCGCCTCGGCCTGGTCCCCTCGCAGGAGTGCCTGCAGGACCACGCCGCCTAGGCAGCCGGTGGTGGCGATGAGGCCGTCGTGGTGCTGGGCGAGCAGCTCCCAGTCCACCCTGCTCTTGTAGAAGTAGCCGGTCAGGTAGGCCTCACTGGAGAGCTTCATGAGGTTGCGGTATCCCTGGGTGGTCTCCGCCAGGAGGGTCAGGTGGTAGTAGAGCTTCTGGCCCTCGTCCCCCTCCCCGCCGTTGTCGTCGAGCCGGCCCCGGCGCGTCGGGCGCTCGAACCGGCTCTCCCCCGCCATGTAGGCCTCGGTGCCGATGACCGGGTTGAGCCCGGCGTCCTTGGCGGCCCGGTAGAAGTCGAGGACCCCGTACATGTTGCCGTGGTCGGTTATCCCGATGGCCGGCTGACCGTCGGCGGCCGCGGCCGCCACCACCTCGTTGACCCGGGCGGCGCCGTCGAGCATCGAGAACTCGGTGTGTAGATGGAGATGAGCGAACGACCCGTCGCCCTTGCCGGTCACGCCCTACTCCCCTCGCCCCACGGCCGCCAGCGGACCCGGCGCCGGCGACGGCTCGCCACATCGGGCGCCTTCGTCGCCGCTGCCCGGTTCCTCCGGACCTTCCACTTCTCTGAGAACTTGAGCTGCTCTTCTGAGCACTTGCGCTGCTTCGGAACTACAGACTTGTAACTAGGCGAGGTTACCGCGGCCCCGGCCTCATCCCTGGGAGGGCAGGCGCCGGCACAGGTTCTGTCCACCACCCGAGGCGACCAGTCGACCCTCGGGCGACCACAACCGACCGTGCCAGCCGATCAGGCCCTCGGCCGCGACCGGTGAGTACCCGTCGGCCAGCAGCCAGACGGCGTCGGGGGCGGGCTCGTGGAAGGCGGCGTAGAGGTCGAGGCTGGGGGCGATGTACCGGGGCGGGCGCCAGGCGTGGTGGCGGGACGCCGCCGGCCAGCTCTGGACGTCGAGCAGGACCAGGCTGCGGGCGGCGTCCAGCCACGGGTCTTCGAGGGTCTCCGGGGCCCGCAGCCGGCACCACTGCTGCCAGACCGGCGGTACCGGCCCGGAGGGGGGCCAGTCGGGGTCGAAGGCGACCGGGCGCGACTCGAAGTTCGACCAGAAGGGGAACCCCGGCGGGGCGTCGGGTACCAGCTCCTCCACCGCCTTGAGCTGATCGGGGCCGGGGACCTCGGGCGGCTCGACCTCGTGGTGCTCGAGGCCGTCAACCTCGCCGACACTCCAGATGGTGGCCTCCAGCAGGGTCCTGTCCCCCTGGGTGACGGTGGCCGACTGGGAGCAGGCCGTCCGCGCCGAGCGCAGCGTGCGGACCTCGACTTCGACCTCTTCGAAGCTGCCGACGGCGAGGTAGTGGCAGAAGAAGCTGGCCGGACGCCCGAAAGGGCTGGCGGCGCCGGCCGCCCGCAGGGCGACGGCGGCCACGTAACCGCCCATCGGCCCCCAGATCTCCCAATCCTGGCTAAGGCGCCCCCGATAGCGGCCCTCGCCGAGCGCAACGACGGCGGTGTCGGTGTCGAGGTTGCCCACCCTGGCATTCTGGCCGGGGTCGTCCCGTCCGGTCGCCTCCATTACCCCGGCATCCATTACCCCGGCCTCCATTACCCCGGCCTCCATTACCCCGGCCTCCGTTACCCCGGCATCCATTACCCCGGCCTCCAGTAGACGGGTGGCCACCGGCCCGGTCGCCCTGTTCGGGCCGGGGGCCTGAGGCCCGGCTAGGCCCGGGCCCGCCGGGGTCCGAGGACCCGCTCCGCCTCGCGGGCCACCAGCGCCTCCACCGAGTCCGGGCTCAGCCGTCTGGACCGGGCCACGCCCCTGATCAGAGCCTGGCTGGAGACGAACCGGCGTTCGGCGAAGTCGGTGATCATGAGCAGGCCGACGAGGATCCCCATGGTGCCCAGGATCGCTGCCGCCACCGCCATGGTTGGTAGTTCTCCGGGGAAGGATCGGGGCAAACGGAGCTACGGTGACCGGGGCCCACCGGAAGCCGGGCGCCGCCATCCTCGTACCCACCCTCATGATCGCCTCGGGAGGGCCGATCCCACAGGACGTGACCGACGAAGAGGTGGCTGGTCCCGAGTGCGTCGGAGAGCCGGTTCGCGTCCTGGTGGTCGACGACGAGCCGGATCTGCGCATCCTGCTCTGGCTGGCGGTGGAGGCCGATGACCGCTGCCGGGTGGTGGCCGACGCCAGCGACGGTGCCGAGGGCGTGGATCTGGCCGCCGAGCTCCAACCCGATGTGGTGGTGATCGACCACCTGATGCCGCGCATGAACGGGATCGAGGCCGTGCCCCTCCTGCGGCGTGCCGCCCCCGACTGCAAGATCATCATGCTGTCGGCCCTTGGGCACCGGCACCTGCGGGCCGAGGCCATCCGGGCCGGCGCCGACGCCTACATGGAGAAGAGCTCGAGCTTCAAGCCCCTGCTGGATCTGGCGGTCAGCCTGGCCCGTACCGGCGGCCGGTCGTCCAACTGACGGGCCGCTCCCCGGCAGGGCTCGCCGCCGCCGTGGTGGCGGTGACCGTCTGGGGCCTCGGCAACGTCCTCGCCCGCTTCATCGACCTGTCCGGGCCCTCGCTGGCCTTCGACCGGCTGTGGTTCGGCTCGTTCTACTGCGTAGCCCTGGTCTACGCCTTCAGGCGTCCGTTCGGGTGGGAGCAGATCAGGCGGGCCGCGCCCGGGGGCATCGCCTTCGGCCTCAACATCTCGCTGTTCTTCACCGCCGTGAAGCTCACCTCGGTGACCGACGCCACCATCATCGCCGCCCTGCAGCCGGCGCTGCTGCTGGCGGTGGTGAATCGCCTGTTCGGCGAGCGGGTGACCTGGGCCGTGGTGACCGGCACCATGGTGGCCTTCGCCGGCACGGCCCTCGTTGTCCTCGGGCCGGGGGCGGGTGGCAAGCACGCCGTGCTGGGTGACGTGCTGGCCGTCGGCGCCCTGCTGTCGTGGGCGTGGTACTTCGTGGCATCCAAACAGGCCCGCCGGACCATGGCCACCCTCGAGTACCAGGCCGCCCTGACCATCGTGGCCGCCCTCGTCGTGACCCCGGTGGCGCTGATCAACGGCAGCCGCCTGGTCGGCGAGTGGTCGACCTGGGGCTGGGTGGTGCTGCTGGCCACCGTGCCCGGAGGCGGCCACCTGCTGATGAACTGGGCCCATGCCCACGTGCGCCTGACGGTCACCTCCCTGCTCAACCTGGCCACCCCGGTGGTCGCCATGGGCGGGGCCGCCCTCCTGCTCGACGAGCGGGTCGGTTGGATCCAGGTCGTGGGGACCGCCATCGTGATCGGATCCCTGGCCGCCATGATCGTCGGACAGCGACCGGTGCCGCCGACCGCCGGAGTGGGAGTGCCCGCCGACCAGGGCGACGCCTAGGAGGGACCGGCCATCGGCCCCGTCCCGCCTGACCAGGGCCTCAGCGCCCATTCGGCGGTGACAGCGGCGGGGGGTGCCCGTCTGTATAGATGACCCTCATGTACCGTTTCGACGCCGACATTTCCCCGGGAGGCGCCCAATAATGGCCAACAAGACCCTCGCTCGCTCCGTCCGAGCACTGGTGGCGGTAGCCACGGTGGCGGCCGCTGCCACGGCCGTGGGAGCGCTGGCCGGCCCCGCCCGGGCGGCTACGGGCGTCAACTACGTCTTCAGCCCCAACCCCATCGCCGCCACCGGCAGCCTCGCCCAGGACACCAGCGTCATCGTGACCCTGACCGTTGAGGACAGCTCGGGCGCCGCCGTCCCCGGCGGCTCGGCCTACCTGAGCTTCAGCTCCACCGCCAGCCCTTCCGGCAGCGCCTGCGTGCAGACCGCCTCCGGCTGCACCAGCCTCACCGGAACGGCGGCCCAGTTCACCGCCGCCAGCAACGGGCAGCTCCATATCGACTACACGACCGCCAACCCCAACGGCTTCCAGAGCTACCCGACGACCGGTGAGGACGACCTCTTCGCCCAGGACACGGCGTCGAACCCGAACGTCAAGGTCCAGGACTTCTACAAGTACAGCAACGCCGCCACGGTCGACACCTACGAGTGGAGTCCCAACCCGATCGCCTTCCCCGGCAGCCTTGCGCCAAACGCGACGGTGACGGTGAACGTCCAGCCCATCAAGACCGCCACGGGCAAGCCGGAAGGGGGCGCCAGCTTCGACGTGAGCTTCAACCCGACCTCGGGGGGAGGCAGCCTCAGCACCTCGTCGACCAGCTGCACCCCGACCGGCACCCTCAACTCCTGGACGTGCCGGACCGACTCGGCGGGCGATCAGATTCCCTTCACCTACACCGCCCCGTCGCCGTTGCCTCCCGGTGGCCAGGACGTGATCACCGCCACCAACACCAGCGGTGCCGAGGCCAGCAGCGACACCTACCAGTTCAAGGCAGCCCAGCTCGGCTTCAACCCCGTCCCCATCGCCCCCACCGGCAGCCTGGGGTCCTCCCAGACCCAGAGCATCCTGGTCACCGCCACCGACACCAGCGGCCAGCCGGTGGCCAACGCCCAGGTATTCCTGTCGCTCACCGGCTCCGGGTCCGGTGGAGCGGCGGCGGGAACGGCCTCGGCCACGAACTGCATCGCCACGGGCAGCCAGCAGGTCACCGGCTGCACCGGCACCATCGGGAGCTCGCCGTCGCCGTTCAAGACCGACAACAACGGCCAGGTGGCGATCACCTACTCCACGCCGTCCTCGCCGCCGTCGTCGGGTACCGACACCATCACGGCCCAGGACAACTCCCCCAACCCGACGAACACGGTCACCGACACCTACACCTACGCCCCGGCCACCTACGTCTTCAGCCCCAACCCCATCGCCGACCCGGGCAGCCTCAGCGGGAGCCAGTCGGTCAAGGTGACCCTGACGGTGCAGGCCAACGGATCCCCGCAGTCCGGCGGGAGTGCCTACCTGTCCTTCAGCCAGGCCACCGGCGGGGGCAGCGCCTCGGTCGGCCAGACCAAGCTGACCAGCACCCCCACCCAGTTCACCGCCGACAGCGGTGGCCACATCGAAATCACCTACACGGCGCCGTCGAGCCCACCGAAGTCGGGTACCGACACGATCACCGCCCAGGACGCCTCCAGCAAGCCGACGAAGTCCGCATCGGACGCCTATGAGTTCTCACATCCGGCGGGCCCGGCCGAGGGCTACTGGCTGGTCGGGTCGGACGGCGGCATCTTCAGCTTCGGCAACGCCGGGTTCTACGGCTCGACCGGCAACATCCACCTCGCCAAGCCGGTAGTGGGCATGACCGCCACCCCGGACGGCAAGGGCTACTGGTTCGTGGCCTCGGACGGCGGCATCTTCTCCTACGGCGACGCCAACTTCTTCGGCTCGCTCGGAGCGACCCACCTCAACGCTCCCGTGGTGGGCATGGCCTCCACTCCCGACGGGAAGGGCTACTGGCTCGTAGCGTCCGACGGAGGCATCTTCAGCTTCGGCGACGCCAAGTTCTACGGGTCGACCGGCAACCTCAAACTGGCCGCCCCCATTGTCGGGATGGCCGCCAACCCCGACGGCGGTGGCTACTGGTTCGTCGGCCAGGACGGAGGCATCTTCAGCTTCGGGGACTCCAAGTTCCACGGCTCGGAGGGCGCCACGCACCTGGCGGCGCCGATCGTGGGCATGGCCTCGACGGCCACCGGCAACGGGTACTGGATGGTCGGGGCCGACGGTGGCATCTTCAGCTTCGGCGACGCCGCCTTCTACGGTTCGACTGGCAACATCCGGCTGGCCAAGCCCGTGGTCGGCATGACCGTCACCCCTGACGGCGCCGGCTACTGGTTCGTCGCCAGCGACGGCGGCGTCTTCAGCTTCGGCGACGCCCAGTTCTCCGGCTCCGAGGGCGGCAAGCAGCTGGCCGCCCCCATCGTGGGGATGGCCGCCACCTGAGCGGTCAGCCGCTGAGCGACAGGGACATCCAGAGGAGCGGGGCGCCAGGCCCCGCCCCTCTGCCGTTCAGGAGCTGGCGTAGTCGCGGTCGGGGTGCCCGAACATGTCCATGCCCGGGGGTCGCACGAGGGACCCGGCGCCGGAGCTCCCAGCTTCGCCGGCCCTGACCGCCAGACCGCGCACGACCACCACGGGCACCGCCTCGTCGGCCTCGCCGGCGACCAGCAGGGAGGCCGAAGCTACGAGGTCGGCGAGCGGGTAGACCGAGGCGGCCGTCAGCGGCCGGCCGAACAGGTCGGCGACGCCCTCCAGCGCCACCACCGCCGGCAGTCCTGCCACCCCCAGAGCCACGCCGACGTTGCCGACCCGGAACGCACGGCCGTGGGAGTCGGTGATCACCACGCCGAGCTTCACGCCGCCGGCGAGCTCGAGGCGCTGGCGCAGCGCCTCGGCCGAGGCATCGGGCTTCTCCGGCAGCAGCAGCGCCCAGTCATCGGCCCCCTCGATGTTCGAGCGGTCGACGCCGGCCATGGCCGACACGTAGCCGAGCTGGTGACGCACGATGAGGGTGCCCGGCCGGGCCCTCACCACCTCCTGGGACTCGCCCAGGGCGACCTCGACCAGGCGGGGGTCCTTGTCGGTCAGGCGAGCCAACGCCTCCGCCGTGGGGGAAGGGCTGATCCCCCGGAGGTCGACCAGCCGTCCCTCGGACTTGGACACCACCTTGGAGCTGACGACGACGATGTCGTTGTCCTCCAGCCGGAGCTCGGCGCCGGCCAGAGCCTCGAGGATGAGGCCGGCGAGATCATCGCCGGACCGCACGAGGGGAATGCCGCTGACGGCGAGCAGCTGCAGCGCCGGCGACATGGCTGCGAACAGTAGCGGGGCCTCAAGTAGCGTCGCCGGGGATGGCCATTCGCATACGGCGCGCCGAGGAGAAGGACCTCGACTTCCTCACGTGGGTGATGCTGGCGGCTTCGCGCTCGCACCTCGACCTCGGGATCTGGGAGTACATGAACTCCAGGGGCGAGGCGGCCACCCTGTCGTTTCTGCGTCGCCTGGCGACGACCGACGCAGTGCACATGTTCCACCGCTCGCTTTTCCTGGTGGCCGAGCTCGACGGGGAGCCGGGCGCGGCCATGTGCGCCTACGACTCCTCGACGCAGGGCTTCGAGGTGGCACTGCCGGAGATCGCGGCGGCCACCGCCGCCGAGGGGGTCGACGCCGAGGATCCCGAGTACGCCCGCCGCAGCGCCGTGCTGCTCAGCGGCTTCATCATGGACGATCCCGGCCCGCCCGGACCTCGGTGGGTCATCGAGAACGTGGCGACCCGGCCCGAGATGCGACGGAGGGGCCTGGTCGATGCCCTGCTGCACCAGCTGCTCGGCCACGGCCGCGAGCGCGGCTTCGACCAGGCGCAGATATCGGTCTTCCTCGAGAACGAGCGCGCCCGGCGGGCCTACGTCAAGGCCGGGTTCGAGCCGATCGCCGAGCAGCGTTCCGAGGAGTGGCAGCGCGAGCTTGGCTGCCCCGGCACCGAAATGCTCCTGCAGCCGCTCTGATCAGTACCGGGCCCCGGGGTCCGAGTCGTCGATGACCGCGCTGGTGGTCCCGGGCAGCCGGTTCAGGCACCCGCCTTCGGGGCGGCGGTCCCCACCCGGGCCCGGCGCCGTGAGACACGATCCGGTCGAGGGAGGCCCCGCTGCCCGGGCCGAGCTGACCGGCCAACCAGACCGAGCTGACCGGCCAACCAGACGCTGCCGGGCGGGGCCGGTCCGAGTCCGCCGGTTGAAGCTGGACGGGCGAATGGCCCAACCCGAGGCCTCGGGGATCCCCTGTCAGGCCTGCCTTCCTCGGTTGGTCGGGCTGCCGAGATTTGAACTCGGGACCTCTTGACCCCCAGTCAAGCGCGCTAACCAAACTGCGCCACAGCCCGTTGGCCCGACCATACAAGATCGGGGCCCCCATCGGCACCAGGCGGGTCGCGCCACCGCCGCGACATGGGAGGTGGTGGAACGCTCCTTGGAAGGGCGCGTGAGGGGACTAGAGGTGGTGGACCAGCCAGACGATCCCCTGGACGAGGCGGTAGACGAGGTAGACGGCAGTGCCTCCTGCCATCACCTTGAAGTGCCAGGGGATGGGCCGGGGCCCTTCGTCGTCATCGGCGCTCGACTCTTCCGCTTCGCCGGTTTCGTCGGGTTCGGTCACGGTCACAGTCGGCGGACGGCGAGGATGGCGACGTCGTCGCCGAAGGGCTGGTCGGCGAACTCGTGGGCCGCGTCGCGCAGGGTCTTGCAGAGCGTCTGCACGTCGAGGCCCCCGTCCCGCCGGAGGATCCCGGCCACCCGCTCGTCGCCGAAGAGGTGGTCGCCGGCGCGGGCCTCGGCCAGCCCGTCGGTGTAGAGCAGCACGAGGTCGCCGGCCTCGAGCTCGACCTCGCGACTCTGGTAGGCCGCTCCGGGCATGAGGGCGAGGATCGGTCCGGTCGACCGCAGCGAGCTCACCTCGGCGTCGCGCCAGTGCCAGGCGGGCGGGTGGCCGGCGGAGGTGTAGCGCATGGTGCCCGCCGTCGGGTCGAACACGACCACGCATATGGAGACCAGCTCCTCGGCCCGGCTCTGAGCCACCAGCACGGTGTTGAGCTCCTCCATGGCCTGGGCCGGATCGCGGTACTGGCGCAGGAACACCCGCAGGAGGTACTTGACCTGGAAGGCGGTGATCGACGGCTCGATCCCGTGACCGGCGACGTCGCCGATGACCGCCGCCAGCCGCTGTCCCCCGGTGGGGAACACGTCGTAGAAGTCCCCGGCCATCGCCCCGGTGCCGGGCTCGTAGACGGTGGCGATCTCGAAGCCCTCGATGACCGGAAGGGCCTCGGGGGCCAGTCTGGCCGCCCACCGCATGGGGGCGAGCTGCTCCTGGGCGAGCACCTCCTCGGCCCGGCGCTCGATGCCCGAGCGCTGCTCGGCCAGCCGAGCGGCGAAGAGGAAGCGGGAGGCGTAGCGGAACGAGACGGCGATCGGGCCGAAGACCAGCAGGAACGGCAGGTAGTAGAGGCTGCGCCCCAGCACGAGGATGGCCAGGGTGCCGGCGGCCAGCACCCCGTAGAGCAGAGCGGTGTGCAGCTCCTTGTCGTAGTTGGCCCGGGCCAGGATGGCGGCGTCGGAGTCGGGGCCGAGGCCCTGCTCGATGCGGCGCAACGCCCGGTGCAGCCGGCGGCTCGAGCGTCCCCACAGCCAGGCGGCCACCAGGCAGCCGGCGGTGACCGCCCCCAGTACCGACCGAGCGATCATGGCGGCGTCGACCCTACTCGGGGCGGCTTTGCGCCCCTCACCACGGCCGTTGCATTCGGTTTCAGGTTCCCTAACCGCCCCGGCGCCTGACCCTTATCACCAGCGGGGTGGGCCCGAACCCGAAGTGCTCGCGGATGCGGCGCTCCAGGTAGCGGAGGTAGGGGGCAGGCAGGCGCCGGGTGGCGAACACGGTGAACGTCGGCGGGTCCACCGCCCCCTGGGTGGCGTAGAGGATGCGCGAGCCCGGCGCCGGATGGGCGTCCTGGGCCGCCTGCACCGCCCGGTTGAGCTCGGCGGTGGGCACCCGGCGGTGGTAGGCGTCGGCGGCCTGGCGCAGGGCGGGGAGGATCTTGTGCACCCCCAGCCCGCTGCGGGCGCTGACCTTGAGCACCGGGGCGTAGCCCAGGAAGCCGAGGCGGTCCCCGACCTGGCCGGTGACGTCGGCCCGCTCCTCGGCGTCGAGCATCTCCCACTTGTTGAGCACGATGACCACCGGGCTGCCTGCGGCATCCACCCGTTCGGCCAGCCGCTGGTCCTGGTGGGTCACCCCTTCGGTGGCGTCGATGACGAGGAGGGCGGTGTCGGAACGGTCTATGGCCTGCAGGGCCCGCACCAGCGAGTAGTACTCGGTCGCCTCGCCGGCCCGGGCCCGGCGGCGGAGCCCGGCGGTGTCGACGAAGCGGACCCGGCCCTCGTCGGTCTCCACCACCGTGTCGACGGCGTCGCGGGTGGTGCCGGGGGCGTCGTGGGTGACCGAGCGCTCCTCGCCGATGAGGCGGTTGAACAGGGTCGACTTGCCCACGTTTGGCCGGCCCACGATGGCCACCCGCTCCTCAGGCTCGGCCTCGTCGTCGCCGGTCTCCTCGGCCGGAGTGCCGGCCTCGGCCCCGGCAGCAGGCAGGCGCCGGACCACCTCGTCGAGGAGGTCGCCCGTGCCCCTCCCGTGCAGGGCGCTCACCGGCCAGGGATCACCAAGGCCCAGGGCGGTGAGCTCCCACACCTCGGGCTCGCGGGTGTCGGAGTCGACCTTGTTTGCCACCACCAGCACGGGCAGGTCCCGCCGGCGCAGGTAGTCAGCCATGCGCTGGTCCTCCTCGGTAACCCCCACCGAGGTGTCGACCACCAGCAGGATCACCGCCGCCTCGGCGATGGCCTTCTCCGACTGGGCGCTCACCTGGCGGTCGAGGCTCGAACCGCCGGCCAGCCACCCGCCGGTGTCGACCAGGTCGAAGTGGACCCCGCACCACTCGGCCTCGACGACCTTGCGGTCGCGGGTGACCCCTGGCCTCTCCTCCACTATGGCCTCCCGCCGGCCCACGATCCGGTTCACCAGCGTCGACTTGCCCACGTTGGGCCGGCCGACCACGGCCACCAGGGGCCGGGGGGTGGGGGCGGGGGCGGCGCTGCTCACCGCAGGGCGAGCCGGAGGGAGCGGCCGTCGGTCGCCACCACCTCGACCGGCCGGGGAAGCTCGTCGACCGACGGGCCGTCCAGGAAGCGGCCGTTGGAGAGGCACACGTCGGGCAGCAGGTAGCGGTGGCCCTCGGGCTCCTCGTCCAGCGCGGCGGCCACGTCCTGCCCGGTGAGCAGGCCGGCCACGGCGATGTTGCCGCCGAAGTAACGGTTGGGCACCGCCTTCACCCGAACCTCGGGCCGGTCGGCCAGGAGGGGGGAGAGCACCCGGGCCCCGTACTCGCCGGTCAGGACGCAGACCGGCGGCTGGCGGCGTCGGCTGGGACGCTCGACCACGGCCACGGCCGAGGCGGTGGCGCCGGCCGGGGACTGACGCGGAGCGCGGTAGCCGGCGGCCGGGGCGCCGTCGACCCAGGAGAAGAACCCGGCCTTGACCCCGTGGGCGGCCCGGCGGTCCCCGCCGTAGGCGGCGGCGAAGGCGGCCGCCATCCCGATGCCGTTCTCGTGCTGGGGGAAGCCCTCGTAGTCAGCGGCGGCCGGAAAGCACCGCCCGGCCATGAGGTAGTACTCGTCGGCGGCGAAGACCATCCGGCGCCCGATGCCTTCCAGGAAGGCCTCCTGCCACTCGGCGACGCAGTCGACCACGGCGGCGGCCTCGTCGGCGGTGTGGGGCCGCAGCGACGCCTCGGAGGAGAACCGGCTGACCCCCAGCGGGACGACCGCCACCGTGGCCAGCTCCGGGTAGCAGTCCAGCACCCCGGCCAGGGTGTCGGCCAGCACCGGCCCGTCATTGACCCCCGGGCACACCACCACCTGCCCGTGGACTTCGATGCCGTGGTCCAGCAGCGCCCGGAGCCAGCGCAGGCTGACCGCCCCCCGCTGGTTGCGCAGCATGCGGGCCCGCACCTCCGGATCGGTGGCGTGGATGCTCACGAACAGGGGGCTCAACCGCTCGGTCACCACCCGCTCGAGGTCCAGCTCGGTGAACCGGGTGAGGGTGGTGAAGTTGCCGTACAGGAAGGACAGGCGGTAGTCGTCGTCCTTCATGTACAGGCTGCGGCGCAGGCCCTTGGGCAGCTGGTAGATGAAGCAGAACTCGCAGTGGTTGTCGCAGGTGCGCACCCGGTCGAACAGGGCCGAGGAGACCTCCGCCCCCAGGGGCTGGCCCGCCTCCTTGGCGACGGTCGCGGCCACCTCCAGCCCGCCGCGGCGCAGCTCCAGGTCGACCTGGGCCTCGTCGACCAGGAGGCGGTACTCGATCACGTCGCGGGGCACTTGCCAGTTGATCGAGAGGATCTCGTCTCCTGGCTGGAGCCCCGCCCGGGCGGCCGGCGAGTTGGCCTCGACGGCCGCCACCCGAGGCAGCGACATGGGAAAAGGATAGGCGCGGGGCGCCGGTAGCCTGGCCGGGTGACGGTGGAGCGGGTCATCCTGGCCGAGCCCCGAGGATTCTGCGCCGGGGTGGAGATGGCCATCAAGGCCCTGGCGTGGATGGTCCGGGTCTTCGAGCCGCCGGTGTACTGCTACCACGAGATCGTCCACAACCAGCAGGTGGTCGAGCGCTTCCGCTGCCGGGGGGTGGTCTTCGTGGACGACGTCGGCGAGGTGCCGCCGGGGTCGCCCCTCATGCTGTCGGCCCACGGCTCGGCCCCCGAGGTGGTGGAGGCGGCGCGGCGCTCGGGCGGGGTGGTGGTCAACGCCGTGTGCCCCCTGGTCACCAAGGTCCATCACGAGGTCAAGACCAGGGCGGGCAAGGGCTACACCGTCATCTACGTGGGCCACGAGGGCCACGAGGAGGCGGTCGGCACCATGGCCGAGGCACCCCAGGCGGTGAGGCTGGTGGAGACCGAGGCCGATGTCGAGGCCCTGGCCGACCCGGGCACGCCGGTGGCCCTGCTGGCCCAGACCACCCTCAGCCACGACGAGTGGTCCGGGGTGGTGGACGCCGCCCGCCGGCGCTTCCCCGACCTGTGGATGCCCGGGCGCAGCGACCTGTGCTTCGCCACCACCAACCGCCAGACGGCTCTCAAGGCCCTGGCCGGCACGGCGGACGCGGTGGTGGTGATCGGCTCGGAGAACTCGTCCAACACCGTCGCCCTCGAGAAGGTGGCCCGGGCGAGCGGATGCCCCCGGGTGCTGCGGGTGGACGGCCCCGACGAGCTGCCCGGTGACCTGTCGGGGACGGTGGCGGTCACCGCCGGCGCCTCGGCCCCCGAGGAGCTGGTGCGGGCGGTGGTGGAGCGCCTGGCCCCGGTGGAGGGGGCCCAGGAGATGGTGGTGATCGACGAGGAGGAGTACTTCCCCCCGCCCCGCGAGCTTCGGGACCTGGTCCGGGCGGTGGTGGCTGCCGCGTCCTTGGCCGTCGGGGCGGCGCCGCCTGCGGCCGGGGCCGAGGACAGGCACCTGTCGGCCAGCGACGTGCTCGACGCCCTGTCCGGCGCCGGCGCGAGAATTGACGGGTAAGCCGAGGGCGCCAGGAGGCACCAGGTATGACGCAGGCGGAGACAGAGGTTCGGGCCCGGTTCAAGCGGATGGAGGACTCCACCCCGGCGGACTGGGTCATCATCGGCTCGAAGCACCAGCTGCTGACCAGGGCCCTGCCCGACCGGCTCCTCGAGCAGCTCCGGCTGCTCGACAGCGAGTCGGGTGGCTTCGCCGTCGACCGCCTCACCCACTCGCTGCAGACCGCCCACCGCGCCGAGCAGGACGGCCGCGACGACGCCTACCTCGTGTGCGCCCTGCTGCACGACATCGGCGACATCCTGGCTCCCCGCAACCATCCGGACATCGCCGCCGCCATCCTCAAGCCGTGGGTGTCCGAGGCCTACCACTGGATGGTCGAGCAGCACGGCACCTTCCAGGGCTACTACTTCTGGCATCACATCGGCGGCAACCGGAACGCCCGCGACGCCTTCGAGGGTCACGAGTACTACGACCTGACCGAGGAGTTCGTGCGCAAGTACGACATGCCGTCGTTCGACGACGAGTACCCCACCCCGCCGCTCGAGCACTACGAGCCGCTGCTGCGCTCCTTCTTCGGCTCCTGACGCTCCGGGACCGGGCTCAGGAGCCGACCAGCGCCTGAGCCCGGTCGAATAGCTCCTGCAGGCGCTCGGCCAGCACCTCGGTCGTCTCGTGCACCGCCCGGCGGGCGACCCGGCTCCCCTCGCCGGCCGGGGCCAGGATCGGCTCGCCCACCACCAGGGCGACCTTCACCCGGTGGATCATCCTGGAGCCCTTGGGCATGGCCGGCTCCGAACCCCCGATGCCCACGGGCACGATGGGCACTCCGGTGCGGGCAGCCACGTAGGCGGCTCCTTCGAAGATGGGCTGGAGCTTGGGGCCGGACTGGCGGGTCCCCTCGGGGAAGATGACGAGGGGCTCGCCCCGCTCGATCACCTCGATGCTGCGGCGCAGGGCCTCGCGGTCGGCCGAGCCCCGGTGCACGGGGAAGCCGCCGAGGGCCGACAGCACCGCGCCAGGTGCCCGGTACTTCCAGAGCGAGTCCTTGCCCATGAACCGCAGCCGGCGGCGGGTGATGCCTGCCACCAGGATGGTGTCGATGTTGGACCGGTGCACCGGCGCCACCACGAAGGGGCCCTCGGTCGGCACGTTGGCCGCCCCCTCCACCCGTAGTCCGAGCCACAGCCTGGCCATGGCCACCAGCAGGTCGCGGGCCACCCGGTAGAAGGCCAGATCCCAACGGAGCTTCTTCACCGCAGCGCCAGCACCTTGTGCACCACCTCGTCCACGGCCAGGCCAGTGGTGTCTATCACGACCGCCCCTTCGGCCACCGTGAGGGGCGAGACCCGCCGGCCCGAGTCGAGGGCGTCGCGCCGGGCGAGGTCGGCGGCCGTCTCCGCCCCCGCCGGCTGACCCGGCTGCACCGCCCGCCGGCGGGCCCGCTCGGACTCGCTGGCGGTGAGGTACACCTTGAGGTCGGCCTCGGGGAAGACCACGCTGGCGATGTCGCGGCCCTCAACCACGCCCCCGTGGTGGGTGGCGGCCCACCGCCGCTGACGCTCCACCATCACCCGACGGACCCCCGGATGGGCCGACACCTGCGACACCGCCGCCGTCACCGGCCGGCTGCGGATGGCGGCGGTGACGTCCTCCCCGTCGACCACCACCTGTTCCCCGACCTCGAGCTCCATCGCCTCGGCCAGCCGGGTCAGCTTGTCCCCGTCGTCGAGGCTGACACCGTCACGAAGGGCGGCCCAGGTCACCGCCCGGTACATGGCCCCGGTGTCGAGATGGGCCAGGCCCAGGGCGGCGGCCACGGCGCGCGACACGGTCGACTTGCCCGATCCCCCCGGCCCGTCGATGGCGACGATCAATCTCAGCCGACCAGGGTGGCCAGGTCGGAGACGAACCCCGGATAGCTGGTGTCCACCGCCGCCCAGTCCTCCACCTCGAGCCGGCCCTCGCCGGCCATGCCCGCCACCGCCAGGGCCATGGCCACCCGGTGATCGCCGTGGGACCTGACCCTCCCTCCGCTCAGGGGGACCGGTCCCCGCACCACCAGGCCGTCGGCCATCGGCTCCAGCCGGGCCCCCACGGCGGCCAGCTCGGAGCCCATGGTGGCGATGCGGTCGGTCTCCTTCACCCGCAGCTCGGCGGCGTCCTTGAACGTGGTCTCCCCCTCGGCGAAGCACGCCGCCACCGCCAGGGCGGGGATCTCGTCGATCAGGCCGGGCACCTCGTCGCCTCCCACCACCGTGCCGGTCAGCTTGGAGTGCCTGGCCCGGATGTCGGCCACATTGCCCTGCCGGCGCTCGAGGCTGATGTCGGCGCCCATCCGTCCCAGCACCTCGAGGAAGCCGGCCCGGCCCGGGCCCACGTAGACCTGCTCGAGCACCACGTCGCTGCCCGGGGTGAGGCAGGCCGCCACCACCCAGAACGCCGCCTGCGAGGGGTCCGCCGGCACCCGGATCTCGAACGGATGCAGCCGCGAGGCCCTCACCCGGACCACCGCCCCGGGCCCGACCGGGTGCACGGACAGGTCGGCGCCGGCCAGGCTGAGAAGCTCCTCGGTGTGGACCCGGGTGGCGACCCTCTCCCGCACGACCGTCTCACCCTCGGCCGCCAGCCCGGCCAGCAGCACCGCCGATTTCACCTGGGCGCTGGCCACCGGGGTCGAGTAGTCGATCCCCCGCAGGCGGCCGGGCCTGATGACCAGCGGGGGGTAGGTGCCGGCCGAGCGCCCGTCGACCTCGGCCCCCATCTGGCGCAGGGGGGCGCACACCCGGTCCATCGGCCGCGACCGCAGGGACCCGTCGCCGGTGAGCACGGTCAGCCACGGGAAGCCGGCGCACAGCCCGGCCATGAGCCGCATGCCCGTGCCTGAGTTCCCCAGGTCGACGACGTCCTCCGGCTCGTGCAGCCGGCTGCTCCCGCCGACCACCCGGTCATCGCCGACCTCGGCGCCCATGGCGGCCATGGCCGCCGCCGTGCGCCGCACGTCGTCGCCGTCGGAGAGGCCCTCGATGCGGGACACCCCTTCGGCCAGGGCGGCGATCATGAGGGCCCGGTGGGAGATCGACTTGTCCCCCGGCACCCTGATCCGCCCCCGCAGGGACAGCGGCCCTTCGACCACGAACGGAGCGCTGTCGGCCACGGCGCTCACAGGGGCTGGGCCGAGGGCCGGAAGCCGCGGCCGAACAACGCCCCCCGCATGAGGTCGGCGTGGCGGGCGTCCACCACCAGCAGCATGATGCCCCGGTCCCCCTCCGCCGAGTGGGCGATGGTCAGGTCCTCGATGTTGATGCCGAGCTCGCTGGCCAGGGTGGTCACCTCGGCCAGGGCGCCCGGCCGGTCGGGCACCGGCACCCGCAGCTCGACCAGATCCTCGGGCCGCACCGCCCGGGCGGGCAGGTTGCGCCGGGCGACGTGGGCTCGCTCGAGCACCTCGAGCAGCCCGGCCCCGTTGCCTTCGGCCACCAGCTCGTGCACCGTGGCCAGCGAGGCCATCAGCCGGTCGAGGGCCTGCAGGATGGCCGAGCGGTTCTCGGCGACGATGTCGGGCCATATGCCCGGATGCCCGGCGGCGATGCGGGTCATGTCGCGGAAACCCCCTGCCGCCAGCCGGAGCAGCGAGGCGTGCTCGAGGGCCTGGTCGGCGGCCAGGGTCATGAGGGCGGCGGCGGTGAGGTGGGGGACGTGGGAGACCACCGCCACCAGGGCGTCGTGGTCCTCCGGGGAGACGGCCACGACGTTGGCGCCCATGTCGGCCACGATCGAGCGCAGGCGGGCGTAGGAGCTGGGGTCGGTGCTGACCGTGGGCGTGAGCACCCAGGTGGCCCCCTCGAAAAGGTCGGGGTCGGACCCCTCCACGCCGACCTGCTCGGAGCCGGCCATCGGGTGGCCCCCGACGAAGTGGGGGTCGTCGACGGCGGCCACCACCGAGGCCTTGACCCCGGCCACGTCGGTCACGATGCCCGACGTCGCCAGGGCGCGCTTGGACTCCTGCACCACCGAGGCGACCGGGGTCGCCACGAAGGTCACCTCGGCCCCGGCGGGATCGCCGATCTCGTCCAACGCCCCCAGCTCGAGCGCCCGGGCGGCCCGGTCGGGGTCGCAGTCCCGCCCGATGACCCGCCAGCCCCGCCGGCGCAGGCTGAGGCCGATCGAGCCGCCGATCAGGCCGGTCCCGACGACGCCGGCGACCCTCTGGCCCCCGGGCCTCGGGCCGGGCTCAGTCGGGGAGGTCATCCCGCAGCACCCGGGCGCCGTGGAGGTAGACGTGGCGCACCTTCTCGCGGCTCAAGTCCGTTTCGGCGTGGATCAGGACCCGGACGCAGCGCGGGAGACCCCCCTCGACGCTGATCTCCCGCGCTCCCAGCAGGGGCACGTCGTCGAGGCCAAGGCCGCGGGCGGCGGTGGCCGGGTACATGCTGGTGACGTCCTCGGTGGCGGTGAGGATCACGCTCACCAGGTCCTCGGCTGCGAGGTTGTTCCGCTCCAGCATCTCCGTCACCAGCTCCTGGACCCGGGCGCTCACCTGCTCGGCGGTGTCGGCGTCGATGGTGGTGGCGCCGCGGATCCCGCGCACGGAGGGTGACATCCCCGGAAGCCTAATAAAGCCACCTGCTGTGGCCTCCGGCCGGGCGGCGCTCAGCACCCCCCGGTCGGGGTGAGGAGCCCCACCCCTACCGCCGGATGGTCGACCACCCCCTGGGCGGCGGGAGGCTCCACCGATCCGAGGTGCACCACGTACCAGTAGCCCCGCCACGAGATGAGCGAGGCGATGCCGAACGAACGGGTCACCCCGCCCTGCTGGTACACCACCCTGGCCCCGCCGACGTGCCAGTAGCCCAGGCGGTTGTAGCAGTGCCCGGGGGCGATCCAGGCGGCGCCGGCGGGCACCACCACCCGGACCAGGGCGGCGGGGGCGGGGTCGGCCGTCACCAGCTGGTGGGCGGCCCCCACGTCGAGGCGGAAGTGGGCCACCAGCCGGTCGTGGTAGTCGGCGGCGTCGTCGGGGAGGGCCTTCAGCCGGGCGTAGGCCTGCTCCGGGGAGAACGCCGCCAGCGCCGCCCCGTCGTCGCCGGTGACGACCGCCTGCCAGAGGGCGGACATCGCGGCGGCGAAGACGGGGGTGGAGGCCGAAGGCTCGTCCCCGGTCTGGCCGGCGGTGGCGGCACCGGGTGGGGGCAGCAGGGCCGCCCACGCCGGCTGGGCCTGCACTGCCGTCGAGGCGGGGGCGCCCGCCGGGTCGGTGGCCCCGGCCGTGGTCACGCCGGGCCGAGGCCGGGGGCCGGCGGCGGCCCCCGGGCCGGTCCCGCAGGCGGTCGTCGCCAGGCCCAGGGCCACGCCGGCGAGGGCGGTGGCCACCGTCCGGCGCGCCCGGTGGTGGAGGAAACGCAAGGGGGCCCATAGAACCATCCGTCGTGGAGGCACACGACCGCCGGTGGCGCCTGTCGGGCCGGGCCGGCCTCTGGGGCCGGCGGGCGGTGGCCGCCCTGGCCGCCGCCGAGCTGGGCGCCGCCGTGCTGATCGCCCCGGTGGCGGCCCACTCCAAGACCGGCGAGCGTCCCCCGGTGCGCACGCCGGTGGTGGCGGCCCCCCTTCCTGCCGCCCCAAGCCTGGTGGACCCGGCGCCGGCGCCCACCACCACGACCACCGCCGCCCCCGCCGTGGCCACCGGGGTGGGCCAGCTGACCCTGAGCGTCGTCGACCCCACCCGCCAGACCGTCGACCAGGGCCAGGTCATCTCCCCCACCCGCTCGCTGCCGACCCTGGTCCTCTACCCGGCGGTGGGCCCCCACGGGGCGGCCGACGTGGTCGGAGCGCAGGCAGCCCCCGGCCGCCACCCCCTGATCGTCTTCGCCCACGGCTACGCCGTCACCGCCCTGACCTACGAGCACCTCCTGCATGCCTGGGCGGCGGCCGGCTTTGTGGTGGCCGCCCCGGCCTTCCCCCTCCAGACCGCCGGTGGCCCCCTGGACGAGGCCGACCTGGTGAACGAGCCCGGTGACATCAGCGCCGTCATCACCGCCGTCCTGGTCCAGTCGGCCGCGGCCAACGGGGTGCTGGGGGGCCGGGTCGACCCGGCCCGCATCGCGGTGGCCGGTCACTCGGACGGGGCGGTGGCCGCCCTGGCCAGTGCCTTCGGCACCCAGGACCGGCGCATCGGACCGGTGATCTCCATGTCGGGGGCGGGCCGACCAGGCATCCCCCACGCCGATCCCCGCCACCCGCTGCTGATCGTGCAGGGCGACAGCGACGACATCGACCCCCAGCAGAACTCCTTCGCCGTCTACAACGAGGCCGTGGCCCCCCGCATCTACCTCGACCTGATCGGCGGGGGCCATCTGCCTCCGGTGGCCGACGACACGCCGTGGCGGCCGATCGTCGAGTCGGTGACGATCGCCTTCCTCAGCCACTACCTGGGCGGCGGTGCCACCATCGGGGCCCTGGCCGCCGCCGGCGCCCACCCGGGCCTGAGCATGATCGGCGGCCAGCCCTAGGCGGACCTTCGAAGCCCCTGCCGGCGCCCGGTCATGACCGGCTGGACGCCGGCCGATGGCCCGGCGCTCACGAGCGGGCCGAGGCCGCCACCGCCGCCTCGAGGGAGCGGACCTCGGCCGGGGTGAGGGGCCGCCACTTCCCCGGGCCCAGCCGGCGGTCCGCCACCGGGCCGATCCGGGACCGGACCAGGCGGATGACGGGATGGCCCACCGCCTCGCACATCCGGCGCACCTGGCGGTTGCGGCCCTCGTGAATGACGATCCGCAGCGCCCCCGGGGCGACGGCCGTCACCCGGGCGGGAGCGGTCATCCCGTCGTCCAGCTCCACCCCCCGCCGCAGCCGCCCGAGGGCGGCCGGGCCGGGCCTACCTGCCACCTCGGCCAGGTACTCCTTCTCCACCCCGTAACGGGGGTGGGAGAGGCGCTGGGCCAGGGAACCGTCGTTGGTGAGGATGAGAAGGCCTTCGGTGTCGGCGTCCAGGCGCCCGACCGGGAAGACCCGGGGCTCCTCCGGCACCAGCTCCACCACGGTCGGGCGACCCTGAGGATCCGATGCCGTGGTCACCACCCCGGCCGGCTTGTTGAGCAGGTAGTAGACGAGATCGGGGGCCAGCGGGATGCGGGCTCCGTCGACGGCGACCTCGTCGGCCTCGGGATCGACCCGCTGCCCCAGCCGGGCCGGGCAGCCGTTGACGGTCACCCTCCCGTCCTGGATCATCTCCTCGCACACCCGCCGGCTGGCCACGCCCACCCGGGCCAGCACCTTCTGCAGGCGCTCGCCGCCGGGCTCGGACTCCACTGACGGCGATGCCCGGCGCGAACCTCCCGCCGGTCCGGCCCGACGGGGGTCGCTCACCCCTCGGGCAGGCGCAGCCCCTGCTCGAGAGCCTCCATCACCTCGGGTCCGGGGATGAAGTCTCCCACCGGGGGCAGATCCTCGAGGCTGTTGATGCCCAGCTTCTCGAGGAACAGCCTGGTGGTGCCGTAGAGGGTGGCCTGACCGGGACCGGGGTCGCGGGCCACCACCTCGATGTAGCCCCGCTGCGCCAGGGTGCGCATGACCCCGTCGACGTTCACCCCCCGGATGGCCGACACCTGGGCCCGCGACACCGGCTGCTTGTAGCTCACGATGGCCAGGGTCTCGAGGGCGGCGGCCGACAGGCGGGCCGACTGGCCCTCAAGCACCAGCCGCTCCACGTAGGGGTCGAGGTCGGGATGGGTCTGGTAGCGCCAGCCGCCGCCGACCTTGACCAGCACGAAGCCCCGGTCCGACGCCCCGTACTCCTTGGCCAGCTCGGCGCAGAGCGCCTCCACCGCCTCGACCGGCATCTCGATCAGCTGGGCCAGGAGCCCGGGCTCGACCGGATCGTCCGAGGCCATGACCAGAGCCTCGATGGCCCGCTTGGCCTCGGCGCTCACCCCTGGTATTCCTCGACGGCGATCTCCTCCAGCAGGGCGGCGTCCTCCCCCAGCCAGGTCACCCGCAGCTCGCCCAGGCGCTCCCGCTGCTCGAGGTCGATGCTGCCCCGCTTGTAGAGCTCGAGGAGGGCGAGGAAGCGCACGATGACCTCGAGGCGCTGGCCGCAGCCCTCGGTCAGGCGCCGGAAGGTGGTGACGCCCACCCGGGGGAGCTCCCGCACCAGCTCGTCGACGGCGTCCTGGACGCTGGCCCGGATGGGAGCCACGTGGTCGAGCTGGACCCGGGGCTCGGGCCTGGGCTCCATCGCCCGGAGGAACGCCTGGCGCAGCTGGGCGGGCGTCACCCCGGCCAGCAGGTCGGGCATGACGGCGAGGAACCGCTCGTCGGGACCGGCGGTGCGGGCGTGGGAGCGGGAGGCGACCTCGGCCATGCGGGCCAGCTCGGCCGCTGCGTCCTTGAACGTCTTGCACTCCAGCAGGCGGGCGAGGAGCAGGTCCCGCTCCTCCCACAGGGCCAGCTCCTCGTCGATCTCCCCGTCGTCCAGACCGGGCAGGAGCCGGCGGCTCTTGAGCTCGACCAGCGTGGCGGCGATGAGCAGGAACTCGGTGGCGATGTCGAGATCGAGGCTCTCCATCCGCTCCAGCTCCCGCAGGTAGCTGTCCACGATCTTGGAGAGCGATATCTCGTAGAGGTCGACCTGCTCAGCGGTGATCAGCTGGAGCAGCAGGTCGAAGGGCCCCTCGAAAATCTCAGTGCGGACCTCGTAGGCCACCCCCGCAGGTTACCGGCCGCCCGCCTCCGACCGGCGCATACCAGGCGCCGCCCCGGCCCCGAACCGGGGCGGCGCCCCCGTACGATGCCGGCATGACCAGGGTTCTGTCCGGCGTGCAGCCGTCGGGCGAGTTCCACATCGGCAACTACCTCGGCGCCCTGCGGCACTGGGTGGAGGACCAGACCGAGGATGCCTTTTTCTGCCTGGTGGATCTGCACGCGCTGACCGAGGACCAGGAGCCCGGCCTTCTCGGTCGGCGCACCCTCGACGGGGCCCGCTGGCTCCTCGCCGCCGGGCTGGACCCCAAGACCTGCACGATCTTCGTGCAGAGCCACGTGCACGAGCACTCGGAGCTGTCCTGGCTGCTGGAGTGCACCGCCACCTTCGGCGAGCTCAACCGCATGACCCAGTTCAAGGACAAGGGAGGCGGGAGGGAGTCGGTGCGGGTGGGGCTGTTCACCTATCCGGTCCTGATGGCGGCCGACATCCTGCTCTACCAGGCCGACCGGGTTCCGGTGGGGGACGACCAGCGCCAGCACCTCGAGCTGGCCCGCAACCTGGCCCAGCGGTTCAACGGCCGCTACGGCAAGACCTTCGTCGTGCCGGAGGCGGCCATCCCCCGGGTCGGGGCCAGGGTGATGGACCTCCAGCAGCCCACCCGCAAGATGTCCAAGTCGACCAGCTCGGAGGGGGGCATCGTCTACCTGCGTGACGACCCGGCCACCATCGAGCGCAAGATCAAGCGGGCGGTGACCGACACCGGCACCGACGTCGTCTACGACCCGGCCGCGCGGCCGGGGCCGTCCAACCTCGTCTCCCTCCTGGCCGCCGCCACCGACCGCGACCCGGCCCAGGTGGCCTCCTCCTACGCCCAGTACGGACCCCTCAAGGCCGACGCCGCCGCCGCCGTGGTCGAGCTGCTCCGGCCGGTGCAGGAGCGCTACCGCCAGCTGGAGGAGGACCCCGGCGCGGTGGAGGCGGTGCTGGCCGACGGCGCCGCCCGGGCGGGCGAGGTGGCGGCGGCGACCCTGGCCCGGGCCAAGGACGCCGTGGGCCTGCTGCGCCTGCCCCCCCGCCGCTAGGCGACGGCCCCGGAGCGGGGCTCAGATCCCTATGGGCGTGCCCACCCGGCACGGCAGCAGGTCGAACCACAACCGCTCGGCCGGGGAGAAGACGTGGCCGAGGATCTGGGGCCACAGCAGCACGACCACCAGCAGTATCGGCATCGAGTACTGCCTGAACTGCAGCCACCGGGGCCACCAGCTGACCGGCAGCATGCGCTCGACCACGGCCGAGCCGTCGAGGGGCGGGATGGGCAGGATGTTGAACACCGCCAGCAGCACGTTGGCGAAGCTGAAGGTGGCCAGCACCTGCCAGCCCAGGCTCAACGGGCCCTGGCTGGAGGTGATGGCGCAGACCGTTGCGGGCGAGGCGAAGGCGCGGATGGCGAGCACCGCCCCCAGGGCCAGGATCACGTTGACCGCCGGGCCGGCGAGGGAGACGATCAGACCCTCGTTGCGGGGGTGGCGCAACCGGCGCACGCTCACCGGCACCGGCTTGGCGTAGCCGAAGGCGGCATGGTTGCTCAGCACCAGCAGGGCCGGAAGGATCAGGGTCCCGAACGGATCGACGTGGCGAATGGGGTTGAGGGTGAGCCGGCCGGCCCGGGCGGCGGTGTCGTCCCCGAAGGCGTAGGCCACCGCCCCGTGGGTGACCTCGTGGAGGATGATCGAGGGCACCAGGACGGCGAAGAAGATGATCTCGCCCTGGGTGATGACCCCCCGCCGGAGCACCAGGAGCACCAGGACGACCCCGATCACCACCAGGACGACCCTGGTCCGGTTCATGGCCCCCCGACCGGCGGCGGTCGTCGGGTCAGCGCTTGGAGGCGCAGTCGATGCAGGTGCGGGCGGCCGGCTTGGCCTCCAGCCGGGCCGGGGCGATGGGCTTGCCGCACACCTCGCACTCGCCGTAGGTGCCGGCCTCGATCTTGCTGAGGGCGTTCTCCACCTCGGCCAGCGTCTCCCGCAGCTTGGCGGCCAGAGCGTCGGCCTCGCCACGCTCGGCGGTCACCTGGCTGGAGTCGGCGAAGTTGGGGTCGTAGGTGAGGCCGCCCTCGCCCCCGTGGCCGAGCTCGGCCAGCTGCCGCTCCAGCTCGGCCTTCTCCCGCTCGAGCTGAGCGCGCGCTTCGGACGTTATGGCCTCACTTGGCACCCCGGAAGACTACTGCTCCCGCCGGAGGAGGGCGCGCGGATGAGCCGCCCGGTAGACGCTCAACAGTCGCTCGGGCGAAACCCTGGTGTAAACCTGGGTCGTGGCGATGGAGGCGTGCCCCAGCAGCTCCTGAACCGAGCGGATGTCGGCGCCGTGGTCCAGCATGTGGGTGGCACAGGAGTGGCGCAGGACATGCGGGGTCAGCCGGTCGGCCAGGCCGGCCCGGCTGCCGTAGTGGCGGACGATGCCCCAGGCCCCCTGCCGGCTGAGCCGGCCGCCGCGGGCGTTGAGGAACACCGCCTCGGCGTCGCCCCGGCGGGCCCAGCGCCGGGGGGCGACCAGGTCGCGCCCCCCCGCCCCCAGCCAGTCCTCCAGGGCCCGGCGGGCGAAGCTGCCCACCGGCACCATGCGCTCCTTCGATCCCTTGCCGAACACCCGCACCAGGCCATCGGCCAGCATCAGGTCGCCGAGGGAGAGCCCGGTCAGCTCCGATATGCGCATCCCTGTCCCGTAGAGCAGCTCGAGGATGGCCCGGTCCCGCCGGGCCAGGGGCTCGTTGCCGGTGACCGCCGCCAGCAGGCGGGTGACCTCGTCCTCGTCGAGAGCCTTGGGCAGGCCCTGGGGCACCCGGGGGCCGCCGACCTCGTTGGTCGGGTCCGAGGCCGCCCGACCCTCGCCCACCCGGAACCGGTAGAGGCTGCGCACACTGACCAGGGCCCGGGCGACCGAGGCCGGCTTGCGCCCGGCCCCCCGAAGGTGGTTGACGTAACCCGCCACCACCGCCTCGTCGGCGTCCCCCGGCGCCAGGCCCCGCTCGGCCAGGTAGGCGTGATAGGCGAGCAGGTCGCGCCGGTAGGCCGCCACCGTGTTGGCGGCCCGGCCCCGCTCGACCGCCAGCCAGGACAGGAACTCCTCGGCGTCGGCCGACAGCCGCACCGGGGCGGCGCCGGCACGGCGCCGGGCCCGGTCATGCTCCGGTGTGGCGCCGGCAGCCTCCGGCGAGGCGTCCGCCCCGGCGGCGGCGGTGGGGGTGTCGGCCCCGGCGGCGGCGTCCAACACGGGCGAGCGGGCGGCCATGGCCACTAGGCAAGCAGGGCCAGCGGCTCGGCGGCCGGTCGACCCAGGGCCTCGGCCACCGCCGGGTTGGTGAGCGCTCCCCCGACCACCGTCACCCCTCCCCGGAGGGCGGCGTCGGACGAGGCGGCGGCAGCCAGACCCTTCTGGGCGATCTCCAGCACGTAGGGCAGGGTGGCGTTGGTGAGGGCGTAGGTCGAGGTGTGGGGCACGGCACCGGGGATGTTGCCCACGGCGTAGTGGATGACGTCGTGGACCAGGTAGACGGGCTCGGCATGGGTGGTCTCGTGAGAGGTCTCGATGCAGCCGCCCTGGTCGATGGCCACGTCCACGATCACCGAGCGGGGGCGCATGCCCGCCACCATCTCCTCGGTCACCACGGTGGGGGCCCGGCCCCCGGCCACCAGCACGGCCCCGATCACCAGGTCCGCCCCCGCCACCGCCTGCTCCACCGCGCCGCGGTTGGAGGCCAGGGTCATGATGCGGCCCTTGTGGATCTGGTCGACCCAGCGCAGGCGGTCGAGGTCGCGGTCGAGCAGCAGCACCTCGGCCTCCATGCCCTGGGCGATCCACGCCGCGTTCCAGCCGACGTTGCCGGCGCCGAGCACCACCACCCGGGCGGGGCGGACCCCGGGCGCCCCACCCAGCAGGACCCCCCGCCCGCCGTTGGATGTCTCGAGGTAGTGGGCTCCGATCTGGGGGGCCATGCGCCCGGCCACCTCGCTCATCGGCGCCAGCAGGGGCAGTCGCCCGGCGGGGTCCTGAACGGTCTCGTAGGCCACGGCCGTGGTGCCCGCGGTCAGCAGGGCGGCGGCCACCTCGGGGTAGGCGGCCAGGTGCAGGTAGGTGAACAGGACCAGGTCGTCGCGCAGGAAGTCCAGCTCCGAGGGCTGGGGCTCTTTCACCTTGACCACCAGCTGGGCCGCCCACGCCTCGGCCGCGGTGGGCACCAGGTCGGCCCCCGCCCGGGCGAAGTCGGCGTCGGGGATGGACGAGCCCACCCCCGCCCCCGACTGCACCAGCACCCGATGGCCGTGGGCCCGCAGCTCGCGCACCCCTTCGGGCGTGACCGCCACCCGGGCCTCGCCCTGCTTCACCTCGGTCGGGACCCCTACGTTCAAAGGCGACCACCCTCGCCCAGGTAGGCCCGGGCCATGCACAGCCCGATGATGGTCTTGGCGTCGCGCAGCTCGAAGCGCTCGATCATGCCCGGCACCTCGGCCAGGTCGACGGTGACGGTGACCATGTGGCCCTCCTCCACCCCCTGGGCGTCGGTGTCGCAGTCCTCGAGCTCGGTGGCCAGGTAGCAGTGGGACAGCTCGTCGCTGAAGCCGGGCGAGTTCAGGAACTCGGCCAGCTTGACCAGCCGGCCCGGCCGCTTGCCCACCTCCTCGGCCAGCTCGCGGGCGGCGGTGTCGGCGGGATCCTCGTCGGGGACGTCCCGCTTGCCGGCGGGCAGCTCGAGCAGCTCGGAGTCGATGGCGGCCCGGTACTGGCGCACCAGCAGGGCGGTGGAGTCGTCCACCAGCGGCACCACCACCACCGCACCGGGGTGGCGCACGATCTCCCGCTCGAAAGGGGAGCCGTCGGGGGCGACGAATCGGCCCCGGTAGAGCGAGATCACATGGCCCTGGTGGAGGCAGGTCTCCCCGAGGCTACGGAACGACACCGGCGTCCACCGTCGAAGGGACCTCCTCGACGGCGCCGGCGGCCGGCAGGCGGCACTCCGCCCGGGCGAGGGCGGCGGCGACGAGCTGGCGGAAGAGCGGATGTGGGCGGTCGGGCCGGCTCTTGAACTCGGGGTGGGCCTGGGTGCCCACCCAGTACGGATGGTCGGCCAGCTCGATGAACTCCACCAGCCGCTCGTCGGGCGAGACCCCCGAGCACACCAGGCCGGCCCCCTCCAGCCGCCGGCGGTAGCGGGCGTTGAACTCGAAGCGGTGGCGGTGGCGCTCGGACACCACCGGCTGGCCGTAGGCGGCGGACACCCGGGTGCCGGGCTGGAGCACGGCGACGTAGGAGCCCAGCCGCATGGTGCCGCCCTTGTCGACCACCTCGAGCTGGTCGTCCATGAGGTCGATGACCGGATGCGGGGTCAGGCTGTCGAACTCCCTCGAGTGGGCGCCGGCGAGGCCGGCCACGTTGCGGGCGAAGTCGATGACCATGACCTGCAGGCCGAGGCACAGTCCCAGGCACGGGACCTGGTACTCGCGGGCGAAGCCGGCGGCGGCGATCTTGCCGTCGATCCCCCGCTCGCCGAAGCCGCCGGGGATGACGATGCCGTCGAGGTGGCGCAGGCGGTCCTCGGCCAGGATGCCGGTCACCTCCTCCGCCGGTATCCAGTCGATCTCGACGTTGGACCCGAGGGCGGAGCCGGCGTGGCGCAGAGCCTCGATCACCGACAGGTAGGCGTCCCGCACCGAGTACTTGACCACCAGCCCGATGCGCACGCTCCGCTTCGCCGTCTCGATGCGCTCGACCAGCGCCTCCCACGAGGCCAGGTCGACGGAGTACTCCGGGCCGTCGAAGTGCAGCAGCCGGCATACGTAGTCGTCGAGGCCCTCCATGTGCAGCACCAGGGGGATCTCGTAGATGTTGCGGGCGTCGACGTTGGAAACCACCGCCTCCATGGGCACGTCGCACAGGTTGGAGATCTTGCGCTTGAGCCCGTCGGAGATCGGCTGGTCGCTGCGGCACACGATCACGTCGGGCTGGATGCCCCGGCTGCGCAGCTCGGTGACCGAGTGCTGGGTCGGCTTGGTCTTCTGCTCCCCCGACGGTCCGAGGAACGGCACCAGGGTCAGGTGGATGTAGCAGACATTGTCCCGACCCACATCCTTGCGGAACTGGCGGATGGCCTCGAGGAACGGGAGGATCTCGATGTCGCCCACCGTCCCGCCCACCTCGGTGATGACCACGTCGATGTCGTCGGTGGCCAGCCGCAGGATGCGCTCTTTGATCTCGTCGGTGATGTGGGGGATGACCTGGACGGTGCGGCCCAGGAACTCACCCCGGCGCTCCTTGGCGATCACCGAGCGGTAGATCGAGCCGGTGGTGGCGTTGGAGTCGCCCCGCAGCGACTCGTCGATGAAGCGCTCGTAGTGACCCAGGTCGAGGTCGGTCTCCCCGCCGTCCTCGGTGACGAAGACCTCGCCGTGCTCGTCGGGGTTCATGGTCCCCGGGTCCACGTTCAGGTAGGGGTCGAGCTTGAGCATGGTGACCCGCAGTCCCCGGGAGCGGAGCAGCCGGCCCAGTGAGGAGGCGGTCAATCCCTTCCCGAGGGAGCTGGCCACGCCTCCGGTGACGAAGATGTGCTTGGCCACGGTCCCTCCTAGGTCGGTTGTCAAAAGGTAGCGCAGGGTTCCGCCGCGGCCGTGCACCGTTGGCCCGGTTCTTCGGCATAACCTGGCATGAAATGGCCTCCGACGCATCGACCGCCCGGGCGGTTGGGTAGGGCGGTCGGGATGAGCGTCGCCGTCGTCACCGACTCTGCCACGGCCCTGCCGGCTGCCGTCGCTGCCGCCCACGACATCGCCCTGGTGCCCATGGGGCTGAGCATCGGAGGCCTGCCGGTGGCGGAGTCCGCCCTCGGTCTCGACGAGCTCATCGCCCGCTTCGACGAGGGTGTGACCACCTCAGGGGCCAGCCCCGGAGACTTCGTCAAGGCCATCGAGGGCTCCCAGACCGGCGACGGGGTGGTGGTGATCACCCTGGCCAGCGCCCTCTCAAGCACCCACCGGGCGGCCCTGCTGGCCGCCGAGGAGGCCACCGGACCGGTCCGGGTCATCGACAGCCAGACGGCCGCCGGCGCCGAGGGCCTGGTGGCCGTGGCTGCCGCCCGGGCGGCCGCCGGGGGGGCCGACATCGAGGCGGTCGACGCCGCCGCCCGCCGGGTCATAGAGGGAGTACGCCTGGTGGGCGCCCTCAGCACCCTCGAGTACCTGATGAGGGGGGGCCACATACCCTCCGCCGCCGGCTGGGCCGCCCGCATGCTGAACGTCCAGCCTCTCATCGAGCTGCGCCACGGCAAGGTGCGGCCGCTGCGCCCGGCCTTCTCCCGCGACGCCGCCCTCGAGCGCCTGGTCGCCATGTGGCGCCAGTCCCGACCGGCCGAGGCGGCCGATCTGCACCTGGTGGCCATGCACTCCCTCGACGGCGTCGACGCCCAGCGGCTGGTCGACGAGGTCCGCCGCGAGGTTGAGCCGGTCACCTGCTTCCTGAGCGGATTCGGCACCTCGCTGGTGGCCCACACCGGGCCCGGCCTCGTCGGCCTGGCCTGGTGGTGGGAGCCGACGGCGCAGGCTCCGGGGTGAGCGGCGGGCCGGTTCAGCGCCGGCGCCGCTGACCCCGGCGCCCCGACGCCAGCAGCTCCTCGGCGTGGCGGCGGGCGGCGTCGCTGTCGGGGTGTCCCGACAGCATCCTCGACAGCTCGACCAGCCGGCCGTCGTCGGTGACGGGCTCGGCCGTGGTGCTCGTCTGGCCGCCGGCCACCACCTTGGTCACCGCCACCTGGTGGTCGGCGAAGGCCGCCACCTGGG
>DASRBO010000183.1:0-7607 GCA_035653595.1 Acidimicrobiales bacterium | reverse complement strand
TGACGCTGAACCGTCCTGAGGCCATGAACGCCTGGACTTGGAAGATGTCCCAGGAGCTGGCCGAGGCCTTTGCCGACGCCGACGCCGACGACGCCATCCGGGCCATCGTGGTGACCGGGGCCGGCCGGGCCTTCTGTGCCGGAGCCGACCTGAGCGGCGGTGGTGGAACCTTCGCCGGCGGTCAGGACTCCGCCATCGGGGCCTCGCGCCCGGCTGAGTCGACCCCGGCGCACCTGCTCAAGACCCCGATCATCGCCGCCATCAACGGATCGGCGGTAGGGGCGGGGCTCACCATGCCCATGGAGTGGGACCTGCGGGTGGCCGCCGAGGACGCCAAACTGGGCTTCGTCTTCAACCGCCGCGGCATCATGCCCGATGCCGACCTGATCTGGTTGATCCCCAGGATGATCGGCTACGGCCCGGCCATGGATGTCCTCCTCACCGGGCGGATCTTCACCGGCGCCGAGGCCAAGGAGCTCGGCCTGGTCCATCGCTGCGTCCGCCGGGACCAGGTGCTGGACACCGCCCTGGGTCTGGCGCGGGACATCGCCACCAACACCGCCCCGGTGTCGGTGGCGATCACCAAGCGCCTCATGTACGAGTTCCTGAGCGAGGGCCACCGGGGGACCGCCCGAGGTCGCCAGGGCCGCCTGTTCTGGTGGACGGGCCGCCAGCCCGACGCCCGCGAGGGGGTTACGGCCTTCCTGGAGAAGAGGGACCCGGACTGGTCCCTGTCCAAGACCAAGGACCTCCCCGAGGACCTGCTGGCCGGCGACTGACCCCTGAGGGGTCAGACCCGACCGAAGTCGACTATGGTCAATTAGTTCACCGAGTGGATATGGGCCCGCCGGACTCCGGCGGCTGGGGGTGAAGTGGTGGCGAGCCCACGCGGGGCGCGAGGAAGCGGAGGGAAGAGCAGAGGGCTGCGCCGACGCGGCGGCGGACCGGTCGAGCGCTATCTGCCCCTGGCCTACATGGTCATGGCCGTCCTGGTGGTGGTGATCCTGCTGCCGTCGGCCCTCAGGCCGCCCGCCCAGCAGTCCACCCAGACGGCCCAGTTCTCACCCAACGCCCCCCACCAGAACCAGCAGTCCATAATCGCCGCCTTCCAGCAGGCCTCGTCGGGCACCGCCGGGGCAGGCACCGGCAACGGCACCGCCCCCGGCGTCGGCGCCGGGCCCCCGGGGCTGCAGCTGCCCCCTCCGAAGGGAGTCCCCAACTTCTGCCCCCACGGCTTCGGCATCCCTCCCCGCCAGACCGCCGACATCTACTCGGGTCCGTGCGCCACGGCTTGGAAGGGGAACAACGGCGGCGCCACCTGGCAGGGGGTGACGGGCAACACCATCAAGATCTGCGTCCAGGGCAACGGCGCTGGTAACAACCCCAGCGCCAACGGGCCGGTCGCCGCCCAGGAGTCGGCCAGCCAGAACGCCTGGGACCGCACCTACACCGTCTTCCAGCGGTACTTCAACCAGAACTTCCAGTTCTACGGCCGCCAGGTGCAATTCATAGTGTCGGACCCCTCCGGCAGCGGGATCGCCGCCGAGCAGACGGCGGCGGTGAGCTGCGACCAGCAGTACGGCGTGTTCGGTGCCTGGACGGGGAACGAGCCGGAGTGCAGCTACTTCGGCCCGCACGGCATTCTCGCCTTCTGCCCGGGCGGGGAGGAGCAGAGCTACTACACCGACAGCGGCCCAAACCTGTGGACGTTCAGCATGAGCGGTGAGGAGCTGTCGCAGCTGACGGCGGAGTGGATCTGCAAACAGCTGGCGGGCAAGGACGCCGCCTGGGCGGGAGAGGCCGACTACCAGCACACCAAGCGCAAGTTCGGGCTCCTCCTCTACGACACCCGGGGGTACCAGTACCTGGGGCCCTATATGGCCGGCCTGCTCAAGTCGGAGTGCGGGGTCAACCTGGACATCGTCTACTCGGATCTCGACACCCAGTCGGGGGAGGCGTCGCTGGGCCAGGCGGTGACCAAGTTCAAGAGCGACGGCGTGACATCGGTCCTCATCGACGTCGATTACATCAGCTCGGCTGTATTTACCAACGATTCCGCCAACGAGGACTGGTTCCCCGAGTTCCTGGACAACGGCGGTGGCGCCCTCGACCGCAACCAGCTGGCCTCCTTGCAGAACCAGACCGAGTGGGCCCATGCCTTCGGGATCACGCCCGGGGCGATGGAGCGGCCCCTCGAGGACACCGACTGCTACCGCTCCTACCAGTCTGTGGATCCCGCCAACACCCCGGCCTTTGTCTTCTGCGACTACGACTACGACTCGCTCTACATGCTGATGACCGCCATCCAGGACGCCGGACCCGACCTCACCCCGGCCAACGTCGAGGCCGGCCTCTACAAGCTCGGGTTCCGTTATCCCGACCCGCCCAAGTGGGCGGTCGGCGGCGGGTTCGCGCCGGGCCGGCACACCTATGTAGACGACGTCGCCATGTCGTGGTGGAACCCGACCGCTCCTCCGCCCGATCCCAACACCTACGGCACCGCCTCGGACAATGTGGGGGCCTACGAGTACATAGACATTGGCCAGCGCTACCGGCCCGGACAGATGCCGTCGACCACGGCTCCGTTCTTCGCCAGCGGGACAACCGTGGCACCTGATCCCACCGCCTACGGCGACTGACGCCGCCCCATCCGAGGAGCGATGACGTGACCGACGAATTCTTCGGAGCGCCTTTCCACGACAGCGACGAGTGGCGCGACTCCCCGTTCCGTCACCGCTACGTGCATGGCGGGTTCGAGGGGACCGACACCCGCTTCGTGGTGATCATGCCCGAGCCTGCGCAGTTCCGAGGGCGGTTCGTCCAGTTCCTCCAGGGGGGCATGGGGGGCAGCGAGCACCAAGGGGCGATGGTTGGAGCGCACCTGGTGGCGGCTGAGAACGGCGCTGCCTATGTCGAGTCGAACCAGGGCCACATCGGAAACGACCTGTCCGGTCTCCGGGGCCAGGCCAGCGTGCTTTCCTGGCGGGCCAGCGCCCAGACGGCCCGTCACGCCCGCCAGGTGATGGCCGAGACATACGGCGCGCCGCCCCAACACGGCTACGTCGTCGGTGGCAGCGGCGGTGGCATGCGCTCCATTGATTGCCTCGAGCACGCTCCCGACCTGTGGGACGGTGCCGTTCCCTTCATCGTCAACCGGAACGGCCTGCACGTCTTCAACTGGTCGGTGGCCGCCTGGGCGGGCGCCGTGCTCGGGGTGGACAAGGTGGCCGCCGTGGTCGACGCCCTCGACGCCGGCGGCTCCGGGGACCCCTTCGCCGTACTGGACACCGACGAGCAGCGCCGCGCCCTTGCGACTCTGTACCGGGCCGGCTACTGCCGGGGGGCAGAGTCCCAGCTCGAGCCCAACCCCCTGTGGATCCTGGGCCTCCAGCTGCTGGGCACCTCCGATCCGACCTACTACGAGGACTTCTGGACGGTGCCCGGCTACGAGGGCGCCGACGACGACCCCCTCGCCCGGTCGCTGCACGTGCAGGACAAGGCCATCGTGACCGACGCGGTGACCCTCGAGTCTCTGCGGGCCGCCGGGCCCGGTGGAGGCCTCGACACCCTCAACGCCGCCGTGCTGGGCCGGGCCATGACCATGAAGGGCCCAATCGGGATCCGCATGGACACCGCCATCCCTCCCGAGCGCCTGCTTGGGGCGACGCTGACCGTCACCTCTGGCAAAGCCGCCGGGCGCGCGCTGCGCTGTACCGGATCAGTGGCGGGCACGGCCCTGGCCTTTCTCGATCCGGTCGGCTTCGGCGACATCGAGGCGGGCGACTCGATAGAGATCGACAACCGCGACCTGGTCGCCTTCGCCTACTACCACCGCCATCTGGTCGACGCCCGCTACCCGGTGATGAGGCAGTTCCTGATCGACGGACGGCCCATCTACAGGCAGCGCCCGGTCTCCTTCGACGCCATGCCGGTGCCGAAGGGCCGGTTCGAGGGCAAGATGATCCTGCTTCAGCATCTGGCTGACCGGGAGTGCTGGCCGAGCTGTGCCACCGAGTACGTGGGCCAGCTGCTGCAGGCCTATGGAGGCGAGCTGGAGAGCCGCTTCCGCATCTGGTGGATCGAGAACGCCGCCCACCTCGTGCCCCTGACCAGGCCCGGGCTCACCCGGCTCATCAACTACAGCGGCACTTGGGCCCAGGCTCTGCGGGACGTGATCGCCTGGGTGGAAGAGGGCGTTGCCCCTCCGCCGAGCACTCCCTGGCAGCTGTCCGAGGACAACCAGCTGGTCGTGCCCCGGGCAGCCCAGGATCGGGGCGGCATTCAGCCCGCGGTCGAGGCCCGGGTGAACGGCGGCCCGGTCGCATCGGTGAGGGTTGGCGAGGAGGTCAGACTGGAGGGAGTCGCTGAGGCCCCGCCAGGGGCCGGCACCATCGTCTCGGCTCAGTGGGACTTCGACGGCTCGGGCACCTGGGCGTTGAGGGACGACTCGGTGGACGGGTCCGCCGCTCGCATCACCTCCCGCGCCGTCCACCAATACGACGAGCCCGGCACCTACTTCGCCACGTTCCGAGCCGGACTGCACCGCGATGGAGACGCCCATTCCCGCCTGCGCCTGGTCACCAATCTGGCCCGGGTGCGAGTGGTGGTCACCTGAGGGGGGATAAGAGAACTCCGAGCGCGGGCCCTCTCGGCTCGCCGAATTAGAGCCATATAACCAGATCGGGCGGCCCGAGGTAGAGGGACGGACCGGCCCGAGGTCGAATTCTTGACGAGGTCGAATTATTGATGATGAGAGTGGGTGGGCGGAGTGAAGGACGGTGAGATGAAAGCGTCGCGTGTGTTGGTGTCGGTCGGTCTGGGGGCGGCCCTGATCTGGGCGGTCCCTCTGGCGGCAGGCTCGGGCGCCTCGTATCCGGTGAACTGCCAGGCGGCCGACGCCAAGGGGGCGTCCGCTCAGCTGGCCAAGCAGGCCACGTGCAGCTTCAGGACCAACAACCCCATCAAGGCTGCCGCCCAGGGGGTCACCTCTGCCTACACGGGCTCCTTCACCATCTACACCAAGCAGAAGGGTTGCCTGATGGTCTACGTGAGCCCATCGGGCGGGCTCACCGTGGAGAGCAAGACCTTCAACAGCTCCGGAGCCCAGGCCACCACCATCAACTACTCGAACCACTGCACCTACACGCTGGCGCTCCATCCCGACGGGTACGGAACCATCACCGCCGGGCAAACCAACTGACGCCGGCCGCCGCCACCTCCGACGGCGTCCGGTCGTCCGGTCGCTTCCCCCCTCGGGCATTTCGGTCTCGACAGTCGTCGCCGTCCGGTATAAGTTGACCGTGGTCGAAATGTTGGGTCGGGCCCTCCATGGGCCGGCCTCGGCGGGAGCTTGAGCAAGGAGAGCTGGGGATGGCTGTGACGGTGGAGGCCCTGAAGGGCCGGATGCTCGACGCTGACTCACATCTGCAGGTGCCGCCCAAGCACCTCGACGAGGCATTGGGTCCGGTCTTCGCCGGCATGCTGCGGCAGTTCTGGGCCCGCATGGCCAGCGCCAGGGGGACCTCGGTCGACCAGCTGAACCCGATCCAGGGCCGGCCCGAGCCGCCCACGGCCGAAAACGTTTGGACGGCGAAGATGAACGCCGCCGCCGGGGCCTTCGACCCGGCTGCCCGCCTCCAGACCCTGGACCTGATGGGTGTGGACCGCCAACTGATGTTCCCGATGGCCGTACCGGCATCCATGATGCTGAGCAAGCGGCCGGAGGCCTTCGACGTGTCCCGCCATCACAACGACTACGTCCTCGATTGGGCCAAGGACGGCAACGGGCGCCTGCGTCCGGTGGCGGTGATCAACATGAACGAGGTCCAGCCGGCGATCGACGAGCTGGAGCGGGTCATCGGCAAGGGGGCCTATGCCGTGAATATCGGTTGCGGGCGACCCCCGGCCGGGCTGTCTCCGGCTGACGCGGCCTGGGAGCCGTTCTGGGCGCGCCTGGAAGAAGCGGGCGTCCCCGTCCTGTTCCACATCGGAGGCGAGGTCGGCTTCGTCGATCCGGCTTGGGGGGCCACGCCCAATCTCCGTCCCAGCACCCGAGGGAGCCAGGACCCCCTCGACGGCGAGACGGTGAGCCCGTACACGCTGACCGCCGGCGCCTTCGCTCCCGCCAACTACCTGGCCACCTTGATCCTCGACGGCGTCCTCGAACGACACCCCGGGCTCCGACTGGGGGCCATCGAGATGACCGCCCAGTGGGTGGGTCCCCTGGCCGAGGTCCTCGATCAGCGCTTCGAGGTGTTCAGCCGCCTCCGTAGCTTCCTATCCATGCGCCCGTCGGAGTACATCAACCGGCAGGTCCGGGTGACCCCGTTCTGGTGGGAGCCGGTCGGCAAGTACCTCGAGCGCTTTGGGCTGGAGGACGTCTACGTCTTTTCGACCGACTTCCCCCACGTGGAGGGCGGTACGGAGCCGGTCCAGCGGTTCTGGGCCAGCCTGGACGGCCACAGCGACGAGGTCTACGAGAAGTTCTTCGTGACCAACGCCGCTCTCATCATCTGAGACCTCCCCTCCTCGGGTGCCATGAGCAGTCAGTCGAGTGACGGCCGTGTGTTGATGCCCGGGCGCACGGCGGTGGTGACCGGGGCGGCCAGCGGTATCGGTCGGGCCATGGCCGAGCGCTTCGCCGCCGAGGGCATGCAGGTGGTGCTGGCCGACATCGAGGACCTGCCGCTGGCGCGGGCGGCCGAGGAGGTCGGAGCGGCCACCGAGGTGATGCACTTCGTGACCGACGTCTCCAGCCGCTCGTCCGTCGACGAGCTCGCCGACGCCGTCGAGGAGAGGTTCGGTCCGGTCCATGTCCTCTGCAACAACGCCGGGGTTGCCGGCGGCGGAGGGCCCCTCTGGGAGACCACCGAGAAGGACTGGGACTGGGTCCTGGGCGTCAACCTGCTGGGGGTGGTGCACGGCATCCAGGCCTTCGTCCCCCGGATGCTGGCCCACGGCGAGGGCGGTCACGTCGTGAACACCTCCTCCGTCCTGGGCCTTTCCACCGGCCCCGGGTCCATCTACTCGGTCACCAAGCACGCCGTCACCCGGCTGAGCGAGGGCCTCTGGCACGACCTGCAGGCGATCAACGCCCCCATCGGGGTCTCCGTCCTCTGCCCCGGACTCATCGCCACCCAGATCGTCAGCGCCGAGCGCAACCGGCCAGCCCACCTGCGCAACGCCGGACCGAGCGACGAGGGGCGGGAGGCCCTTCGCCGCCAGGCCCAGGCCCGCTTCCTCGAGCAGGGAATGCCGCCGGCGCAGGTGGCCGACATCGTCGTCGAGGCGGTGGAGGAGGGGCGCTTCTACATCCTCACCCATCCGGAGATGATCAAGGCCCAGGTGCAGGCTCGGATGGAGGCCGTTCTCGACGGGCGCCGTCCGGCCGGGACCGGCCGCCCTGCGGAGCGGCCATGACCAACGAGGGGGACTGACATGAAGTTCGGCCTGTTCTACGAGCTCCAGCTGCCCAAGAGGCCGGGGGCCGACGGCTGGGACCCGGACGCGGAGCGGCGGATCTACCACGAGATGCTCGAGCAGGTGGAGCTCGCCGACAGCCTCGGCTTCGACTACGTGTTCGAGGTCGAGCACCACTTCCTCGAGGA
>DASRBO010000182.1:0-42068 GCA_035653595.1 Acidimicrobiales bacterium | reverse complement strand
AGCAGGGGGAGACGCCGATGGATCAGGACCCCATGACGCTGGTACAGCAGGCGGTCGCCAGTGACCCGGAGCTCGGACTGGGGGCGGTCCGGGTGCTGCGGGGGTTGGTGGACCGCTGGGAGGAGACCCAGGTGCGCAATGCCCGCCAGCGGGGCTGGAACTGGGCCGAGATAGCCAAGGTGCTGGGCCGGCACCGCCAGGCGGTGCACCGGGAGTACGCCGCCAAGACCTGATTGGTGCCGCCGGGCCCACCCTGCCTGCCGGCCGGCCCGGGGGAGCCGGGGAGGCCCGCCTGCCTGCGGGGCGCTCAGCGGGCGACGAAGTACTTGGCCTGAGGGTGGTGGCAGATGATGGCCAGGGTCGACTGCTCGGGGTGGAGCTGGAAGCCCTCGCTCACCTCGACCCCGATGCGTTCGGCCTCGAGCAGCTCGGCCACCCTGGCATTGTCCTCGAGGTCGGGGCAGGCCGGATAGCCCCACGAGTAGCGGCCGCCCCGGTACTGCTGACGGAACAGTCCGCCCAGGCTGGGCCCGTCCTCGCCGGCGAACCCCCACTCCTCGCGGATGCGGCGGTGCCAGTACTCGGCCAGAGCCTCGGCCATCTCCACGCCCAGCCCGTGCAGGTGGACGTAGTCGAGGTAGCGGTTGGCGGCGAAGAGCCGGGCGGTCTCCTCCGACACCTTGGGCCCCATCGTCACCAGGTGGAAGGCGGCCCAGTCCTCCTCGCCCGAGTCGGCGGAGCGGAAGAAGTCGGCGATGCACAGGAACGGCTCGTGGCGCTGGCGAGGGAAGGAGAAGCGCAGCCGCTCGGCGGTGCGGGTCTCGTCCTTCCACACCACCAGGTCGTCGCCCTCGGCGTTGACGGCGAAGTAGCCGTAGGCGACCTGGGGGACCAGCACGCCGGAGGCCTTGGCCTTGTCCAGCTCCTGGCGCAGCACGGCGCGCACCCGGACCCGGAACTCCTCGTCGCTCTCGCCGGCGTCCTTGTCGGGCCGGTACTGCCACTGGTTGCGGAACAGGGCGGTCTCGTTGAGGTAGGCGGCGATGTCGTCGATGGCGATACCCCTCACGACCCGGGCCCCGACGAACGGCGGCGGGAACACCGGGTTGTCGGCGGCCACCTCGGGGCTGCGAGCCGGCAGGTCCTCCACGGCCACGGCCCTGGCGGCGTCCTGTTCGCTCTTGCGCTCCGGCATGATCCGCTCGGTCAGCTTGCGCCCGAAGTCGGCGTCGTCCTCGCCGCTGCGCTTGAGCTCCATGAGCCGGTCCATGGTGCGCAGGCCCTCGAAGGCGTCGCGCCCGTAGAAGACGCGCCCCTCGTAGACCGACCGGAGGTCGCGCTCGACATAGGAGCGGGTGAGGGCGGCGCCGCCGAGCAGGACCGGGGTGCCGGACAGGCCGCGGCGGTTGAGCTCCTCGAGGTTCTCCCTCATGATCAGGGTGCTCTTGACCAGCAGTCCGCTCATGCCGATGGCGTCGGCGCCGACCTCGTCCGCCTTGGCCACCATGTCCTCGAGGGGCACCTTGATGCCGAGGTTGTGCACCTCGTAGCCGTTGTTGGTGAGGATGATGTCGACCAGGTTCTTGCCGATGTCGTGGACGTCGCCCTTCACCGTCGCCAGCACGATCCGGCCCTTGCCCCCTGACTCGGCCCGCTCCATGTGGGGCTCGAGGTAGGCCACCGCCGACTTCATGGTCTCGGCCGACTGCAGCACGAAGGGCAGCTGCATGCGCCCGGACCCGAACAGCTCGCCCACCACCTTCATGCCGTCGAGAAGGACGTCGTTGACGATGTCCAGCGCCGCCCGGCCCTCGGCCAGGGCCTGGTCGAGGTCGGCCTCCAGTCCGTTGCGGTCGCCGTCGATGATGCGGGCCTTGAGGCGCTCCTCCACCGGCCACGAGCTGCGATCCTCTCGCTCGGCGGCGGCGGAGGTGACGTCCTCGAAGGCGGCCAGCAGCTCGGCCAGGGGGTCGTAGCCCTCCCGCCGGCGGTCGTATATGAGGTCGAGGCAGATCTCCACGTGGGCGGGGTCGATGCGGTTGAGCGGCATGATCCGCGCCGGGTTGACCATGGCGGCGTCGAGGCCGGCCTGCTGGGCCTCGTGCAGGAACACCGAGTTGAGGACGTGCCTGGCGGCGGGCTTGAGGCCGAAGGAGACGTTCGACACCCCCAGGCTGGTGTGGACCCCGGCCAGCTCGGTCTTGATGGCGCGGATGCCCTCAATGGTCTCGAGGGCGTCCCGCCGGCTCTCCTCCATGCCGGTGGTGATGGTGAGGGTGTTGGTGTCGAAGAACAGGTCGGCCGGGTCGAGCCCGTAGCGCTCGACGGCGATGTCCCGTATCCGGCGGGCGATCTCCAGCTTGCGCTCGGCGGTGCGGGCCTGGCCGGTCTCGTCGATGCACATGCAGACCACGGCGCAGCCGTAGTCGCGGGCCATCGACATCACCCGGTCGAAGCGCTGGCCCGGCGCCTCGCCCTCCTCGAGGTTGGCCGAGTTGAGCAGGGGCTTGCCGCCGATCCACTGCAGGCCGGCCTCGACCACCTGGGGCTCGGTCGAGTCGAGCATGATCGGAGCGGTGGCCTCGGTGGCCCACCGGCGGGCCACGGCGTCCATGTCGGCGGTGCCGTCCCGTCCGGTGTAGTCCACGCACAGGTCGAGGACGTGGGCGCCCTCCCTGACCTGGTCGCGGGCGAGGGCGACGCACGTGTCCCAGTCGCCGTTCAGCAGGGCCTGCTTGAACTGCTTGGAGCCGTTGGTGTTGGCCCGCTCGCCCACGATCAGCACCGAGGGGGACTGGTCGTAGGGCGTGTGGCTGTAGATGGATGCCACCCCCGGATCCGCCACCACCTGACGCCGCGCCGGCTCGAGGTGGCGGCAGGCCTCGACCACCGCCCGCAGGTGGTCCGGCGTGGTGCCGCAGCACCCTCCCACAACCGTCACCCCGAGCTCGGTGATGAACCCGGCATGGTGCTCGGCCAGCTGCTCGGGGGTGAGGTCGTAGTGGGTGCGGCCGTCCACGACCGAGGGGAGGCCGGCGTTGGGCAGGCAGGAGATCGGCACCGGCGAGTGGCGGGACAGGTAGCGCAGGTGCTCGCCCATCTCCCTCGGCCCGGTGGCGCAGTTGAGCCCGATGACGTCGGGGCGCATGGCGCTGAGGGCGGTCAGGGCCGCCCCGATCTCCGAGCCGACGAGCATCCGGCCCGTCGTCTCCATGGTCACCTGCACCTGCAGGGGGACCTGGCGCCCGGTCGCCTGCATGGCCCTCCGGCAGGCCAGCAGGCCGGCCTTGGCCGCCAGCAGGTCGTACTGGGTCTCCACCAGCAGCAGGTCGACCCCGCCGTCCAGCAGCCCCCGGGCCTGCTCCTCGTAGGCGTCCCTCAGGTCGGCGAAGCTGATGTGGCCCAGCGACGGGAGCTTGGTGCCCGGTCCCATCGAGCCGGCCACCCAGCGGGGGCGGTCCGGGGTGGAGTAGCCGGACGCGACCTCGCGGGCCAGGCGGGCGGCGGCGAGGTTCAGCTGGTAGGCCCGCTCGGCGATTCCGTACTCGGCCAGGACGACCGAGAAGGCCCCGAAGGTGTGGGTCTCGATGACGTCGACCCCAACGTCGAGGAAGCCGGCGTGGACGGCGGCGGCGACCTCGGGCCTGGTCTCGACCAGGACCTCGTTGCAGCCCTCCAGCTCCGGGCCGCCGAAGTCGTCGGCGGACAGGTTGGCCGCCTGCAGGCTGGTTCCCGACGCCCCGTCGAAGACGACGACGCGCTGGCGGGCGGCCTCGAGGTAGCGGTCCATCAGGCGACCCAGGCTACCCACGCCGGTGGCGGGCCCATTTCTCCTTTATCGGCCCGTTAGATTGCCGCTCCATGCCCGAGCGGTCGGAGCGAGCGCCCCGCATCTACACCCGCACCGGGGACGACGGGACCACCGGTCTGCTCTTCGGGGGCCGGGCCCGCAAGGACAGCGCCGTGATCGAGGCCAACGGCGACATCGACGAGGCCCAGGCCGCCATCGGGCTGGCCCGGGCGGCGACCGACAACCCCCAGCTGGACGCGGTGCTGGTCGAGCTGGAGCGGGGCCTCTACGTGACCATGGCGGAGGTGGCCACCGCCCCGGCCAACCGGGCCAAGCTCGAGCCCGGTCGCAGCCTGGTCACCGCCGACATGGTGGCCGAGCTCGAGCACCGGATCGACGACCTGCTCACCCGCTTCGCCATGCCGGCCGAGTTCGTGGTGCCCGGCGGGGACCCGGTGGCGGCCGCCCTCGACCACGCCCGCACGGTGGTGCGCCGGGCCGAGCGCCGGGTGCTGGGGGTGGAGCTGGACGGCTCGTCGGTGCCCGTCTACCTCAACCGGCTCTCCGACCTGCTGTGGGCCCTGGCCCGATGGCAGGAGGGCCAGTCCCTGCTCTCCCGCGACGTCTCGAGCCCCTGAACCCTTCTGACCGAGCCAGCGAAAGGTGCCCCGCCCATGCCCGATGCCCTGATCTTCGACGCCGCCGCCCGGCCCCCCGCCGGGGCCGACCTGGTGGCGGTGGCGGCCAACCAGGGCCCGAAGGGGGCGAGGACGGTCGCCGGGGTGGCGGTGGACGCCGATTACCTGGGCCGGAGGCGGTTCGAGGGCAAGGTGGGACAGACCGAGGTGCTGCCCGGCGCCGACGGGCGGCCGGTGGTGGTGGTCGGTCTGGGAAAGGCGGCCGAGGCCACCCTCGACACCTACCGGAGAGCGGCGGCGGCCGTGGTGCGGGCCGCCGGCCGGGCGGCGTCGGCCGCCTTCGTGCCCGGACGCCCGCCGGCCCATCTCGACGCCGGCGACGTGGCCCAGGCGGTCGCCGAGGGAGCGGCGCTGGCCTCCTACCGCTACGACGTGCACAAGGCGCCGGCCACCGATGAGGGCCGGCTGTCCCGCTTCACCCTGGTGGGCACGGCGGCCAAGGACTCGGCCGCCCGCCTCCAGCGGGGGGCGAGGGTCGCCAAGGCCGTCGCCCTGGCCCGCGACCTGGTCAACGAGCCGCCGGGGAACATGACCCCGTCCCGCTTCGCCGAGGTGGCCGCCGCGGTGGCGGCGGAGTCGGGCCTCGAGATCGAGGTCCTCGACGAGGACGCCATCGACGCCGAGCGGCTCGGGGGCCTGGCCGGGGTGGCCCGGGGCTCCGCCGAACCGGCCCGGCTGGTCCGCCTGCGCCGCCAGGCGGGCGCCGCCCGCACCCTGGCCTTGGTCGGGAAGGGCATCACCTTCGACTCCGGCGGACTGTCGCTCAAGACGGCGGAGGGAATGATGACCATGAAGACCGACATGAGCGGGGCGGCGGCCGTCCTGGCGGCCACGGCGGCGGTGGCCGACCTCGGCATCGGGGTCAACATCCTCGCCCTGATGCCCCTCACCGAGAACATGCCTGGCGGGCGGGCCATCAAGCCCGGCGACGTGCTGCGGGCCCGCAACGGCAAGACCATCGAGGTCCTCAACACCGACGCCGAGGGCCGCCTGGTGCTGGCCGACGGGCTGTCCCTGGCGGTGGAGGCGGGACCGGACGCCATCGTCGACCTGGCCACGCTCACCGGCGCCTGTGTGGTCGCCCTCGGCCGCCGGGTGGCCGGTCTCATGGGCAACGACGACCAGCTGGCCGCCCAGGTGGAGGCGGCCGCCGCCCGGGCCGGCGAGGGGGTGTGGCGCCTGCCCCTGCCCCAGGAGTACCGCCGGGACATCGACTCGGAGGTGGCCGACATCAAGAACATCGGCGCCGCCGGCCAGGCCGGGGCGCTGGTGGCCGGGCTGTTCCTCAAGGAGTTCGTGGGCGAGGTTCCGTGGGCCCACCTGGACATCGCCGGTCCGGCCCGGGCCGAATCCGACGACGGCTACCTGGTGCGGGGCGGGACCGGGTTCGGGGTCCGGACCCTCATCGAGCTGGGCTCCGCCATGGCCTGACGGCCCCGGCCCGCCCGCCGGCTCCGGCGCCGGGCCCATGGCCCCGCAGCCCGCGCCCCGGCCCCTCCGGTTGACAGCGCGACCCCATCCGCCGTAACTAGTGCAACACTTAAACAGTTAGGGGGTCGAAGGGTTGAGTCTCAGAGGAGCAGCGGCGATCGTCGGGGTGGCGGACGACGCCTCCCCCACGGGCGAGCTGTCACTACACGGGAGGCGCCTCGAGGCCGAGATGATCCGGCTCGCGCTCGAGGACGCCGGCCTGCAGCTCTCCGACGTCGACGGGGTGTGCCACGCCCAGTCGTCCATGGGGCTGGCCGAGTACCTCGGCATCCACCCCCGGTTCACCGATTCCACCAGCACGGGGGGATCGAGCTTCGAGGTCCACGCCGAGCACGCCGCCGCCGCCATCGCCGCCGGCCTGTGCGACGTGGTGATCAGCGTCTACGCCTCCACTCCCCGCAGCGACCGGGGCCGGCGCCGGGGCGGCTTCAGGCGGCCCGACATGGGCGGCGCCAACCCAGCGGCCGAATGGGAGATGCCCTACGGGCTGCGCATGCCGATGGGGCCCTACGCCATGGCCGCCACCAGACACATGGCCCAGTACGGCACCACCGCCGAGCAGCTGGCGGAGATCGCCGTCAGCACCAGGCAGTGGGCGACCATGAACCCCAAGGCCCGCTATCAGGAGCCGATAACGGTGGAGGACGTGCTGGCCTCACCGATGCAGACCTCGCCCCTGCACCTGCTGGACTGCTGTCTGGTCACCGACGGCGCCGGCGCCTTCGTCATGACCAGCGCCGAGCGGGCCCGCACCCTCAAGAATCCGCCGGTGTACGTGCTCGGGGCGGGCACCTGTCACGACCACTCCATGATCAGCCAGATGCCCGATCTCACCATCACCCCCGGGGTCGTTTCGGGGGCATCGGCCTTCGCCATGGCGGGCATCAAGCCCGGCGACGTCGATGTGCTCGAGGGCTACGACAGCTTCACCATCACCGCCCTCCTGCACCTGGAGGATCTCGGGTTCTGTCCCAAGGGTGAAGGGGGCCGCTTCGCCGCCGACGGGGCGACCGCCCCGGGCGGGAGCCTGCCCATGAACACCAACGGCGGCGGGCTGTCCTACACCCACCCCGGGATGTACGGGATGTTCCTGATCGTCGAGGCGGTGCGCCAGCTGCGGGGCGAGGGCGGGCCCCGCCAGGTGCCGGGGGCCGAGGTGGCCGTCGCCCACGGCTCGGGCATGGTCCTGTCCTGCATGTCGACCCTCGTTCTGGGCACGGAGGCCACCCTGTCATGACCACCACCGAAGGCCGCACCGAGGAGCGCCGGCCCACCCGGATGGAGCCGCCGGTCACCCCGACCACCGAGCCGTTCTGGGACGCCACCAGGCGGGGCGAGCTGGTCCTGCAGTGGTGCCGGAACTGCCAGGTGCCGGTGTTCTACCCCCGCGAGGTCTGCCCCGGCTGCCTGGGCGACGGCCTCGAGTGGCGGCCGGCGACCGGCAAGGGGCGCATCTACACCTTCACCGTCGAGCACCGGCCCAACCCGGTCCTGGGCGACCGGTACGTGGTAGCGCTGGTCGACCTGGAGGAAGGGGCCAGGGTCATGTCCAATGTTGTGAACTGCCCGCCGGACAAGGTGGAGGTGGGCATGGCGGTCCGGGTGACCTGGGAGGAGCTCTCCGACGGTCGGCGGCTCCCGCTGTTCGAGCCGGACCAGGAGGCCTGAGGGAATGGGCATGGAGATCGAGCTGGGCCCGTCGGCGGCGAGGTTCCGCGACGAGCTGCGCCAGTGGTTGGAGGCCAACCGGCCCGAGGAGCTGATGGGGGTGGACGCCGAGCGGGCCAGCTTCGGCGACGTCCCGGGCATCCAGGAGTGGACCGACAAGCTCCACCAGGCGGGCTACCTGTGCGTCTCCTGGCCCCGGGAGTTCGGCGGGCGGGGCCTGACCGGCATCGAGGTGGCGGTGATGAACGAGGAGTTCGCCCGCGCCGGGGTGCCCAGGGTCACCCGGGGCATGGGCGAGTGGCTGGTGGGCCCGTCGATCATCGTCTGGGGCACCGACGAGCAGAAGGCCCACTTCCTGCCCCGCATCATCGACGGCACCGACCGCTACTGCCAGGGCTTCTCCGAGCCCGACGCCGGCTCCGACCTGGCCGGGCTCAAGACCAGGGGGGTCGTCGACGGCGACGAGGTTGTCATCACCGGGCAGAAGGTGTGGACCTCCGGGGCCCAGGCGGCGAACATGATGTTCTGCCTGTGCCGCACCGACCCTGACGCCCCCAAGCACCGGGGCATCTCCTACGTGCTCACGCCCATGTTCAGGGACGACGGCACGTCCAACGGCTTCGAGCTGAGGCCGATCAAGCAGATGACCGGGCAGGCCCACTTCACCGAGACGTTCATCAGCGAGGCCCGCGCCCCGCTGTTCAACGTGATCGGCGGCCTGAACAACGGCTGGCGGGTGACCATGACCACCCTCGGCAACGAGCGGGGCGGCAACGCGACCACCCAGCACGTCCAGTACACCAGGCAGTTCTGGGAGGCCGTCGAGCTGACCCGGAAGCTGGGGCGCGACGCCGACCCGCTGGTGCGCCAGCAGCTGGCTTCCGCCTTCACCCATTGCGAGATCATGAGGTTCCAGGGCCTGCGGCTGCTCTCCGAGGTGGTGGCCAAGAAGGAGCCCGGCCCGGCGTCGTCGATCAACAAGATGTTCTGGTCCGAGTACGCCCAGCGCTTCGCCGAGCAGGTGACCAACATCAGGGGGGCCGAGTCGATGATCCTGCCGCCCCAGGAGCCGGGCGACTACCGCCCCGACAAGTGGCAGGCCAACTTCCTGTCCACCCGGTCGGTGACCATCTGGGGCGGGACGGCCCAGGTCCAGCGCAACATCGTGGGCGAGCGCGTGCTCGACCTGCCCAAGGAGCCCGACGCCGAGGCCACCCGCAAGGCCCCGGCCGCAGCAGGGGAGGGAGCATGACTGATACCCGGGCCCAGGGCGGGGCCGCCGCTGCCGGCGGCGACGCGCCCGAGCTCACCCCGAGGCAGGAAGCGGCCATGAAGGGGATGATCCCGGCCTACTGGGCCAAGGAGCAGCCGGACAAGACCGCCATCATCTCCGGGGGCGGAGACCGGACCTTCGCCGAGCTCAACTCCAACGCCAACCGGCTGGTGCGGGCCCTGCGCCGGCGGGGCGTGCAGGCCGGTGACAGCGTCGCCCTGATCTGCGGGAACGTCCCCGCCTTCCCAGAGACGGTGGCGGCCTGCCAGCGGGCCGGCCTGCGCCTGACCCCGATCAACTGGCACCTGACCGGGGACGAGGCGGCCTACATCGTGGGCGACTGCGAGGCCAAGGCCCTGATCGCCGAGGCCCCGCTGGCGGAGATGGCGTCGGGGGCGGTGCGCGACGTGCCCACCTGCATCGTGCGCCTGGCGGTGGGAGGGCCCATCGAGGGCTTCGAGTCCTACGAGGAGTCCCTGGCGACCGAGGCCGACGATGACATCGAGGATCCGAGCCTGGGCGGGACCATGCTCTACACGTCGGGCACGACCGGGCGGCCCAAGGGCGTGCACCGGCCGGCGGCCACCCGCATCACGGCGGTCATGGCCGGCCTCAACCCCTACGGCTACAAGCCGGGCGAGGACATGCACCTGTGCACCGGGCCTCTCTACCACGCCGCCCCGCTCGCCTTCTCGCTGTCCTCGCCGCTGTCCAACGGCGTCGGGGTGGTCCTGATGGGGGCGTGGGATGCCGAGGAGACGCTGCGGCTCATCGCCGAGCACCGCGTCACCCACACCCACATGGTCCCGACCATGTTCCACCGGCTGCTGTCGCTGCCCGAGGACGTCCGGGCCAAGTACGACCTGTCCTCCCTCCGCCATGTGCTGCACGGGGCCGCCCCGTGCCCGGTGCCGGTCAAGAAGGCCCTCATCGACTGGTTGGGCCCGATCGTGTTCGAGTACTACGCCGCCACCGAGGGGGCGGGGACGTCGGTGGACTCGGCGACCTGGCTGGAGCGGCCGGGCACGGTGGGCAAGGTCAACCCGCCCGACCACGTCAAGATCGGCGACGACGAGGGCAACCCCTTGCCAACCAACGAGGTGGGGCTGGTCTTCCTGAAGGCCCCCGACGCCGGACGTTTCCAGTACTACAAGGACGAGGACAAGACGTCGTCGGCCTACCGGGGCAACTACTTCACCCTTGGCGACGTCGGCTATGTGGACGACGACGGCTACCTGTACCTGACCGACCGCACCGCCAACCTCATCATTTCCGGCGGGGTCAACATCTACCCGGCCGAGGTCGACGCCGTGCTGCTGACCCACCCGGCTGTGGGCGACGTGGCCACGATCGGCGTGCCCAACGACGAATGGGGTGAGGAGGTCAAGGCGGTGGTCGAGCTCAAGGAGGGTGTCGAGCCCACCCCCGAGCTGGCCACCGAGCTGGTGGAGTTCTGCCGCCAGAAGCTGGCCCGCTTCAAGTGCCCGCGCTCGGTCGACTTCATCGACACCCTTCCCCGGCAGGACAACGGGAAGATCTACAAGCGCCTGCTAAGAGACCGGTACCGCACCGGTTCCTGATCGGGGGGCAGCGGCGGCCGGCGTCGTGGAAGCGGCGCCGGCCGGCCGCTCGACCTGCTGTCTCTGGACGCTGGCCCACCGGGCCGACTCGTGGGCCAGGGCGGGGTGGTAGCGCCACCGCACCAGCTGCGCCTCCACGGTGGACTCGTCCTCGCCCAGCTCGGTCAGGCTCATGGCCAGCTGGCGGGCCCGTCGGCGCATGGCGGCCAGCCCGTCGGGGGCGGCCTGGGCCCGCTCCCAGGCCAGGTGCTCGTCGCGGAGGCTGGCCGGCAGGCGCAGGAGCTGTCGGCGGGGGAGGCTGGGAAGTCGGCGCCTCACCTGCAGCTCGCCCCCGCCGGCCACCGTCGCCACGTTGAACATCACCGCCCGGCCGAGGGCGCGGGCGAGGGCGTTGTGGCGGCCGCCCACATAGGCCAGGCCCAGAGCCCGCGCCAGGTCGACGGCAGGCACGTCGACCCCGGCGGGATGCCGTTCGAGCAGGCCGGCCAGCCGGCGGGCCAGAAGGACGGTCGAGGGCCCGAGGATCCCCGTCCAGAACGTCTCGACGTACCAGGACCGGCTGTCGTGGCCGGCCAGGTCGGCGGCTGGATCCGGCCACGGCCTCACCCGGACGCAGTCGCCCTCGAGGGCCTCGGCCACCCGGCCCCGGGCCGACCCGAAGCGGGCCTCGGCCGCCCTGGCGGCGGCCCGGCGGTCGGCGGCGCCGCTGCTGACACCGGTGGCCCGCTGCCTCGGTGAGCCGGCGCCCTGGCCGTGGTCGGGACCCCCACTGCCCCCGGCCCGGCGGTCGTCCTTCAGCTCGCTTCCGACGACCAAAGCCCTTGCCGTCAGCTGCCCTCTTGCTGGCTCCCTTTCATTCATTTTCATAGTATTTCATGTCTTGTCGATCAGGGCAAGGCCCGGCGCGATGCTGGGGCCCTTCAGACCGGGGAGGTGAGCGGGGCAGGTGTCGGGCACGCAGACGAACGGCTGGGAAGAGGTGAGGGACTGGGTCCAGCAGGCCCGGCGGGTGGTGGCCCTCACCGGGGCGGGCATCTCGACCGACTCGGGCATCCCCGACTTCCGCGGCCCCAATGGGGTGTGGACCAGGAACCCGGGCGCCGAGCGCATGGCCACGCTGTCCCACTATCTCGAGGACCCCGAGGTGCGCCGGGCGGCCTGGCGCAACCGGCGGAGCCATCCGGTGTGGGAGGCCAAGCCCAACCCGGGCCATCTCGCCCTGGTGGAGCTCGAGCGTCAGGGCCGCCTCTACGGGATCGTCACCCAGAACATCGACGGGCTGCACCTGGCGGCGGGATCGGACCCGGACCGGGTGGTCGAGATCCACGGGACCATGCACTCCACCGTGTGCTGGTCCTGCGGCGACCGCCGCCCCATGGAGGAGACCCTTGCCCGGGTCGCCGCCGGCGAGGACGATCCCTCCTGCCTGGCCGAGGGGGAGGCAGGCCCCTGCGGAGGCATCCTCAAGTCGGCCACCGTCAGCTTCGGCCAGTCCCTCGACCGCGAGGATCTGGCGCGGGCCCAGATGCTCGCCCTGGGCTGTGATCTGATGCTGGCCGTCGGATCGACGCTCGGGGTGTACCCGGCGGCCGCCCTGGTGCCGATCGCCCAGCGCAACGGGGCCCGCATCGTGATCATCAACCAGGAGCCGACCGACCTCGACGACCTTGCCGACGCCGTGCTGCGGGGCCCGATATCGGAGCTGCTTCCGTTGGTGGTCGGCGCCGGCGAGGCCCCGCCCGGCTGAGATCAGCCGGGGGAGTCCGGGCCGTAGGAGCCGCGGTGCAGCACCTCGGCCCGCGGACGCCGACCGCGGGCGACCGACGCCGACGGGACGTCGTCGGGCGCCGGCCAGCCCAGCACCACCGCCCCGATCAACTGCAGCCGGGCCGGCACCCGCAGCCGGCGCCGCAGGTCGGCCTCCCCCCGGAAGATGCCCATGAACAGGGCGCCCAGCCCGCGATCGGCCGCCGCCAGGAGCATGGCCATGACGGCGAAGGCGGTGTCGATCTGCCAGTACGGCACGGGCCATTTGTCTGGCGCCGAGCCCAGGCCCGACCCGGCCTTGTCCGGCTCGGAGTAGCGCCGGAGGTAGGCGTCGGGGTCGGCCAGGGGCACCACCACCACCGGGGCCCGCCTGGTGGCCTGATGGCGGGGGTGGGCGAGGCGCCAGTCCTCCTCGGTGACCGCGGCCCAGAAGCCGGCCGTCTCCTGGGCGCCCTCGAGCACGACGAGCTCGGTGCCCTGGGAGAAGCCGGCCGAGGGGGCCCGGAAAGCGGCGTCGAGCACCCCGTCCAGAACGGCTGCGGGGATAGAGCGGTCCTCGAAACTGCGCACCATGCGGCGGCGACGCAGCGCCTCGGTGAGCTCCATGGCGGCGGACCCTAGGACAGGCCGGCCGGGCCCCAAGGGCGACCCCGCCCCGGCGGGGGCGGGAATGTTGACCTTTCTAGTAGGGTTTCTGCAGGAACCGGAACCAACGCAAAGGTGTGGTCAGCGTGCCCAGCTCCCGCGACATCCTCAACCAGGCCAAGAGCTCCATCCGCGAGGTGGATCCGGCGGCCGCCGAGAAGCTGATCGCCGACGGCGCCACCGTGCTCGACGTGCGGGAGGCCGACGAGTACGAGCAGGGCGCCCTGCCGGGGGCTCTGCACATCCCCCGCGGCTTCCTCGAGTTCCAGGTGGAAGGGCGCCTGGCCGACCACGAGGCGCCCATCGTCGTCTACTGCGCCGGTGGGTCGCGCTCGGCCCTGGCCGCCAAGACGCTCAACGACCTCGGCTACACCGACGTCGTCTCCATGACCGGCGGGTTCAACAAGTGGAAGGACGAGGGCCGCAGCTGGGCGGCGCCCAAGACCCTGACCCCGGAGCAGCGGAACCGCTACCACCGCCATCTGCTGCTGCCCGAGGTGGGTGAGAAGGGCCAGCAGAAGCTGCTCGAGTCCAAGGTCCTCCTGCTGGGAGCGGGGGGCCTCGGGTCACCCTCGGCCCTCTACCTGGGCGCCGCCGGGGTCGGGACTCTGGGCATCATCGACATGGACGTGGTCGACGCCTCCAACCTGCAGCGCCAGGTGCTCCACAACCTGGACCGGGTGGGCGAGCGCAAGGTCGACTCGGCCAAGAAGACCCTGACGGCCATGAACCCCGATATCGACGTGGTGACCTACGACGTGCGGCTCGGGGCCGACAACATCCTCGACATCTTCGACGGCTACGACGTGGTGGTGGACGGGACCGACAACTTCCCGACCCGCTACCTGGTGAACGACGCCTCGCTGGTGAAGCGGGTGCCGGTGGTCCACGGGTCGATCTTCCGTTTCGAGGGCCAGGCCACCGTGTTCGCCCCCTTCGACGGGCCCTGCTACCGCTGCATGATCCCGGAGCCGCCGCCGGCCGAGTTGGCTCCCTCCTGCTCGGAGGCCGGCGTGCTCGGGGTCCTGTGCGGGATCATCGGCAGCATCCAGGCCATGGAGGCGGTCAAGCTGCTGCTGGGCCTGGGCGACCCCCTGATCGGGCGGCTGCTGGCCTACGACGCCCTGGAGGAGTCCTTCCGGACCTTCAAGGTTCGGCGTGACCCGGAGTGCCCGGCCTGCGGCGAGAACGCCGGACCGATCACCATCGCCGAGTACGACGCCGGCTGCATGCCGCATCCCAAGGAGCCGCCGGCGGCCTGAGCCGCCTACGCTTGGGACCGATGTCCCAGGACCAGGGCCGTACCGACTCCGGCATAGAGATCAAGCCGGTCTACACCGAGGAGGACCTGGCCGGTTTCGACACGGCCGCCCAGCTGGCGCGGCCCGGCCAGTACCCCTTCACCCGAGGGATCCATCCCAGCCTCCGGCGGGACCGGCCCTGGACGGTGCGCCAGTACTCCGGCTTCGGCACCGCCGAGACGACCAACGCCCGCTGGAAGCTGCTGCTCGCCGGCGGGGGCACCGGTCTGTCCTGCGCCTTCGACCTCCCCACCCAGATGGGCTACGACTCCGACCACCCCCGGGCCGAGGGCGAGGTGGGCAAGGTCGGTGTGGCCATCGACTCCATCGAGGACATGCGCCTGCTGCTCAAGGACATGCCCCTGGACCAGGTGACCACCTCGATGACGATCAACGCCACGGCGGCGATCCTGTTGCTGCTCTACCAGCTGGTGGCGGAGGAGAACGGGGTGGACCCGGCCAAGCTGGGCGGGACGATCCAGAACGACATCCTCAAGGAGTACGTCGCCCGCGGGACCTACATCTACCCGCCGAGGCCGTCGATGCGGATCATCACCGACATCTTCGCCTACTGCCGCCAGCACCTCCCGTCCTGGAACACCATCTCGATCTCCGGCTACCACATCCGCGAAGCCGGGTCGACGGCGGTGCAGGAGATCGCCTTCACCCTGGCCAACGGCATCGCCTATGTGGAGGCCGGCCGCCAGGCCGGCCTCGACGTCGACGAGTTCGCTCCCCGCCTCAGCTTCTTCTGGAACGCCCACAACAACCTGTTCGAGGAGGTGGCCAAGTACCGGGCCGCCCGCCGCATGTGGGCCCGCATCATGACCGAGCGCTTCGGGGCCAAAAGCGACAAGTCCAAGCACCTCCGCTTCCACACCCAGACCGGCGGCTCGACCCTCACCGCCCAGCAGCCGGAGAGCAACATCGTCCGGGTGGCCGTGCAGGCCCTGGCCGCCGCCCTCGGCGGGACGCAGAGCCTGCACACCAACGGCTTCGACGAGGCCTTGGGGCTGCCCACCGAGCGGGCGGCCAAGATCGCCCTGCGGACCCAGCACATCCTGCAGAACGAGTCCGGGCTGTCGGACACCATCGACCCCCTGGCCGGCTCCTACTTCGTCGAGAGCCTCACCGACGAGGTCGAGCGCAAGGCCTGGGAGTACCTCGAGCGCATCGACGCCATGGGCGGGGCCGTCGCCGCCATCGAGGCCGGTTACATGCAGGACGAGATCGAGCAGGCGGCCTACGCCTACGCCAAGGCAATCGACGACGGCGAGAAGACCATCGTCGGGGTGAACAAGTTCACCGACGACGACGTGGAGCCAACCGAGGTGTTCCCGATCGACCCCGCCCTGCAGCGCCAGCAGGCCGAGCGGGTGCAGCGGGTGCGCAAGGAGCGCGACCAGGCCGCCCTCGACGCCGCCATGGCCGACCTGTCGGCGGCGGCCCGGGGCACCCAGAACCTCCTGCCGCCGATGAAGGAGGCCCTCCGGCTGCGGGCCACCCTCGGCGAGGTGAGCGACGTCCTCAGGCAGGAGTTCGGCGTCTACCAGCCCCGCTGAGGCGGAGTCCGACCGGCGGGCACCCCGGCCGGTGAAACTGCAGCCGGCTCGGGCCACCCGGCCGTCGGGAGCCTGTGGGGACCGGCTGCCGGGGCCGATGATTTCGTCGGCCGCCGGTCGTCGTAGGGGAGTGCGCCCGAAGAGGAGGACTCATGGCCGGTTCAGATGACCCCCTCATGGTGATGGTGGCCGACAGCTACTCCTCGCTGGCCGATCTGCTCGGCGACCTGGGGCCGGAGGCCTGGGAGGCGGCCTCCCTGTGCGAGGGGTGGCGGGTCCGCGAGGTGGTGGCTCATCTGACCATGCCCGTCCGCTACGACGAGGAGGCCTTCACGGCCGAGCTGCGTGAGTGCCAGTTCGACTTCACCCGACTCTCCAACCGAGTGGCCGCCCGCGACGCCGAACTGCCGGTGACCGAGCTGGTCGCCAACCTGCGTGACCCGGTGATGCGGACCTGGACCCCGCCCGGCGGCGGGTCAGCGGGCGCTCTCAGCCACGTGGTGATCCATGGCCTCGACATCACCGCGGCGTTGGGTGAGAGGCGCCGGGCGTCGGATGAGGCGGTGGTGGCCGTCCTCGACGGTCTGGCGGCCGGCGGGGGCCACGCCCATTTCGGCGCCGACATCGAAGGGCTGCGCCTGGAGGCGACCGACCTCGACTGGTCATACGGATCGGGCGGTCGGACCCTGCGCGGATCGGCCGATGACCTGGTGCTGCACCTGTGTGGCCGGACCGTGCCGGCGGGGCGGCTCGGAGACGCCTAGGACCGAGAGCCGACGCCCGAGTCGCATCTGAGTGCGCCCGTTCAAGCAGCGGCGAGCGGTCCGAGCGGACGACCACCGGCCTCGCTGCTCAGGAGCCCTCGCCGAGGCCGAACCAGCGCTGGCGGAGCGGGAACAGGTACCAGTCGGTGACCACGTTGAGGACCCTCCGGGCGTGGTCGAAGGACTCGGCGACCTCGGCCACGGCGGCGAGCCCGCCGGTGACGGGGGCCCCGTGTCCCTGTGCCGACCGCACCGCCTGCCGGTACCAGTGGCGGCCGAGGCGGGCCAGGAGGTCCGGTCCCACTGTGTCCGGGTCGATCCGGCCTCGCAGCCCGGAGAGCCGGAGCAGCCGCTCCACGGCCACCGGGCCCATGTCGAGCACCGTAGGGTGGTCGGGGAACACCCCGGTCAGGAACAGGGCGAGGTCCCCGAGGCGCCGGTAGACGCCGGGCCGCTCGGCCGGCGACACCGCCTCGACCAGCTCGGCCAGGCGCACGGGGTCCAGCTCGCTGAACCGCCGCCGCCGCCAACCCCGCCTCGTCCGCTGCCACGACACCCCGCTGGTGACATGGGTGTAGGAGGCCAGCAGCTCGATGAGCAACAGGCGCCGGGCGGGTCCGGCCAGCACCTGACGGAGTGGCTCCACGTCGAACACCGGCACCCGCCGGCGGGGCGCCCACCGCTCCTCCACGTAGGTGGTCGACTGCAGGCGGGCGGCGGTCCGATGGATCGCCACGGCGAAGGTCAGGAACGGCGATGTCGGCAGGAAGCGATCGTCGGGCTCGGCCTCAAAGAAGAGCACTGCCTCCAGATCGGGGTGAGCGAGAGCGGACTCGAGGCCGGTGCCCGCGACCGTGGCCAGGAGGCGCTGGTCGGCCTCGGTGAGGTGCTGGCGGTACTGGAAGTCGACGTCCTCGATCATGGGAGCTGCATCACGCCCGGTCTCGACGGCGGAAACATACTGCCGCCGGAATCGGCGGGCGCCGGTAGGGTGCCCGTCCCGTGCGAGCGCTCCTTCAGCGGGTGACGGCCGCCTCGGTGAGGGTTGGCGGGGAGACGACCGGACGGATAGGTCCGGGCCTGTGCGTCTTCGTCGGCGTGACCCACGGCGACGATGCTGCCGTGGCCCAGCGGCTGGCCGCCCGGGCGTGGTCCCTGCGCATCTTCGCCGACGACTCGGGCCTCACCAACCTATCGGCCCAGGACCTCGGGCTGGCGGTGCTGGTCGTGAGCCAGTTCACCCTCTACGCCGACACCAGGCGGGGCCGCCGGCCGTCGTTCACGCCGGCCGCCCCGCCCGAGCAGGCCAACGCCCTGGTCGACGAGTTCGCCCGGCACCTGGGCGAGCTGGGGGCGTCGGTGGCGACCGGACGCTTCGGTGCCTCGATGCAGGTCGAGCTGGTCAATGACGGGCCGTTCACGATCCTCCTCGAGGCGTGAGGGGAGGGCCCGCCGCCAGCGCCTCGTCGCCGACCGACCGGCTGTCTCGCCGGTTGGGACACGTACCGACCGGCTGCTCACCGGTCCTGACTCACACCGGGGCCGGATGCGCTGTCACTGGCGAATGGTGTAATTCGCCCATGTCCTTAGTCTGCGTCTCGAGCGGTCTGGAGGAACTGGCCGCCGACCTCGACCGGCTGGCCGGGGCCGACCCGGCCACCTGGGCCGACACCGGGGCCATCACCGACCTCTACCGCTAGCTCAACCGGTTCGAGGCGATGGTGGCCAAGGCGTCGGCGGCCTTCGACGCCTCGCGGTGCTGGGCCTCCAGCGGGGCCCGCTCGGCCGGGTCGTACCTGGCCTTCGCCACCCGGGCCCGGGCCTCGGAGTGTGCCCGGCGGGTGCGTCTGGGCCGGGCCCTGCGCCGCCTGCCGGCGACCGAGGCGGCCTGGGAGGAGGGCGAGATCACCGGGGCCCATGTCGGCATCCTGGCCAACCTGGCCCGCTCGGGCACCGAGGAGGCCCTGGCCCGCGACGAGACGATGCTGGTGGACCAGGCCAGAGAGCTCCGCTTCGCCTCCTTCGAGCGGGCAATGGCCTACTGGGAGCAGCTGGCCGACCCCGACGGGGTGGAGGACCGGGCCGAGGAGCGCCGCAACCGGCGCGACGCCTACCTGGTGTCGTCCTACCAGGGCTCCTGGATCGGGCGGATGAACATCGACCCCATATCCGGGGCCATCGTGTCGGGGATCTGGTCCGGCATCGAGGACGAGCTCCACGCCGAGGACCAGGCCGAGGCCAGGGCCCGGCTGGGGCGGGAGCCCCGGGCCGACGAGCTGGCCCGCAGCTTCGCCCAGCGCCGGGCCGACGCCTTGGTGGAGATGGCCGTGCGGGCGGCAACCGCCCCGCCCGGCGGGCGTCGCCCAGCACCCCTGTTCAGCGTGCTGGTGGGCTGGGAGACGCTGTCCGGGCGCATCTGCGCCCTGGCCCAGGGCCAGGTCCTTACCCCGGGGTCGCTGGTGCCGTGGCTGGACCGGGCCTACATGGAGCGCGCCGTGTTCGGCCCCGACCGGCGGGTGGAGGTGTCCAGGACGGTGAGGTTGTTCACCGGGGCCACCCGCCGGGCGGTGGAGCTGCGGGACCAGCGCTGCACCCACCCCTACTGCGACCGGCCGGTCAACCGCTGCCAGGTCGACCACATCGTGCCCTACTCCCTGGGCGGTGAGACCACCCAGGACAACGGACGTCTGCTGTGCGGCTGGCACAACCGCCTCCGGAACGGCTCGTCGGGGCGCGAGCACTCGCCGCCGGACGGGGAGGGCGGTTAGCCGCCCTCAGTCCACCGGCTCGAGGATCACCAGCGGGATGTCGCGGCTGGTTCTCGCCTGGTAGCCGGCGTAGTTGCGGTACCTACCGGCGATGCCCGGCCACAGGCGCGCCTTCTCCTCCGCCGTGGCGACCCTCGCCCGCCGCCGCCCCTTGAAGCCGGGGGTCATCACCTCGACGTCGGGATTGGCCTTCAGGTTGAGGAACCAGTCCGGGTGCTTTGGCGAGCCTCCGTAGGAGGCGACTAGCACCAGGTTGTCTCCGTCCTTGGCCGGCGACGTCAGCATGGTGGTGCGGCGCTGTCCGCTCTTGCGGCCGGTCGTGGTCAGCCGGACCACCGGCATGCCCAGGATGTTGCCGGCGAGGCGACCCTCGGTGGCGGTGAAGATCGATCGGTGGATGAGGTTGACCGCCTGCATGAAGCGGTCCTGAGGACTGGCCATGAACGCCGAAGGTAGCCGGGGCCGGCTCCCTGCTCACCCCGGCCGACGGTAGGGTCGGCCCATGCGGCTGGGAGTGGTGATCCTGCCCGAACAGCCCTGGTCGGAGGCGGAGGGCATCTGGCGGGACGCCGAGCAGCTCGGCTTCTCCCACGCCTGGACCTACGACCACCTGGCCTGGCGGGAGCTGCGCGACTCGCCCTGGTTCGGCGCCGTGCCGGTGCTGGCGGCGGCGGCCACCGTCACCTCCCGCCTCCGGCTGGGGCCGCTGGTGGCGAATCCGAACTTCAGGCACCCGGTGCCCTTCGCCCGCGAGGTCCTGGCCCTCGACGACCTGTCCGAGGGTCGGCTCAACCTGGGCATAGGCGCCGGCGGGCGGGGCTGGGACGCCAGCATGCTCGGACAGGAGCCGTGGTCTCCGTCCGAGCGGGCCGAGCGCTTCGCCGAGTTCGTGGGGCTGCTGGATCGGCTGCTCACCGAGCCGGAGGTGTCGGCGAACGGGCGCTACTACTCGGCCGAGGGCGCCCGGTCCCATCCGGGGTGCCGGCAGCACCCCCGGGTGCCATTCGTCGTCGCCGCCACCGGTACCCGCGCCATGGAGGTGGTCGCCAGGCACGGACAGGGCTGGGTCACGACCGGGCCCCGTGGGGCGGAGTTCCCGGTGCCGGCCCAGGCCGGCGCCGCCGGGGTGGCCGAGCAGCTGCGCCGGCTCGGGTCGGCCTGCCAACGGGCCGGGCGGGACGTCGGTGAGCTGGACCGCTTCGTGCTGACCGGGCCCGTCCTCGACCAGGGCCTGTCGTCGGCCCAGCACTTCGCCGACACCGTCGGCGCCTACCAGGCGGTTGGCGTGACCGACCTGGTGGTGCACTGGCCCCGCCCGTCCCCGCCCTACCAGGGCGAGCGCAGCCGGTTCGAGTCGGTGATATCGGCGATCCTGGGCTGACATCCTCGGTGGCCGGGCACCTGGTGGTGCCGGCCGACGGCTGAGCCGCCGGTACGCTCGGCCGCCGTGGCCGTCAAGTTCGTGATCCTGGGCGGCGGACCGGCCGGCGTGCACGCCGCCACCCACGCCGCCCGCCTCGGCGCCGAGGTGACCCTGGTAGAGCGGGACGTGATCGGCGGCTCGGCCAATCTGCGCGACTGCATCCCGTCCAAGGCCATGATCGCCACGGGGGCGGTGATGTCGCTCACCGAGCGGGCCCCGGTGATGGGCCTCGAGGCGGTGGAGGGCAAGCTCGACCTCGACGCCATGCGGGCCCGGGTCGGCTCCATAGCCGACCACCTCGAGCGCTCGATCCACCAGCTGCTCAGCAGCCAGGGTGTGCGCCTTCTCACGGGTACCGCCAGCTTCACATCCCCCCACGAGCTGATGGTCACCGGGGGGGAGGAGCCGGTCACGCTGTCCGCCGACGCCGTCCTGGTCGCCACCGGCAGCCGCCCCCGGGTGCCCGATTGGGCCGAGGTCGACGGCGAGCGGATCCTGCTCACCAGGCAGGCCTATCCGCCCTCCGAGCTCCCCGAGCACCTGGTGGTGGTGGGCTCGGGCGTCACCGGGGTGGAATTCGTGCACATGTTCCGCTCTCTGGGGTCGACGGTCAGCCTGATCGTGAGCCGCCAACAGGTCCTGCCCACCAAGGATCCCGAGGTGGCCGCCGCCCTCGAGGACGACTTCCTGCGCAGAGGGGTCACCCTCTACAAGGGGGCCAGGGCCGTTGGGGCCGACGTGTCGGAGGGCGCCGTGGTGGTCCGCTGCGACGACGGCCGGTCGGTGGTCGGATCACACGTCCTGCTGGCGGTGGGGTCGCTCCCGAACTCGGAGGGCATCGGCCTCGACGCCGCCGGGGTGGAGGTGGACGCGTCCGGCTACATACCGGTCAACCACCACTGCCAGACCAACGTCGAGCACGTCTACGCCGCCGGCGACGTGTCAGGCAAGCTGCCGCTGGCGTCGGTCGCCTCGATGCAGGGGCGCAAGGTGGCCGAGCACGTGATGGGACTCCACACCAGGGCCCACCGCCACCTCGACTACGACAAGGCGGCCAGCGCCATCTTCACCGAGCCGGAGATAGCCGACGTTGGCATCGCCGAGGCGGAGGCATTCGCCTCCGGCCGCAAGATCCGGGTCACCAAGGTGCCCTACGCCGCCAACGCCCGGGCCCTGATCGACGGGGATCCGCGGGGCTTCGTCAAGATCATCTCCGACCCGGCCACCGGGGTCGTCCTGGGCGGGTCGATCGTCGGGGCCCATGCCGCCGAGCTGATATCGGTCGTGGCCCTGGCGGTGACGGCCAACCTCAGGGTCAGCGACATCGTCGAGAGCCTGCTGGTCCACCCCGCCCTGGCCGAGGCTCTGGCCGACGCCGCCGAGTAGCCAGGGCCGGCGCCCCGGGGGCCTACGAGCGGGTGCCCGCCATCAGCCGCCGGCGCTGCGACTCGTCGCCGGCCAGGTCGATGGTGGTCCAGGCCATGCCCTTGGCCCCGTCGAGGATGGCCTTGTCGGCCGCCCCGGTGATGCAGGCGGCGGCGAACTCGGGTTGGTGGTTGACCGCCGGCAGCGAGTCGATGCCGAGCATCGGGTGGATGGCGGGCATGGCCAGGGAGAGGTTGGCCATGTCGGTGGAGCCGCCGCCCATGCCCTGGTTGGCCGGTAGGGCGCGGCCGAGGGCCTCCGAGTTCCGGCGGTAGATGTCCGACATGGTGGTGTCGGCGTCGAACTCGGAGTAGGCGTCGCTCATCTTGCGCACCTCCCACGAGCACCCGGTGGCCAGTGCTCCGGCCTCGAAGCAGCGCATCACGCGCGGCTCGAGGACCTCGAGGTCGCGCAGCGACCTGGCCCTCACGTAGTACTTGGCCGAGGTGTGGGCGGGAACGATGTTGGGTGCCTCGCCCCCCTTGGTGACGATGCCGTGGACCTGGTCCCGCGAGCGGAAGTGCTGGCGTAGCAGCCCGATGGCGACCTGGGAGACGGTGAGGGCGTCGGCGGCGTTCAGGCCCTGCTCCGGGAAGGCGGAGGCATGCGCCTCCTTGCCGCGGAAGTGGACGTCGAAGTGGGAGACGGCCAGGCACTCCATCTGGGCCAGGTCCAGGGGTGCCGGGTGCACCATCATCGACGCGTGGACGCCCTCGAAGGCGCCGCCCTTGAGCATGATGATCTTGCCCCCTCCGCCTTCCTCGGCCGGGGTGCCGAACACCTTGACGGTGAGGCCGAGGGCGTCGGCCAGGGGCGCCAGGGCAATTCCCGCCCCCACCGCAGCGGCGGCGATCACGTTGTGGCCGCAGGCGTGGCCGATGCCGGGGAGGGCGTCGTACTCGGCGCAGATGCCGATGGTCAGGGGGCCGGATCCGGCAGTGGCCACGAAGGCGGTGGGCAGGTCGCACACGCCGGTCTCCACCTTGAACCCGGCGGTGTCGAGGGCGTCGGCGACCAGGGTCGAAGAGTGCACCTCCTCGAAGGCGACCTCGGGGTTGGCGTGGATGGTGTGGCTGAGCTCGATCAGGGCGCCGGCGGCGCCGTCGATCCGCTTGGCGGCGTCCTGCTTTCTGGGATCGGAGGAGGGCTCGGACCCGGCCATCACTCGATCACCGCCACCACGTCGCCGCCGCCGACGGTGTCGCCCGGCTTGACCCGGATCTCCTTGACCGTGCCGGGCCGCTCGGCGTTGATGTTGTTCTCCATCTTCATCGCCTCCAGCACGCAGACGGTCTGGCCGAGCTCAACGGTATCCCCCACCGCCACCAGCACCTTGACGATCGTGCCCTGCATCGGCACGGTCACGTCGCCGCTGGCCCCCCCGCCTCCGTGGCTGGCAGCCGACGGCCGGGGCCGGCGGGGGGCGGCTCCGGCGCCGCCGGCGACCACGGCCGGGCCCACGTCGGGAACCCACAGCTTGACCTTGTAGCGGCGGCCGTCGACCTCGGCGTCGACCTCCCGCAGCACCCGTCCCTCCTCCGGCGGGGCCTCGGGCGCCGCGGCGGGGGTGGCGTCGACCCCGGACAGATCGAGGCGCTCCTCCACCCAGCGGGTCGAGTGGGTCCCTTCGGCGAAGTCGGGGTGGGAGAGGATGGCGACGTGGGCCGGGATGGTGGTGGCCACGCCCTCCACCTCCATTTCGGCCAGGGCCCGGAGCATCCGCCGGCGGGCGTGCTCGCGGTCCGAGCCCCAGACCACCAGCTTGGCCACCAGGTTGTCGTAGTACTGGCTGACGGTGTCCCCGTCCTCGTAGCCGGCGTCGGTGCGCACGCCGAAGCCGTCCGGCCGGCGTAGGCGGGTGATGCGCCCGGGGCTGGGGAGGAAGCGGCCCCTGGCCGGGTTCTCGGCGTTGATCCGGCACTCGATGGCGTGGCCCCGGCGCTCGATGTCGTCCTGGGTGAAGCCGAGCGGCTCCCCGGCGGCGATCCGCAGCTGGAGCTCGACCAGGTCCATGCCCACGACCATCTCGGTGACGGGGTGCTCGACCTGCAGCCGGGTGTTCATCTCGAGGAAGTAGAACTGCCCGTCCTGGTACAGGAACTCGACGGTGCCTGCGTTGACGTAGCCGCAGGCCTTGGCCACCCGGACCGAGGCCTCGCCCATGGCCCGGCGCACCTCGTCGGGGAAGTTGACGGCCGGGCTTTCCTCGATGAGCTTCTGGTGCCTGCGCTGGCAGGAACAGTCCCGCTCGCCCAGCCACACGGCATCGCCCTGGGTGTCGGCGAAGACCTGCATCTCGATGTGACGGGGCCACTCGAGGTAGCGCTCGAGGTAGATCTCCGGTCGCCCGAAGTAGGCCTGAGCCTCCCGCCGGGCAGATTCCACGGCGGCGGCGGCCTCGTCGGCGGAGTTGACCACCTTCATGCCCCGGCCACCACCGCCGTAGGCGGCCTTGATGGCGACGGGCCAGCCGAACTCGGTCCCGAAGGCCACCACCTCGGCCGGGTCCTCCACCGGCTCGGACCGGCCCGGGACCCCGTCGACCCCGGCCTTGGCGGCCGCCAGCCGGCTGCTGATCTTGTCCCCCATGACCTCGATGGCCTCGGGGGGAGGCCCGACGAAGGTGACCCCGGTGGCGGTGATGGCCCGGGCGAAGTCGGCGTTCTCGGAGAAGAACCCGTAGCCGGGGTGCACCGCCTGGGCCCCGCTCTGGCGGATGGCGGCCACGATCGCCTCTGTGTTCAGGTAGCTGTCGGCCGCCGTCTCCCCGCCCAGGGCGTAGGCCTCGTCGGCCAGCCGGACGTGCATGGCGTCGCGGTCGAGGTCGGAGTACACGGCCACGGTGGCGATGCCCAGCTCGCGGCAGGTCCGGATGACCCGGACGGCTATCTCCCCCCGGTTGGCGATCAGGACCTTCTCGAACACGGTCTCCCCTTCGGACGCGGTCCCATATCGTTACCGCCGTGCTGGGTCCCGACGCCAGATCGGCCCTGGAGGGCACCCGGTTCGGGGACGTCCGCTGGTTCCCCGAGATCGGCTCGACCAACACCTACCTGCTCGAGGAGGCCCGCCAGGGAGCCCCCGAGGGGGTGGTGGCCCTGGCCGGGGTCCAGACCGCCGGCCGGGGCCGCCTGGGCCGGACCTGGGTCGCCCCGCCGGGGTCCTCCCTCCTCCTGTCGATCCTCCTCCGGCCCGCCCTGTCGGTCGAGCGCCTCCACCTGGTCAACGCGGCCGTGGCCATGGCCACCGCCGATGCCTGCCTCCAGGCGGCCGGGGTGGAGCCTGAGCTCAAATGGCCCAACGACCTGCTGGTCGGGTCGCGCAAGCTGGCCGGGGTCCTCGCCGAGCTGGAGACCACCGCCGGGTCCCTGGCGGTGGTCGTCGGGGTGGGCCTCAACGTCAACTGGCCCACCGAGCTGCCGGCGGAGCTGGCCGAGGTGGCCACCTCCCTCAACCACGTGTGCGGGGCCGAGGTCGACCGGGCCCAGGTGCTGGTGGCCCTGCTCCTGGCCCTCGAGGACCGCTACGCAGCCCTGGTCGGGGATCCGGCCCGGGTGGCCTCGGAGTACCGCTCCCGCTGCTCCACCATCGGCCGGACGGTGCGGGTGGACCTGGCCGGGGAGAGCTTCACCGGCACGGCGCTGGACGTCTCCGACGACGGCCACCTGATCGTCGACGTCGGAGCGTGCATGCGACAGGTGACGGCCGGCGACGTGGTCCACCTACGCAGCCCCTAACCTTCCGGCTGCATGCGCCTCCTGGTCACCGGCGGGGCCGGTTTCATCGGCTCGAACTTCGTGCGCTACTGGGCCGATGCCCACGGCGCTGACCACGTGGTCGCCTATGACGTGCTGACCTATGCCGGCGACCGCCGCAACCTCACCGGGCTGGAGGACCGGGTCGAGCTCGTCGAGGCCGACTGCTGCGATCTGGAGGCGGCCACCGGCGCCCTCAGGTCGAGGTCGATCGATGTGGTCGTCCATTTCGCCGCCGAGTCGCACAACAGCCTGAGCGTGCTGGACCCCGGCCTGTTCTTCCGGGCCAACGTCATCGGCACCCAGACCATGCTCGAGGCGGCGAGGCAGGTCGGTGTCGAACGGTTCCATCACATCTCGACCGACGAGGTGTACGGCGACCTGCCGCTGGACTCCGACGATGCGTTCACCGAGGAGTCCCCCTACCGCCCCCGCACGCCCTACAGCGCCTCGAAGGCCGGCGCCGACCACGCCGTCCGCGCCTATTTCGAGACCTTCGGGCTGCCGGTGACCATCACCAACTGCGCCAACAACTACGGCCCCTACCAGTTCCCCGAGAAGGTCCTGCCGCTGTTCATCACCCAGGCCATCGACGATCAGCCCCTCCCTCTGTACGCCTCCACCGCCAACCGCCGCGAGTGGCTGCACGTGGAGGACCACTGCCGGGCGATCGACGCCGTGCTGGAGAGGGGCCGGGTGGGGGAGACCTACATGGTGGGAAGCGGCGTGGAGAGGTCGATCGACCAGATCGCCGACGGCGTCCTCTATGCGCTGGGCAAGCCGAAGGACCTCAAGACGATCGTTCCCGACCGCCCCGGTCATGACCGGCGCTACGCGGTGGACTCGACCAAGCTGCGGACCGAGCTGGGCTGGGAGCCGAAGGTCGTCTTCGACGCCGGGCTGGCCGACACCGTCGCCTGGTACGTCGAGAACCGCTGGTGGTGGGAGCCGCTCCGGGGCCGGGCCCCGGTGGCGGAGCACTCCGCCTGGGCCGAGGGTGGTGGAGCGTCGCGCCGGTCATGAAGCCCAAGGTCCTCGTCACCGGCGCCGCCGGCCAGCTCGGCACCGAGGTGGTCGCCCATCTGGCCACCCGGCGGGCCGAGGTCATCGGGATCACCCGGGCCGAGGTCGACCTGACCCGGCGGGACCTGGTCCGCGCCGCCGTGTCGGCGCTGGGCCCGGAGGTGGTCATCCACACCGCGGCATGGACGGCGGTGGACGACTGTGAGTCCGACCCGGAGCGGGCCTTCCTCGTCAACACCCTGAGCACGAGGAACCTGGCCGAGGCCGCCCGGGCGACCGGCGCCCACCTGTGCCTGGTGTCGACCGACTATGTCTTCGACGGCGCCACCGACCGCCCCTACCTCGAGTGGGACACCCCCAACCCGTTGTCGGTCTACGGGCGGTCCAAGCTGGCGGCCGAAGCCGAGCTCGACCCCTCGTCGACCATCGTGCGCACGGCGTGGCTGTTTGGCGAGCACGGTTCGAACTTCGTCAAGACGATGCTGCGCCTGTCACAGCAGAGTGATGTCCTGCGGGTGGTGGACGACCAGCACGGATGCCCCACCGCCGCCGCCGACCTCGCCCGGGCCATGACCGAGCTGGCCCTCGGCCGCCACCCCGGCGTCCATCACGTGACCAATCAGGGGGCCGCAACCTGGTACGAGCTGGCCCGCCAGACCATGGTCGCCGCCGGCCTGCCGGCCGAGCGGATCGAGCCGATCAGCACCAAGGAGCTCGACCCTCCCCGCCCGGCGCCCCGGCCCGAGTACTCGGTGCTGGACAACTTCGTCCTGCGCCAGTCCGGCCTCGACCTGCTTCCGGACTGGCGCGAGTCCCTGCACGCTCTGGTCCCCCGCCTGCTCTCCCAAGGAGGAACCGTCCAGTGAAGGTCGGTGTCATCGGTGCCGGTTACGTGGGATTGACCACGGCGGCGTGCCTGTCGCACCTCGGCCACGACGTGGTCTGTGCCGACGTGGTCCCGGAAAAGGTGGAGGCGCTCAACGAGGGCCGCATCCCGATCGTCGAGGAGGGCCTCGAGGAGCTGGTGGCCGAGGGCCTCGAGAGCGGACGCCTGCGCTTCGTCCTGGGGGAGGTGGATGCGGCGCGGGGGGCCGACTTCGTGTTCCTGTGCGTGCCCACGCCCCAGGGCGATGACGGCTCGGCGGACATGACGTACATCGAGGCGGCCGCCAAGGCCGTCGGCCCGGTGCTGGAGTCGGAGTCCATCGTGATCAACAAGTCCACCGTCCCGGTGGGCTCGGCCCGGGTCGTCGAGCGGGCTTTGGGGCGCTCGGACGTCTTCGTCGTCTCCAACCCGGAGTTTCTGCGCGAGGGCTCGGCGGTGCACGACTTCCTGCATCCGGACCGCATCGTGGTCGGCTCCGACGACCAAGCGGCCGCCATGCGGGTGACAGAGCTGTTCGAGTCCATCAAGGCTCCGTTCGTGGTGACCGACCCGCCGACGGCGGAGACCATCAAGTACGCCTCCAACGCCTTCCTGGCGACCAAGGTCAGCTACATCAACGCCGTGGCCAACCTCTGCGAGGCGGTGGGGGCGAACGTGCGCGAGGTGGTCCTGGGCATGGGCTACGACAAGCGCATCGGCTTCGAGTTCCTGAAGCCCGGCCCCGGGTGGGGCGGCAGCTGTTTCTTCCCAGAGGAGACTGTCCTCGTCGAGGACCCCAGCGGATCTGTCCGCCACCTGAGCTTCCAGGAGCTGTTCTCCGAGGTCGAAGAGGCCGGATCCGATGGTTGGCGGGTGCTCTCCTGGGCGCCCAACGAGCTTGGCCCCGAAATGCGGCCCGTCGCCGCGTTCACCTGCCGCACCTTCAATGGTCCGGTGACTCGGATCCGAACCAAGATGGGCAGGCGGCTCTCGGTCACCGCTGACCATCCGATGGTTGTCGGAGATGGTGTCCGGCCTGAGCCGTCCTCAGTGAAGCCGGCCGGTGAGCTGACCACGGACGACTGGCTTCCGGTGACGGTCGGTGCGCCCGATCAGGACCATTCCCCGCCCACGAGCTTGTCCGTGCTGGACAGCGCTACGGCTACCGGCATGGAAACAGTGACGAGCGGGACCTATGTTCCGTCAGACCTCGCCCTGGACGAGAACTTCTGGCGGCTCGTGGGGCTGTACCTGGCGGAGGGAAGCATCACGACCGAAGCAGGTCGAGGTCAGTCGGTGCGAAGCAGGATCAGCTGGCACTTCAACTACCGGGACGAGGAGGACCTGGTCTCATACGTCGCCGATTACTGGCGTGCGCTGGGAGTGAACGTCTCAGTCCAGTCGCGGCCGACGAGCCGAGTCGTATCTGTAAGCTCCCGGCTCCTGGCCGCGCTGTTCGACCCAGGTATGGGCCTCGGCGTGAGCTGTTACGACCACCGGGTCCCGGACATCATCTGGACCGCTTCCGAGGAGCACAAGCGGGCGCTCCTGAGGGGGATCTGGGACGGGGACGGCTCCTGGTCGCTGGTCGACGGCGGTCCAAGTGTCGTGTTCGAGTTCGGCACCGCTTCCCGCCGCCTCGCCGACGGCATCCTGCGTCTGCTCGGGGAACTCGGCGTCGTGGCGCGGGTGAGGGTGGGGCGTACGAAGAAGTCGGCGGTGGACACGTACCGGCTGACCATCGCCGGAGCGGAACAGATCGAGGACTGTCTCTGGCTGTTTCCGGACGACGAGGCTGAGCTGATCCGTGCTTCGATCAGCGCTCAGCGGAAGCGCATCAGGCCCACCGGTTACCGGCCCCTGCTCAAGAACGCAGCCTGGGTCAGGGTGGCAGCCGTGCACCACCAGCGGTACTCGGGGCCGGTCTACTCCCTCGAGGTGCCTGGCACCCACACCGTGGTGACCACTGGGGGCCTCGTGGCCCACAACTGCTTCCCGAAAGACACCCGGGCCCTGGTGCGCATAGCCGAGGACGCCGGCTACGACTTCGGTCTGCTCAAAGGGGTGATAGACGTCAACGAGGAGCAGTACCAGCGGGTGGTCGGCAAGGTGACGCGGGCGCTCGGGGGCTCGGTGGAGGGCCAGCGGGTGGCGGTGTGGGGACTGACCTTCAAGGCCCGCACCGACGACCTGCGGGACTCGCCCGCCCTGGCGGTCATTTCCCGCCTGGTCGACCAGGGGGCCAAGGTACGGGCCTACGACCCCACTGTGGGCCAGCCGTTGGAGGGCATGGAGACCTGCACCGACCCGTACGACGCCTGCGACGACGCCGAGGTGCTGGTGGTCCTGACGGAGTGGGACGAGTTCCGCTGGCTGGACCTCGGCACGGTGCGGACCCGCATGGCCCATCCCCGCATCGTCGACGCCCGCAACCTGCTCGAGCCGGCGGCCGCCCGCAGGGCCGGGTTCCGCTACGACGGCATCGGCCTGTCCTGACCAGGAGACGGAGGGGTAGATGAGCCGGATCGTGGTGACGGGGGGAGCGGGTTTCCTCGGCTCCCACCTGTGCGACCGCCTGGTGGAGGCCGGTCACGAGGTGGTCTGCGTCGACAACCTGGTGACCGGGGCCATGCGCAACATCGAGCACCTGGGCGCCAGGACGACCTTCAGCTTCTCCCGCCAGGACGTCTCCGACTACGTGAAGGTCGACGGTCCGGTGGATGCCGTGCTGCACTTCGCCAGCCCCGCCTCGCCTGTCGACTACCTCGAGCTACCGATCCAGACCCTCAAGGTCGGCGGCCTCGGCACCCACAACTGTCTCGGGCTGGCCAAGCAGAAGGGGGCCCGCTTCCTGCTCGCCTCCACCAGCGAGGTCTACGGGGATCCGCTGATCCATCCCCAGCCCGAGTCCTACTGGGGCAACGTCAATCCCGTCGGTCCCCGCGCCGTCTACGACGAGGCCAAGCGCTTCGCCGAGGCCATGACGATGGCCTACCACCGGGTGCACGGCGTGGACGTGCGCATCGTGCGCATCTTCAACACCTACGGGCCGCGCATGCGCCCGTCCGACGGCCGGGTGGTCTCCAACCTGCTGGTGCAGGCCCTGGCGGGAAAGCCCCTCACCGTCTACGGCGACGGGTCCCAGACCCGGAGCTTCTGCTACGTCGACGACGAGGTGGCGGGCATCCTCGCCCTGCTCGACTCCGACGTGAGGGGCCCGGTCAACATCGGGAACCCGGACGAGTACACCATGGTGGAGCTGGCCCAGATGATCCTCGAGGTGACCGGCTCGGCCTCGGAGATCGTCCACGAGCCCCTGCCGGTGGACGATCCGACCCGCCGCCGGCCCGACATCACCATCGCCACCACCCGGCTGGGGTGGGCTCCGAGCGTCGGCCTGCGCGACGGGCTGGCCCGCACCGCCGAGTGGATGTCGCAGCTGATGCCCCATGGTGGCTGACCGTGTCTGAGGGCCGCCCGCTCGAGTCCGCCGCCGGCGAGGTGGCCGCCCGGGTGGCGGCGGTGGTGGTCAACTACAACACCGCCGAGCTCCTCGTGGACTGCGTGGCCAGCCTGCGGGCCGAGGGGATCAAGGAGATCGTGGTCGTCGACAACGCCTCGGTCGACGACTCACGGGGCCGCCTGGCCGCGGCCGACCCGGCCGCCACCTTCATCCCCGCCGGCGCCAACCGGGGCTACGGGGCCGGGGCCAACATCGGGCTGCGGGCGACCGACTCCGAGCTGGTTCTGGTGGGCAACGCCGACCTGGTCTTCGAGGCGGGGGCGATCGCCGCCCTGGTGGCGGCGCTGGACGCCGATCCCCGGCGGGGCCTCGTCGGTCCCAGGGTGCTCAACCGCGACGGATCGGTCTATCCGTCGGTCCGGACCTTCCCCGCCATCGGCGACGCCCTGGGCCACGCCTTCCTCGGGCTGGTGGCCCCGTCCAACCGGTGGTCGGCCCGCTACAAGATGCTGGACTGGGACCACAGCCGGGCGGCGGAGGCGGACTGGATCTCGGGGTCCTGCTTCCTGGCCCGGCGGGAGGCCCTCGACGCCCTGGGCGGGTTCGACGAGGCGTACTTCATGTACTCCGAGGACGTGGACCTGTGCTGGCGGGCGTGGAAGCGGGGCTGGCGCGTGGCCTACGAGCCGGCGGCGGCGGTGACCCATGTGCAGGGGGCGTCCACCGACCTGCGCCCCTACCGGATGATCGCCCACCACCACCTGTCGCTGCTGCGCTTCGCCTACCGCAGCACCGAGGGATGGCGCCGGGCCCTGCTGCCGGCGGTGGCGGCCGGGCTGTTCCTGCGCACCGTCCTGTCGGCCGCCCAGCGGGCCGGCGAGGGGGCCCGCCAGCGGGTGCCGTGGCTGGCCGGACCGGGCCCGGGGGAGCGGGCGCCGGCCCGCTCCCGAGTAGGGTGACCCGCCGTGCCCAGGGGTTCCGTCGGTAGACGAGTCGCGCGTGCGGCCAGCACCGGAGGCGGGCGCGCCTCGGCCAAGCGCAACACTCCCTGGAGCTGGTGGCTGGCCATGGGCCTCATCGTGGTGCTGGGCGTGGCCCTGGTCGGCATCTCCAGACAGGAGAGGCTCCACCCGGCGGCGGCCACCAAGAGCACGGTCCATCCCACCCTGTTCGACCACTGGCACGAGGCCTACGGCTTCGACATCTGCGGCACGTTCGCCCCCAACCTGCCCAAGAATCCCAATGCGTCCAACGCCGGCATCAACACCCAGGGGGACGGCCTCATCAACGTTGAGCCGCTCAGCTCGGCGGACACCGGCAACAACGCCACGCTGGGCCGCTTCGTCAAGCTGTACCCCGGCATGGCGCTGAGCTCGACCGAGGTGCAGTACCCCGGCAAGCCGGCCAAGCACGACGGCGAGGCCTGCGGCACCAAGCCCGCCACCGTGCAGGTCAAGGTCTGGAACAGCCCGACCGACAACACCGGCCACCTGGTGAGCGGCGACCCCACCAAGCTCAAGCTGGCCAACGGGCAGCTGATCACCATCGCCTTCCTGCCGGCCGGCTCGTCGATCCCCAAGCCGACCAAGAACATCACCACGCTGCTGGAGGCGATGTCGTCCACGGGTGGCGCCACGACAGCGACCACCTCGGCCGGCTCAACCAGCTCCAGCTCCCTGGGCTCGACCACGACCACGGCGGCGCCCACCACCACGACGTCGGCGTCGACCACGACCAAGCCGTGAGGTCGCGGTGAAGGCGGTGGTGCTGGTCGGCGGCGAGGGCACGCGCCTGCGCCCGCTCACCTACGCCATCCCCAAGCAGATGCTGCCGGTGGCCGGGGTCACCATGATCGAGCGGGTACTCGCGCAGCTGGCCCGCCACGGCGTGGACGAGGTGGTCCTGTCCATGGGGTACCGGCCCGACGCCTTCCTGGCCGCCTTCGGCGACGGGACCGCCGCCGGCGTCCGCCTGACCTACGCCGTCGAGCCCGAGCCGCTCGACACCGGAGGGGCGATCGCCTTCGCCGCCCGGGCCGCCGGCATCGACGACACCTTCCTGGCGGTCAACGGCGACGTGTTGAGCGACATGGACATATCGGCGGTGGTCGGGTTCCACCGTGGGCGGGGGGCCCAGGCCACCATCGCCCTCACCCCGGTCGAGGATCCGTCCGCCTTCGGGGTGGTCCCGACCGACGCCGACGGGCGCGTGGAGGCCTTCATCGAGAAGCCGGCGCCGGGCACCGCTCCCACCAACCTGATCAACGCCGGCACCTACGTGCTCGAGCCGGCCGTACTCGACGGCATCGCCGAGGGGCGGCGGGTGTCGGTGGAGCGCGAGACGTTCCCCGCCCTGGTGGAGCTGGGCGCGCTGTACGCCTTCCCCGCCGACGAGTACTGGCTGGACACCGGCACCCCGGCCCAGTACCTGCGGGCCAACCTCGACATCGTGGCCGGCCGCCGCCCGGACTGCCTGCCGCCCGTGGCCGGCGCCCACCAGGACAGCACCGGGGTGTGGCTGGCGGCGGGGGCGACCCGCCAGGGGGCGGTGGAGGGTCCCTGCCTGCTCGGGGCCGGGTCGGTCGTGGAGGAAGGAGCGGCGGTGAGCTCGTCGGTGCTGGGTGAGGGGGTGGTGGTCGAGTCGGGGGCCAAGGTGTCCGGCTCGGTGCTGCTGGACGGTTGCCGGGTCGCCCAGGACGCCGCCGTCGACGGCGCCGTCATCGGACGGGGCGCCACGGTCGGCCGGGGCGCCGCCATCACCCCCGTGACGGTGGTGGCCTGCGACGCCGAGGTGGCGGAGGGGGCGGAGCTGGCCGACGCCCGCTACCCGACACCATGAGGGCGCTGGTGACCGGTGGGGCCGGCTTTATCGGCTCGACCCTGGCCGACCGCCTGCTGGCGGAGGGCCACACCGTCGACGTCATCGACGACCTCTCGACGGGCAGCCTGGCCAACCTGGCCGACGCCCGCGCCGGCAAGGGCCTGACCTTCCACCAGATGGACATCCGCTCCCCGCAGCTGGGCGAGCTCTTGGAGCGCCGCCGGCCCGAGGTGGTCTTCCACCTGGCCGCCCAGGCCGATGTGAGGGTGTCGGTGGCCAACCCCGTCTTCGACGCCGAGGTGAACGTGCTCGGCAGCCTCAACGTGCTGGAGGCGGCCCGCCGGGCCGGGGCGGCCAAGGTGGTCTTCGCCTCCAGCGGGGGCACGATCTACGGCGATCCCGACCCGTCCGAGCTGCCGGTCAAGGAGTCCCATCCCCGCCGGCCCCTGTCGCCCTACGGGGTGGCCAAGAACGCGGTTGGCGACTACCTGGTCGCCTACCGCCAGCTCCACGATCTCGAGTTCACCGCCCTGGCCCTGGCCAACGTCTACGGGCCCCGCCAGGACCCCCACGGCGAGGCCGGCGTGGTGGCGATCTTCGCCGGCCACCTCCTCGGCGGCCGGGCCTGCACCATCTTCGGCTCGGGCGAGCAGACCCGCGACTTCGTCTTCGTCGACGACGTGGTCGACGCCTTCGCCCGGGCGGCGGACAAAGCCGGCGGCCTGCTGCTGAACATCGGCACCGGAGCGGAGACGTCGGTCAACCACCTCTACACCACCATGGCGGCGGCGGCCGGGGTCGAAGCCCCGGCCGTGCGGGCCCCGGCCCGCCCGGGCGAGCTGGACCGCTCGTCCCTCGATCCGGCCAAGGCGGCCATCCACCTGGGCTGGAAGCCGTGGACCTCCCTGGAGGAGGGCGTGGCCGCCGTTCTCGAGCACTTCGCCCGCCACCAGCGCCAGGCCCGACCGCCTCAGCCCGACAGGTAGACCCAGGTCGGCCCGGCCCGGGCGACCAGGCGCCCGCCCGGTGCCGCCCCCGGCCCGGCGTGCCACACGACCAAGGTGGCGGTCCCCGGTGCCCGGTCCGGCGGGTAGGCGCCGGCGAACAGGAACGTCCAGTCCGAGGCGACGGCGGGGCGGTAGCGGTGGGCGGCCAGCTCGTCGACCAGACCGGCGGCCCACGGCCAGCGATCGGCGCTGGCCACTTCCACCTGCACCGCCGCCCCGGGCGAGGGCAGGCCCGGGCGGAGGGCGCTCCACAGCCCGGCGACGTCGGCGCCGCCCGGGGCGGTGGGCAGGGCTCCGGTTCCGAGGACGACGGTGGCGGCCGCCGCACCGATCAGGGCGGCCAGGCCCCCCAGCCGCAGGCGGTCGGGGATCAGGATGACGACGACGGCCAGCGCCAGGGTGACCTCGGCGGCGGTCATCCACTCGGTGAGGTAGCCGAACAGCGGCCCGAAGGCCCTGACCGCAGACACCACCCCGGCCGCCAGCGTCACCACGGAGGTGCCGGCGAGGGCGGCGCCGACGGGTCGGCCCCGCCGCCAGCCCAGGGCGGCGGTGGCCAGCCCCAGGAGGACCAGCACGGCCACCAGCGCCTCTGCCCTGCTCGACGGGGCGGGGCGGGGGCCGCTCAGCAGGTGGCCCCGCAGCGGCGGCCACAGGGCGTCGCCCACGGCGGACGCCGCCGAGGCGAGGGGGTGGCGCCCGCTGGTGGAGCGGAAGAAGCCGAGGACACGGCCGAGGTTGCCGGATGCGGCGCTGACCTGCTGGGCCACGGGGGCCGCCCAGGCCAGGCCGGCCACGACCACCGCCGCCGCCATCGCCGGTCCAGCCCGCCGGCGTCCGCCTGGCCTGGCCCCAGCGGCGACGGCGCCCCGCCCCGCCCACGTCCCGGAGGCCAGGGCCACCACGGCGACCGCCGCCACCACCAGCCCGGTGCTGAGATCGGTCTGGACCAGGAAGCTGCCCACCGCAACCGCCGGGGCCAGCATCCACCAGCGGCCGACGGAGAGCCCGGCGCAGGCCACCAGGAACGCCGAGGCGGGCACGACGACGGCGACCGGGTTCCACACCAGCGCCACCGTGGCCGCCCCCAGGGCGGCCAGCTGGGCGGCCACCAGTGCCGCCGCCCACCGGGCCAGGGTCCGCCCGCCCAGGCGCCCGGCCAGCGCCACCGCCAGCAACCCGAAGGCACCGGTGAGGACCACGGAGGCGGCGGCCAGAGCCGCCTGGCCGGATCCGAACAGCCGCCAGAGGGGGGCGAGCAGGTAGAAGTAGACCGGGCCCGGGTGGCTCCACCCGAAGCGCGAGTACGGCCCCACCATCTGGTGGAGGCCGGCGGCCAGCCTGGTGTCCACCTCGATCACCGCCTGGTCGCCCCACGGGCCCACCGGATGCAGCCCGGCCCGGACCGCCAGCACGACCGTGGGGACGATCACCGCCGCCAGGGCGAGCGGGTCGGCGCCGGCCCGGCGCCTCAGCGGAACAGGTCCTCGGCCCAGGGCCGCACAACCTCGACGGCCACCGAGCCGTCCCGCAGCCAGGCCGGATCGACCCCCCGCACCACCGCCACCGGTATGCCCGAAGCCTTGCCCATGACCAGCTCGGCGGCGGCGGCGATCTCGTCGGCCACGCACACCTCGGTCACCTGCAGGTCCCGCCCCAGGTGGTCGGTGGTGCCCCGGAGGTCGACGATGGCGGCTATGCCGGCACAGCCGATGGCCACGTCGGTGAGCCCCCGCCGCCAGGGCCGGCCGAAGGTGTCCGACACGATCACCCCGACCTCGACCCCGGTGCGGGCCCGCAGGCCGTCACGTATCCGGCGGGCCGAGCGGTCGGGGTCCACGGGCAGGAGGGCGGCCCAGCCCCGCTCGACGTTGGAGAGGTCGACCCCGGCGTTGGCGCACACGAAACCGTGGCGGGTCTCGGTCATGATCAGCTCGCCCCGGCGACGCAGGATCCGCACCGCCTCCTGCTCGACCAGCGCCTTGTGCGAGAGAGGGTCCCCGGCGTCGACCTCGACCAGCCGGCCCTCGGCCTTGGAGACGACCTTCTGGGTCACCACCAGCACGTCCCCGTCGACCAGGGCCGCCCGCGCCGCGATGAGCTCGGCCAGCTGGTCGCCGGGGGAGACCTCGGGCAGGCCCTCCACCCCCCAGATCGACAGCGAGCCCATCAGCGGGCCGGCGCCGGTGGGGCCCCCACGGCGCTGAGGGCCCGGCGGGCCAGGGCGGCGGCCACCTCGGGCGAGGACATGACGGTGTCGGTGACCACGCAGGCCATGCCGGTGGCCTCCACCTGCGGCGCCAGGTCGGCGTCGGCGCCGTCGATGACCAGCACCGAGGCCAGCTCGGCGTAGAGGCGGGCCACCCCCACCACCGAGGCGTCGTGGCCCAGCTCCCGCATCAGTCGGTCGGCCGGTCCCTTGAGGGCGGTGCCGGCGACGATGGGGGAGACCGCCACGGTCCTCGCCCGCGCCCGGCGCAGGGCGTCGGCCACCCCGGCCACGGCGAGCAGCGGGCCGATGGACACGATGGGGTTGGACGGGCACACCAGCACCGCCTCGGCGTCGCCGATGCAGGACAGGACGTCGGGGCCGGGCCTGGCGGCGTCGGCCCCGGCGAAGCGGACGGCGCTGACGGTCACGTCGTGGCGGCGGGCGACGAAGTAGTCCTGGAAGCCGACCTCGCCCACCCCCTCCACCGTCAGCACGGTGCGCACCGGGTCGTCGCTCATCGGGAGGAGGCGGCAGCCGACCCCCCACGCCCGGCGGATCTCGTCGGTCACCTCGGTGAGGGTGGCGCCGGACTGCAGGCGGTCGGTCCGGTACAGGTGGGTGGCCAGGTCGCGGTCGCCCAGGCGGAACCAGGTCTGGCCCGAGTAGCGCTCGAGGGACTCCATCACCGTCCAGGACTCGCCGGCCAGGCCCCATCCGGTGTCGTCGTTCACCGCCCCGGCCAGGGTGTAGGTGACCGTGTCGAGGTCGGGGCTCACGTGCAGGCCGTGGAGGACCACGTCGTCGGCGGTGTTGACCACGGCCGTCACGGTGTCGGCCGGAACGACCTGCACGAGGCCCCGCAGCATGCGGGCGGCGCCGACACCGCCGGCCAAGGCCGTTATCACCGGGCGGACATTAATGGCAGTTGTGCAAGGCTCGGCCGGTGGGCCAGCCGGAAAGCCAGCCCCGCCTGCGGGTGGCGGTGGACGCCACCCCTCTGCTCGGGGTGCGCACCGGCGTGGGCACCTTCACCCAGTGCGCCCTCGAGGCCCTGGCCGGGCGGCCCGAGCTGGACGTGAGCGCCTTCGCCGTCAGCTGGCGCCGGCGGGGGAGGATGGATCCCCACCTGCCGGGCGGGGTGCGGGCTGTGACCCGACCCATGCCCGCCCGCCCGCTGCACCGCGCCTGGTCGGTCGGCGGCCTGCCGCCGCTGGAGTGGTTCACCGGTCCGGCCGACGTCGTGCACGGCACCAACTACGTGGTGCCCCCCACCCGCTCGGCTGCCCGGGTCATGACCGTGCACGACCTGACCTCGGTGCGCTGGCCCGAGCTGTGCGACGACTACACCCGAACCTTCCCCCGGCTGGTGCGCAGGGCCCTGTCCGAGGGAGCCTGGGTCCACACCCCGTCGCAGTTCGTGGCGGCCGAGGTGGTCGAGCTGCTGGGAGCCGAGCCCGGCCGGGTCCGGGCCGTCCACCACGGCATCCCGCCGTTGCCTGCGCCGACCGACCCAGCGGATGAGGCCCCGCTGCTGCCCAGGAAGGTCGAGCGCTACGTGCTGGCCCTGGGCACCATCGAGCCCCGCAAGGACCTCCCGACCCTGGTGCGGGCCTTCGACCGGCTGGCGGCGGACGTCGCCGACCTGTGGCTGGTGGTCGCCGGACCCGACGGTTGGGGGGTGGCGGCCTACGAGGAGTCGGTGGCGGCGGCCACCCACCGCTCCCGCATCCTGCGGGTGGGCTATGTCGGGGCCGCCCAGCGCTCGGTGCTGCTGGGCCAGGCCGCCGTCTACGCCTTCCCCTCGCTGTACGAGGGGTTCGGCCTGCCGCCCCTCGAGGCCATGGCGGTCGGGGTGCCGGTGGTGTGCACCGACGCCGGAGCGCTGCCGGAGGTGGTGGGCGACGCCGCCGCCCTGGTGCCGGTGGGTGACCCCGACGCCCTGGCCGGGGCCATCGCCCGGCTGGTGACGGATTCCGAGGCGAGGCGCTCGGCGATCGAGCGGGGTCGGGCCCGGACCGCCGCCTTCTCGTGGGAGGCAGCGGCCGCCGGGCTCTCCCGCCTCTACGCCGACGCCCGCTCCGACGCCGCCGGCCGGTGAGGAGGCCGACCCCGTCGTGAGGGTGCTGGTGGTGGTGGAGCAACTGCGCCGGCCGGTGCCCGGCGGGGTCGGCACCTACGCCCGCGGTCTGCTCGCCGGGCTGGCCCGCCTCGGTCCCGAAGGGCCCGAGGTCGCCCTCCACGCCAGCCGGCCCACCTCGTCCCCAGACCCCCTCCGGGCCTTCGGCCTCCCCCTGCGGCTGCGCCCACTGCCCGGGCGGGCCCTCACCGGTCTGTGGGAGCGGGGCCTCCTGCCCGCCCCGGCCGGCTACGACGTCGTCCATTCGACCTCGATGGCCTTCCCGCCGCCGCGGGGGCCGGCCACGGTGATGATCCACGACCTCACCTGGCGGGCGGTGCCGGAGGCCTTCCCGGCCCGGGGCCGGCGCTGGCACGAGGCCGCCCTGGGCCGGGCCATCCGGACCGGCGTGGGCCTGGTGGCCCCGTCACAGGCAACGGCGGCGGCGCTGGCGGCGGCCGGGGCCGGCCCGGTCACGGTGATCGAGGAGGGCTGCGACCACCTCCCTCCTCCGGACCAGGCCGGGGCCGACGCCCTGCTCGCCCGGCTGGGGGTGGACGGCCCCTTCTTCCTGTCGGTGGGCACCCAGGAGCCCCGCAAGAACCTGGCCCGGCTGTTCGAGGCCTTCGGCCGGGCCCGGCCGAGGCTGCCCGGTCCGTGGCCCCTCGTGGTGGTGGGCCCGTCGGGCTGGGGGCCGGAGCTGACCGCCGGCCCAGGGGTCCTGGCGGCCGGAGCTGTCAGCGACGCCGTGCTGGCCGCCCTCTACCGTCGGGCCCGGGCCCTCGCCTACGTGCCCCTGGTCGAGGGCTTCGGCCTGCCTCCGGTGGAGGCCATGCACGCCGGCCTGCCGGTGGTGGCCAGCCCCATGCCGAGCACCGGGGGGGCGGCCCTCGAGGTCGACCCCCTCGACGTGGAGGGGATCGCCCGGGCGCTGGAGGAGGTGGCCGGCGACGACGCCCGCCACGCCGCCCTGGCCGACGCCGGCGCCCGGCGGGCGGCCGGGCTGACCTGGGAGGGGGCCGCCCGCCGCCACGTCGAGCTGTGGCGGTCGCGGTGCTGAGCCCGCCGCCGGCGCTGGCCGTGTCGGTGGACGTCACGGCCGTGCCCGACGAGCCCGCCGGCGCCGGCCGCTACACGGTGGACCTGGTGGGGGCCCTGGCCGGCCGGGCCGATCTGCGTCTGACCCTGGTGGCCCGGAGCCACGACGCCGGGCGGTGGACAAGGATGGCCCCGGCGGCGCTGGTTCGGGCGGCCGCCCCCCGTCCCCGGCCTCTCCGGCTGGCGTGGGAGCAGGTGGGCCTACCCCGCCTGCTGGCCGGGGCCGGCGTGGCCGTGCACCACGGGCCCCACTACACCATGCCGGAGCGGGCCCATCTTCCCCGGGTGGTGACGGTCCACGACCTCACCTTCTTCGACCATCCGGAGTGGCACGAGCGGGCCAAGGTCCCGTTCTTCCGCCGCGCCATCCGGGTGGCCGCCGCCCGGGCCGACGCCCTGGTCTGCGTCAGCCAGGCCACCGCCGACCGGCTCCAGGCCCTGCTCTCCCCGATGGCTGCGGTGTTCGTGGTGCCGCACGGGGTGGACCACGGCCGGTTCACGCCCGAGGAGGAGACCATCGGGGCGGACCGGGCCAGGCTGGAGCTCATCGGGCTGCGGCAGCCCTATGTCGCCTTCGTCGGCAACCCCCAGCCCCGCAAGGGCGTCGACGTGCTGGTGCGAGCCTTCGACCGGATGTGCGACTCGGTCGACGGCCTGGTCCTGGTGCTGGCCGGTGCCCACGGTTGGGGGGAGGCCCGCATCGCCGCCGAACTGTCGGCGATGCGCCACCCCGACCGGGTGGTGCGGCCGGGCTACCTGCCCGATGCGACCGTGGCCGCCCTGCTGCGCCGGGCGGCGGCGGTGGCCTATCCCTCGCTGGCCGAGGGCTTCGGCCTGCCGGTGCTTGAGGCGCTGGCCTGCGGGGCGCCGGTGGTGACCACGACGGGCACCCCCATGTCGAGCCTGGCCGGGGAGGCCGCCTTGCTGGTGCCCCCGGGCGACGACGTCGCCCTGGCCGAGGCCCTGCGCCACCTGGTCACCGGCCCCGACCCCGAGCGGCGCCGCCGGGGGATCGCGCTGGCCGCCGGCTACACCTGGGAGGCCAGCGCCGCCGCCCACGTCGAGGTGTACCGGCGGGCGGCGGAGGGAGGCGGGCAGCGGCCCCGGTAGGGTGACGGAGGTGCGGGCCTTCGTCACGGGAGCGAGTGGCTTCGTGGCCGGCTGGTTGCGGCGCCACCTCCACGAGTGCGGCGACTCGGTGGTGACGGTGGACGAGAGGACCGACATCGCCGACGGTGAGGCGCTGCGGGCCCTGCTGGTCGAGGCCGCCCCCGACGCCGTGTACCACCTGGCCGCCTTCACCCACGTCGGCCGCTCGTGGGAGCAGCCAAGCGAGGTGTTCCGGGTCAACGCCCTGGGGACCCTTGAGCTGCTGCAGGCCGCCCGCGCCTGCCCCCGGCCCCCGCGGGTGCTGCTGGTGGGATCGGCCGAGGTCTACGGGGTGGTCAAGCCCGACCAGCTGCCCGTGACCGAGGAGGCGCCGCTCATGCCGGTCAGCCCCTACGCCGCCAGCAAGGTCGCCGCCGAGTACCTGGGGGTGCAGGCCCACCTGGG
>DASRBO010000181.1:0-2496 GCA_035653595.1 Acidimicrobiales bacterium | reverse complement strand
CACGCGCCCGAAGGTCTCCATCGTCCGCTCGACCGCACGCTGGCACTCCTCCGGGCGCGCCACGTCGGCCGGGATCGCGAGCGCCCGGCGGCCGGCGCCCTCGACCAGCCGCCGGGTGTCGGCCAGACGGTCGGTCCGGCGCGCCACCAGGGCGACGTCGGCGCCGGCTTCGGCGAGCGCGGTGGCGAAGGTCACGCCGAGGCCAGACGAGGCGCCGGTCACGATAGCCACCCGGCCGTCAAGTCGGAATCTGTTCAGAATAGACATCTAAGCCTCCGTTTTTTACGAATAGACTGGGAAGATGGACTTTCTTTCCAGAAATGATTTCGATTTTAGGCAATCCGATTGACGGTTTTTGCGATTCCCTGTAGTATTCTTGGATCGAGGGTCGCCTCGGACGGAGATCATGGAGGAAAGGAGGAGAGGGAACCATGGGGTCGAGCTGGAGCCGTCGCTCCCTTGCCCGAGGGGCCATCGTCATCGCCGTCACCGCCCTCCTCGCCAGCGCATGCAGTGGCGGCAGTGGCAATGGCAGTGTCAGCAAAGCCAGGCCCGTGAGCGGCGCCACCCTCACAATCCGCGCAGACCGCGACTTCGACACCTGGGATCCAGCCACGTGCACCCTCTGCCGTGCGTACGAGTCCGTCTTCTACGCGACGCTGCTTGCGGTCAACAGCAGCGGGAGGATCATTCCTTACCTTGCCAAGTCCTATACGGCAACGGCTACGTCAGTCACCTTTAAGCTGCGGACCGACGCCACTTGCTCGGATGGGACCCGAGTGACGCCGGAGGTGGTGAAGAACTCGCTGCAGCACATGATCGACGTCAAAGCTGCGAACAACGCCGCCCTCTTCGGCCCCGGCCCTTACTCCGTGAGCGCAGACGAGGCCAACGACACCGTGACCTTCTCGGTTGGCACGCCGTTCAGCGACCTGGTCTACGGCTTCACCCAGCTCGACCCCGGCCAACAGACCGGCATCGTCTGCCCGGCTGGGCTCGAGAACCCCAAGTCACTGGCCACCACCCCGTCCGGCGCCGGCCCCTACACGCTGGTCGACGCCGTCCACGGCGATCACCTCACGGTCAGGCTCCGCCCTGACTTCACATGGGGGCCGGAGGGGGTGACGGCAAAGACCCCAGGCATCCCAGAGACGATCGTCTTCAAGGAGGTCACCAACGAGACCACGGCCGCCAACCTGATCCTCAGCGGCGGGATCGACGCGGGTCCTGTCACCGGCCCGGACGTGAGGCGATTGCTCGCCAACCCCAGCATCGAGACCCAGCGCATCCAGCTGTATCTGGCCAACCCGCTGGTGTTCAATCAGCTGCCGAACCACCCGACCGCCGACCCGGCGGTACGGCAAGCGCTGATCACCGCCATCGACCCCAAAACGGTGCTGGCCGCCCTCGGCGGCTCCCAGTACGGGATCAACACCACCAGCTTCGAGACGCCGGCGGCCCAGTGCTTCGATCCCGGCACGGCCAAGCTGTTGCCTCGGCCCGACCTCGCCAAGGCGAGGTCAGTCCTCACCGCTGACGGCTACACCCTTGTCAACGGCAAAATGACCAAGGACGGCAAGCCGCTCACGATCTCCTACGCCCAGGGACACGACTTCGACCCCGTGCCTGATTACCTCATCAAGCAATGGACCGATCTCGGGGTGACAGTGGTCTCGAACATCACGGATACCTCGACCTGGATCTCGAGCTACCTGTTCCCCGGCAACTACGACGCCACCATCCTCCAGGTCAACGGGACCGCCCCGCTCCCGGCCAAGCTCGCCTCGCGGCTGAGCGGACCGCCGAAGATCCCGAACTACGCCCGCATCACCGACCCCGTGCTCGACCGGGAGTATGCGGCGGCTGAGGCGTCGACAGGTGCCCAGAGCTGCCGGCACTGGGCGAGCTTCCAAGAAGAGCTCCTCAAGAACTACGACTACCTGCCGCTGGTGGCCCAGACCAACCACTGGTTCAGCCGGGGCGGCGTGGACATGACCCAGGCGGCGACCTCGTTGCCCTTCCTGCTCAAGGTCGTCTCCCGATCGTAACGACATGGGGAGTCTGATCGGGACCGGACGCCGGAGGCTCGAGGGAGGGATCAAGGTGCGTGGAGAGATCTCCTACGCCGGTGACCTCCAGCTCCCGGGTTTGACGCACGCCCGGCTGGTCCTGTGTCCTCACTCCGCGGCGCGGATCGTCGAGATCGACGACTCGGCGGCCGCCTCGTCGCCCGGCGTCCTGGCCGTGGTCTCCGGCGCCGACCTCAAGGGGGTGGCGGCCCCGGCTCCCTTCCTGCTCGCAGCCGGCAGGGCGGCCTTCGCCGGCCAGCCGGTCGCCGTGGTGGTGGCCGAGAGTGAAGCCCTCGCCGCCGACGCCGCGGCGCTGGTCCAGGTCCGGTACGAGCCGTTGCCGGCCGTGGTCGACGCCGAGTCGGCACTCGATCCCGCGGCCCCCTCGGTCATCCCCGGTCGGCCCAACCTCACCGACCACGTGCTG
>DASRBO010000180.1:0-5584 GCA_035653595.1 Acidimicrobiales bacterium | reverse complement strand
CGGGGGTCATGAGCACCTAGGTCATGAGGCCGAGGGAGCCGAAGCCCTGGGCCACCGTGTCGCTCTGCACGTCGCCGTCGTAGTTCTTGCACGCCCACACGTAGCCTCCCTCCCACTTGAGGGCGGCGGCCACCATGTCGTCGATCAGCCGGTGCTCGTAGGTGAGGCCGGCAGCCTCGAACTCGGCCTTGAACTCGGTCTCGAAGATCTCCTGGAACAGGTCCTTGAAGCGGCCGTCGTAGGCCTTGAGGATGGTGTTCTTGGTCGACAGGTACACCGGGTAGCCGCGGTCGAGGCCGTAGCGGAAGGAGGCCCGGGCGAAGTCGCGGATGGAGTCGTCGTAGTTGTACATGCCCATGGCCACTCCGCCGCCGGGGAAGTGGGACACCTCCAGCTCGATGGGCTCGCCCGGGCCGTCGGGCACGTAGCTGATGGTCACCCGACCGGGCCCCGGCACCACGAAGTCGGTCGCCCGGTACTGGTCCCCGTGGGCGTGGCGGCCGATCACGATGGGCTTGGTCCAGTTGGGCACCAGCCGGGGGATGTTGGAGCAGATGATCGGCTCGCGGAACACCACCCCACCCAGGATGTTGCGGATGGTCCCGTTGGGGGACTTCCACATCTTCTTGAGGCCGAACTCGGCTACCCGGGCCTCGTCCGGGGTGATGGTGGCGCACTTCACCCCGACGCCGTGGGCCCTTATGGCCTCGGCCGCCTCGACGGTGACCCTGTCCTCGGTGGCGTCGCGGTGCTCGATGCCGAGGTCGAAGTACAGCAGCTCGACGTCGAGGTAGGGGAGGATCAGCTTGTCCTTGATGAAGGACCAGATGATCCTGGTCATCTCGTCGCCGTCCAGCTCGACGACGGGGTTCTCAACCTTGATCTTGGGCACGGCGGGGGAGCCTACCCGCGGGCAGAAAGGCCCAGTCCGGCGTGGATCTCCCTGGTCGCGCTGGACCGGTTGAGGGTGTAGAAGTGCAGCCCGGGTGCCCCCGACCGCAGCAGCGCCTCGCACAGCTCGGTGGCCATCTCCACCCCCGCCCGCCTGACCGACTCGCGGTCGGGGCCGGCCGCCTCGAGGCGGGCGACCATGTCCGGGGGCACCGCCGCCCCCATGGTGGCCATGCGCCCGATGGAGGACAGGCTGGTGACCGGCATGATGCCTGGCACGATCGGCTTGTCGATACCGAGGGCGGCCACCTCGTCCACCAGGCCCAGGTACTCCTCGGGCCGGAAGAAGAACTGGGTCACGGCGAAGTCGGCCAGCTCCAGCTTGGCAGCCAGGAAGCGGCGGTCGGAGACCAGGTCGGGCGAGCGGGGGTGGCCGGCAGGGTGGGCCGCCACCCCGATGGAGAACCCGCCGATGGCCCGGGCCAGGCCGACCAGCTCGTCGGCGTGGGCCAGCTCGCCGGCGCCGGCGGCCGGATCGGCGGGCGGGTCCCCGCCCAGAGCCATCAGGTTCTCCACCCCGGCCCGGCGCAGCTCCACCAGGATTTCGGCCAGCTCGAGGCGGGAGTGGGCCACGCAGATGAGATGGGCCATCGGGGTGAGGGTGGTGGTGCGCAGCAGGGATGACACCAGCTCGATGGTGCGCCGGCGGGACTCGGCCCCGCCCCGGTAGGTCACCGACACGAACGCAGGCTCGAGGGGCTCCAGCTCGCGGATGGTCCGAACCAGCACCGCCTGCTCGGCGTCGTTCTTGGGCGGGAAGAACTCGAAGGAGAAGGTGCGCCCGGCGGCAAGCAGGTCGGCGATGCGCGTCATCGGGCCGGCTCAGCCGACATGGGCCCGGCGCTCGGCCGCCTCCACCGCGTTGCGCATGAGCATGGCCACCGTGGTCGGCCCCACCCCGCCGACCCGGGGGGTGATCCAGCCGGCCACCTGCTCCACCGACTCGTCCACGTCGGGCAGGAGGCGCCGGCCCTTGTAGCGCACGCCCGCGCCCACCACTACCCCACCGGGGCGCACGTGGTCGGGGGTGATGATGCCGGGCACCCCGGCGGCGGCCACCAGGATGTCCGCCGCCCGGGTGTGCTCGGCCCAGTCGGGCACGCCGGTGTGCACCACGGTCACCGCCGCGTTGGCGGTGGGCCGCTTCTGGGACAGCAGCAGCGACAGGGGCCGGCCCAGGGTCACCCCCCGGCCCAGGATCACCACGTGACGGCCGGCCACCGGCACCTCGTAGTAGGCGAGCAGCGCCTCGATGCCCGCCGGGGTATTCGGGACCGGACCGGGCATCGAAAGCGCCAGGCGCCCCATGTTGTAGGGGTGCATGCCGTCGACGTCCTTGTCCGGATCCATGCAGGCGATGGCGGCGTCGAAGTCGATGTGCGGGGGGGCGGGGTGCTGGAAGAGGAAGGCGTCGACGCTGGGATCCTCGTTGAGCCGGCGGATGGCCCCCTCGACATCGGCCTGGGTGGCGGTGGCCGGCAGGTGGACGTGGGGCGAGATCATGCCCAGCTCGGCCGCCTTCTGCTGCTTCATGCGGATGTAGCCGGCGCTGGCGTCGTCGTCGCCCACCAGCAGGGTGCCGAGGCCGACGGTCCGGCCCTCGCCCCGGAGCTTGTCGACCCGGCGGGCGACCTCCTCAAGCACGGCGGCGGCCACCGGCGCCCCCGGCATCATGACGGCCATCAGTGGCGGAAGTGGCGCTCGCCGGTGAGGACCATGGCGATGCCGTGCTCGTCGGCGGTGGCGATGACGTCCTCGTCCCGCATGCCGCCCCCGGGCTGGATGACGACCGCCGCCCCCGCCTCAACGGCGGCCTCCACCCCGTCGGGGAAGGGGTAGAAGGCGTCGCTGGCGCAGGCGCCGCCCTTGGCCCGCCCGGCCGCCTTGCGGGCGGCGATCTCGCCGGAGTCGACCCGCTTCTGCTGGCCGGCGCCGATGCCGACGGCCTGGCCGTCGCGCACCAGCACGATGGCGTTGGACTTGACCCACCCGCAGATGCGCCAGGCCAGCTCGGCGTCTCGCCACTGGGCCTCGGTCGGGGCCACCCGGGTGACCACCTGCCAGTCCGCCCGGCGGCGGGCGAAGTGGTGGGGCTGCTGGACGAGGAAGTCCGGGCCGAGCTGGCGGATCTCCAGACCGGCCGGCCCGGGCGGGGGGGCCTCGAGGATGCGCGTGTTGCGCCGGCGCCGGCGCAGGGCCTCGACCACCCCGTCGTCGTAGCCCGGGGCGATCACCACATCGGCCTGGGCGGCGGCCACCATCCGCTCGGCGGTGGCGGTGTCCACCCGCCGGCTGAGGGCGACGATGCCGCCGAAGGCCGACTGCTCGTCGCACTCGTAGGCCCGCTGGTAGGCCTCGGCCAGGGTGGGGGCCACCGCCACCCCGCACGGGTTGGCGTGTTTGATGACGGCCGCCACCGGCCCGTCGGCCAGGTCGTGCACCAGGGCCCAGGCCGCCTCGGCGTCGAAGAGGTTGAGGTAGGACAGCTCCATCCCGCTGTGCTGCACAACCCGGTCCCAGAAGCCGGGCGCGCCCATCGGCCGGTAGCGGGCCCCCTGCTGGTGGGGGTTCTCGCCGTAGCGCAGCTCCTGGGCCCGCTCCATGGCCAGATGAACCGTCGGAGGCAGGCCGGGGCGGTCGGGGTCGGTCCGGTCCAGCCACCCCACGATGGCGGCGTCGTAGGCGGCGGTGGCGGCGAAGGCGGCCCGCGCCAGGCGGAGGCGGGTGGCCGGGCCGAGCTCGCCGGAGGCCCGCAGCTCCTCCAGCACCACCGGGTACTCGGAGGGGTCGACCACCACTCCGACGTGGGCGTGGTTCTTGGCCGCCGCCCGCACCATCGTCGGGCCGCCGATGTCGATCAGGTCCACCGACGGATCGGTGAGGAACGGATAGAGGTTCACCACCACCAGATCGATGGGGGCCAGGCCGTGACGCTCGAGGTCGGCCAGGTGGGAGGCCTTGGACCGGTCGGCGAGAATGCCGCCGTGCACGGCCGGGTGCAGGGTCACCACCCGGTGGTCGAGCATGTCGGCGAAGCCGGTCAGCTCGGCGAGGGGGCGGTGGGGGATGCCGGCCTCGGCCAGGGCCCTGCCGGTGCTGGTGCTGGCCAGCAGCTCCCAGCCCAGGGCGACCAGGCCGGAGGCCAGGTCCTCGATACCGGTCTTGTCGTAGACCGACAGCAGGGCCCGACGGGTCAAGGCAGCTCTCCTTCGACGAAGCGGCGGATGGTTCGCGGGTACAGCCGGCGCTCGACCGCCTTGATGCGCTCGTGCAGGCGGGCGGCGTCGTCGCCCGGCTCGATGGCCACGGCCTCCTGGGCGAGGATGGGCCCGGCATCCACCTCGACGGTGGCGAGGTGGACCGTGCATCCGGTGACCTTGACCCCGGCGGCCAGAGCGTCCTCCACCGCGTGCCAGCCCGGGAAGGCGGGCAGCAGGGCCGGATGGGTGTTGAGGATGCGGCCCGGGAAGGCGTCGTGGATCGGCTTGTCCAGCACGGTGCCGAACCCGGCCATCACCACCAGCTCGACCCGGTGGGCGGCCAGGGCGTCGACCACCTGGTGGGTGTAGGCCAGCCGGTCGAAGCCGCGCCCGAAGGAGCGACGCTCCACCAGCACGGCGCTGACCCCGGCCCCGGCGGCGACCTCGAGGGCCCGGCAGGACCGGTCCGCGGCCACGACAGCCACGTCGAGGTCCTCGGCGAGGATGGCCTCGAGGATGGTCCCGCTGCCCGACGCCAGAACCCCGATCCTCACTGACTGAACGCTACAGGCCGAATTCGGGCGCCCCGGCGACGGTATGGGCCTGCGTCGGCGGGCCGCCCGCGCTGCTCCCGGGTCGACAGGAGAGCCGGGTCGACCAGTGTCCGGCGGCTACAGGGCGGCGACCACCTCGGCCATGACCTCGGCCGCCTGGGTCGGGTTGAGAGCCACCTTGGCGCCGGCGGCCTCGAGGGCGTCCATCTTCGCCCTGGCGGTCCCCTTGGAGCCGGAGATGATGGCACCGGCGTGGCCCATCTTGCGCCCGGGCGGGGCGGTCACCCCGGCGATGTAGGCCACTACCGGCTTGGACATCTCCTTGCCGATGAACTCGGCGGCCCGCTCCTCCTCCGAACCGCCGATCTCGCCGATCATCAGCACCGCCCTGGTTTCGGGGTCGGCCTCGAAGGCGGACAGGCAGTCGATGAAGCCGGTGCCGGGAACGGGATCCCCGCCGATGCCCACGCCGGTCGTCTGGCCGATCCCCTTCTGGGTGAGCTCGTAGATGGCCTGGTAGAAGACGGTGCCCGACCGGCTGACCAGCCCGACGGGCCCGCCCGCCAGGGCGATCTCGCCGGCGGTGATGCCGACGTTGCACTTGCCCGGGCTGATGATGCCGGGGCAGTTGGGCCCAAGCAGGCGGGTGCGGGGGAAGTCCCTCCGCAGCCGGCTGTAGGTGCGGGCCTCGTCCTGGGCCGGAATGAACTCGGTGATGCACACCACGAACGGGATGCCGGCCTCCGCCGCCTCCTCGATGGCACCGGGTGCGCCCTGCGGCGGCACGGTGATGAACGAGGCGTTGGCCCCTGTCTCCTTGACCGCCTCGGCCACGCTGGCGAACACGGGGATGCCCTCGATCTCCTCGCCGCCGCGCCT
>DASRBO010000179.1:0-33928 GCA_035653595.1 Acidimicrobiales bacterium | reverse complement strand
CAGCATCGCCGTCATGCGCCTGGCGGTGGCGGCCGATACGACCCGCCTGGTCGCGCCGGGCGGTTGTGACAGCACGCTCCCGTCGGCCTGCACCATGCCCTTGATCAGCCGGGGCGGGACGAACACCCCGCCGTTGGCGATGGTGTTGTAGACGTCGAGCATCTGCATCGGGGTGACGGCGATGCCCTGGCCGATTGGGATGGTGGCGATCGACGTGCCGGACCACGAGGACGGCGCTGGCACCAGCCCCGCCGACTCACCCGGCACCTTCATGCCGGTGGTGGAGCCCAGGCCGAAGGCCCTCATGTAGCGGTAGATCTGCTGGGCGCCCAGGCGCTGGGAGATCTGCAGGGTGCCGACGTTGGACGAGTAGGAGAGGATGTCCGGCACCGTCCACGACTCGGTCGGATGGGGCTCGGCGTCGTGGATCACCGCCCCGCTGAACAGGGTGCTGTCGGGAACGGTGAACCGGGTGGCGGGCACCACCGCCCCGGTCTCGAGGGCGGCGGAGATGGTCACCCCCTTCATCACCGATCCCAGCTCGTAGACCTGGGTGAAGGCGGAGTCGCTGGGAGCGGGGGCGGTGAGCTTGGCCAGCTGGGCCGGATCGGTGGGGGCGGGGGCGGGCTTGGCCGCCGCCTGGGCGGCCAACGTGTTGGCGTCGGCGGTGTTGACCACGTTGGCCAGGGCGAGGATCTGGCCCGTGTGGGACGACACGATGACGGCGGTGCCCGACTCGGCGTGCATGGCCACGACCTGTCGGGCCACGGCCTGCTCCACCTCGTACTGCATGGCTGTGTCGATGGTGAGCTCGAGTCCCTTTCCGTTCACCGCCGGGGTGCGCTGCTCCGGGGTGCCCGGAATGCGCTGGCCGCCTATGCCCTCCTGGATCTGCACCAGGCCGGCCTTGCCGGACAGCGACGAGTCGTACTGGTACTCGAGGCCGGACTGGCCGTGGCCGTCGTAGCCGACGGTGCCCACCACCGAGGACAGGAGATCGCCGTTGGGCTCGAAGCGCTTGGGCTCGGTCAGGAACCCGATGCCGGCCAGGTTCAGGGCTTTGACCTTCGCCGCCACCGAGTTGTCGACGGTGTGGGCGAGGTACACGAAGCCGGAGTCGGCCGACAGGTCCTTCTGCAGCGTGGCCTCGTCCATCCCCAGGGCCGGGGCGAGCTGACGGGCCTCCGAGGCCGGGTCGCTGACCAGATGGGGATCGGCGTAGATCGTCTGCAGGGCCACCGACATGGCCAGCACCTTGCCGTTCCGGTCGAGGATGGGCCCCCGCAGGGCCGGCACGGCCACCGAGTGGAGCCGCTCCGATACCCCGTAGGCGGCGTAGCGGCCCGCCTGCACCGCCTGCACGTCGGCCAGGCGGACGAGGATCGCGGCGAAGACCAGCCCCATGACCGCCAGCATCCAGCTCATGCGCCGGCGGCCGAGGCCGGGCGGCGTCGACGACCCTCCCCGGCACCGGGGGCGGCCCCCCGAAACCGGCCGGGGCGAGAAGGGAGCCCGCCCCGGAGGGCGAGGTCTGCCGGGGCGGGCCCTTGGGGTCGTTCTGGATGAGGCGGGGCTCATGGCCGCGCCGCCGCCCCGTTGACCGAGGAGGCGGCGTGGCCGGGCACCAGGTAGGTGACCGAGGAGGGCGGGACCATGCCGAGGCGCTGCTCGGCGGCGGACACCACCCGGGCCGGCGACTGGAGCTGGGCCACCTCCAGCCTCAACTGCTCGTTCCGCGCCTGTTCGGTGGCCGCCTTGGCTTGCAGGTCGCCCAGGCGGAACTGCTCCTGGGCCAGCAGCACATGGGCGGTGACCACCCCGAAAACGGCCAGCACGGTCATCAGCCCGGCCAGGACGGCGAGCGCCCGGGCCCGGCGCACCCGGGCGGCGGGGGACAGCTCGCCGGCGCGGACTATCCGCAGCGGCGGCCGGGCCGGAGCCGGGCTCGGCGCCGGCCGGGCGGCGGGACCGTGCATGCGTCGGGGCCGCTGGGTCGCGGTCATGGCCGCCCCTCGTCGGGGCCGGCCCCCACCCATTCGACCGCCCGCAGCCGGGCCGCCTTGGCCCTCGGGTTGGCCTCCACCTCGGCCGGGGTGGCCCGCCGGGCCCGCCGGTTGAGCAGCCGGGCGACCGGGACCGCCCCGCAGGCGCACGGCAGGCCGGGGGGGCACTGGCACCCGCCGTCGGCCCATTCGCCGAAGCGGGCCTTGACCACCTTGTCCTCGCCCGAGTGGTACGAGAGCACGCAGCACCGGCCGCCGGGACCCATGATCGCCTCGACCCCGTCGAGGGCGGCCGCCAGGGCGGGGACCTCGGCGTTTACCTCCATGCGGATGGCCTGGAAGACCCGGCGGGCGGGATGCCCGCGCCGGCGGGCGGCGGCGGGCACGGCCGATGCCACCACCTCGGCCAGCTCGGCCGTGTCGGCGTGGGGGCGGCCGGCGACGATGGCCCTGGCGATGCGGGCGGCCAGGCGCCCCTCGCCGCTGGCCATGAACAACCGGGTGAGCTCGGCCGTGCTGTAGCCGTTCACCACGTCGGCGGCGCTGAGGGCGCCCGCCTGGTCCATGCGCATGTCGAGCGGCCCGCTGGTGCGGTAGGAGAAGCCCCGCTCGGGCCGGTCCAGCTGGGGGGAGCTGACGCCCAGGTCGATGAGCACCCCGCTGACGCCGGCCCCGGGCCGGTCCAGGAAGGAGCGCACCACCGCCGCCAGTCGGTCGAAGCGGTCGCGCACGACCGTGGCTCGCCCCCGGAAGCGGGCGAGCGCCCCGGTGGCGGCGGCCACGGCGTCGGGGTCCTGGTCGATCCCCAGCAGGCTCAGGTGGGGATGGGCCTCCAGAAGGGCGGCGGCATGACCGCCCCCGCCCACGGTGGCGTCCACCACCAGGCCGGGCGGGACGGGACCGAACAGCTCCACCACCTCGGCGGCCATGACGGGCTGGTGAGCGAAGTCCTGGTCCATCTGCAGCCCCTCGACCGGCTGGGTGTCGCCGGGATTTCTCCCCGACTGACTGAGATGGAAGCGGGCGGAGTAGGGATCTTCCACCGCGCCGGTCGAGAGGCTGCACAGGGACCGGACAACGTCACCCCGCCGGACAGGCGGGCGGCCGGTCGGGCCGTTGCCAGCTGCTAGTCGTCTCCTCCTTCGGTCAACCGGCTCTCCTCGGGAGCCACGAACTCGTTCCACACCGACGGGTTCCACAGCTCGACCCGCTCGATGGCGCCGTTGATGAGGACGTCGCCCTCCAGCCGGGCGAAGTCCCGCAGGTGGGCGGGGATCGCCATCCGGCCCTGCCGGTCGACCTCCACCTCGTGGGAGCCCGCCGCCCACACCCGGGCCAGGTTGCGGTCGCTGCGGCCCTGGGTGGCCCGCTCCTGCATGGCGGTCATGAGGTTCTCGAACTCCTCCTGGGTCCACAACGCCAAGCAGCGGTCGTGGAACTGGGTGAGGAAGCCCCCACGCTCGAAGGCGGCCCGGAACCGGGCGGGAAGGATCACCCGACCCTTCTGGTCGAGCGAGTGCTCGTACCGCCCGAAGAAGCGTGCCACCCGCCACTACCACCTTGCTCCCAGGCGCGCCCCGGGTCCCTCCCTTTCGCGCCACCTGGCGCCACCTTACGCCTCTATCCCCCACCAGTCAACCACCGGGAGCCCCTTTCACACCCCTCCGGGCGCGAACGGGCCAGCTCCGGTGCAGGGGTGGGAAACGACGGTCGGGCAGGCCAGGCGGTGGCGGCGGCGCTACTCGCCTACCGGCCGCCGGCGAGTGCTCCCGCCCGACCAGCCGCCCCGGACGCGGATGCGCCAGCCCGACAGGCGACGCCAGTGGTCCGGGGTGGGCTCACCGCCCAGGGAGGAAGGCCGACGATGTGGTCGGGGGGGGCCGACCTGGGACCGGACGGTCCGGGACGAGGCGGCCGGCGCCGCCCGGTCTACTGCGTCAGGGACGCACGCCGTGGGGCATCAGATCCGAGGTGCCCCACTGCACCAGCCGGTTGAGCTGCACGTGGTCGCCGGTGGCCTCGACGATGCTGCCCCCGCCCACGTAGATGGCGGCGTGGTACACGCTGGTCCAGTCGTTCTGGTCCGAGCCCCAGAACACCAGGTCGCCGGCGACGAGGTTGGTCAGGGGCACCGGCGTGCCGGCGGTGTGGTACTGGTCGTTGGCCACCCGGGCGAAGCCCACGTTGGCCCCGGTCTCCCACGATTTGAGGGCCAGTCCCGAGCAGTCGTAGCCCACCGGCCCGTTGCCGCCCCAGATGTAGGGCTTGCCCAGCTGGTTGAAGGCGAACAGCACCGCCCGGTCGCCCGGCGTGGTGCCGGCGAACATGAGCCCCTGGGCCGGCGGCGTCCCCGTGGCGTCGCCGTAGCCGTAGGCGGTCCCGTTCTGGTCGACCAGCCAGTACCCGCCCCCGTCGGAGCTGGAGACGATGCGCTCGGCCGGCTCGGGGGAGGGGCTGGCCCCCAGCGAGCCGTGGTAGGCGGCGTCGCCGAAGGAGAACACTCCCCCGTCCTTGGCCATCATCCAGTAGCCGCCCCCGTCGGGGGTGGGCGCCATCGACACCACAGGCTGGGCCAGCCGCAGGGCGCCGGTGGATCCGAAGAAGCCGGCGTCGCCGAAGGTGAAGATCCCTCCGTCGCCGGCGAAGAGCCAGTAGCCCTGGCCGTCGGCCGTCGGGGCCATGCCGACGATGGGCTGGGCCAGCCGCAGAGCGCCGGTGGAGCCGAAGAAGCCGGCGTCCCCGAAGGTGAAGATCCCTCCGTCGCGGGCGACCAGCCAATAGCCCTCACCGTCCGGGGTGGCGGCCATGCCCACGATGGGCTGGGCCAGGTGGAGGGCGCCGGTGGAGCCGAAGAAGCCGGCGTCGCCGAAGGTGAAGATCCCTCCGTCCGCCGCGGCCAGCCAGTAGCCGGCCTGGTCCGGGGTGGGGGTGATGGTGACGATGGGGCTGGCCAGGCTGAGGGCTCCGGCCGACCCGTAGGAGCCGGTCTCGCCGAAGTTCCAGACGTCACCGGTCGCCGTCGCCAACCAGAAGCTGTCCAGGGCGGGCACATCCGGCTTGGCCGGCGCCGGCGGGCGGGCCGGGGCCTGGCCGGGGGCCGGGGCGGCGGAGCCGTCGCCGCCAGAGCCGGCCGGATCGGAGGGCAACGGGTTGGCCACGCCCGACACCGGGGTGGTGACGTCCGCCGCCGCCGCCGCCGACCACAGGCCGGCCACCCCACCGAGCAGGCCGGCGCCGGCCAGCAGGGCCGCGCTGATGGACCTTCGCATGCTCCGCCGCATGGGCCAGTCCTCGGCCCCTGGCCGGCCGCCCTTTACTTGCGCCAGATCCTGGCAGGGGGGCGCCGCGCTGCGGTCAGGCCGGCAAGGCCTCCACCAGGGCCCCGACCAGGGCCTCCTCGGCCACCCCGGCCAGCGGGGCGGCCAGGGTCTCGAGCAGCCCGGCCGACCGGGTCCGGAACCGGTCGTCGCCGGCCAGCAGGCCGGCCATCGCCTCCGGATCCCAGCGGAGCAGGGCGGCGCACTGGAACCGGGCCCCCCGGCGGCCCCGCCGTTGGGAGATCCCGACCGCCTTGCGGCCGCCGACCACGACCTCGCCGGCGGCCACCCCGGCGAAGCAGATCAGACCGGACAGCTCGTTGCGGACCATCGGGCCCCGGTGCACAACCGGGGCCCGGGCCGCACCCGCCCCGGCGTCCGCCCCCGGCCCGACGACGGACAGCGCCACCGCCCACGCCCGGCCCAGCCACAGGCCCGACCGGCTGACGTCGTCGACCCAATGCCGGTCACCCCGGGGGAGGACGACCTCGACCCAGACCACCTCGGCCGGGCCGACCAGCACCGCCCCCCCGCCGCTGGCCCGCCTGACCAGGGGAAGGCCGGCCGAGGCCAACCGGGCGGAGTCGACCGTGGCGGCCGGCTGGGCGCTGCCCAGCACCAGCGCCGGCGACCGGGCCCGGCACCAGGTGACCGATCGCTCCTCGAAGCTGACGGGCCGGTCGAGCAGAGCGCCGGGGTCCCCGTCCAGGATGGACAGGGTCCAGCCCGACGGGCCGGTCACCGCCCTGGGGCCGTCAGGCGGAGATGGCCTCGGTGCCGGCCGGCACCGTTACCGGCCCGCCCAGGCCGAGGTAGGGCTCCCACTCCGGGCTCACCGAGCCGCCGGCGATCAGGGCCCACATCCGGTCGCGGGGCTGGACCGGGGCGGTGCGCAGGACCAGGCCGGCCTCGTGGGGCAGGCGGTCCTCCTTGCGGGAGTTGCACGGCCGGCAGGAGGCCACCACGTTGTCCCAGGTGTGGGTGCCGCCGCGGCTGCGGGGAACGACGTGGTCGATGTTCTCGGCCGTTGCTCCGCAGTACTGGCACCGGTGCGAGTCGCGGGCGAACACCGCCCGCCGGTTGAGGGCGATACGGGTCTGGTAGGGCACCTTGACGTAGCGGCTGAGCTTGACCACCGACGGCTCGGGCACGGCCAGACGCTCGGAGTGGTAGAGCCTGCCCGATCCGTGCAGCAGCTCGGCCCGTTCGGCCAGGACCAGCACCAGTGCCCGTCGCGACGCCACCACGCAAAGAGGTTCGTAAGTGGCGTTCAGGACGAGCGAGCGCGACATGTGTCAGTCGCCTCGCCCCGGTGGGCCGGGGTTGGTAGCCGGCCGGCCCGCCGGCTGCTCGCCTGGTGGTAGCTGCATCCGGGCTCCACGCTACCTGCCGGGCCGCCTCAGCCGCCGGCACCATTCCAGCCACGCCACCAGGTCGTCCGGGTCCGGGGCCCGGTCCGGGTCGCCGTAGGCGGTCTGCATCCGGAAGGCCAGGTAGCCCGGGTCGGGGCGGGGCCGGGGGGGCCAGCGACGCCACCAACGGGCGGGGGCCAGCCGCAGGGCCACCACCAGCGCCACCGGCCACAGGTCGGGGCGATGCAGCACGGCGACCACGGCCGGGGCCCAGCCCCGCAGGGTCAGGACCGGGCGGTCTGGCTCCACGGACCGGTGTCGGCCTTGGGCTCCTTGGGCAGGCCCAGCACCATCTCGCCCAGGATGTTGCGCTGGATCTGGGAGGTGCCGGCGTAGATCGTCCCCGCCCGGGCGCTCAGGAAGGTCGTGGCCCACGACGCGGTCGAGTTGGGCGCGCCGGGGTCGTCGGTCTGGAAGGCCGAGGCCGGGCGGCGTCCGGTCGGCACCAGCCCGGCCGGTCCCATGATGTCCATGGCCAGCTCGGTCACCTGGCGGTGGTACTCGCTCCAGTACAGCTTGGAGATGGACCCCTCCGGCCCCGGGGCCCGCCCGGCCAGGAAGCTCGTCAGGGCGCGCAGGCCGAGGAAGCGCATGACCTCGACCCGCGAGTAGCACCAGGCCAGGCGCTGCCTCACCACCGGGTCGTCGTTGCGGCCGTACTGGCGGGCCAGCTCGAAGAGCCGGTCCAGCTCGGTGCGGAAGCGGATGGAGAGGGTGGCGGCCGCCTCGCCCCGCTCGTAGCCGAGCAGCGTCATCGCCACCGCCCAGCCTCCGTTCACCTCGCCGACCACGTTGGCCCGGGCGGTGCGGGCGTTGGTGAAGAACACCTCGTTGAACTCCGACTCGCCCGAAATCATCTTGATCGGCCTGACCTCGACGCCGGGCTGGTCCATGGGGCAGAGGAGGAAGGTGATTCCCCGGTGCTTGGGGGCCTCGGGGTCGGTGCGGGTGAGCACGAAGATCCAGTTGGCCAGGTGACCCGAGGAGTTCCAGATCTTCTGGCCGTTGATCACCCATTCGTCACCGTCGAGCTCGGCCCGGGTGCCCAGGTTGGCCAGATCGGAGCCGGCGTTCGGCTCGGAGTAGCCCTGGCACCAGCGGTCCTCGCCGGAGAGGATCCGGGGCAGGAAGTGACGCTTCTGCTCCTCGGTCCCCCAGGCGATGAGGGTGTTGCCGATCATCTGGATGCCGAAGATGTCGTTGTCGGTTCCGGTCGGCACACCCGCCCGGGCGAACTCCTCGGCCACGACGACCTGCTCCAGGGGGCTGAGGCCAGCGCCGCCGTACTCGGTCGGCCACGACACGGCCAGGTAGCCGTTCTCGTACAGCACGCGCCGCCAGTCGCGGGCGAAGCCGGCCGCCTCGGCCGGCTCGAGGGCGCCGATCCCCTTCCATCCCGGCGGCAGGTGCTCGGCCAGGAAGGCCTGCACCTTCTCGCGGTAGGCCTCGGCCTCGGGGGGATAGCGGACTTGCATGGGTGCTCCTCGGTGACTGCCGGCGGCGAGGCTATCCGAGGGCCCGCCAGCCGACGGCGGCGGCGCCGACCAGGCCGCCGTCCGGCCCCAGGGCCGACGGGACGACCCGGGCATTGCGGGCGAACTCGATGCGCGAACGCCGCTCCAGCTCGGCCGAGGCGGCGGTGAAGAAGGGCGTCCCGAAGCCGAGGGCGACCGATCCTCCGACCGCAGCCAGGCCCAGGTCGAGCAGGTTGACGACCGAGGCCACCGCCCGGCCCACCAGGGTGCCGGCCCGGGCGACCACCGCCGGGCCGGCCCCGGCGGCCGGGGCCCCGGTCACGGCGGCGATGGCGGTTCCGGACGCCTCGGCCTCGAGGCAGCCGCGGCCGCCGCAGGGACAGGGACGGCCGTCAGGCTCGACCACCACGTGGCCGATGTGGCCGGCGTTGCCGGCATCGCCCTCCAACAGCCGGCCGTCCAGGACGATCCCTCCGCCGACGCCGGTGGACACGACCATCGACAGGTAGTTGCGCCGGCCCCGGGCGGCCCCGACCCACCCCTCGCCCAGGGCCAGGGCCTTGGCGTCGTTGTCGACGTAGGTGGGCAGCCCGGTCGCCCCGGCCAGCCGACCGGCCAGGGGGAAACGCCTCCACGCCCTTATGTTGAGCGGCGACACCCAGAGGCCGTCGCCGCTGATCGGTCCGCCGCAGCCGACCCCGCACACCACCGCCCGGGCGGGCAGGCCGGCCAGCACCTCGCCGACCATGTCGGTGAGGGCGGCGAAGATCTCCTCACCGTCGTCGGTGGTCGGGGTGGGGCGGCGGCGACCGGTCACCAGCCGGCCGGCCCGGTCGACGGCGCCGGCGGCCAGCTTGGTGCCACCGATGTCGACGGCCAGGCACAGCTCCACGGGACGGGACGCTATGTCGTGCCGGTAGTCTCCCTGGCGATGGCGAGGCAGCGCTCGGACATAGCCTCGTGTGCCCAGCGCTTCGAGGCCATAGCCACCAACGTCGAGCAGGTCATCCAGGGCAAGGACGACGTCATCCGCCTGGCGCTGGTGTGCCTGCTGGCCGAGGGCCACCTGCTCATCGAGGACGTACCCGGCGTCGGCAAGACCAGCCTGGCCAAGGCCCTGGCCGCCTCGCTGGGTTCGGGCTGGCACCGGATCCAGTTCACCCCCGACCTGCTGCCCTCCGACGTCACCGGGGTCAACGTGTTCAACCGGGCCACCGGCGCCTTCGAGTTCCGCCCCGGTGGCGTCTTCGCCGAAATCGTCCTGGCCGACGAGATCAACCGGGCCTCGCCCCGCACCCAGTCGGCTCTGCTCGAGGCGATGGAGGAGCGCCAGGTGACGGTGGACAGCACGTCCTACCGCTTGCCGAGCCCGTTCATGGTCATCGCCACCCAGAACCCCATCGAGCACCAGGGCACCTACCCGCTGCCCGACAGCCAGCTCGACCGGTTCCTCATGCGCATCGACATGGGCTACCCCGACCACCACGCCGAGGTCGCCATCCTCGAGACCCATGCCGCCACCGACCCCATCGACGACCTGCGGGCGGTGGCCACCGCCCGCGACGTCACCGACATGGTGGCCGGCGCCCGCCAGATCTACGTCGCCCCGCCGATCCGCAGCTACATCGTGGACCTGGCCAACACCAGCCGCGACCACCCGGCGGTTGCCCTCGGCATGTCGCCTCGCTCGTCGCTCGCCCTGCAGCGGGCCGCCCGCTCGAGGGCCTTGTCACTGGGGCGGGACTACGTGCTGCCCGACGACGTGAAGTCGCTCGCCCGCCCGGTGCTCGAGCACCGCCTCACCCTCAACCCCGAGTCGGAGATGTCCGGGGTCGTCGTCGGCGAGGTGCTGGACGAGGTGCTGGCCTCGGTGCCGGTGCCCACCGGAAGAGCGGCCGCCGGCTAGCCGGTGCTCACCCGCCGGGGCTGGCTGATGGTGGCGTCGGCGGCCGCCATGGTGATCCTCGGTCGGCTGCTCGGCCTCGAGGAGCTCTACGTGCTGGCCGCCGCCGCCGCCCTGGCCGTGGTGGCGGCGGTCATCTACGTGCGCTCGGTGCAGGTCGAGCTGGGCGCGGCCCGCCTGCTGCGCCCGGCCCGGGTGCACCTTGGCTCCCCGTGCCGGGTCGACCTTCGCCTGGTCAACCGGGGCCGGTTCAACAGCCCGGCCCTGGCCGCCGAGGACAGCTTCGACCACGGGCGGCTGGTGGCCGGCTTCGAGGTCCCCTCGCTCGCCCCCCGCGCCCCCGGACGGGCCGCCTACCGGGTGCCGACCGATCGCCGGGGGCGTTTCACCATCGGTCCGCTCAGCCTGGTGGTCGAGGATCCGTTCGGGCTGGCGGTGCGCCGCCACCCCGTGGCCGGCACGACCACGGTCATCGTCTACCCCCGCATCCACCCCCTGGCCCCGATGGCACCGACGCCGGGCTACGACCCCCACTCCGGCACTCAGCAGCGGGGCGGGAGGATCCAGGGCGAGGACTTCTACGCCCTGCGCACGTACCAGGTGGGCGACGACCTGCGCCAGGTCCACTGGCCCTCGACCGCCAAGGCCGACGACCTGATGATCCGCCAGATGGAGCAGCCCTGGCAGCAGCGGGTTACGGCCGTGCTCGATCTGCGCCGCAGCGTCCACACCGCCGCCTCGCTGGAGCTGGCCGTGTCGGCCGCCGCCAGCGTCATCACCGCCTCGTGGCAGGCGGGGGCGGTCGTCCGCCTGGTCACCAGCGCCGGGTTCGACTCCGGCTTCGACGGCGGCCGGGCCCACTGGGAGGCCCTGCTGGCGGCCCTGGCCGGGGTGGCCACCTCGGGCGGGCGGGACCTGGGGCCCACCCTGTCCCGCCTGCGCCGTCACGAGCCCGGCGCCGCCGTGGTGGTGGTCACCACCTCGGCCGCCACCCCGGCCGACCTGTCTGCCGTCGCCCACCTGCGCGACCGCGCTGGGGCCGTCACCCTGGTCAGCGTGGAGCGCTCGGCCTACGACCCGGGCGCCCCGAGCGAGGGACTCCAGCCCTCGCGGCTGCTCGGCCGCGGCGTGCGCCTGGTCCGGGTGACCCGCGACCGCCCGCTGGCGGAGGCCTGGGGCCCGGCCCCGGCGGGGGCGGCCCCGGTGGGCCGGTGAGCGCCCAGCGTCCCGACCTGGGGCCGGCAGCCGAGCGGTCGGCCGGGGCGGCAGCGGCCCTGTGCCTGCTCACGGTGGTGACGGCGGCCAGCATGGCCCGCCTCTTCGCCGACAGCCGTTGGCTGGCCCCGGTGATGACGGCGGCGGTCGTGGGCCACCTGGTGAGCTGGCTGGCCCGGCGCTGGAGGCTGCCGGTGCTGGCCAGCCTGGGCCTCACCCTGGCCGCCACCGGCCTGCTGATGGCCTGGATGGTGCTGGGCCACACCACCTTCGCCGGCCTCCCGACGCCGGCCACCTTCTCGCGCGGCTGGCACGCCATCGTCTACGCCCGCTCGGCCTTCTCCAACCTGGCCGCCCCCGTGCCCTCCCTGCGGGGCTTCGTGCTGACCGCCATGGGGGCGGTGGCCCTGGTGGCGGCGCTGTCGGACTGGGCCGCCTTCCGGCTGCAGGCCACCATGGAGGCGACCATCGCCCCGGTGGCCACCCTGGTGTTCGTGGCCATCCTGGGGCGGCCGGCCAACCGGGTGGCCTGGAGCGCCGCCGCCCTGGCCGCCATCGCCGTCTTCGTGATGGTCCACCGGGGCGCGCGGCGGGCCGCCGTGGCGGCCCGGTTCACCGGAGGGCTGGGGCGGCCCTACGTGCTCAGCGGGGCGGGGGTGGGGATCGCCGTGGTGGTGATCGTGGGGGCGGTCCTGGTGGGCCCGCACCTGCCCGGGGCGGCATCGGCGGCGGTGGTGGCGGCCCGCCACTCCGGCGTGAGCGGGCCCGCCAACCGGACAACCATCAGCCCGTTGGTCGACGTGCGCTACCGGCTGATCAATGAGTCAGACACCGAGCTGTTCACCGTCCGCTCGGCGGTGCCGGAGTACTGGCGGCTGACGGCCCTCGACCATTTCGACGGGAACATCTGGTCCTCCGACGAGCCCTACTCCCCCGTCCAGTCCCGCCTGCCGGTCAAGGCGGTGGCGGGGGCGCAGGCGGTGGACCAGGGCTACGCCATCTCCAACCTGGGCAGCATCTGGCTGCCGGCCGCCTACCTGCCGGTGCGCCTCGCCGGGGCCACCGGGGTGAGCTTCGACGCCACCTCGGAGAGCCTGATCAGCCAGGCCGCCACCTCCGACGGCGAGCACTACACGGTGGCCTCGGCCGTGCCCCACTTCGACGGGACCGAGCTGCGCGGCGCCGACATGTCGTCGCTGTCGGCGTCGGTGGTCACCCACTACACCACCCTGCCTGCCGTGCCCGACTCCATCGCCCGCCTGGCCCGGCGGATCACCGCCGGTGACAGCACCGCCTACGACAAGGCCAAGGCCCTGCAGGACTACCTGCGGTCGCACTACGGCTACAGCCTCGACATACCGCCCGGCCACAGCGACTCGGCCCTGGTGCAGTTCCTGTTCGTGGTGCGCCAGGGCTACTGCGAGCAGTTCGCCGCCGCCTACGCCGTCATGGCCCGCGCCATCGGCCTGCCCACCCGGGTGGCGGTGGGCTTCACCCCGGGCACGGCCGAGGCGGACGGCTACTGGCACGTGCTCGGGATGCACGCCCACGCCTGGCCGGAGGTGCTGCTGGGCCAGTTCGGCTGGGTGCCCTTCGACCCGACCCCGGGCCGGGGCATCCCCGGCAGCCAGGCCTACACCGGGGTGGCGCCGGCCCAGGCCGCCCCCGCCGGCGGCTCGAGCACGATCACCGTCCCCGCCCAGGCGGTCCCCCAGCCGGCGCCGACCACCACCCTCCCGCCCCGCACGCCGCCGCCGCCGGCCAACCACCCGACCCCGGCCCACCGGCGCTCGGCCGGGGCCTGGGCCCTGGTGGGCCTGGTGGCCTTCCTGGGGGCCCTGGCCGCCGTGTGGGTGCTGGGGGTGCCGGCCCTCAAGTCGATGGCCCGCCACCGCCGCCGGCGCCGGGCCCGGGCCGGGGCGGAGCAGGTGCTGGTCGCCTGGCAGGAGGCGGCCGAGCGCCTGGCCGACGCCGGCGCCGGCAGGGGTCGGGGCGAGACCTTCCTCGAGCACGCCCGCCGGGCCGCCGTCAGCGCCGACCTGCCCCCACCGGCGGCTACCGCCCTGCTGGAGCTGGCCGGCCAGGCCGGGGCGGCCGCCTTCGGGCCCGAGGAGGCCAGCCCCGCCTCATCCGAGCTGGCCCACCAGCGGGCGGCCGAGGTGGAGCGGGCGGTGCTGGACTCCGCTGGGCGCTGGCGCCGGCTGGGCTGGGAGCTCGACCCCCGACCCCGCTCCCGCCGGCGGCCGGCGGGACGGCGGCGATCGGGGCAGGACCGGCCGGCCGGCGGGGCCGGGCGCGGGCCCAGGAAGCCGGGATACCAGCGGGCCGGGCGGGCCTGATCGGGAGTCCGGGGGGCTACTCGCGCCGGAAGCGCTTGCGCAGGCGTCGGCCGGTGTCGCCGATGGCCTCGGAGAGGCCCCCGGCCCGCAGCGACTTGGAGACCTGCTCCCAGCCGGCCCGGCCCATCTTGCGGGCGTTGGCCTCGAAGACGATGGCGCAGCTCAGCATGATCAGGAAGCCGAGGAAGCCCACCCAGATGGAGGAGGCGAAGGACACCACCAGGACGGCCAGGCCGCTCAGGAAGCCGAGCAGGGCCCACTTGCAGTTACGCCCGGCGTGACGGTACAGCGTCTCCGAGGTGACCTTGCCGTAGAAGTCGGGGTCGTTCTCGTAGAAGCTGCGCTCGATCTCGTGGAGGATCCGCTGCTCTTCTTCGGATAGCGGCACTACCCCACCCCTTCGGCTTCGGGCGATCCGACTTGAGCCATATTCGCGCAGCCCGGCAGCGCCAACAACGCGAACCCCGGGCTCACTCAGGGCGCCGGGGCCCCCACTGAGTATCCCCCTGGCGCTTGATCCGCAGTCCTGCCCTGCCGGCGAGGGCGGCCGGGCCCACGGCGGCGTCCCCGAAGCGGGCCCGGATCTCGTCCACCGCCCGGCTGGCGGCGTCCCAGCCGTCGTCGGGATCGAGGCCGTCCAGGCTGAGCTGCTCGGACTCCGCCTCGGCCAGCCCGGACACCGAAACCCCGATCAGGCGGACCCCAGGACCCACGTCGACGTGGGCCAGCAGGTCGTTGGCCGCCCGGGCGATCACCGGCCCGGAGTCGAACGGGGCCGCCTCGGTGCGGGAGCGGGTGATGGTGGTGAAGTCGCCGAAGCGCACCTTCAGGGTGGTCGTGCGGGCCTTGAGGCCGGCGTGGCGGAGGCGGGCGGCCACGGCGTCGGACATCCGCACCACCTCGGGGCGCAGGGTGTCGTGGCGGTGGTGGTCGCGGGCGTAGGTCTCCTCGTGGCCGATGGACTTGGTCGGCCGGTCGGGGACCACCCGGCGCTCGTCGCGGGCCCAGGCCAGGTCGTGGAGGTGCTGGCCGGCGGCGTTGCCCAGGGCGCCCACCAGCGACTCGACCGGCACGGCCGCCAGGTCCCCCACCGTCTCCACCCCCATCCGGGCCAGGCGGGCGCCGGTGGCCGGTCCCACCCCCCACAGCGCCCTCACCGGCAGGGGGTGCAGGAAGGCCAACTCCTCCTCGGGCTCTACGACCACAACCCCTGGCCCGGGCCGGCGCCCGGTCGGGCTGGCCTTGGGCTTGGCCGCCCGCGAGGCCAGCTTGGCCAGCAGCTTGATGCGGGCCACCCCAACCGAGCAGTCGAGGCCGGCCTCGGCGAGGACGCGCCGGCGGATGGCGGCCGCCACCTCCGGCGGCTCCCCGAACAGGCGCCGGCACCCGGACACGTCGAGGAAGGCCTCGTCCAGGGCCACCCCCTCCACGAGCGGGGTGAACGAGGTGAAGATGCGGTGGATGTCGGCGCTGGCCTCGAGGTAGAGGTCGAAGTTGCCGTGCAGGAAGACGGCCTGGGGGCACAGCCGCCGGGCGGTGACGGTCGGCATGGCCGAGTGGATCCCGAACGCCCGGGCCTCGTAGGAGCACGACGCCACCACCCCGCGGGCGCCGGTGCCCCCGACCACCACCGGCTTGCCGGCCAGGCTCGGATCCCGCTTGGTCTCCACCGCCACGAAGAAGGCGTCCATGTCGACGTGCAGGATCGGCGTGGTCACCGCCGTGGCTGCGGGCACGGCGCCCATTGTGGCCCTCAGCCCAGACGGAGCCGGCGGAAACCCTCGGCGTAGGCGACCCCGGCCTGGCGGCCGGCCTCCTCGGCCCGCTGGCGCACCACGCTGCGCAGCCACTCCCCCGGCTCGCCCAGCTGGCTCTCGTGGCACATGAGGGCCCTGGCCTTGCGCTCGACGCTGGCGGTTATGTCCACCCACACGTCGGGGGCCAGGGTGCCCGACAGGTACACCGACTGGACCCGGTGGGGAGGGCCGGCCTCGGGGAAGTAGCGGGGCTGGGAGGCGGCCGGGGCGACGGCGTCGAGGGCGGCCCAGCCCACGCAGCGGTGGTCGCGGTGGTTGAAGTAGTGCTCCCCGAAGAACACCGCCGTCGGGTCGGGGCAGACCACCACCTCGGGTCGGGAGGACCGGATGAGCCCGACGAGCTCGCCTGTGAGGACGCGCTCGTCCAGCTCGCCGTCGGGATGCCCGAGCAGGTGGTGGGCGCCCACCCCCAGCGCCTGTCCGGCCCGCTCGACCTCCCCGGCGCGGCGGGCGGCCAGCTCGGCCCCCCCGATGGCGGGGTCGGAGCTGCCCTTGTCACCGGATGCGCACAGGACCACCTCCACCCGGCACCCGGCCTCCGCCCACCGGGCCAGGGTGCCCCCGCACGACACCTCGGGGTCGTCGGGATGGGCGTAGACGGCCAGGGCGCTGGCCGGGGCGGCCTCCAGCAGCTCGGCCACCTCAGGGGGCGTCGGCCAGGGCCGCCCGGGCCGTGTCGATGCCTTCGTCGTCCACGTCGATGTGGGTCACCAGCCGAACGACGCCGGGGGCGATGGTGCCGGCCAGCACCCCGGCCCGGCGCAGGTGGTCGAGCAGCTCGGCCGGTTGGCGGTGCCCGAAGGTGACGATGTTGGTCCGGATCCGCTCCGGCTCGACGCCGACTTCGGGCCAGCGCTCGGCCACCGCCTCGGCCAGGCGGCGGGCCCGGTGGTGGTCCTCGGCCAGGCGCTCGACCATGGTCTCGAGGGCGACCAGGCCGGCGGCGGCGATCACCCCGGCCTGGCGCATGCCGCCGCCGAGGCCGGCCCGCACGGCCCGGGCCTCGGCGATGAGGTCGGCCGGGCCGGCAAGCACGGAGCCGACCGGGGCGGCGAGGCCCTTGGACAGGCAGCACATGACCGTGGTGGCCACGGCGGCGTAGTCGGCCGCCGGGGTGCCGGTGGCGACCTCGGCGTGGAAGAGGCGGGCCCCGTCCATATGCAGGGGCAGATGGGGGGCGGCGGCGGCCACTTCCTTGAGGGCCTCCAGCGGCCACGGGGCGCCGTCGGCAGGCATGTGGGTGTTCTCCACGCAGACCATCGAGGGAGTCGGCTGGTGGTGGGCCGCCGCATCCAGCGCCCAGGCCACCTCGTCGGCGCTGATGGTGCCGTCGGCATCGTCCACCAGGTGGAACTGCACGGCGGCGTTGCGGGCGGCGGCGCCGTTCTCGTAGATCACCACGTGCTGGCGGCGGCCGGCGACCACCGACGTGCCGGGCCGGCCAAGCAGCCGCAGGGCGATCTGGTTGCCCATGGTGCCGGAGGGCACGAACAGGGCGGCCTCCTTGCCCACCCGGGCGGCGAAGGCCTCCTGCAGCCGGTTGACGGTGGGGTCCTCGCCGTAGACGTCGTCGCCCACCTCGGCGTCGGCCATCGCCTTCCTCATGGCCGGGGTGGGGCGGGTGACGGTGTCGGAGCGGAGGTCGACGGGGCCGCTGGCCATCGCCCGACCTTATCGGCGCCCCGTCCGGGCACGGTTATGGTCGAAGCGGTGCCCGCCGGCCCTGATCCCGAGTCGCTGCTCGACCTCGCCGTCGAGGCGGCCCGCTCCGCCGGGGAGCTGCTGCTCGAGGGCCTGCGCAAAGGGCCGGGGCGGGTGGAGTCGAAGTCGTCCCGCACCGACCTGGTGAGCGACCTCGACCGGGCCAGCGAGTCCCTGATCATGGCCACGATCCGCCGGCGCCGCCCCGACGACGCCTTCCTGGGCGAGGAGGGCGGTGCCAGCAGCGGCACCTCGGCGGTGCGCTGGGTGGTCGACCCTCTCGACGGCACGGTGAACTACCTCTACGGGCTGCCGGTCTTCGCCGTGTCGGTGGCGGCCGAGGTGGACGGCAGGGTGACGGTGGGGGTGGTGCACGATCCGTGCCGGCAGGAGATGTTCACGGCCGTTGCCGGGGCCGGCTCCTACCGCGACGGTGAGCGGCTGGGGGTCTCCGAGCCCGAGGATCTGGCCACCTCGTTGATCGGCACCGGCTTCGCCTACGACGCCGAGGCCCGGCGCTGGCAGGGGCTGCTCGCCGCCGCCCTGCTTCCGCAGGTGCGCGACATCCGCCGGGCCGGGGCCGCCGCCCTCGACCTGTGCTCGGTGGCCGCCGGAAGGCTGGACGGCTACTACGAGTCGGGCACCCACCACTGGGACCGGGCCGCCGGCGGACTGGTGGCGACCGAGGCGGGGGCGTGGATGGGCGACCTCGCCGGGGGCCCGGCCAGCGACGACATGGTGGTCGCCGCCGCTCCCGCCATCGCCTCGTCCCTGCGCAGCGCCATCGTCGAGGCGATGTCGACGCCGGGCGCCCATCCCTGACTCCCTCCCAGCTGGAGGCCTTCGGCCTAAGAGGGTGCGTCTGCGATCGCTGCGTCAGCCAACGGGCGCCGTCTGCGAAAGGCGCGTTAGTGAAAGGGCGCGTTAGTGAAAGGGCGCGTCAGCCGAAGAAGATGGCGGCCACGTCGTGGAACAGCGACGGCTCGAGCGTCTTGAGCTCGGTCACCGCCTCGCCCAGCGGCACCCGCACGATCTCGCCCGCCTTCAGGGCGACCATCTGGCCGAAGGCCCCGTCGGCGACGGCGTCGATGGCGGCGACACCAAAGCGGGTGGCCAGCACCCGGTCGAAGGCGGTCGGGGTCCCGCCCCGCTGCACGTGCCCGAGGATGGTCACCCTCGACTCGAAGCCGGTGCGCCGCTCGATCTCCTCGGCCAGCACGTTGGCGATGCCGCCGAGGCGCTCGTGGCCGAATTGGTCCACCTCGCCGGAGGAAAGGACCATCGAGCCCTCGCGGGGCCGGGCGCCCTCGGCGACGACCACGATGGAGGCGAAGCGGCCCTTGGAGTGGCGTTGGATCAGCTTCTGGCACACCACCTCGATGTCGAAGGGCTCCTCAGGCACGAGGATCTCCGCCGCCCCGCCGGCGATGCCGGCATAGGCGGCGATCCAACCGGCGTGGCGGCCCATCACCTCACACACGATCACCCGGTCGTGGGACTCGGCCGTGGTGTGCAGACGGTCGATGGCGTCGGTGGCGATCTGCACGGCGGTGTGGAAGCCGAAGGTGACCTCGGTGGCCGACAGGTCGTTGTCGATGGTCTTGGGCACGCCGACCACCTGCACCCCTTCGGAGAACAGCTTGTGGGCCACGCCGAGGGTGTCCTCGCCGCCTATGGCCACCAGGGCGTCGACCCCGTGGCGCGCCAGGCTGTCGTGGCAGGCGGACACGCCGCCGTCGACCTTGTAGGGGTTGGTGCGCGACGTGCCGAGGATGGTGCCGCCGCGGGGAAGGATCCCCCGGCACCGCTCGACGTCGAGGGGGATGGTCCTGCCCTCGATCACGCCGCGCCAGCCATCGGCGAAGCCCACCAGCTCGTAGCGGTGGTGCATCTCGCCCTTGCGCACCACCGCCCGGATGACCGCGTTGAGCCCGGGGCAGTCGCCGCCTCCGGTCAGCACACCGACGCGCATGGTCTCCCTTCCGGTCCGCCGCCCACACCCCACCCTATCCAGGGGTCCGCCGCATAGCGTGCGTTCGGCGTGAGCGACTGCATCGACCTCAACTGCGACCTCGGTGAGGGAGGGCCCTCGGATCCCGAGCTGCTTGACGTGGTCTCCAGCGCCAGCGTGGCCTGCGGCTTCCACGCCGGCGGCCCGGTGCTGATGGCCGCCACCGTGCGGGCGGCACTCCAGCGGGGCGTGACGTTGGGGGCCCACCCGTCCTACGACGACCGCCTCGGCTTCGGCCGCCGCGCCCTGACGGTCGCACCCGAACAACTGGAGGCCGACCTCGTCTACCAGATCGGCGCTCTGCAGGCCCTGGCCCGGCGGGAGGGCGGCGAGGTCCGCTATCTCAAGCCCCACGGCGCCCTCTACAACCAGGCTGTCGACGACGCCGGGCTGGCGGCCACGGTGGTGCGGGCCGCCTGCCAGCCGGGCTGGCGCCTGCCGGTGCTGAGCCTGCCCGGGTCGGCGGTCTTCGGGGCCGCCGGCCGGGCCGGGCTGGCCTGCTACGCCGAGGGCTTCGCCGACCGGGCCTACGCGGCGGACCGGAGCCTGGTGCCCCGCGGCTCGCCGGGCGCGGTGCTGACCGACACAGCCGCCGTGGTCGCCCAGGCCCGGGCCCTGGCGGGGGGAACGGTCAGCGACGTCACCGGGCGCCCGCTCGAGTTGGAGGTGTCGTCGTTGTGCATCCACGGCGACACGCCGGGGGCGCTGGCGGCGGCCCGGGCTGTGCGGGCGGCGCTGGAGGCCGACGGCTTCACCATCGCCCCGTTCGTAACCGGGTGAGGGCGGCGACTCCATGAGGACCCACCTGGTCGGGGAGGACGCCGTCCTCGTCGAGCTCGAGGGCGAGGCCCCTCCGTACCGGGTGGCCGACGCCATCCGGAGCCGCAGCGGCGTGGTCGAGTCGGTGCCGGCGGCGACCACGGTGCTGGTGGTGGTCGACCCGCTGGTCACCGACGCCGCCGACCTGGCCGGCCAGGCGGCCGCGCTGGTGGCACGGGCCGGTGAAGCGGGAGACCGTTCACCGCCGGGGGCCATGGTCGAGATCCCCGTGCACTACGACGGCCCCGACCTCGACGAGGTCTGCCGCCTGACGGGTCTCGACCGGGCCGAGGTGGTCGCCAGGCACAGCCGCTCGGTCCACCGGGTGGCGTTCCTCGGGTTCTCGCCCGGCTTCGCCTACCTGGCCGGCACCGATCCGGCTCTCTCCGTCCCCCGCCGGCAGACCCCCCGGCCCTCGGTGCCGGCCGGCTCGGTCGGCCTGGCCGGCGGCATGAGCTGCCTTTACCCCCGCTCCACCCCCGGTGGGTGGCAGCTCATTGGCACCACCTCGGCGCTGCTGTTCGACCAGCGACGGCGGCCCCCGGCGCTGCTCTCCGCCGGCGACTCGGTCCGCCTGGTGCCGGTGGACTCGCCGGCCCCGCCCGAGGTGCCGGTGCCGGCCGCCCCGCCGCAGGAGGGCCGGCGCAGCCTCGAGGTGCTCAGGGCCGGGCCCCTCACCACCGTGCAGGACCGGGGCCGGCCGGGGTGGGCGCACATCGGCGTGCCGCCGGCCGGTGCCGTCGACCAGCCCGCCCTGGCGCTGGCCAACCGGATGGTCGGCAACCGGGCGGACGCAGCCTGCCTCGAGACCACACTGTCCGGCCCCGAGCTGCGCTTCGGTTGCCGGGCGGTGGTGGCGGTGGCCGGCGCCACCGCCCCGGTCAGCCTCGACGGCCGTCCCGTGCACGCGACCGGGCCGCTGCCGGTGCGGCCGGGCTCGGTGCTGAGGGTGGGCACGGCCACCGCCGGCCTGCGCTGCTACATCGCCTTCGACGGCGGGATCGACGCCCCGGTGGTGCTGGGCAGCCGGTCGGCCGACACCCTGTCCGGCCTGGGACCGCCCGCCCTGGCCCCCGGCGACGTCGTGGTGCTGGCGGATCGTCCGCCCGGCCCGGGCGGAGACCGGGGGGCGCCGACCCAGGCCGCGCCGGCTCCCGCCACCTCCCCCGACCGCCCGGCGGTGGTCCGCGTGGTGAGCGGGCCCCGTCACGACTGGCTCACCCCGGCAGCAAGAGCCGCCCTCACCACCGCCACCTGGGTGGTGTCGCCCCGGTCAGACCGCACCGGGGTGCGCCTCGAGGGGCCGGTGCTTGAGCGCTCCCGCAGCGACGAGTTGGCCTCGGAGGGAATGGTCACCGGAGCGGTGCAGGTCCCTCCGGACGGGGCGCCCATCGTGTTCCTGGCCAACCACCCGACCACCGGCGGCTACCCGGTCGTCGGTGTCGTCGCCTCGGTGGACCTCGGCGTCATGGCCCAGCTGAGGCCGGGCGCACCGGTCCGCTTCGAGGTGGTGGACCGGGCCGCCGCCCTGGCCGCCCGCCGGCGCTGAGACTGCTGCTCGGCCGGAGGGACCTGTCAGCCGGAGGGGCCGGCGTCAGTTCAGGGAGCGGACGAGGTCCACGGCGGCGTCGGCTATGAGCTCGGCCGCGCCGGGGTCGAACTGGGTCATGCCCACCTCGTAGCCGGCCTCGGGGTAGGCCGAGGCGGGCGGGACGTAGCCCACCGAGCCGTTCGAGTAGCCGGCCACCAGCAGGTGCTCGCAGCCGGAGCGGTCGATGATGTCGTGACCGGTCTCCGCGAAGAACTCCCCGGGCAAGCTGACCACGGCGCAGCCGTCGCCCAGGCGCAGCGCCTGCACCTCCAGGCGCTGGGTGGGACGGCCACCACCGGCCAGGCCCCACACCCGGGCCACCGACAGCTCGTTGATGCGGGCCCGCAGCCGGCGGCGCCGGTCGACGTCGTCGGTCGCCAGAGCGTCGATGGCGGCCTGCACCTCTGCCACCTGGGAGTCGACCTCCTCCAGGGGCGGGCGCCGGCGGCGATCCAGCTCAAGCTCCCTCCGGGCCCCGGCCAGGCGGCCCTCCAGCTGCCGGCCGGGCACCGGCACCTCGACGTGCTCGGACCACGACAGGTTGATGCACCACTGGCCTTTGCCCAGCGGTCGCATCTCGTTGACCATGCGGGAAACCGCCCCGGCCATGATCCCGCCCACCCGCTCGACGTCGGCCAGGTCGTGGCCGGCCCAAACCGGGTTCACGTCCCCGGCCGCCCCCTGCAGGTAGATGGCGGTGCCGCCGACGGCCCGCTCGACCGCCCTGGCCATGGCACCGGGCCAGTCAGGCGAGTACTCGAGGTTGTCGTACTCGAGCACGGTTGCGTGGCAGGCCCCGTTCACCAGCGTGGCCACCGGCGGGAGCTGCCGGCCGGGGTCGGCCACCAGCACGGTCACGTCGTCCTGGGTGGGCCCGTCAGGGTGGCGCCGGTTCCGGCCCACGTTGGGCACTCGCACCGTCCCGACCTTGAGGGAGACCGGCACGGCCACCCGCCTGGCCACGGCGACGGCGCCGGCGATCTTGCGCGCCGTCACCGCCACGTACTCGGGGGCGTCGCCGTGGCGGAAGGCGGCCGGGCCGGCATGGGTGTGGGTGGCGCCGACCAGGACCGCCTCGGCCCGGATGCCCAGGTCGTCCTCGATCAGCCGGCGCGAGTCGCGCACCAGGTCGCTGCCCACGCCGAGCAGGTCGCACACCGCCACGACCGCCTCGGCGCCGTCATCGTCGGCGAGGTAGAGGACCCGCACCAGCAGCGGATCGGCCATGCCGGTCGAGCCCCCGTGGCGGTTCCCGTAGCCGCCAAGGGGGACACCGACGCCGGGGGTGATGTCCGCCGTGGCCGCCCCCGCCCGCACCGGGCCAGACTACGGGTGATGTCCGAGCGACTCGCAATTGACGGCGGCACCCCGGTCCTTTCCGCCATGCTCCCGACCGGCAAGGGCGTCGCCCTGCTGGGTGACGAGGAGCGCAAGGCGGTCCTGGAGGTCCTGGACAGCCGGTCCCTGTTCCGTTACTACGGCCCCGACCTGCGCAACAAGGTCGAGGGCTTCGAGGAGGCGGCCCGGGCCCTCCTCGGTGCCCGCCACGCCGTGGCGACCTCGTCGGGCACCGCCGCCCTGCGGGCCGCCCTCGCCGCCCTCGGGGTCGGCTGCGGCGACGAGGTGGTGGTGCCTGCGTTCACCTTCATCGCCACCGTCAACGCCGTGGTGAGCATGGGGGCGGTGCCGGTCTTCGCTGAGATCGACGACACCCTCGGCCTCGACCCAACCGACCTCGCCGGGCGCATCACCCCCCGCACCGCTGCCATCGTGCCCGTGCACCTCGAGAACGGCGCCTGTGACATGGATCCGATCATGGAGGTGGCGCGCTCTCGAGGGGTCCCGGTGCTTGAGGACACCGCCCAGTCGATGGGCGCCAGCTACAAGGGCCGGCACCTCGGCACGATCGGCGACCTGGGCGCCTTCTCCCTCCAGCTGGAGAAGAACGTGACTTCCGGCGAGGGCGGCCTGGTGACCAGCGACGACGAGACCCTCTACCTCCGCGCCGCCCGCTACCAGGACCAGGGGGGCCAGTTCGTCACCTCCACCGGAAGCGAGCGGGGGACCGACAGGCTGGACCCGTTCGTGGGCGAGAACCTGCGCATGACGGAGCTCGCCGGCGCCATCGCCGGGGTCCAGCTGGCCCGCCTGCCCGGTCTGCTGCAGGCCCAGCGGGCCAACCGCGACCGCGTCCTGTCAGGGATCGGCGACCACCCCGGCCTGTGCCTGCGTCGGAGCCCCGATCCCGACGGCGACGGAGCGTCGTCGATCACGTTCTTCCTACCCGCCCCCGATCTCGCCCGCCGCTTCGCCAAGGCCCTCATCGCCGAAGGTGTGCCCGCCGGCCAGATGTACCGGGGCAAGCCGGTGTACGCCACCGAGTCGATCCTTCACAAGCGGACCGCCAGCGGCAAGGGTGGTCCGTGGAACTGCGCCGAGCATCCCAGCACGGTGGAGTACCGCATGGGCATGTGCCCCCGCACCGAGGACATAGCCGGCCGCTCCGCCATCGTGGTGATCGCCGCCGGCTACCGCGAGGCCGACTGCGACGCCGTCGCCGGGGCCGTCAACAAGGTCGCCGCCGCCCTGTTGAGCTGAGCCGGCGAGCTGAGCCGGCGGGCCGACACCCCTACCGGCGGGCCTTGGGCTCGGTGGACTTGAGCAGGCGGGCCTCCCGCTGGAAGTCGCCGGCGTCCTCGAAGCCCTTGTACACGCTGGCGAAGCGAAGATAGGCGACGTCGTCGAGCCGGGCCAACCGGTCAAGCACCGCCAGACCGACCTCCTCGCTGGTGACGTCGTTGCCGGCCAGGCGGACGGCATCCTCCACCTCGAAGGCCAGGGCCTCCATCTGCTCGACGGTGACGGGTCGGTTCTTGGTGGCGGCCTTCACCCCGGCCACGATCTTCGACCGGTCGAAGGGCTCGCGCCCGCCGGAGCGCTTGATCACCGCCAGAGGGAGCTCCTCCACCCGCTCGAAGGTGGTGAAGCGCCGGCCGCAGCCCAGGCATTCCCGCCGCCGCCGGATGGCACCACCGTCCTCGGCCAGGCGGCTGTCGACGACCTTGTCCTCGACCCCGGCGCACCACGGGCAGCGCATGCCCGCCGACGCTACCGCCGCCGGCCATCGGGCCGGCCCGGCCCTCGGTGCGAGGGTCAGGGGATGCTGATGGCCTGGCCCGGCACCAGGGGACGGCCGCCCAGCTCGGAGTCGATGGCATCGACGAGCGGTCGCTCGTCACCTGCGGGATGGAGCCGGTGGGCGATGGCCCACACCGTGTCGCCCGGCTGGACCACGTAGATCCGGGCCGAGGCGGCCACGGATGGTGTGCCGGCGGCCTGCCCGGCGGCGGTGAGGGATCCACCGCTGAGCAGGCCGGCGCCGGCGCGAGCCGTCGGGAGCAGGACGGCCAGCGCCATCAGCACGACCAGGCGCCGGCGGCGGACCCGGGCCGACGCCACTGGGGCCCGGACCGTCCGGGGCGCCGGCCGGGGTGCGGGCCGGCGCGGCAGCGCCGCCGGCCCCGGCACCGCCAGGGGCACCGCCGCTGTCATGGTCATCGCCATCTCCCACCTCCCCGGTGTCGGTTCCGATGCCCTGGACCCGATGCCCGGAGCAGGGGAACTCCTGTTCGATGTCCAGCCAATCACGAACGCATGTTCCCGGTCAACCCAAATTCGAACAGGTGTTTGCCTTTGGGGCGACGGCGGCGTACCCTCGCCGGCGTGGACACCGTCTTGACCGGCAAGCGCCGCCAGATCCTGGACTTCATCGCCGACCAGCTGCGGGAGCGGGGGTACCCGCCCTCGGTGCGGGAGATCGGGGAGGCCGTGGGGCTCACCTCGTCCTCCACCGTGCACGCCCACCTGGCCACCCTGCAGAAGCAGGGCTACCTCCAGCGGGATCCGACCAAGCCCCGGGCCATCCAGGTCCGCTACGACCCGTCCTCGGGCGTGGCCATGGAGCGCCGGCCGGTGCGCCACGTGCCCCTGGTGGGCGACGTGGCCGCCGGCACCGACGTCCTGGCCCAGGAGAACGTGGAGGAGCTGCTGCCGGTGCCGGAGGACTTCACCGGCGGCGGTCAGCTGTTCATGCTCCGGGTCCGGGGGGACTCCATGATCGAGGCCGGAATCTTCGACGGCGACTACGTGGTGGTGCGCCAGCAGCCCGAGGCGGAGAAGGGCGACATCGTGGTGGCCGGCATCACGAGCGGCGAGGGCACCGTCAAGCAATACGGGCGCAAGGGCTCCAAGGTGGTGCTCACCCCGGCCAATCCCCGCCTGTCGCCGATGGAGTTCGACGCCTCCGAGGTGACCGTCTACGGCAAGGTCGTGACGGTCCTGCGCCGCCTGTAGAAGAACCACCCCGAGGCCCCAATCGCCGCCGCTGCCGCCGGGGCCGCTTCCCAGGGCGGCCCGCTTGAGCCTGACGAGGGCTGGGACCGGGGCTGGGTCGTCCCCGGCGCCACCGATCCCCTGGTGCCGCTGGCCAGGGCGGCGGCGCCGGTCGGGTGGGCGGCCTCGCCGCCGGGACCGGGGCCGCCCGACGAGGGCGCGCTGCCCACCGACGAGATCGCCGCCGGCGAGGGGGTGGCCTGCGGCGAGCGGGCCGGCGCCGTCGACGGCGTGGTCTGGCCGGCAGGCGTCGGGCTGGCCTGGTGGGTGGTCACGCCAACCGCCTTGGCGGCGTCGAGCCGGCCGGCGCAGGTGGTGCCGCAGGAGACCCGGTGGTCGGCGGTCGAGAGCAGGGTGTTCACCGCCGCCGTGGGCGAGAGGCCCTTGGCCAACAGGAGGGCCAGCACACCCGACACCAGCGGGGTGGCCATGGAGGTGCCCTCATCGAAGGCGTAGGCGTTGGTGGAGTTGGTCGAGTCCCACCACGTGGACACGATGCAGTTGGCCTGGGCCGAGCCGGCACAGCTCGGCTGGCCGGAGCTGTCCTGGCCGTCGCCGCCCGGGGCCACCAGGGCCCACTTGGCGTTGCCAAGGGGGCTGGAGTAGGGAGCCACCTCGTCGTTGGGACCGGTCGCTCCCACCACCACGGCGTTGGCGTTGCCGTAGTTGGAGCTGCCCAGGCCGAAGAAGTTCTGGTTGCCCGCCGCCAGCACCGGAATGGCGCCGTGGCTCCAGGCGTAGGAGACGCCCGAGGACAGCGAGTTGCCCAGGATGCCGGACAGGGCCGGCATGTCGCTGCCCAGGCTCAGGTTCACCACCCGGGCGCCGTGGTCGACCACCCACTCGATGCCGGCGTTGACGTCGTTGAAGTTGCCGCTGCCGCTGCTGTCGAGGACCTTGGCCACCACCAGCTTGGCGTCCGGGGCCATGCCGGCGATCCCCCGGCCGTTGTCGGCGATGGCGGATGCGATACCGGCCACGTGGGTGCCGTGCCCGTTGTCGTCGTTAGCGGAGCCGGTGCAGGCGACCTCCTGGCCCTGGGAGCCGACGCAGTCCGTGCTGGCGACCACCTTGCCGGCCAGGTCCTCCTGGTTGGGGTCGGTGCCCGTGTCCACGATTCCGATGAGGACGCCTTTGCCGGTGCTGGTGGTCCACGCCCCCGGCGCGCCCACCTTGGTGAGGCTCCACTGGAGCTGGAACAGCGGGTCGTTGGGGGCGCCCGGGCCCAGCCCCCACGCCGGCGCCGGGCCGGCGGCCGCCGACGCCAGGATGGCCAGGGTCAGCGTCGCCAGGGCCGTGGTGGCGGCCGCCATCGTCCCGCCGACTGCGGAGCATGCCGTCCGCCCGGCACGCCGCCGCATCAGATGGTGATGACGGGATCGCGAAGCCCCACCCCCACATGCTTGCACGTCGCCGGACCCCGCAGTACATCGTCGGACGAAATTTCCACCCGCCGGCGGCCGCCGTCAGCGGCCGGCGAGCAGGGAGAGCAGCACCCGGTGCACGCCGAGCAGGTCCGAGCGCTCGAGGCGCTCGTCGGCGGTGTGGGCCACCTCGGGGTCGCCGGGCCCGAAGTTGGTCGCCGCCATCCCCCGGGCGGCGAAGAACGAGACATCGGTCCAGCCCAGCTTGGCCCGGGGCGGCCGCCCGGTCAGGGCGGCCAACTCTCCGAGCAGGGGATGGCCCAGGCCCGGCGGGGCCGGAGCGGAGTGGTCCTCCAGCACCAGCATGTCGCCGGCGGCGTCGTCGAGGTGGGCCGCCAGCCCCTCCCGCAGGGCGGCGAAGGCGGCATCGACGTCGCGGTCGGGGGCGAAGCGGTGGTTGAGCACCACCGACACCCGGTCGGGCACCACGTTGTTGGCCACCCCGCCCTCCACCCGCACCGCCTGCAGCGCCTCGCGGTAACGGCAGCCGTCGAGCACCGGTTGGCGGAGCGGGAACTCCGCCACCGCCGCCAGCACCGGGGCCAGCCGGTGCACGGCGTTGACCCCCATCCACGGCCGGGCGGTGTGGGCCCGGACGCCGCCGAGGGTGAGCCTGGCCCGCAGGCTGCCCTGGCAGCCGGCCTCGATGCAGCCGCCGGTGGGCTCGCCGAGCACCGCCGCATCCGCCTCGAGCAGATCCGGGCGCTGGTGCTCGATCTGCAGCAGCCCGCTGTGGATCTGCTCGACCTCCTCGCACACGTAGAAGATGAAGGTCAGGTCGAAGCGGGGCTCGGGCACGGTGCGGGCCAGGTCGAGGAAGACCGCCAGGCCGCCCTTCATGTCCGCCGACCCCAGCCCCCACAGGACGTCCCCGTCGATCTTGGCCCGCTCGTTGCCGTTGGCCGGCACGGTGTCGAGATGGCCGGCGAGGATCAGGCGCGACGGACGCCCGAGCCTCGTTCGGGCCACCACGTTGTCACCGACCCGGTCCACCTCCAGCCACCCCAACCGGGCCAGCTCGGCCTGCACGTGGTCGGCCAGGGCCGACTCGTGGTGGCTGGGCGAGGCGATGTCGACCAGGCGGGCCACGTCGGCCAGCCCGATGGGGTCGGTGCTCAACCGGCCGCGACCCCGTGCTCCCGAAGGATCTCGTTGAGCTTGGCCTTGTCGTGGCGCTCGCCCTCGGTGAGGCGCTTGATGATCAGCACGCATGACAGACCGAACTCCCCGCCGGCGAAGCGCTTGGTCCGGGTGCCCGCCACCGCCACGCACCAGGGCGGCACGATGCCGCGGGAGACCTCCTCGCCCGTTTCGGTGTCGTAGACCGGAATGGACGGGCTGAGGATGCTGCCCGGCCCCAGCACCGAGCCCTGTCCCACCCGGGCCCCCTCGACCACCATGCAGCGGCTGCCGATCATGCAGTCGTCGCCGATGATCACCGGGGCCGCCTGGGGCGGCTCGAGCACCCCGCCGATGCCGACGCCACCGGACAGGTGGACGTTGGCCCCGATCTGGGCGCAGGAGCCCACGGTGGCCCAGGTGTCGACCATGGAGTTGGCGCCCACCCGGGCGCCGATGTTGACGTAGCTCGGCATCATGATCACGCCGGGCTCGAGGTGGGAGCCCCAGCGGGCCGAGGCCCCCGGCACCACCCTCACCCCGGCGGCGGCGTAGCCGCGCTTGAGCGGGATCTTGTCGGCGTACTCGAACGGGCCCAGCTCCACCGTCTCCATCGAGCTCAGGCGGAACAGCAGCAGGATGGCCTGCTTGAGCCACTGGTGGACGACGACCTCACCGTCGGGGCCGACCTCGGCCACCCTGGCCTCGCCTCGGTCGAGCAGGTCGACGGCCTGGCGCACCACCGCCAGGGCGTCGCCGTCGCCGGCGGCTACCCCCGACTCCCACAGTTCGGTGACGGACGCCTCCAGGTCGGCCATGGGGGCGACACTAACCAACGGGGGCTCAGGCGCAGCCGAGGCGGCGGGCCACCAGCTCGAGGCGGTCCTGGGGGGCGACCATCGCCACCCGCACATAGCCGGGGGAGCCGTAGAACTCGCCCGGGCTCACCAGCACGCCGCCCTCGGCCGCTAGCCTGGTGGTGAACGCCCACGCCGGGTCGGAACCCTGGTCGGCCGCCGGTTCGGGCGCCGGGGCCCACAGGTAGAAGCCACCGCCGGGCAGGGAGACGTCGGCCCCCACCGCCGCCAGGACCTTGGCGAAGGCCTCGAGCCTGGTGCGGTAGCGCTCCCGCTGCTCGTCGACGTGGCGCTGGTCCGACCACGCCGCCACGGCGGCGGCCTGCACCGGGCCGGGGACCATCATGCCGGCGTGCTTGCGCACCTCGGCCAGGTAGTGCACCAGCTCGGCGTCACCGGCGTAGAAGCCGGCCCGGGCCCCGGCCAGATTCGACCGCTTGGACAGCGAGTGCACCGCCACCACCCCGTCGCTGCCGTGGGCGAGGATCGTCGCCGGCGGGCCGTCCCAGGTGAACTCGGCGTAGCACTCGTCGGAGAAGACGGGTATGCCCCTGGCCCTGCCCCACTCGGCGGCCGCCCCCAGGTCCTCCAGCTGGCCGGCGGGGTTGCCCGGGCTGTTGACCCACAGGCAGAGGGCCCGGCTGGCGTCGGCCTCCGGCACCGCCGCCAGGTCGAGGCGGAACTCGGCGTCGACGGGAACCGCCACCGGCCGGCAGCCGGCCAGCACCGCTCCCATCTCGTAGGTCGGGTAGGCGACCGCCGGGTAGAGCACGGTGTCGCGCCCCGGCCGGCGGAGCTTGAGCCACTGGGGCAGGGTGGCCACGAACTCCTTGGTGCCCACGCAGGCGGCCAGGGCGGTGACGGGCACGGTGACTCCGAAGCGGCGCTGCATCCACCCCGCCGCCGCCGCCCGGTAGGCGGCCGAGCCGATGGAGGCGGGGTAGCCCCGCTCCGACCCCGATCCGGCCAGGGCGTCGATGACCGACCGGGGCGGCGGGTCGCAGGGCGTGCCCACGGACAGGTCGACCACCCCGCCCGGAAGGGCGGCGGCCAGGGCCTTGGCGTCGTCGAGGCGGTCGTAGGGGTAGGCGGGGGGCTCGAAGCCGGCGGCCTCGGCGCTCATCGCCGTTCTCCGGCCACGGCGAACTGCCGGAACCGGGCCACGCCGGCGGCATCGAGGCGGGCGGTGATGGTGACGGCCGTTTCGCCGGGGGCCTCCGACACCACCTCGCCCTCGCGGTGCACGGCGGCGATGACGTCGCCCCGCTCGTAGGGCACCAGCAGCTCGACCACCTGGGAGCCGGCCCGCAGCCTGGTGCCGATGGCCTCGAGCAGGTCCCCGATCCCCTCGCCGGTGGCCGCCGACAGGGCGACCGAGCCCGGATGCGAGCGGACCAGCCTGGCCGCCTCCGCCGTGAGGTCGGACTTGTTGAACGCCAGCAGCTCGGGCACCTCGCCGGCGCCGATCTCGCCCAGCACCGTACGCACCGCCTCGATCTGGGCGTCGGGGTCGGCGGCGGAGGCGTCGACCACGTGCACCAGCAGATCCGACTCGGCCACCACCTCGAGGGTGGAGCGGAACGCCTCCACCAGCTGGTGGGGCAGCTTGCGCACGAAGCCCACCGTGTCGGAGAGCAGCACCTTCTCCCCGCCGGGCAGGTCGAGGCGCCTGGTCCTCGGGTCGAGGGTGGCGAAGAGCCGGTCCTCCACGATCACGCCGGCGTCGGTGAGGGTGTTGAGCAGGGTGGACTTGCCGGCGTTGGTGTAGCCGACCAGGGAGACGCCGTGCAGGCGCGACCGCCGCCGGGCCCGCCGCTGGGTGCGGCGGGTCCTGGTCAGGGCCTTGAGCTCGGTCTCGAGGTGGGCCATGCGCCGCACCAGACGGCGGCGGTCCACCTCCAGCTGGGTCTCGCCGGGGCCGCGGGTTCCGATGTGACCGGCCTGCTGGGCCAGCGAGACCCCCCGCCCCCGCAGGCGGGGCAGGCGGTAGCGCAGCATGGCCAGCTCCACCTGGGCCCGGCCCTCCTGGGTGCGGGCGTTCTGGGCGAAGATGTCGAGGATCACCGCCGTGCGGTCGATGGCGGTGCGGCCGAGGATCTTCTCGAGGTTGCGCTGCTGGGCCGGGCTGAGCTCGTCGTCGAACACCACGGTGTCGGCGTCGACCTCCTCGGAGATCTGGTGCAGCTCCTCGGCCTTACCCCTGCCCACGTAGGTCGCCGGGTCGGGTCGGTCCCGGCGCTGCACCACCCGGGTGGCGGCGTCGGCCCCGGCGGTGTCGACCAGCAGGGCCAGCTCGTCGAGGCTGGCCTCCACCTCGTCGACCGTCACCGGCTCGGTGGCCACCCCGACCAGCACGATCCGCTCGCGGAAACTTCGGTCGATGAGGGTCATGGCCGCCCCGTCACTCCCCCACCACCACGGTGCCCACCCGCGCTGCCGGTCCGGTCAGGAAAATCTCCTCTCCTTCGAAGCGGACCTCCAGCGGCCCGCCCGGGTTGTCCACCCTCACCAGGTCACCGACCAGCCCCCAGGAACGGAACGCCGCCGCCGCCGCGCAGCTTCCCGACCCGCAGGCCATGGTCTCGCCCGCCCCCCGCTCCCAGGTGCGGATGGTGATGCCCCCGGCCCGGGCCGACGCATACTCGACGTTCACGCCGCCCGGGTGCCTGGCCTCCTCGGCCGGGCCGGCGTGCTGCAGGTCGACCGCGGCCGGATCCTCCACCATCACGACCAGGTGAGGATTGCCCATGTCGACCGCCCGGGCGCGGATGGCGCCGGCAGGCGCCTCCCGCTCGGGCCCCAGGGCGGCCGGGCCCATGCCGGCGCCCACCATGGCGATCCCGCCGGGGCCGGTCGGGCCCACCGTCAGCCGGCGCAGGCCGGCGGCGGTCTGCACCCAGAACTCCCCCGCCGGCACCACCCCGGCATCCACCACCGCCTGGCCCAGGCAGCGCAGGCCGTTGCCGCTGGTCTCCGCCCCGCTCCCGTCGGCATTGAGCAGGGTCATGGACAGCGGCGCCCGGCCGGCACCGGCGGTCACCCGGATCAGCCCGTCGGCGCCGACGCCACGGTGGCGGTCGCAGAGGGCCCTGGCGGTGTCGGGGCCGACGGTGAAGGCGTCGTCGAGGTCGATGAGCACCAGGAAGTCGTTGCCGAGCCCGTGGTGCTTGCGCAGGCGCGCCCCGGCCAGGCCGGACAGGATCTCCCCCACCTGCTGGTCGGTCAGGGCGGGGCTCACGCCGCCAAGTCTCCCAGCAGGGCGTCGAGGCAGGCGAGCGAGTTGTCCTCGCCGTCGAGCCAGCGAATGCGGGGATCGCGCCGGAACCACGACTCCTGCCTGCGGGCGAAGGCCCGGGTCCGCCGGCGGAAGCGCTCCAACGCCTCGGCCAGGGAGTGGCGGCCCTCGAGGTGGTCGAGCAGCTCGCGGTAGCCGAGGGCCTGGCGGGCGGTCCTCGACAGGGACAGCTCGGCCAGCCGGCCGACCTCGTCCAGGAGCCCGCCGGCCAGCTGGGCGTCGATGCGGGCGTCGATCCGGCCGGCCACCGTGGGGCGGGGCAGGGTGAGGCCGAACAGCCGGAACCGGCTCGGGGGGTACTCGGTCAGGCCGGGCCCGAAGGAGGAGAACGGCCGCCCGCTGCCCAGGCAGACCTCGAGGGCCCGCACGACCCGGCGGCGGTTGCTGGCCAGCATGCGCGACGCCGCCACCGGGTCGAGGGAGGCCAGCCGCCGGTGCAGCGCCTCCACCCCCAGGCGGTCGGCCTCGGCCTCCAGCTCCGCCCGCACCTCGGGCCACTGGCCCGGCAGGCCCAGGTGGTCGACGACGGCCCGCAGGTACAGCCCGGTGCCCCCCACCAGCACGGCCCGGTGGCCGCGGTCCTCGATGCCGGCGAGCACCGGCCCGAAGGCCTCCTGGTAGCGCCGGACGGAGAAGTCCTCGGTCGGCTCGGCCAGGTCGATCAGGTGGTGAGCGACCTCGGACTGCTCCGCCCTGGTGGGCTTGGACGTGCCGATGTCCATGCCCCGGTAGACCTGCATCGAGTCCACCGACACGATCTCGACGTCACCCAGGGCCCGGGCCAGAGCCATCGCCAGCTCGGACTTGCCGGTGGCGGTGGGCCCGACGATGGCGAGGTGGGCGCCGGTCGTGGGCTCCCCCATCCCTATCCGGCGGCCACCGGTAAGCGCACCCGCCCCAGCGGCGCCGGCTCCCCGTCGACCAACTCACCGCTGAGATGGTGGGGGGCGGCGGCGGTGATGGTCACCCGGGCGAAGGTGCCGGCGAACAGAGGTGTCGCCCCCGGGCGGAAGTGCACCAGCTTGTTCTGCCTGGTGCGGCCGGTGAGCACGGCCGGGTCCTTGCGGCTCGGGCCCTCGACGAGCACCTCCTCGGTCCTTCCCACCCGGTCCTGGTGGCGGGCCAGGGCGGAGCGCTCCACCACCACCTTGAGGCGGGCGAAGCGCTCGACAGTCACCTCGGGCGCCACGTAGGCATCCGTCATGGCCGCCGCCTCGGTGCCGGGGCGGGGGGAGAAG
>DASRBO010000178.1:0-3929 GCA_035653595.1 Acidimicrobiales bacterium | reverse complement strand
TACACCCTCACGGCTACCGCCACTGGGCTGAGCCCGGCCACGTCCAACTCCTTCACGATCGCTTCATCGGGAGGCGGCGGAGGCGGCGGGACTACCACCACGACCACGACGACCACCACCGTTCCCACGAGCACGACCACTACCACGGTGCCGCCCACGACGACTACGACCGTGCCACCCAACCAGCCGCCGCCCCGTACAGAGGGCTATTGGGAAGTTGCCAACGACGGCGGAGTCTTCACTTTTGGTGATGCCGGGTTCTACGGTTCGGAGGGTGGCCGGCGTCTGAACGCCCCGGTGGTGGGGGTGGCGGCGACGCCTGATGGTCGCGGTTACTGGCTGGTGGGGGCCGATGGGGGCGTCTTCACTTTTGGTGATGCCGGGTTCTACGGTTCGGAGGGTGGCCGGCGTCTGGCCGGCCTCGTCGTCGGCATCAGCAGCGCGTGAACCGTAACTGCCGGCGTATGCCCGAACACGACCACCACAACCACTTCGACGGACGACTGTCCCGCTCGGTTCCACCGGGCGGTCGTGACACTCGTATCCGAGGTGGCTGGAAGATGAGCACGGGCTTCGCACCGGCGTCTCCGGTTGATCAGGCGTCGAGACCGCCACCAATCCTCTGTCCATACTGGCCATGGTGATCCGATCGATGCGAGCAAGAGCCTCGGGGAAGCGCTCCCTCCCCGTCTGATGAGCGATCCAGGAGCGCCGGGCATCACCGACCCCGCCCTCATGGACGACCGCGGTGCCTTGGCGCCCAGCGCCGGCTCCGGACGGCGATGGCGGCGGCCGGCGGTCATGCTCGTGGCTCTGGCGCTGGCCGGGGGTGCGGTCTGGGCTGGGACGAGCCTGCTGGGCGCCGGCACCCGGGGCGTCGCCGTCAGTACCGGTGCCGCCGCATGCTCCGATTCCACCATCACCGCAGCCACCGGGGCGGGCATCCGGGCCACGACCTTGCTTCCGGGGATGCAGCCCATGCCAGGCGGAACGGAGCGGATGGTCGAGTACGGAACGCCCGGCGATCCCAGCGGACCGCGGGTCCAAGTGACCCTCGGACCACCGGGACCGCTTCTGCCCCCGGCGCTGCCGCCCTCCTTTCCGACCCATCCGGTCCGGGTGGCAGGCCAGGCGGCGGTGGCCGCCGAGCCGATCGGCGCCGGCTCGGTCAACGTCTACTGGCGCCTCGGCTCGGCTCACGACGCGGCCCTTACAGCCTGGAACATGACCGAAGCCCAGGCGATCAGCATCGCCGCGGGCGTCGTCTACGACCCTGGCGCCATCCACACGTTGCCCCCAGGACCCGGGGCCACCATCTCCCACGATCATGCGCTGGCCGCCGCCGCCGAGCCGAACAGCGCTTCGGCGAAGCTGACCGCCTGGTCGGAGTGGGCGGCACTGGGCCAGCCCTCGGGAGCGACACCGGCGGCCCCGCCGGCGGGTCTCGACCAGTGGTCGCCCGTCTGGGTCGTGAGCGGTGGCACCGCCGGACAGACGACCGTGACGATCGTGAATGCCAAGAGCGGGACCGTGCTCGGGCGCGAGGCCGGCAATCCGGCGCCTCGCTATCTGACCGCGCTGACCGACCGCTCGACCGCCAGCTGTCCGGGCACCCCACTGGGCGCCTTGACCCGCCCCGAGGTGACCTACCTGGTCCGTTCCACCGACGCCGGCGCAATTATCACGGCCAAGCTCGTCTCTACCCAGTCACTCGAGCGGGCCGCCGGGGGCGAGCTCACCCAGTGCCAGTTCCGCCCCTGTTCGACGTCGGCGGTCTGGCTCATCCTCGCCCACGGCGGAGTCTCCGCCTTCTCGTCCAGCCCGGGCGGCACATCTGCGGGCCCGGGGAGCGCTCCGACCACGACAACCGCGTCACTGCCCCCCAGCGCGCACTGGAGCATCTACCCGGTCGAGCCCCTGAGCGGACGAGGCCTCGGCGACTCCGGAACCGGCCAGGGCCCGGACCCCTCCTACTTCGCTCAGCTGACCGACCTCGACCCCGCTCCGCTCCCGGCCGCCACCTCATCCGCCGCGGGATGCCAGCCGGTTCCCCTGACCTCGGTCAGCACCGACAGCGCCGGCGCCCGCTTCTACGCCTACCCCGGCGGCATGACCCAGGTCATACCGCCGCCCGGGTTCAACCCGGCTGACGCCACCGACGATCAGCTGCGGCGCTACGGCCTCCCGCCCCGGTCTCCGCAGGGGACGCGGGCCCGCCAGATCTGGGACGCCAACGTCGGCCACGCCACCCACCCGGCACCTCCGGGGATCAGCACCTGTCCGAGGAGCAGCGGTTAATGACCACCGGTCGAGTAGGGCTCCTCGCCTTGGCGGTCTGCGTACTCGGGGGCTGTGGTAGCGGTCCTTCGCCGGTATCCACCGCCGGCCAGAGCCCCGCCCTTCGAGCCTGGGCGGGCTTCCCGGTGGGCCGGGTGCCCCGCCCGCTGGTCCTGGTCGGCCCGAAGGTCGTGGACCCGAGGACTGGCTTTCCCGATGGGCCCACCAAGCTCGCCTACATCGAGCGCGCCGTGGACCTGCCCGCTACCCTCCCGCCCGGTCCCGCCACGGCGGACGGCTACCCGATCGTTTCCGCGGCTGAAGCGGCCAGGAGGTTCATGTCGGGTCCCGGGAAGGGGCCCGCCTCCGGCGTCCGGCTGGTCGTCACTGCCATCCAGCTGGGCACGGCTGAGTTCGACACCGACCGCGGGCGCCAGGACCTTCCTGCCTGGCAGTTCTCCTTCCAGGGCGTGACCGATCCGGCTGCCGTGCTGGCGGTGGCATCCAGCAGGTTGTTCCAGCCCGCTGTGGCTGCCACTCGGGGGGCCATGGTGACCGATGCCCGCGTCGGAGCCGACGGTCGCACCCTCACGGTGGGCTTCGTTGGTCTCGCTGCGGGCAGTGGGCCGTGCACCGCCAACTACTCGGTTACTGCGGAGACCTCCCGGACGGCCGTGGCCGTCTCCGTCCACGCCCATGACGCGGGTGGTTCGGGGACCGCAGCTCTGACCTGCAACCTTGTCGGGTACCACCGGGAGGCGACGACGGTGCTCGACGCTGCGCTGGGGGCGCGAGTGCTCGTCGACGCCGCCAGTGGCTCAGCGGTGCCAGTCACCGGCTGATCGACCTACGGCGCCCAGCGGATGAAGTCCGGCCCGCAGTCGGGAACGTGCCCTCTGCCGCCAGACCGAGAGCCTGTGGGTGCCGAGAACCCCGTCCACCCTGCTCAGGCGGCTATCCGATACTCGTGGATGAGGCCGCCCAGGCGGTCGGTTCTTCGTAGCTTGGCGAGGTCGACATCGCCGATCGGTACCGGAGGCGAGTCGACCGGAGACGGTGCACATTGGCCAAGAGTGCGGTGGGGTCGGTGGGCGTTGTAGTGCTCGACGTACTCGGCAAGGACTGCTTCGAGGTGGCGGCGGCCGAGGATGAGCATCCGGTCGAGGCATTCGCGCCGGATGGTGCCGATCACCCGCTCGCAGATGGCGTTCGCCCGAGGAGCTTGGACCGGGGTTCTGATGGCCCGGACAGCGTCGCCGGCGAAGACGGCGTCGAAGGAAGCGGTGAACTTGGTGTCGCGATCGCGGATGAGGAACTTGATGGCGGTGACGTGGTCTGCCAGGTCCATGGAGAGGTTCCGGGCCTGCTGGGTCACCCAGTCGGCAGCGGGCGTTGCCGTCACGCCGGCGATCCGCACGAACCTCGTGTCGGGGTGGATGAACACGAGCACGTAGAGCCTGCGGAGAAGGACAGTGTCGACATGGAAGAAGTCGCACGCCATCAATCCTTTTGCCGGTAGAGGAACGAAAGGGTCACGGCCGGATGCTCGCCGCGCCCGAATCCAGGCGTCGCATTCTCGGCACCGAGACTCTTCGGTCCAGGGAATCACGGATATTCTATGGGCTTCTTGCCAACTGTATCCGGTTGTAATA
>DASRBO010000177.1:0-15422 GCA_035653595.1 Acidimicrobiales bacterium | reverse complement strand
TTCGTTGTGGAGAACGGGGACCGCCCGATCCGTCAAGTAGCCGAGGAAGTACTGGCTTCCGCCGACTGGCTGCCGACGTGACCGATCTTCGGGGTGTCACTCGCCGGACCCCGAGCCGTCGTTCGCGATCAGATCCGGCGTCGGGACGAGGACCGACAGGTAAGACCTGACCTGCGCCTTCGCTCCGGCGATAGCGGGGGCTTTAGCCGACCATACAGACCGGAGATTGGCCGAGCGCCGTGGCCAGGACACCTCTACGCTCTCGCTCGATGACTGGCAAGTTGGCCGACATGGCGCTCACGTCTATGTTCTTGATCGAGAGGTTCACCCTCCAAAGAGTCTGGAGCGGTCTGAGCGACGACGAGTTCTTCTGGGAGCCCTCTCCCGGCTCTTGGAGCATCCGACGACGTGAAGACTGCCAGACGCCCAATCCGTTCGGCGTCGGCGACTGGGTGGCCGATTATGACGTCACCGTGGTCTCGACTGACTGGGCGGTCCATGGGGAGCCCATGACCACAATTGCCTGGCTCATGTGGCACTTCGGGTCCATGCCGGGGCGGACAGCCCAGCTGGACTATCTGGGTGGAGCCGAGACTGCCGATAGCGGCTGGACGTCCCCTTACAGGACCGATCACCCGAGGTTCACCTCAGCGACCCAAGCGGTTGAGGCCCTCCAGGCAGGCTGGGAGGAGCTTCGCTCGGCCTTGCGGACCGCCAACGACGAACAGCTGGAGCAACCGGTGGGCTCCTGGGGCGGACGGCCCACGCTCGGCTACCAGAACCTCGCAGCGCTGTTAAACGAGGTCAGTCACCACGGCACCCAGGTCTGCGCACTGCGAGACTTCTATCGAGGACGCACGCCGTAGGTCGGCGCGATACCCGTCGATCGGGCACGCCTGAGAACCACCGAGTTGCTGTTGGCGAGCGCTGTCGATCGGAGCGTTCTGCGGCGTGATAGAGGACGGGGGGCGATGCCAGCCAAATGGAGCTAGGTGGCTACAGAGGTGCACCAGTGGTCGATCCAGTCCCTGAACACATCGAGGACGCCCGGATCTGCCTGGTAGGGCGCTCGCGAGGACAACAGAAGCCGCTGGAAGTGGGGCACTGCGGTCACATCTTCTTCAGAGAGCTCTGCCTCCTGCCGGTAGCCGGTGACGAACTCATCGGTCGTTTCCCGGTACCGGTGGCTGTGGAGCCGCCCGAGGTGAGCGGTCCAGCACCCAATGTCAACCATCACCGGCCCGAAGGTGATCGCACCCCAGTCGATCATCCCGGTCCAGGTTCCATCAGCCCGACCAAGCAGTTCGGGGCCATCGCCTCTGAGCATCTGGTCCCGGCTTGAGTCGTGACCTGCGAGCCACCAGGTGACCAAGCCGGTCGTCTCGGCCAGGAAGTCGCCCACCCAGGACGGATGCTCGCTCAGTAGCCCGGCTCGGGAATGGGCCAGACCGTCTGGAACGGTCCAGGCGCCGGGACCTGCCAAGCCCCTGAGGCTGCGGTGGATGCGAGCCAGCAGCCGGCCGAGATCGACAACGCTCTGCCCCGCTAACGGCAGCTGATAGCCGGGGACGAACCTCAGCAGTGCCAGGCAGGTCGGCAGCCCGTCGCCGGGCAGGACGACCATCAGGGAGCCGTCGATGGCCGTAACGGGCGGGCCTGCTGGAAGGACATCTCGGTCGACGAGCTGGCTGGCCCGGAGTCCGAGCTCGAAGTGCTCGGCGCTGTCCTGGGCCGCTCTGAGTACGAGACGTCGGGTCCCCGACTTCACCGCCCAGGCCCTGGCCTGAGACCCCGGCGCCAACTCCATCACCTCAGCCGAGAGGCCCCAGTGGCGCTCGAGCAGTCCTTCCACCTCGTAGGCCGGGTCGGGCCCTTCAGCCCCGTTCAATTATTCTCGCCTGGGGATTGGTCAGCGCTCCCGAAGGTCTCGACCAGCCTTCCGCCTCCCTGGTCGATCACCTCGGCCAGGGCGTCTAGCGTCTGTCCGGGAGACAGCGCCGAGTTGTCGATGCGGGCCGTCCAGGACCCGTACTTCGCCCTCATCCACTCTACGTGGCTGGCCAGCCACTCCTCGGTCTTGTCGTCGCCCCGGAGACGGACGCGTCGGATTATCTCCGCGAGCGATGGATCGAGGGTCACATGGAACACCTCTCCTGCCTCCAGCAGGTCGACCAGGAGGAGGTCTAATTCAGAGGGGGTGTGCAGCGCATTGCCGACCACCATGACCGTCGGGACACCGAAGCCGAAGAAGCTGGCCACGAGCAGGGCCACTTGGCGATACACCAGCTCCAGCCGGTCGGGTTCATACGGGAGCTCCCAGAGGGGATCGAGCATCATGAAGAGCCGATCGGTGCCGATCACCGCCGTGGGCCCGAGGGCCGCCCTCAGCCGCTTGTGGCCGAGGTCGGCCACGGCAGTCTTGCCCGAGCCGCATGCCCCCGACAGCAGGATCGTCCTGGCCACTCGGTCAGGTTGGTCGGCGGCCAGCCTCCGGGGCGACCAATTATGGTCAGCCGGGCTACCGGAGTCCCTCTCGGCGCTTCGGCGCTAGCTGGACCGCCTCCAAGGACGGTGAGATGCCGGCGTCGCCCAAGTGACGGCTGAGCGGTGTTCTGCGCTATCTCCCGGGCCGTCCAGGTGCAGCGCGAGCCGTCGATATTGATCGTCTTGGGTGCCCGCTGGACAGCCACGCTCTAGACCCGGTCCTGAGTGTTATGTCCGATGATCGCGAGCGCCCGAGCCACCGCCCCATCGGGCACGCCCTGAGTAGCACAGGGTTCCTATACCAGGCGTTGGGATAGGAGCTGTTCCGTTCGGCCAAGGCATGTGCGGAACCCCTCAGCATCACCGACCGAACTGCACTCCAGGGTCAGTTCCACACAGCAGGCGAGCGCCCAAGAGGCGATCCGCCTCCCATCAAGCTCCAGACGATCGGCGAAGGTGGCGATGTGCTCCCGAGCGTTACGCAGATCACACCGCGACAGGTCGTGCCCAACGTCAAAGGCAGGATCACCCAGGACTGGATACGGATCGATGGCCAGCCACCCACGCTCCGAGAGCACTACGTTGCTTGGCCCCAGATCGCCGTGTATCAACACCATGTCGTCAGAAGACGCGGCCAGGGACGTGAACAGCTCATCGGCGCGGGCGACGAGGCCTCGATCCATCGGTGGCCGAAACCGCTCGAACCACTCCCACATCGTCTCGCGAGAGCGCTCGACCAGGCCGGCAAGCGGCTCGAACTCGTCTTCGGGAGGCGGAGCGACGGCGTGGAGCTCGGCAAGCACCTCTGCCACCGCCTCAACCCCGGCCGCCGCGTCGAGGCCATCACCGTTCGTGCCCGGCATACACCGCTCGAGGAGGTGGATCTGGAGCGTCTCGTCGGAAGCAAGAAGGCGCACCGCTCCCCGCCCAGCCCAGTGTTGCAGGCCCTTGGCCGCCCAGGGATTGGCATGACCCGGACACTCCACCTTCAACACCGCTTCGCCTCCGTCCACCCGGCGCACCGGGGCCACCCAGCCGACGTTGCCGCCCGGCTCGTACGGGGCCCCCACCTCCAACTGCCAGCCAGACGCCGCGTGGGCGACGAGATCCGGCAGTTCCGCCAGCCAGTTCCGTCCGACATCGCCGAAGGCGGCGACGACGGTGCGGGCCAACCGACCCGGAACCCGCAGCCCGGCGGTCATGAGTCAGGCCCCGGGCCGACTCAATCGGCGGCGGCCATGAGAAGTTGGCCCCGGGCAAGTATGAGCTTCGCCGCCTCGTCGGGGTTGAGGCGCGTTACATCGAGATCCATGAGATTGGGGTGGTCCGGCTCGAGGTGACCCTTCTCCTGGATGAGCCGACCCAGCCCTTCCCGGTCCCTCCACTTGAGTCGCTCGGCCCGGGCGGGATCACCCAAGCGACGGACGTGTTCCTCGGGCCGACAACGCAGGCTGACAGGCAGGAAGACTGAGTCCCGCGCCCTGGCCAGCTCGGCGACACCCTCGAAGCCAGCCCGCTCGTCCGGCCTGTCGGCCAGGTAGTTGGTCTTGATGAAGCTCCACCCGGGCGGGGACAGCTCCCGGATGGTGGTGGTGACGGCGTCGCTCACCTTGGCCACCTGGGCCCAGACCTCCGGCGGCAGGGGCTTAATCCCATCCACGTCCAGAAGCCCGAAGATCGGATTGTTGACGTAGTGGTTGTCGACCAGCACCAGCCGTTCGTGGAGGCCGCCGGCCTGGGCCACCATGGCCTTCCCGATCGTGTGCTTGCCCACGCCGGGATAGCCGATGAGGTAGTAGAGCATCGATCGGCCCATCGGGGAAGGTTAGAAAGCGACACCGGTCCTGGCCATGGAGATTCGGGGTGGGCGCCCGGCGTGGGCATCCCTGGATGGACTCCCAGGGGGCACGGCCCATAACTGGAGACGGCATGGCCAAGGGCTGCCAGATACTCTTCGTCTCGGCGGCGGTCCAGCGCCCAACCCCGACGGATCCTCCCAGCGGGATCCTTCTAGGGGCAAAGGGGGACGAACTCCCGGACCGGCTGGCACTCCTGCCCGCCGTCGGTCGTGCCGCTGGGGGCCGTCCGACGGCTGGAGGATGACATGCCAACCGACAAGAACTTCAAGCGCCTGATCCGTAACCGCGCCGCCACCACCGGCGAGTCCTACACCGCCGCCCGGGCCCAACTCCTGCGGCGCAAGGTTGGCGGCTCCAAGCCGCCGCTGGTCTGTGCCGTGATCGGGGCCGGGGGCCGGGTCGCCTACAACCTGGTCTTCCGCCTGGCCGCCGGGGAGGTCTTCGGCCCCAACCAGCCCGTGGTGCTCCATCTCCAGGACCTGGACGAGGTTCTCCCCACCCTGGAGGGCACGGCCATGGAGCTGGAAGACTGCGCCTTCCCGCTCCTCGCCGGCGTCGAGATCAGCTCGGACTACGCCGCCAGCTTCGACGGAGCGTCCTGGGCCATGCTCCTGGGGGCCCCGAGGCGCACGGCCGGTATGCAGAGGCGGGACCTGCTCGGACTCACCGCCGCCTCCTTCGCCGAGCAGGGTCGAGCCTTGGCCTCCGCCGCCTCCGATGTCCGGGTTCTGGTGACGGGCAACCCGGCCAACACCAACTGCCTGGTAGCCCGGATGGCCTCGGACCTTCCCGCCGAGAGGTGGTTCGCTCTCATGCGTCTGGACCACAACCGGGCCCGATCCCAGCTCGCCGCCGGCGCCGACGTGCCGGTGAATGAGGTCAGGCGGGTAACCGTCTGGGGGAACCACTCGGCGACCATGGTCCCCGACTCCTGGCATGCCCAGATTGCCGGGCGCCCCGCGCTGGAGTCGGTCAGTGAGGAGTGGATGACATCGGAGTTCATCCCGGTTGTCCAGAACCGGGGAGCCCAGCTGATCGATGTGGCCGGGGCCTCCTCGGCCGCCTCGGCTGCGGCTGCGATCAGGGACGAGATCGCCGAGATCTCTTTCGGCACGCCCAAAGGGGACTGGACCACCCTCGGGGTGGTCAGCGCGGGCGACTACGGGATCCCCGAGGGCCTCCAGTTCGGCCTGCCGTGCCGGGCGAGGTTCGGACGAATCGAGGTTATCGAGGATCTGGACATCGGGCCCGCCCAGGCACGGCTCCTGGCGGCAACGGCTGACGAGCTGGTCAACGAGCGGGACGAGGCCCTGAGCTTGGCTTCACAAAGACCCTGAAACCGCCTAGAGCGAGCCGATAATCGGTGCTACTGCCGCGGGCTCCAAGGCAGAGCGTTAGCCGTCGCTCGGAGCGTGTTGAGCCTGCTCCAACTTAGAAGGCGGCGCTGCGCTCTTGCGCCTTATAGGCAGCGATATCGCACCACGCGAAACGGACGAACCGGTCGAGTCAGTCGGAAGCCGTTGTCAGTTCGTCGGGCCCCGCTCTGCCGGAGGCAGCCCATGCTTCTTGCGGATGATGTCCTCTCGTAAGCGCTGCGCCTCCGGCGATGGCGGGTTCACCTCGATAACCCGCACCGATCCAACGATGGGAAAGCCGCGTACACGGACAACAGGCCCTTTGGGCAGCATGCCACCAGAAGTCTTGTCGCTCTTAGCCCCTATGAGAGTGATCCCGGTGAGTTCCACGCCGATGCCTTTGGGGACGACCACCTTCACCGTGCCCAAGATGGCTGTGGCGGTGATTTGAACCTCGTCTGCGTCGATCAGGGCCGAACGAAGGTCGAGCCAGCAGGTGCCGCCGACGGCGATCGCCCGAGCCCGTCGCGCCAACCGCCAGCGCACTCGCCTTCTGTTTGATCCCAGGATGGCCACTGACCAGCCCAGTCCCCTCTGGTCCCGGACCGGCTCCGTGAGAGCGGGCAGATCGTCGACCACCGCCACCAACTGCGCATGGGTGGTGGCTGTCAGAGCACTGGAGACCCGCTCGGCGAACTCGTCAAGACTTAGCTGTCCGTCACGGCAGTAGGTGTGCAGCTGCTCCACCACCCGGTCACGATCCCGGTCGCCAACTCTGGTGCTCAGCTCGGCTTTGTCGTCCATCCTCACCCCTCAGCCCCCCCAGGGTATGCACCGATCGAGGTCCTTCGCTCGGATCTCTATCGAGCGAATACGCGGGAGGGCAACCGCCCGGCTAGGCGACATCTTCGAGCGCCCTGTTCACACCACGGATCAGGTCTCGAACCCGCTGTGTCGTTTCCGGACCTCGCTTGGCAATCTGAGGTGCCAGGTATCGAGCCAGGAACAGGTCGGCGGCAGCACCGAAGAGGCAGCCGTAGGGGGCGTAAGCCTCAGGCAGGTCCGCCACCTCCTGGTAGCCCTCGAGGGCCGACTCCACCAGGGCGTCGCCGCCCTCCCTTCCGGCCAGGCCTCGAAGGAACCGAGCGAGGTCGAAGGCGAAGTAGCCCCACCCGGAGTCGTTGAAGTCGACCAAGCCGGGCCGACCAGCGTTCCAGACCGTGTTGTGAGGACCGAGGTCGGCGTTGATCACCCCGTACCCGGCCTTGCCCAGGCTCTCCTCCGCAGCGGCCAAGCGGTCTTCCAGATCTGCAACCGTCTCCAGGACCGAGTCTCCGACCACGGCGCTCAGGGCGCCCAGATCACCGGCGCCCGCCATGAGGCTGTGATCCCAGCTCTTGAGCCAACCGCTTTGGGGCAGCTCACAGCCCCGTCCCCCGGCATGCAGGTCTGCCGCCGCCGCGCCAAGGGACCGGGCGTGGGCGGGACCGAATCCGACCCGAGCGGGCCGACCCGGCAGCCAGCGCAGGGCCATGACCGCCCGGGGCGACCTTTGCCGTCCTCAATGGTCAAGCGCGGATCCTGACCTGGCCAGCAGATCACCTTGGCACCACGAAATGAGTCCGGCCCCCGAGGCTCTGGAGCCAACCGGCCTCGGCGACTATCGCCGCCGGCCGGCGGATGGCAGGACCCCGCCAACCCGGAGGGCGAAGACCTCCCCGCTGTCCCGGCGCAACCAATAGGTGGGTGTCCAGCCCGGACGCCACCCGATCCAGACGCCCGGACACACCGAGTCTCTTGAGCGCTGAACGAGCCAGCTCCCGGTCCGGATGGGCCACCAACCGCTGGGCCATCACTTCTATCCCCCAAATGTCAATTCTCCGCCCGTGATGTAGTAGCTCCTCGTGACCGGAGGCACGGAAGATCAGTCCATTATGCGCTGCCCGGGCGGCCGCCATGAAGGAGCCGACCCGTCGTTGTAGAGCGCAGCCGAAGTCTGGGCTCGCCACCCTGGGGACGCAGAGCAAAGGGAGCTCTAGCGCTCCGGAGTGCGGGTTAGGTGCGCGCCTTGCCCATCCTCACAGGTTCGAGAGAGGACCGATCCAGCGCTCGCTGGATGTGAGGTCTGGCTGGGCCGTGAGCACTCCCTCGATGGCATCAGCCAGCGCGGAGACGGCGGAGCGGGTACGGGCGCGCGTCGATGGCAGCAGGATCAGGCCGGGATGGGTTCGTCCTTGCGTGAGGCACTCGGCTGCCAGGGGCCGGAAGTCCTTGACGTTGTTTGTGACCACGGCACGACCTTCGGCAACGGCTACATCGAATATGACCCGGTCGGGACGACCAACGAGGTCCTCTCGTTCGGCCACTGCTTCTACGTCATGGCCCCGCTCCCTGAGCAGGTTGGCGATCTCAGACGAGAGTTGCTCGTCGATCAGTGCCTTCACGCACGCAACGCCCGCTCGCCAGCCTCCGCCGCGGCGCGCCCGCGCTCATACTCGCTCTCGTTCCGGTCGATCTCCGCATCGATCTCGTCGCGATACTCGCCGTAGTAGGCGACGGCGGCCTCGACCAAGCCCACTGGCACCTGCAGGTACTCCGCCGCCTCCGCAACTAAGCCTTGGTTGTCGCGGACGGTGGCAATCACCTCCCACACGTCGAGGCCTCGGCCGATGAGGCTGGCCCGACGGCCACTGGGTCCGTCGAGGAACTGGATGAGCGGATGGGCGTCGTGACGCAGGCCCTCCTCGACATAGCGCTGGGCCAGGGTGCGCTCGGCGAGCCCGGAGTGGCGCGCTCGCTCCCCGAGACGGCGGCGCGTCTCGGAGGCCAGTCGCAAGGTGTAGTGGTCAGCCACCTGACCATTGTACCACCGCGTGGTACTTGGTGGCACGGACAGAGGCCCTCATGGCTCCCAAAGCACCGGACGGCGCCGGTACGGTCAGGGGCTTTGTTCGTTTCGGACCTGCGTCACTTCCTGGGGATGCCCGAGGACGCCCCGGGCCCAGCCAAGCGGATGGCCGAGCAACTGAGCTCGATCGTCCGAGCCGCCACCTCGGGTTCGGCTGAGGAGACCTGGACCAGCGCGCTGCCCTGTAGGCGCCGGCCGAACCGGCGGCCCTGCCCGGGTCGCATCCAGGTCCTCGGCAGCGACGACGCCATCCACTGGAGCTGCGACGCCTGCGGGGACGACGGCGTCATACGCGGCTGGGAGGACTCCCCCTTCGACCTGCGGCTCCGACGACCGGTGGCGCAGCCGGGCTGGATGACCGTCCCCGTGCCCGCGGAGGTGGCGGCAACGCTGCGGGAGATCATCGTGCTCGATACCGAATCGGAGCGATACGTCTTCCGGGCGCGGGCGACCCCCGATGGGGCCGAGCTGCTTGGAACCGTCGAAGATCTCGACGAGTTGGTCGGCTTTGTTGCCGCTGAGGCCAACCACGAGGAGAACCGCCGTCGCCAGAAACGGCTTGACGAGGCCTTCGCCCTGCTCAACGACACACTGGCGGAGATGCCGGACGCCTACTAGGTCGATGTGGTCAAGGTGGGGGCCCGGCATCCGATCTCAGCACCCGCGATCAACGGACACATCGGACGCGAGGAGGTTAATTAAGTAACGCCCCGGTCAGACTTTCGGGAGCGCTCCTGACTCGGCGATCTGGCACTCCTGGGCTGTCCCCGAACATGCGCCCAATAGGGCCCCGGCCCGTCCATCTCCAACTATCCCCACACGCCGGCTAGAACAGGATGTTCGGCACCCGGTTGTGGCTTCGCGTGAGCGCATTGAGCCCGGTGAGGAGAACCGAACGGAACGTGGAAAGGGTCCTTGACATCGGTGGAAGGATCGCTTTGGATACCGCTATGGGTTCAACCGTTGACTTACCAGAGCGGCGCTGGTCCCGCCAGTACCGCGTCCGCATGGCTGTGGCGTGCGCCGCCTACGTGGTGATCTCCTTACCGGTGTTCTTCCTGTTGCCGCATGTCCACGGCTCGTGGAAGTACCTGCTGGCCGTGCTACCGGCCCTTCCCTTCGTCGGGGGCGCCAAGGTGGTGTCTGAGTACCTCCGCCAGATAGATGAGCGGATGCCGGACCACCTCCTACGCACCTTCGCCTTCGCCTTTTGTTGGACTGCCATCATCACGGTCGCCTATGGCTTATTGGAACGAGCGGGTGCCTATCGGCTCGACATGTACTGGGTATGGGTGCTGATGGGAACCCTGTGGATGGTAGGTGGTCTTGTCACGCACAAGGACTGATGAAGCCGGGAATCGCCTTAGGTCGCTGCGCCGGGAACGTGGGTGGACGCAAGCGGATCTGGCCGCGAAGCTCGAAGTGTCGCGACAAACGGTCAACGCCTTGGAAGCCGGCCGATGGGAGCCCAGCCTACGCCTCGCCTTCCAGATCGCCGACCTATTCGGAGCAACGGTCGAGGAGGTCTTCAGACCCTAGGGCGTGACAACGCCAGCCAGGCGCGCAATCGCTAGGGGACGATCGCTTGTGACCCAAGGCTCGCCGAGTTTCGGCGAGGCTCGCGGCGGATGCGACCGCCAGGAGTGCGTAGCCCCGACCGATGGGAGGCGAGGAATTGCATGCCGAGTCACGGTCAACGAGTCGCTCGGCCGGAGTGCCTACTGCGCGCCTCTCGGTTGTCTGGCCCGGAGATCAGGAGCCGAAGACTCTGAACTCGAACGAGTCCGTATAGCCCGTGGTGGGCTCATCGGCGACAGGCTGGGTGGAGGTGGAGGTGGGCAGCCACGACATGCCGCCGTTGGCCGCCTGTCGTCGGAAGGAGTCAGCGCTCAGGGGGAAGTGACCTCGACCTCGCGTGTACGCCGCCCCGCAGGCGTACCAGCCGATCCGTGCCCCGTAGGGTGCCACGTCGGGTTCGATAGGCAGGTCGATGTCAATTGAGTAGGTACCGGTGCCCGGCAAGGACACGACCGCCACGGGACTCGGAAAGACGATCGGAACCCACTGCAATCCTCCTGCCCGGCCGCTCACGTGGACAGCGAGGTTCTCAACGACGATCCCCCCGCTCCCGTAGCCCGCAGGTAGGTCCCCGCCAGGGTGAAGGACGAGCCGAGCCCGGAGCGTCGTCCTGACGTCGGTCACGAACGACAGCTTGACCTCCACCCGAGACAGCGAAGCGACCGCCGGCGTGAATGATTGGCTCTCGGCATACCAAGCCCATGCTTGGACGGGGGCGGTGTCGACGTCGCACCGCTGGTCCAAATGCGGGCCGGCCCGGCTGACGGCGACCGCAGGCAGAGATCCCACAAGGGCAAGCGCCGTCCCCAGCCCGGTAGCCAGGATGTAGCGTGTTCTTGACATCTGCTAATGTAAAGCATACGTTACATTCGATGTCAAGGAAAACAAGGGAGGTGTTTCCTTTTCGGGACAACACCATGCCCCCCTTCCCACCTCGAGCACGTCCGCCTGAAACGCATCCCCGACGGGGAGCTCAACCGGCTGGGCGACATCAACCGGCCGTATCCGCACTTCATGGGCGCCTGCACTACCGGCAGTCCCTGCTGGCCGGCGCGTACGGATCAGGGCAGCAAGCGGAACCCTCACTGACCGATCTGTTTACGCCTGACCTTTGTGACCACCCCGATGAGTGCTAAGGGAATGCCAAGGTAAAGAAAGGCAGTTTGACCCACCGCACCGAGGGCAATGAAGGCGAGTCCGATCACCAGAAATGCGTCTTGTCCTGAGGCACGCGATAGTCTCATCGAGATTCGTCCTCTGGCGAGCCTGACCCAGGTGCCATGAACACCCGGTCGAGCGCCCGTGGGCATCGGAATGCGCCGGATCGACCGTCAGGTGTGCGGTCAAGCTCAGAACGAGGACGCGGAAGACTGGCATGCGGAGTCGTCAGCTCTGAAGATCGGTCGGCCGACTTCCGCAGAAGGCGTCCTTCTCGGTCGTGCTCCATCTCCGAGGTTAAGAGCCGAAGACTTTGAATAGGTACTGTGGGGCTCACGGCGATGGCAGGAAACATCGGAGGAACACCGGCGATATCTTCAGGCCAGCAGCCAGAATGTAGCGTTTACTTGACACGCCGCCAATGTAAATTGCACTTTACACTGTGTCAAGCGGATTGCTGGAGGTCGGAGACAGGCCCTGGCCGAGAGTACGGCCAATCCGGGCTGAGTCGCTCCCCGGGCGCCCACCGAAGCGCGCGCCGACCTGTTCCCCGCTCAGTCACCCTCGCCGGGAGTGACCTCGAGCAAGGCCCCGACATCCCAGGGTCCTCTGCCCTTCCGGCTGTAGAGCCACCGGCTGGCCAGACCGACTGCTGGACAGAGCCCGCCGATGACCTCGACAAGGGGCCGGGCCGGTGCCCTCAGATGACCATCCCTGACTAAGAGGTTGGCGGGGGCAACATCTCCGTGGACCCATACCGAACGGCCGCTGAAGGCCGTTCGCATTCTGGCGATGTTGGGCGTGGCCTTTCGGGTGGTGGACAGCGTCGTGGTGGCGCTGGTGCCTGGGATGTTCCCAGCGCGGTCATCGACTTCGGAGCCTCGGCCGTGGGCGACCCCGCGCGTGACACCGTCATTGCCTGGACCTTCCTCGAGGGGGACAGTCGTCGGGCCTTCCGCAATCACCTACCCGTGGAGCGCGACACCTGGGTCCGGGGCCGCGGGTGGGCCCTCTGGTGGGCGCTGTACATCGTGGCCCGCTATCCCGATGCGAACCCGCCCCACACCCGCCAGTGCCGCCGGGTGATCGCCGACGTCCTTGCCGAGCACCAGACAGAGAAGAAGAGCTGATAACCCGGATTCGGGCGCCGGGAAGGACCCTACGGGCCGGGGAGTCAGAGGGTCGCCCGCCCCTAGCAAACGCCGCGGTCCGTCGCCGGTGCCCGCCTGCGACTGCTTGACAACAAGGTGCCCGTCAGCCATGGCTTCCGAGGTCGGGGGCCCTGGCCCGCGAAATTGCACGATGAGTTAGCCTTGGCCGCCCGGCTGGCACGAGGACGAACGGGAACGCCAACCGGTGTTCCCGTCGCCATAGAACCTATGTGGGACCCTGCCCTACTGCCGACATCAGGGCGGATTCGATCTCATCGACCGAATGGCCAGCACGGATCGCGGCATTGCGCAGATGCTGGGGCCCCCAGGCGTGGTCCTGGTCCCATCGCTCGGCTTCGCGTATAACTCCCAACAAGAGGTGCTCGAGCCCGACGCGCTCGGAACCGAGTCGATCGGCCTCGGACACCGCCAGGCCTGCAATCATGGCCGCCCGGATGGTGTAGGGGATCGGTCCCGAAGGACTCGGCCCTGGCTCGGAGTCGAGCACCGACTTGTAGACATCCTGGGTCACACCGAGTCCTTCGAGTGTGCGCTTCGCTGGGTTGTCACCGACTCGATATATATGGCGAGTGTGATGTGCTCAGTGCCGACATGATTGTCATCAAGGTCTCTGGCTGCGCCTTGAGCGTGATCGCGCACGGCAGACCAGACCTCCGGAGTAGCCCGTGCCCACAGCAGGGCGGCGAGTTGCTGGGACTGGCTTCGATAGCTCTCGCTGACGCCCGATGCCAGTCGACCCTCGGCTGTTATGAACGAACCACCTTCCGGCATCGCCACCCCTTGCATTGGCCGAGCGGACCTTAGTCAATTGGAGCAGAGCGGCGGCTACCTCGGAAGGGTGTGGCACCCGCGCGCGTGACCAAGTCAGTATGTGCCCGGGCGGTCGTCCTCGAGCCGAACAGAGGGCGGCGGGCCGGCGCCACCCTGGGATGACCAGTTGGCCCGAATCATCTACCCATATCGATCTCTCCTCCGGCCCGGGTGCAATCATCGAAGATCGGACTCCGTCGGAGGCCTGGGCGCCCCGACCGCCGGGTCCAGGCGACACCATCGAGTGGTCCGACTGGAGCACCCACGGCGCCCTTGCCGCCGGCAGCTGAGCGGGTGCGGATGACCGAACGACAAGCGAGGTCAGCCATCGAGCCAGCGCCCCAGGAGCCCCGCGCTAATCCGGCCAAAAGAGTCGCCGCCAGGATCGTACCTGGTGTTGCACACCCAACCCTCGGGGATGGGAGGCTCATCCTCCCAGCGGACCCCGGCAGGAAAGTGGAGGCACACGTCCCACGCACTCCGGGCCGGATCCAGATCTCCGATGCCGAGGACGGGTCTGAGGGCCGAGGAGACGGACCACCCTTCCCCCTCCCAGTAGTGCCGAAGGCGTCGTTCCGGCCCCAACAGTCCTGCTTGGGCATGGGCCTCGGTCGGGTTGTCGTCGGGCAAGATGCCCATCCACAGGAACAGAGCGAGCACCGGAGCGCTGGGATGCGCCACGAGGGCGTCCGTGACCAGGCGCGCCGTCTCCTGGCAGCCCGGGCAGGTCGGAGAGACCACTGCCAACAGCCGGTTCTGGCCCTGGAACAAGTTGAAGTCGTCGACCAGATGGGACACCGTCCGAAGCGTCGGCACAGACCAACATCTTGACCTCAGCCGAACCCCGTTGTTTGGTGCCCGCACATCAGGAGCAGGACTGGGAGGGGCCCAGTTACCGAGTCGGAGTCATTCGGCGGTTGGAGTGGCCTCGGCGTATCCGGTTTCGGGCTGGTATCCCGCGGATTGTGGAAGACCGTCGCGGTCGCGAGGTCTTGACAGGCTCGTTCCCCCGGGGAAGCATGGTGGCCGAGCGGGGCCCACCGCCTGACCTTGAGGACGCCTCCCAGCCGCGCCCACAACGAGGCAAAGGGGAGCAGATCCCCTGGAGCCGCTGTCGGTGTGTCCGTCCTCGGACGAGGTGCTGGGGCTCGGTCGAGGGCTTGGGAGGACACCGAGAGTGACAGCGAACAAGGACTTCAAAGCACTGGTACGGGCGCGGGCGAAGCGGCTGAGGAAGTCCTATGCCTCCACTCGGCGTGATCTCCTCGCCAGATCCAAGGAGACGAACCAGATGACCCTCAGCAATTCGGACCTCCAGAACGGCCAGCGCGTGTGGGTGGTGGTGCATACCGAGGACGGTGGCGCGGAGACACTGGCGCGCCAGTTGCGGTTAGCCTTCGCCGAGGCCGATCGCCTGGAAGAGCTCGGCGGCCTCATGACCCTCCCGCGATCATCTGACTATGTGCTGGTTCATTGCGACCCCTCGGCCTGGCCGATGATCCGCTCGGTTCCCGGCGTCACCGGCTACGTGGGCGAGCCCGGCGTCGGGCCTACAGAGATGACCTTCGAGGAGGTGCGTCTACTCCTGGAGGAGTGACGACGTGGCGATCTGACCGACCGCCGGGTGGGGCTCCCACCTGGGTCAGCGGCCCGGTGGCATCGCGTGTTGCTGTGCCTCGAACCCGCGTCCCAATATCGCCGTCGTCCCGGGCTCGTAGGGCCGCCTCACTTCGCCGGGCGTGAGCACCAGGCTCTCGAAGTCATCAGTGGACGCGTCGCTGGTCGGACGATTCCCTGGGTGGTCTATCCATCCCAAGGAGGGACCATGACAACCTTCACCGTCGAACCGAGCACCACGGTCCTGGAACTGCACCAGATGCTCCCGCCTGCCGAGTTGGCTGCCGCTGCCTTCCTGGCCCGTTACCGGGGGAGGACCCTGGAGTCCTATCGCCACGATCTGCGATCCTTCTTCGCCTGGGCCGAGGGGATCGGTCTGGAGGTGCTTTCGGCCAACCGGCCGCAGCTGGAGCTCTATGTCCGCTATCTGGAGGAGACCGGCCTGGCGCCGTCCACGATCGACCGTCGGGTGTCCACCGTG